>NZ_CP108032.1:3642742-4249866 GCF_036169555.1 Streptomyces sp. NBC_00306 | reverse complement strand
GTCGGATGCGACGAACGGCATGGCCAGCAGCCAGTTCTGGTTCTCGCCCTCATTGGGTTCCCACAGGACCGGGCGGGTTCTCACCGCGGCCTCCCAAGGGGAGTCCAGCGCCAGACCCGTACCGGCGTTGATGATGCGATGCGCTCGACGGTCCGGAGTCGGAACGATGCGCCAGCGCTGCCACGGCGCATCGAGATCGCTGCGCCCACGCATACGTGGGTGCTGATGGCCCTCGACAGCCTGCGGAGTCTGACCGTCGAGAATCAGGTTGTTGCCTGCGGAGACAATGCGCACCTCTTCTTCGTGGCCCGACGGCTCGAGGTTCCAGAGCTGGTGCGGTTGGCCGTGTGTTCCCCATAGATGAGGGTGACTGCCGTCCGACCTCTCCAGGGCAGTATCGAGCGCCAGTCCGCTGGTGACGGACAACAGGAGGAAGGGCCCCGTGGAACGGCGTTCGCGGCGCTTGAAGAACGCACCCACGTCATTGGTGCCGATCTTCAGGAAGGGCAACGCAATTTCGGCGCTGATCTGACGATCTCGTGGAGGCATGCGCGCCATGCTAGAAGAGCTGAGCGCTGCAACGTGTGGTGATGGCGAAGATGCTGAGGCCAACTGCGACCCACCAGCATCTCCATCAACAGAACTGACCGGCGAACTCAATCGGCTCATGAGAATCGACGCGAGGATGCCTCACCGCGATCCTGCCCTGCATCCGGCAGACGCGCCCCCGTCACTGCCCCACCCTCCCGTCGACGCACTCCCGCAGCAGGTCCGCGTGGCCGCAGTGGCGGGCGTACTCCTCGATGCGGTGCACCAGCAGTTCGCGTACCGCGATGTCCTCCCTGCCCACGCGCGCACCCAGGTCCGGGTGCTCGGCCAGGGTCGCGTCCGTGGCCGCCTGTTCGCATTCCAGGTCCGCGTACGCGGCGTCGACCACGGACTGATCCGCGACGGCTCCGGTGAAGTCCGCGTCTCGTTTGCCGTACAGCTTCGGCAGCGGTTCGCCGTCGGTGATCCAGTTGCGCCAGTCGCGTTCGACCTCGGCGAGGTGGCGGAGCAGGCCCAGCAGCGACATCGTCGACGGCGGGACCGACCGGCGGGCCAGTTGCTCCGGGGTCAGGCCCTCGCACTTCATCCGCAGGGTCATGCGGTAGTTGGTCAGGAAGTCGTCCAGCGTCGCGAGCTCACCGTCCGGACTGGCACCCTCGCTGTTGCGCGGGTCGTCGTTCGGGTCCGCCCACATGTCGGGGTAGACGGTTGCCTGGGTCCATCGTGCGGGCTGGTCGCTCATGCGCTCCCTGTTCGTCCGTGGGACCGCCCGAGCGGTGCGGGTGCCCCGAGTTTGCCGCCCAATGTGTCAGGGACGACCGCCCGGGCGCCCCCCAATTTCCGCGGCAGGTGTGGTGACGGCCGGGGTCGGCCGGGGTCGGCCGGGTCGGATCGTGTCGAGAAGCCCCGCCCCGCTCCGACGTCTCCTGCGGAAGGGCTCCCGGGGCACCCCGGAGCCGTAGGCACCCGGGCCACACCCACGAAGGGGCAGCGATGCAGACACTGACTGTCGATGTGTTTCTCTCGGTCGACGGATGGGCCGGTGGCGCCACCTCGCCCGGGTATTTCGGGTACTTCGGGCCCGAGCTCGATGCGTGGATCAAAGGTGAGTTGGACCTGCCGCAACTGGTCGTCCTGGGGCGGCGGACCTACGAGGCGCTTGCCGGGCTGCCGCGGGAGGCGCGGGATGCGTCGTGGGAGCGGATGGCCGGGCTGGACAAGGTCGTGTTCTCGGCGACGCTGGAGTCGGCCTCGTGGCCGAACACCCGCGTCTGTCACGAGGACCTCGTCACCGAGGTCGGCCGGCTCAAGCGGGAGAGCGGCGTGCCGCTGCGCACGATCGGGAGTCTTTCCGTGGCACGGCAGTTGTGCGGCGCGGGACTCGTCGACCGGTTGAGGCTGATGACCTTTCCCCTGCTCGTGGGGGAAACGGGCCGTGAGCCGTTCTTCGCGGGGGTGACGTCCGCCGACCTGGAGCTCGTGGGGCACCGGGCCCTGGACGACCGGGTGTTGCTGGTCGAGTACCGGCCGACCGGCCGGGAGATTCCGCGGGCCTGAGCGACGGGTGGCCGCGCCGGACACGGACCAGGGCCGGGCCCCTGTCAGGAGGGGTCCGGCCCTGGTGTCATACGGTGCGGCCCGGTTCAGGCCGGAGGTGCGCAGCGCCTACGCGGCTGTGCGCGGTGTCTCAGCGACGGTTCCAGGACTTGCTGTCCACGACATGGCCGCGGCGGTCCTTGAGGATGGCCTTGTCCTTGTTGTCCCAGACGTAGTTGCGGCGGTCCTGGAACACGTCGGTCCGGGTGTCGTGGCCGATGCCCGTGTGGACGCGGACCGTGGAGCGGCCGGCGAGGGTGAAGTGGCGGAACGTGTAGCGGTGGCCCGCCTTGTCGGTCAGGGTCCAGCCGTTCAGCTTGACCGGCTTGCGGGAGGTGTTCTTGATGTCCACCCACTCCGCGTTGCGGGACCGGTTGGAGTTGTCCTCGCGGCCGGGGCTGTCGTACTGGATGCGGCCCAGCTCGATCGCCGACTTGGAGGGTCCGCGGTCGTGCCCGTGGTCGTGTCCGCGGTCGGCCGCCACGGCCGGCATGGCCAGGGCGGTCACCACCGCGCCGGTGGCCATGGTGGTGGCGACGAGAGTGCGAGCGGTACGAGAAGCAGACAAGAGAAAGCCCCCTCGGATCAGGGGCACAACGGTCCGTTCGGCCCGTTGTGCTGTACGGGTTCTCGGCCGTCCCCGGGCCGAGGACCCAAACTCTGCGGCCCCGAGGCGCCGGTCCGCAGGTGCTCCGCTTCGTGTTACTGAATGCGGACATTTCCGTAACTCTTGATTGCGTCGTTCAACTAACTGGCGAAGTGACGTTCCAGACAAAACGTGCCTGCTGCACCAACCCGGGCGGTCACTGACAGCAAGCCTTTGCGGGCTCCGGCGCACCACCCCCCGCGCCACCCCGCTCGCCACCGAGGGCAGAGCTTCGCTCCAGGTAACGAAGCGAAGCGGCCGATCCTCGAACGGTCTGCCTCATGTCGTATGCAGGTGCGAGAAATTGCCGGCCGAACGGGCTCGCCGCGCGTCCACGGGTGCGGGTCATTTATTCGGATGCCGTGGCGAGCGGCGCCGGGTAGCGTCACGTCCCGCGCCTTCCGATGCGCTGCGTCCCGGTTACTTCCTGAAAACTCATCCACCGGTGCGCATATCCGATCTCGGAAGGCGCACACCGCCGAGTCCTCGACCCACGTCCTCGACCCGTGCCCCTCGATCCCGCGCTCCCCGGTCCCGCCGCTCACCGGCCCCACGCATGCCGTCCCGCGACCGCGCACCGCTGTGACCGACAGCCGCCCGCCACCTCTTCGACCCGTCGCTCCCCAGGGGGACTTCTGCATGACCCGGTTCAGCCGCCAGCGGACCAAGGCCGACGCCAGAGCGGAGATCCAGGCCGAAGTGCCGGGCCTGACCGCGCGCGGAGTGACCTCCCCGCTCTCCACCCACGGCCGGTGGGCCACACCGCCGCGCGGTGCGTCCGCGCCGGTGGTCACGCGATGGCTGCCGTGGCTCACCAACCACCAGGGCGGCGCCGGGTACGTCCGGGAGCCGAAGGACGCACTCTTTCTGCTCGCCGTCGCCAACATGGTCGGGCGGCACACCTTCTACGAGAGCGCCGAGTCTCGCGACGACCGCTATCTGCGGCTGATCCGCGAACTCGCCCTCAGCGAACCGGCGTGGACCCTCGGACTGCTCAGCTGGCTGCGGACCGACGCCCGGATGCGGACGGCCTCGCTGGTGGGTGCGGCCGAATTCACCCGTGCGCGGCTGGAGGCCGGAGAGGCGGGGTTCAGCCGGCAGGCGATCAATGCCGTACTCCAACGCCCGGACGAGCCAGGTGAGTTGCTGGCGTACTGGACGTCCCGGTACGGCCGGCGGCTGCCCCAGCCCGTCAAGCGCGGGGTCGCCGACGCCGTACGCCGGCTCTACACCGGGCGGGCACTGCTGAAGTACGACAGCGATGCCCGGTCCTACCGGTTCGGCGACGTACTGGAGTTGACGCACCCCGCGCCGGCCGCGCCATGGCAGGGGGAGCTGTTCCGGTACGCACTGGACCGGCGGCACCGGCCCCACCGCGCCGTGCCGCCCGTGGGCGATGCGCTCCTCGGCGCGCACCACGCGCTGATGGCTGTGCCGGTGGCCGAGCGGTACGCCCTGGTCACCGGTCCGGACGGGGCCGATCGGCTGGCGGCGGCGGGGATGACGTGGGAGGCGCTGGCCGGCTGGCTCCACGGTCCGCTCGACGCGGCGGTGTGGGAGGCCGTGATCCCGTCGATGGGGTCGATGGCCCTCGTCCGCAATCTGCGCAACTTCGATCTCGCGGGCGTCGGTGACGAGGTCGCCGCGCAGGTGGCGCGCCGGATCTCGGACCCGGACGAGGTGGCCCGCTCACGGCAGTTCCCGTTCCGCTATCTGGCCGCTCACCGCAACGCGCCCTCGCCGCGCTGGGCGCAGTCCCTGGAGACCGCCCTCAACCACTCGCTCGCCCGTGTGCCCGCGCTGCCCGGCCGGACCCTCGTCCTGGTGGACCGCTCGGGCTCGATGTTCTGGCACACCAGCGAGGGGAACGACCTCACCCGGGCGGATGCCGCCGCCATTTTCGGGACCGCCCTGGCCACCCGGGCCGAACACGCCGACCTGGTGGAGTTCGGCACCGGCAGCCGGACGGTCGAGGTCGGACCGGGTGACTCCGTCCTGCGGGCAGTGGACCGGTTCCACGACCTCGGCGGCACCAACACCGCCGCGGCGGTCAAGCGGCACTACCGCGGGCACTCCCGGGTGGTCGTCGTCACCGACGAGCAGGTGCAGTCGACCCACTGCAAGGACCCGCTCGCCGCGGTGCCCCGCGATGTTCCGGTCTACACCTGGAACCTGGAGGGGTACGCCACCGGGCACTCCCCATCCGGGCCGCACCGCCACACCTTCGGCGGCCTCAGCGACGCCGCCTTCCGGCTGATCCCGCTCCTGGAGGCAGCGCGGGACGCGAAGTGGCCCTGGGAGCAGCCCGCCGACTCCCGCCTCTGATGTGCACCGGGTGCGCGACGGCACCGCGCACCCGGTTCACGACGTCACCGATCGCGCTGCGATGCCGACGGACGGCCGGGATCGCGCTGCGATGCCGACGGGACCGCCGACCGTCAGCTCGTCACCACCACCGTCGTCGTCACCAGGACCGCCACCATCGCCGCCTCCATGTTCCGGATGGCGGTGCGCACGCTCTCGCCCGCCCACTGGCCGTTCGCGATCTCCTCCATCCGCGGTGAGACCTCCTTGCGCGGCAGGTCCGGGAAGGCGAGCCGGTGCAGTTTCGCCGCGTGGATCAGCGCGATCAGGCCCGCCGAGCGGTCGTCCGGAGTGGCGTTGTGCAGAACGAGGGCGGCGAGGCGGCTGCGCAGCTCGCGCTCGGCCGAACCGTCGGCCTCGGGGTAGCGGCGGACCGGGAAGAGGCCGAGGACCTTGCGCTGTTCCTCGCTCACCAGGCCCCGGTCGCGCAGGCTGTCGATCGTGGCGGTGACGGCCTTGTCGTGGTCCCTGGTCAGCCAGTCGGTGATCTTGGGAGGCTTGCTCTTCTTCGACGCCCAGGCGTCGATCAGTGCGAGGCGCTCGTCGAGCAGCCGGGTGCCGGTGGGCGTCGTGTCCTTGACGGTCAGCCGCTCGCGGTCCACCGCTATGCGGCCCGCGAGGACGAGTTCGAGCACGATGCCGCCCGCGACGGCCCAGCCCGCGGCCTGCCGCTCCTTCGCCGCTCCGGACTCGTCGTCCAGCGACAGCAGCATGATCTCCTCGCCCAGCGTGACCGTCATGCGTCTGTTCCCTCCAGTCGTTCCCCCTGCCCTGTTCGACGCCCGGGGGTGGGCCGCCAGTTCCCGTGCCGGTCCCCGCAGCGGCGAAAAGGCGTGTGATCGCCACGCCCTCCGGTCATCTCGGCCGCCCCTATAGGCTGGGAGATTCGCATCGACGAGTTGGGGGGCCATCCATGGCACTGTTCGGGAACGCGCACACCATCGACCCGGCGGCGGCGCAGCAGGACTACGCGCGGCTGCTCGGCCAGGGCGAGCAGGTGCACGCCGCGTATCTGCTGATCCGCGACACGATCCTCTTCACCGACCGCCGGCTCCTGCTCATCGACAAGCAGGGCATCACCGGCAAGAAGGTGGAGTACCACTCCGTGCCGTACCGGAGCATCACGCACTTCGCGGTGGAGACCGCCGGGACCTTCGATCTCGACGCCGAGCTCAAGATCTGGGTGTCGGGGACGCCGGCCCCGATCCAGAAGACCTTCACCAAGGGCGTCGACATCTACGAGGTGCAGGCCATCCTGACGCAGTTCGTGGCGCGCTAGCCCGCCACCGCGCGTCCCCGGCACCACGCAACCGGGCCGGCTCCGCGCTGGACGGGGACGCACGGGCGGGAGGCCGCCGTGCGCCGAGGGGGGTCGGCGCGAGAGGGTTGGGGCGTGTCCTCCTCCCTTGCACCCGCGGCCCAACAGCCCGTGCCCGCCGGGCAGATGATCGTCTGCGGTGACGACGCGCTGGCCACCCGGCTCGCCGGTGAACTGCACAGCGTGTACGGCGAGCGGGTCACCCTCGTCGTACCGCCGGCCCGGTCGTCGGCGAGCAGTCCGTCGGCCGCGGCGCCGAACCGGATCCGTGCCTCCGCGCTCTTCGGGCGGGTGAGCGCCGTGATGAACCGGCCGGGGACGGCGGACGCGACCGGATCCAGCGGCGAAATCCTGCTGCCGGTACGTGAGATGGAGGCCCCCGAGCCGACCGAGGAGGCGCTGCGGCTCGCCGGAGCGGAACAGGCCGCCGCCGTCGCCCTCGTCTACGACGACGACGAGACCAACATCAGGGCCGCGCTGGCCGCGCGCCGGCTCAACCCGCGGCTGCGGCTCGTGATCCGGCTCTACAACCGCAAGCTGGGCCAGTATCTGGAGGCGCTGCTCGACCAGGCCGCCGTGGTCGCGATGCCCGGGCTGGACGCGTCCGAGCTGGACGCTTCGACGACCGTGCTGTCCGACGCGGACACGGCGGCGCCGGCGCTGGCGGCCACCGCCGTGGCCGGTACGAGCAAGGTCGTCCAGGCCGACGGTCTGCTGCTGCGGGCCGTGGAACGGCCGCCGCACCGGCAGGGTGAGGCTCCCGATTCCGGTCTGTGCACCCTCGCGCTGCTGTCGTCCACCGTCGACGGCCCCTCCGGCACGGCGGGTTCGGACATCGGCGCGGACAGACCGCTGCTGCTGCCCGACGACGCGACCGTCGCCGCCTCGTCCCGGCGGGGCACGGTGGTGCTGGAGGCCGTGTCGCACAGCGGGCCCGCTGTGCCGCCCCGGCAGCTGGCCGGACGCGGTGCGCCGCTCGGCGAGATCTTCTCGCGGCGGCTGCGCTGGGCGCTCGCCGGGATGGGGGCGGCCGTGCTCGCGCTCGCCGTCGCCTCCTGGCTGACGACCGGCGAACACCCGCTGCGGGCCGCGTATCTGACCCTGCTCGACCTGTTCGCCATCGGTGACCCGGCCGTCGGGGAACCCACCGCCCGTCAGGTGCTCCAGCTGCTGTCCGGACTGGCCGGGCTGGCGCTGCTGCCGGTGCTGGTGGCCGGCGGGCTGGAGGCGCTCGGCGCGTTCCGCGGGGCCGCGGCGCTGCGCCGTCCTCCGCGCGGCCTGTCGGGGCATGTCGTGCTGCTCGGGCTGGGCAAGGTCGGCACCCGCGTCCTGGTCCAACTGCGGGAGCTGGGTATCCCGGTGGTGTGCGTGGAGGAGGACCCGGAAGCCCGCGGCATCCCTCTCGCGCGGCGGCTGCGCGTTCCCGTGGTGCTGGGCGATGTCACGCACGAGGGCGTCCTGGAGGCGGCGAAGATCCACCGTGCGTACGCGCTGCTGTCCCTGACCAGCGTCGACACCACCAATCTGGAGGCGACGCTGTACGCGCGGACGGTCAAGGCGGATCTGCGGGTCGCCTTGCGGCTGTACGACGACGACTTCGCCACCGCCGTCTACCGCACCCTGCGCGTGGCCCATCCGGACGCGCTGACCCGGAGCCGCAGCGTCTCCACACTCGCCGCTCCCGCGTTCGCCGGCGCGATGATGGGCCGGCAGATCCTCGGCGCGATCCCGGTCGAACGCAAGGTGCTGCTCTTCGCCGCGCTGGAGGTGGCCGGTCACCCGCAGTTCGAGGGGCGGACGGTCGCGGAGGCGTTCCGGCCGGGAGCGTGGCGGGTGATCGCCCTCGACACGGCGGAGCCGGACGACCGCCCCGACCTCGCCACCGCCCGCCGCGACATCCGCCGCGAGCACGCCGGCCGGCTGCTGTGGGACCTCCACCCCGGGTACGTCCTGCGGCCCGAGGACTGTGTGGTGGTGGCGGCCACCCGGAGAGGAATGGCCGAACTCCTGGGCCGGCAGCCCGAGTCGCGTGCCGCACGCGGAACGACCCGGACGGACGGGTGACCTGCGACGGTGCGTTAGCGTCCGGGCCGGCTGTGCGGTTCGACTGGGACCCGCACAGGTTCGTCCGCCATACTGCCTGCCGTGGAGCAGCGCATAGGTTCGATCATCCCGCCGACGGCCGCCGCCGGACTCGACCCGGCACACATCCCCGGGCTGGTGCCCCCGCGCCCCGCGGAGGGTGACGAGACGGACGCGGCCGTCCCCGAGCAGGCCACCGACGCGGAACAGGCCGACGAGGCGCCGCCGAAGGACGCCGCGCCCGAGCGCGTGACGTCCGAGGACGAGGGCTCCGGCGCGGAGGGGTCCGCGCCCGAGGATCCCGGGAAAGCGGGGCCGGTCGAGGACGACGGTCCCGTCTTCGAGGCCTCCGACCGCCGGGGCGCCATCGTCGCCGACGCGGAAGGCATCACCTTCCGGCTGGACGAGGAAGAAGCCCGCTTCGGCTGGGACGAGATCGGGGCGGTGGAGATCGGCACCCCGCGCTTCGGCCGGCGGTTCGGTGTCACCGTCTACGTGTCCAGTCAGCGCTGGTTCGAGAACGACGTCGAGGCCTCGTCCAAGGCGGAGTTGAAGCAGTGGGCGGCGGAACTCGACGCGGTGCTGGACGCCCGGTTCGAAGACTCCGACGCGTAGCAGTTGATGTGCGGGGGCCGAACGCGCAGGACCTGATGCGCAGGACCCGGCGCGCGGTTCACGTACTCCGATGCCGTCGGCCTCACACTCCGGACCCGACGTCCCGGTCACGCCCGAGCATGTCCGACCTCAGCACAGAGCCCCGGGCCGCCGGCCCGGGGCTCGTTGCCGTCCACCGCCCTGTCACACCCCCGTCGGCACGACACTGCGACCGGTCTCGTGCGCGTACAGCGTCGCCCGGTCGTGCAGGGCCGCATGGACCGCCATCCGTGCGTCGCGGCGGCGCTGGGCCGGGCCGTCGGGCAGATGCAGGACTCCGGCGTTGCCGCGGGAGCCGCGCTGGATCTCCGCGGTGCGCGGGATGCGCAGCGACTCGTAGTGCGCGAGCCGGGAGGCGACCGGTGTGCCGGAGTCGTCGGCGAGGCAGGCCGCCAGGTCCATCGCGTCCTCGATCGCCTGGTTCGCGCCCTGCGCCATGAACGGCAGCATCGGGTGCGCCGCGTCACCGAGCAGCGTGATGTGGCTGCTGGACCAGGTGCGCAGCGGAGGCCGGTCGTGCAGCGCCCACTGGTGGGTGCTCTCCACGGCCCGGACGATGTCGCCGACCAGGCCGTTCCACGTCCCGAAGGCCCGTGTCAGGTCGTCCGGGTTCCCCGGCGCCGACCAGGACTCGGCCGGTGCCTCGGTCATCGGCACGGTCGCCGCGTAGCTGATGTACTCGCCCGAGGAGACCGGGTAGCAGACGAAGTGTCCGCCCGGGCCGAGCCACAGACGTACCAGCGACTCGCGGGCCTCGGCGGGCAGACGGTCCACCGGGACGAGACCGCGGTAGATGCCGAGGCCGGCGAAGACCGGGGCGTCGCGGTGGAACGTCTCGCGGACCGTCGAGTGGATTCCGTCCGCGCCGACGACGACATCAGCCGGGCGGACGGTGCCGTCGTCGAAGGTGAGCCGTGCTCCCTCCGAAGTCTCCTGTGCGGCGCGCAGCCGACGTCCCAGGTGGAGGCTGTCGCCGTCCACCAGGGAGAGCAGGGCCTCGTGGAGATGCGCCCGGTGGATGGTCAGATAGGGCGCGCCGAACATGCGCTCGCAGTCCCCGCCGAGCGGGGTGCGGGCGATGGGGCGGCCGGTCCAGCCGCGTACCTCCATCGCCTCGATGCGTACCGCGTGCTTGCGCAGCGCGGGTTCGAGACCGAGGCGGACCAGGGGGCGGATCGCGTTCGGGGAGAGCTGGACGCCCGCCCCGACCTCGGCCAGCTGCCGGGTCTGCTCGAAGATCTCGTACGGTGTGCCGTTCGCGGACAGCGCGCCGGCGAGTGCCAGGCCCCCGATGCCCGCGCCGACCACGGTGATCCGCGGCCGTTCCACTTCGTCCACTTCCCCGAACTGCACGTCTGTGACCGCCTTCCGCGTCGCCGCACCTGTCGGCGGAGCGGCTGTCGCACCGGCCCCGCCCCACGAGAATGTGCGGCCGCCACCCCGGCGGCAACGCGGGTCACGCCCTCCCCTGACAACTGTCGCCGGTTCCATGACGTCCGTCACCGGCTCCCCTCCGCGCCCTCCTGGAAGCCCGCGGCCCGGTCCTAACGTCCTGAGTGCGCCCCGGAGTTCTGTCCACGGGCGACCCACTACGCCGGGAGGAAAGACAGTGAAGGAACCGGAGGGACCGCGGTGACCGCGGTGGCCGTGGAGGGCCTGCGTAAGCGCTACGGAGACCACGAGGCCGTACGCGGTGTGGACTTCACCGTCTCGGAGGGCGAGATCTTCGCCCTGCTGGGTCCGAACGGCGCGGGCAAGACCACCACACTGGAGATACTCGAGGGCTTCCGTGAACGCGACGGCGGCCGGGTCGAGGTGCTCGGGCGCGACCCGGGGAAGAAGGCGGACGGCAAGTGGCTGCGCGGCCGGATCGGTCTCGTGCTCCAGGACATCGCCGTCGAGCCGTATCTGTCGGTACGGGAGACCATCGCGCGCAACGCCGGCTACTACCCGGCGCCGCGCGGCGTGGACGAGGTGATCGACCTCGTCGGTCTTCAGGAGAAGCGCGGCGCGAAGGTGAAGGACCTCTCAGGAGGGCAGAAGCGGCGTCTGGACCTGGCGTTGGGCGTCATCGGTGACCCGCAGCTGCTGTTCCTGGACGAGCCCACCACCGGTTTCGACCCGGGCGCCCGCCGCGGTGCCTGGGACGTGGTGCGCAATCTCCGGGACGCCGGCACCACGATCGTGCTGACCACCCACTACATGGACGAGGCCCAGGCGCTCGCCGACTCGGTCGTCGTCATCGCCGGCGGTGAGATCGTCGCCACCGGCACACCGGAGACCCTCGGCGGCCGGGACAGCGCGCTGGCCCGCATCAGCTTCGCGCTGCCGCGCGGCGCCGTGGCGTCCGACATCCCGCTCACCGTCACGGCGGTGGAGGACGGTCTGGTGACGGCGGAGGCCGAGGAGCCGACCGCGGCCCTGCACAAGCTCACCGACTGGGCGCTGCGCCGTGGCACTCCGCTGGAGCGCCTCAGCGTGGTGCAGCCGACGCTGGAGGACGTCTACCTGGACCTCACGCGTGATTACGCGGACCTCACAGACAAGGAAGCACCCTCGCCGTCCTCGGGCCGAGGGCCGCGCCGACCGAGGCGGAGCCGCTCATGACCACCCTGACCCCGACCACGGCCACGCGCGCCGACCGTCCCGCGGTCCGCGGCGGACATGGCCAACTGTCCCTGCTCGTCCACCAGATCCGCTTCGAGCAGCTGTCGTTCTGGCGCAACCCGCAGTCGATGGTCTTCACCTTCGTCCTGCCGATCGTCATCATCGGGATCTTCGGTGCCGTCTTCAGCGGCGGCAGCGGCGAGACCTTCTTCTTCGGCCTCACGGGCATGCAGTACTACACGCCCACGATCGCCGCGGTGTCGGTGCTCGGCGCCTGTTACGGCCAGCTGGCGATCGTGCTGGCGATGCGCCGCCAGCAGGGCATCCTCAAGCGGCTGCACGCCACCCCGCTGCCCGCCTGGATCTACTTCGCCGGGCTGCTGGTCCACTGTGTGGTGGTCAGCGTCGTCGACGTCGCCCTGGTCATGGGCATCGGCTCGCTGTACGGGGTGACGCTGCCCTCCGCCTGGGGGCCCGTCGTGCTGACGCTGGTGCTGGGTGCGGCGAGCTTCTGCGCCCTGGGGGTGGGCGTCGCCTCGCTCATCAGGAACTCGGAGGCGGCCCCGGCCGTCGTGCAGTTCATCCAGTTCCCGCTGGTCTTCATCTCCGGCAGCTACTTTCCGATCCACGCCGACGTGTTGAACACGATCGCGGGTCTGCTGCCGGTGAAGCCGTTCAACGACGCCATGCTGGCGCCGTTCGCCAACGACGCCGGCTACCAGTGGAAGGAACTCGCCGTCCTGGCGGCCTGGGGTGTCATCGGCGCCCTGATCGCCGTGCGCCGCTTCCGCTGGGACCCGCGGCCGGAGTGAGGAATCCGCGCGACACCGCACCGCTCACGACAAGGGGGGCCTCCCGGGGAGGCCCCCCTCGGTGCGTCGGCGCCCAGTGCTCGCGAGCCCGCGGAAGCCGCGCGGAAAGGGACGTAGGCGGAAAGGGACGTGGGCGAGGAAAGGGACGTGGGCGGCAAGGGACGTGGGCGGCAAGGGACGTGGGCGGCAAGGGACGTGGGCGAGGAAAGGCCCGTGGGCGCACGAGAAGGCCCGGCCGGAGGGGGATCCGGCCGGGCCCTGTCGTCCCGCGGGGGGTCAGGCGGTCCGCGTCAGCTCCCCGGGGCCGTGCGCACCCTCGGGGAGGGGGAAGACATGCGCGAGCCAGGCGTAGGTGCGCAGTTCGTCCAGCAGGCTCAGGCCGAGCCGGTTGTGGAGCATGTGGGCGTGTGAGAAGAGGATCATGCCCGGGTGGGTCGATGACTTCTCCTCGATCAGCTCCTTCAGGGACACCAGCGCCGTGTGCCAGCCGGCGAAGGGGCCGTGGCCCGCCGGGTAGGCGTCCTTGGCGGAGCCGTCCCGGTCGATGGTGGTGATCCGGTCGAGCAGGTCGTCCGGGTAGCCGGCCTCGGTCGCCCAGGCGCGCCACGCGCCCAGGCCGTGCGCGTAGTAGTACGAGCGCTCCGCCGGATCGCCGAGGGCGCCTGCCGCGGCCATCGTGCCGCGCAGGGCGAGCATCGCGCGGTGTCCGTCGGTGGAGATGCGGGGGACGAATCCGAGGACGAGCTCACTGGCGAGCCGGAAGAGCCGCTCGGTGGCGGGCATCAGGGCCGCGCCGCCGTAGCGCTCGGTCTCCGGCTCGTAGACGGCCCGGTGGACGCCCGGCTCCCGCAGCTCCCGCACGAAACGGTTGTCGCCCGTCTCGCCCGCCGCGGCCAGCCGGCCCGCGCCGAGCCGGTAGGCGTCCGCGTCCAGCGGCTCCTCGCCGTCGGTGAGCCGGCCGGCTACGGCCAGCCGCTCGGTGAGGGCCTGCTCGACCCGGTCGTACGTCCGGGGGTCGAGGTCGCCGATCCGCAGCCGGACGTGCGGTCCGGACTGCCAGTACCGCATGAAGAACCAGGGTCTGTCCGGGGCCAGTTCGCGCACCACCGGGCCCACGACCTCGGTCAGTACCCGGTCGTGGGCCGATCGTGCCGTGGTGGCGAGGTGCAGGTGCCACGCGTTCCAGTCCGTGGTCCCGCCGGGCGGGGTGGTGTGCCCGGTCGTGTCCCGCTGCGTCATGTGTCGCTCCTTCGCGCTCCGAGCCGTCAGACTCTGAGGTCGAGCAGCGCGCCACCGGTGTCCTGAGGGACCCCCACGACCGCCGACAGGACGATCGCCTCGTCCTCGTCGAGGCCGATGACGCGTTGCGTGGGTATCTCCTTGAACGCCCTGACGGGGCGTGCGAACAGGCCCGACGCGGCCGCGGACAGACACAGTCCGTGGACCGCCCAGCCGCAGGCGTGCTGGGCGGCGCCCCAGCCGGCGGAGCCGAGCCGGGCGAACAGCTCCCGGGGCCGGATCGAGAAGAAGACGGTCATCGGGGCGTGCCGGATGCGGCAGCCGTTGACGGGGGAGACCCCGTATCCGTAGTTCTCCTCCAGCACTCCGGGCGCCGAGGTGTCGGCGCGCACCAGGCGGGCCGTGCCGTCCTCGATGCGGTGGACGCCGTCGTCGTACCCGTCGATGCCCTGCACGACGGCGGTGACCTTCACCGCGTCGAAGGCGGCGGCGAGTTCGGGGCCCGGCGGCGGGACGGCCAGCCAGCTCATGGCGGTGTGCAGGGCCTCGGCGGGCAGCCGGGCGGGCCGGCCGCTCATGCCGTGCAGTCCGCGCGGCATCCGTCCCGAGTGGCGGCTCCACAGCAGCTCGGCCCAGGTCGGCGTCCGTCCGGAGGACGGTAGGCCCGCGGGCACGGCGGTGGTCATCGGCACGGGTGAACCGCCGTACGTCTGGCTCCGGTTGACACGCACCAGGTCGGCGAACGCGGGGTCGCCCGCGCCGATGCCACCGGGTACGAGGTCCGGGCCGCCGGCCGTCCGGGGAGTGGTGACTACGGGATCGCCGGGCGTACGGGCCACGGGGGCCGCCGGGGCCGAGTCGCCGAGGTCGAGCACGAAGGGCAGCGACCACTCCCAGGCACGTTCCGGCCCGAGTTCGCCGATCAGCGCATGCGCGTCGGCGTCGGGCAGCCGCAGCCTGGCGGGCACCCCGAAGAGCTCCAGCCCGATGCCCAGCGCCCGTAGCACGATGCCCAGTTCGATGGCGACCAGCGAGCCGCGGAACCACTGGTAGGCCGCCGGGATCGCCGTATAGCGGCCGGTCAGCGCGATCCGCCGGATCTCCCCGGGGTCCGGCGCCCCGGTCAGGGCGTGCAGATCCGGTTCCAGCAGCCGCCACGGGTCGCCGCCGCCCCCGTCCACGAAGGCGTGCACCGGGAACAGGCAGCGGGGCGAGGCGTAGGTCCGGTGGTCGTTGTACGGGTTCTCCGGCTCACGCCGCTGTGGGCCGAAGGCGGTGACCAGGGCCCGGCCGGGCCGTTCGGCGTCCGGCACCGCGAGGGCGGGCGGCCCGCACGGGACCGGACGGGTGGAGGGGACCCGGGGGAACGGCATCCGCTCCAGGAGCCCGGCGGTGCCGAGCGGCAGGGTGGTGCGGGCGCCCGCACCCGTCGGGGGCGCGGGCGCGACGTGGGTGTCCGGCGGCGGGGTGGCGTCCCAGGTCCAGCACGGCGGCTCGGGCCGGTCGTCGCCGGCGCCGTACGCGTACCAGAGCGGTTCGCGCGCGATGCTGTTGTCCCCTTCGGGGCCGGGCAGATCGACGGGCGAGCGCCGCACCGGCGCGGCTTCTCCCGCCACCGGACCCTGCGCTGCCGAAGCGGCCTCGGCGACCGGGGCCGTCACGGGAACGGGTGGGGGTCGTAGGGAATCGCCCGGTGCTCCTGGCCGGTGCCGCGCAGGGCGGCCTCCAGCCGGGGCAGCCCCGCGAGGCGCTGCTGGGCATGGCCGAAGCACATCGGCAGAATGCCCGGCACGACGGCACGCGCGACCGAGATACCGGCGTCGGCGTGCTCGCGGCTGGTCTGGTCGACGAGGACGATCCTGTCGAGACCGGCGTCCGCGAACAGGCTCCGGACGAACTCCAGCGCTCCGCGGACATCGCCGCCGGACGCCTCCGCCAGACGCCGAGGCCAGTCGGGGAAAGCCTCGTCCAGCGTGACCCGGGTGCCGCCGAGGGCCGCCGTGGCACGGGCGGCCGTCTCGGGCAGCGAGGAGAACCGGACGTGGTCCTCCAACTCCTGGACCAGCCATGGGTCATCGACCATCGGTTCCACCTGCTCGCGGGTCCAGTCCACCGGGTTGGTGACGAGCTGGGCCACCTCGCGCAGGGCTCCCCGGATCGCGGACTGCGGGTCGGCGCCGGACCCGGCGGACGAGAACGTCGCGGGGAAGGGGTTCAGCCGGTTCACCGCGAGCACCCAGACCACGGGCAGCGCGATGTCCTGGGTGGCGACCAGCAGATGCACGTCGAATCCGCGCGCCCTGATCAGTTCGATCATTCCGCGGCTGGTCTGGTCGGTGATCGACGCCTCCGGGATGTACGGCAGGGGCGCCGCCCGGTACCAGGAGGTGAGGAACGCGTCGCGCTCCGCCAGCTCGAACAGCGAGTGCAGCGCGGCCTCTTCGAGCCCGGCGCCGACGGCGCAGCCGCTGGAGGACTCGTAGAAGTAGTGCTTGCGCTCCGTCGGACCGACCTCGCGCGCGGCCCGCCGGTCCCGGCGGAACGCGTACTCGTACTGGTAGAAGGCGTGGTCGGCGGGAACGAGCAGGGCTCTGCCGTCCGCCAGGTCGTGACCCCACACCCAGTCCATCGGCGTGTGTTCGTCCGACGGCGTCACCCGCGAGGTGGGGTGCGCGAGCTGCTCCGCCGTGTACTGACCGAGCGTTGCGGGGTCCACGGCGTGATCGGCGATCTCCGTGTACGCACGACCCGTGAGAACCGGAATGTCGTACGGGAAACCACCGAGGCGTTCGTACCCCTCCAGGACGGCGACGGGCTCGGTCTCGGCGAAGGTCTGCGCGCGGCCGTGGCCCATGGCCGGGGCGTCGGGCACCACCGCCATGCTCATCGCGAACGGGGCGTGGGACTCGCGCAGGATCGCGCGGACCGGCCCGTAGCGGTCGTCGACGAGCCGGTCGCGCAGCAGCCCGCGCTCCACGAGCCGGCTGTGCGCCGAGCGGGTGGGGTCGCCGGACGAGGCGGGCCGGGCGCGCAGCGCGAGCGGCAACGGCACGGCCGTGCCGTCCAGTTCGGCCTCCGTCGGGCCGCACACCGGGCAGTGGAAACTGCGGGCGATGCGGTGCCGGCGCAGACCGCGCGGCGAGACGGCGTACAGCTCGCCGGGCCCCAGCGGCCGCTGTGCCAGATGCTCCAGGGTCGCCCGGAGCAGTTCGGGCAGCAGCGGCGCGCTCGGGGACGGGGCCGCGGTGGCATGGGTGAGGTCCCCCACGAGGGGGTGTTCGAGAATGGTGCGGTCACGCACCTCGGCACAGCCCGCGCATCCGGCATCGCTGCCGGGCATCCACAGCGGGCCGACGAGCACCTCGTCCCCGTGCACCCGGACGGAGAGATGGGAGCGGCCCCGGTCGGCGGCCGCGTCGAGGCGTTCGCGCTCGAACGCGAGGTCCCAGCCGCGGTTCACGGCGACCGCGCCGTCGGTGGCCTCGGCGAGGGCGGCGAACGCGGTGTGCCATGCCTCGTCGTCGTACGGGGGTGAGAGCCCGGGGCCGTACGCCGGTGCGCCGGCCCGGCCCGCGGGGAGGTCAGTTCGCATCCTGGGGCTCCTGCGTGTCCTGGGTCTCCGGTGTAGATGCTGCTGCGTCCACCGGCCCGTACCAGAGGGGGAGTTCGCCGAGCACGGCATCGGTCCGCACGGCCCGGCCGCGGTGGACGAGGCCCGATTCCCCGGTCTGGGCGATGAGTTGCTTGCGCAGGGCGCCGAGGACGTCGGCACCGGCGAACAGCAGCGCGTCGGTGGACACGTCCGCGACCCGCTCCTCGCCGTCGCCGGCCGTCTGAAGGCGGGCGAGTGCCGTGCACAGCGCGGTACGGGTGGCCTCCTGCGCGCTCGCGCCCCAGCCGAGGCCGAGCGTGTCCCCCGCCCCGGCCACGCGGGCGAGCCGCCAGTCGAGGCCGGGGACGTGCAGAAGCTCCAGGGTGGGCGCGGCGGGCAGCAGCGGGCGCACCGCGGCGAGGATCCGGGCGGCCTCCGGGTCGAGGTCGTCCGGCGTGACGTCCGCCAGGGGCGCGGCCGACGGCGTGAGCCCGCGCAGGGCTCCGTCCAGCAGCCAGTGCTCCTCGGTGAGACCGGCGGCGGGCGTGCCGCCCTCGGGCGACCTGGCGCGCAGGGCCTGGAGGGCGGCGGCGATCGTCGCCGTCTCCTGGTGCCCGGCCCAGCCGACGACGGTGGCGGTCCGGTCCGCGCGCGGCTCGGCCGGGCGCAGGGCGAGCGGCATCTGCGGCAGGTCCTCGCCGGCTCCGGAGGCGAACAGCCCGGTCCAGCGGCGGGTGAGGGCGCCGGCGGCGGCCAGCGCGTCCTCGGGTTCGGGCATCTTCTCCGCGGGGGCGTCCTCGAGGGAGCTCGGCCGGCCGGGCGCGGCCGCCATGTGAGCTCCCTCGACGGTGACCCGGTCCGCGACCAGGGCCGTCCCGTGCACGACATGGGCCTCACCCATGTCCGCCGTGCCCGTCAGGGCGTCGAAGACGAGTTGTCCGGCGAGCGCGCCGGCGAGGGCGTCGGCGACCGGGCGGGCCGCCGGCTCGGTGTTCTCCGCGGCCGCCCAGCCCAGTGCGCGGTCCCGGAAGGCCTGCCAGGTGCGGCCGCCGTCCGGGCCCGTCACGGCCGGCCCGACGAGAGCGACGCGCTCGCCGAGCAGCACGGGGATCACCGGGACGCCGTCGGGGACACCGTCCGGGACCGCGGCGGTGACGCCCGCACCGCAGACCACGACGGCGTCCACGGGCTTGGGCGAACCGCCGTACGCGGCCGGGGAGTCGGCGACCGTCACCTGCCCGACCCCGGCCCGGCGCAGGCCGCGCGCCGCGGGTCCGGTCGCCGTGGCCGGCCCGGTCAGCAGCACGGTCGCGGCACGCAGCCGGGCGAACGCGGCATACGGATCGTCGAGCAGGGTCTCCAGCCGGGCGATCGCCTCGGGGTTACGGGAGCGCACCTCGGCGTCCGGCGGGGGAACGGTGAACGCGGCCGGGTCCAGCAGCATGCGGTTGGACCGCAGCCGGTCCACGAGATGGCGGACGGCGGGCCGGGCGCGCTCGGTGCCGATCGCGGTGACGAGCTCGTCCTCGGTGGCGCCCTGCTCCAGGAGGGGCACACACCCCTCGGCCACGGCGAACAGCAGCTCCGAGCCCCGCAGTACGAACTGCCCGTGCGTACCGCTGAAGTACACCCCGCCGGGCACCGGCGCGAAGTGCAGGTCCGGGCGTGCGACGAGCCTCATGACCGCTCCCCCGCGTCGTAGGTGAAGCTGCCGCCGGGCTCGCGGCCGACCTCGACCACCCACTCGGTGGCGTGGGTGCCGTCCACGACGGCCGGCAGCGCCTCCTCCAGATAGCTCCCGCCGGTGTCCGCGCCGCGGCGGTCCAGCATCCGCGGCAGCACCCGGGCGCTCAGGGCGCTGGTGAGGTCCACGTACTGCGGCTTCTGCTGGAGCCGCTTGGACTGGACGTCGGGCGCGCCCACCGAGAGGGGGCCCTCGTCCTCGGGGGTGGTCTTGATGACGACCTCCTCGGGGACACCGTGCCGGGCCCGCCAGGCGTTCAGCGCGAGCAGCCGGTCGAGTTCGTCCGGGCCGGCGGCGACGGCGGTGGCCAGCTCCTCGCCGCCGTACCAGCGCCGCCGACCGATCAGGACCTCGCCGACCGCCATCCGGGGTGCCGTTCTGGTGGTGCCGCGGTCCCAGGGGGTGGCGGCGTGCCAGCTGTTGGGCAGGGCGTTGAAGAGACGGCCGCTGATGACCAGGCCGGAGGCGACGGACAGCGGCGGCGGGAAGAGGCCGGGGTGGCCGGTGCCCAGCGGCAGGACCCGCAGGGGTCTGCCGTCCGCGTCCTCGACCCTGAGGGTGTCGGTGTCCGGGTCGTGGGCGAGGCGCAGTCCGAACCAGTCCTCGGGCCGGAGCCCGCCGGGGAGGATCGGCGTGTGCGCGTTGACGTTGAGCCGGTGCAGGCCGAGGTCCTCGGTGACGCGGTGGCCGTCGGAGCCGTAGGCGCGCTGGAGGTGGTCGGCGAGTAGCGGCAGGGCGCGGCCGCCGAGCCGCCGGTCGGCCTCCAGGAAGCGGGCGTAGAGCATGCCGTGGCCCGGCAGTCCGTCGTTGAGGATCAGCTGCTCGCCGGCCTGCTGCAGCAGGACGCCGTAGATGAGGCGGTCCTGGCGGAACCGGTCGGGCAGGGCCGCCGTGAGCTCCCGGACGTCCTCGGCCGTCAGCCGGAGGGTGTCCTCACCGGCGTCGACGGTCTTCGACAGCCGGGCGTGGACGGCCTCGGTCAGCTCGCGGCGCAGCAGGTACATGCGCTCCAGGGAGCCGTCGGCCGGGCCGATGCCGTCGAGGGCGGCGACGTCGCCGGTGCCGTCGGGGCCGTAGGCGGCGGCCATCGCGGCGGCGCGGCGGGAGACCTCGCCGACGACGAACGGCGCGTTGGAGGCGAGCGGCACATTGGCCCCGGCGCCGAACCGCTCGACGAACGCGGCGGTCATCAGGACGCGTACGTCGTGCAGCCAGTCGAAGACGGTGAGGAGTTCGACGGCCGGTCCGAGGTCGGCCAGGGGGCGGTGCCACCGCTCGGTCGCCACTGTCAGCGGCGGCATGACGTAGTCCTCCTCGACCGTGATCTGGGCGGGCCGCCCGGCGAGGTGGCTCAGCTTGCCGAGACTGCCGCGCAACTCGTCGAGCACGGCGCCGCGTTCGGACGCCGGAGCGGCGGCCAGTGCGGGCAGACCCGCCCGGACGGCGGCGGTCAGGTCACCGGCGCGCGGATCGTCCGGCGTCAGCAGGTCGTCGTAGTCGGCGGAGCCGTCCTCGGCCTCGTGGAAGCTGCACAGCACGCCCTGCCCGAGGGCGTGGCGTACGCGCCGCTCGGCGTCGTCGGCGGAGCAGCCCGCGCGTTCGGCGACGTGCGCCACGACGGACGGGTAGGGCCGCGGTCCCATGGACACCGCGTCGAGCAGATCGCCGACGGGCCCGTCCAGGGGTACCGCGAGGCGGCGCATGCCCGTCTCGCCGAGCTTGAGGAAGAAGAGCTTGCCGGCCGCCTCGTCGGGGGCCGACGTGGGCGGCAACCCGATCCACAGCTCGCTGAGTTCCGCGTCGCCGGGGTCGGGCAGCCCGCCGAGGACATAGCCGAGCATGACGCGGTCCAGGCCGGGGAAGGCGGTCGCCCCCTCGAACGGCACGTCGCCCGGGTCGACGCCGTCCGGGTCCGGCTCGGCGATGCCGACGGCCGTGAACCGGGACAGCGGGCTGGTGCGCACCATGGCCCGGGTGACGTACTGGATGAGTCCGCGCTCGGACTTGCGGGTACGGGCGGTGATCTTGCCGGGGCCGAGGACGGCGGCGCGGTAGCGCACGGCCTCCTGGTGGACCTCGGGTGCGATCAGCGCCAGTGAGCGCAGCAGGTCGTCGTCGCCCAACAGAGCGGCCAGGCCCTCGCGTTCACGGTCGGCCGCCGCCGCGTAGCCGGCGGATATCTCGGCGCGCAGCCGCTCCCTGCCGTCCCGTGTCTCGAGCCACCGGGTCACTGCGGGGGTGGCGGGGTCCGGCGCCTTCTTCGGGGCGCGGCCGTTGTGGATCGAGCGGCGCAGCGCGATGAGGTCGCGGCGCTCGGTGTCGTCGGTGGCGGCGGCGATGCGGTGGTAGAGCTCCTCGGAGCACTCCGCGGCGGCTGCCGTCAGCGCCTTCTCGACGGCGGCGAGTTCATCGAGGAGACGGCGCTGGGCCGGATCGCTCAGCCGGTTGCGGCGCAGCGGATTGACGCGCAGGAACCACAGGGGTTCGCGGGCGGATGCGGTCGTGGTCATCGCGGGGCTCCCGTGGTGTCGGCTGTCGTGGCGGCGGTCATCCGGTCCCGCTGGGCGTTCAGCCGGTCCTGCCAGGACACGCCGAGGACCTCGTCGACCGTTTCGGCGATCGCGAAGCACATGTAGTAGCGCTGCATGGGAGAGACGGTGAGCAGCGGCAGTTGCTCGTAGAAGAGGTTCGTCAGCAGCCGGAAGGCGGCGAACCACCGTGAGGGGCTGGCCACCACCCCCGACGCTCCGACGGCCCGGTGGAAGTCGGTGTCGGGCTGGTCGCCCTGCGGCACGGTGCGGGTCGCTCCGGGCGGACCCATCTCGCTGCGGTCGACGCCGTCGGTGACGGAGTCGAGCAGGTCGAGCGTGAGGGTGCCGGAGGCGACCGCGCTCTCGAGGGTTCCGGAGCTGTAGGCGAAGGCGGTGCGCCACTCGGCCGCGGCCGGCGACACCTCGCCGCTCAGGCGCTGTTCGACCACGGCGCGCAGCCGGGGTGCGTCCCGGGTGAGCCGCTCCTGGAACAGCGGCCTGACGTCCTTGGTCGGGGCGGCCCACGCGAGGAACGCCTCCACGTGCGAGCGCGGCGAGAACACTCCGTGCGCGGGGCCGAGGAGATGGGTGTCGGCGAGTGCGGCGAACGCCTCGGCCAGGCGGACGGTCGCGGTGGCCGGCTCCGCCGTGATCCCCTCGATCGTGCGCAGCAGCGGCTTGGTGAGGGCGCCGAGGACCACGGTGCGGAAGCGGTCGAGCCGCGGTTCGCGGGAGGCGGTGTCGGCGGGTCCGAGATGGACGACGACGCCGTGCTCACGCAGCGGAAGGTAGGGGGGCTGGACGGCTTCGAGGCGGCCGAACTCCCGTGCCTGCTGGAGGTATGCCTCCTCGGTGAGGGCTCGGGGCGGGTCGAGCGGTCCCGCGTCGAGCGCGGCCGCCGTCGCGTCCCAGTCGGCGCCGCCGGGCATGCCGGGGACGTTCAGGGCGAGGATGTCGACGTGCGGACCGTGCAGCCAGCCGCGGCGCAGCTGGACGGCGGGTGCTCCCTGCTCGCTCAGGGCGCGGGCGACCGGCACGATGCGCTGGGTCAGCCACGCCGGTGTCACCGGCATCCGGGTGTGGAGCCGTACTCCCGTCAGGCCGGCGGAGTCCGGCTTCACGGCAGTGCGCTCCGGCGCTTCAATCCCCATGCTTTCGCACCTTCCGAGAAATCGAAAACAAACGTCTGACAGGAATCTTCTGGCGATTCGTCCGGCCCGAGAAGTGAATGCGAAGGGGCCGCTTACATACGTCACGGTTTCCGTGACACCGGTACGCGGCCCGGCACCATGGCAGCCGATTGCGGCCTCTCGACGGTTGGCCGAAACCCGTCAGAATGAACGGAATGGCGTTGTACTCTCGCGCAATGACTACGGAGCCGGAGTGTCAGACACTCACGCAGAATCTGCGCCGCCGCGGAGCGATCGTTCTGGCGGTGTTCGCCCTTGTTTGGGCATTCGCCGGCGGGTCGGGGATAGAGGCGGCGGCGGTGTCGGTCACCGTCGGAGTGGTGGCCGCCGCGCTGAGCGTCGCGGGGGTGGTGCTGGCCTTCCGCGGGGCCGCGGGGCCGGCGGTCCGCAGTGTGCGTCTGCCCCAGAAGTGGAACCGCGGTGTGGGCATCGTCAACACGGCCGAGGTGGTGGCCGTCTTCGCGGTGATCGCCGCGTCGAACGCCACCGGCCGGCCGGAGCTGATCCCGCCGGGCATCTGCCTCGTGGTGGGGCTGCATTTCTTCCCGCTCGCGCGCCTCTTCGACCAGTGGCAGTACACCTGGACCGCCGTCGCGCTGAGCGTCGTCGCGGTGGTGGGGTTCGTGGCGATCGCGGCCGGCACGACCGGTGAGACAGCCCGCGTCGTGGTCGGCCTGGGGGCCGCGGTGGTGCTGTGGCTCTCGTCGTTCCATGTCGCCGTGCGGGGCTGAACCGCCGGGATACGGAATCCGGCTGGCGACCGCGGGCCGCGCCGGACCCGGGTACGGGAGCTGAGGAAGAGCACCCGTCCGGACACAAGGATGTACCCATCCAACCGGCCGGCTGGATGGGCGCATCCTTTGGTGCAACTTCCGATCAGCAACCCGAGCAGGTCGACGACGAGGACGAGGTCCCGATCGAGCCCGTCGAAGCGCCCATCTCGGGAAGTGCGACGCCTTGCGCGACTTCGAGGGTTTCGAGTTCTTCGACGTCGAAGCTCTCGAATGCCGCCGCCACGTCTTCCCCGTACTGCCAGTCGTTCCTGCTCATTCCAGGTTCCTTCCGGTGATCCGCGGAGCGGGTTCTCAGCAGGCGGAGCAGGTGGAGGACGAGGACGACGAGGTGCCGATCGAACCGCTGGAGGCGCCCATCTCCGGGAGAGCCACACCCTGCTCGACCTCAAGGGTCTCCAGCTCGTCCGCGTCGAAGCCCTCGAACGCCTTGGCCGCGTCGTCGCCGTTCTTGATGTCGTTGATGCTCATTTTGAATTCCCTTCCGGATTCTTTAGCCGCCGTGTTCGGCTGCTGAATTAATCATGCGCTCGCCGCCCATCCGTGGCTAGTGTTCCCGGCTCCGTCCTGACATTTATCACGGTGGATATAACGGCTGTCATGCCGAATCGGCCGCCCGCCGAATACAAGTGCGCCGCTTTTCCTCCCCGTGCGGGGAGGAAAAGCGGCGCTTTGACGCAGGTCGGGACCGGGGCGGGCCTTCTCCATCGCCTACGTGTCCGCCGGGAGCGACCACTCCGGGCTGTTGAGCAGCCGCCAGCCCTCCTCCGGCTCGCCGGCCACCGAGTCGCCGGGACTGCGGCTGCCGAGCAGGAAGTCGCCCACGGAGGACTCCCGCAGATAGTCCAGGCCGAGCACCCGCGCCGACATGTCGGCGTCCCCGTTGCCGAGCCCGCACGGCGCCAGGCCGAGCGCCGTCGCCACCAGATACATCGTCTGGTAGAGCACGCCGGTGTGCCGCAGCGTCGTCGCGTAGGCGATGGCGCGGTACTTCCACGACATGCGCTGGAAGCGTGCCGTCACGGTGACGAGCACGTCGGGACGCGCCTCCATACCGGTGGCGCGCGACGCCACATGGAACAGCGACTCGCGGTCCACGGCATCGCCGTTGACGAGGACGAGCCGGTGGGCGACGGGGTCGTAGTAGTAGATGCCGGCCGCAAGGCCCGCGCAGCGCCGCACCGTCACATACAGCTCCAGCTCGTAGCCCTGTCCGCCGCTGGGGTAGGGACGGGAGACGACCTCGTCGCGGTCGCTGCCGTCGCCGGGCCTGAAGTGGGCGCGGACCCGGGCGACGCGGTAGAGGAACTCGCCGAGCTCCGCGGCCGTCAGCTCCCGCTCACCGTAGGAACGGATGGAGCGGCGCGTCTCCAGCGCGGTGGTGAGCAGCGGGTCGCGGCTCTCGATCTCCTCCAGCGTCGGCCGGTACAGCTCGGTCACCGGGCCGTCCGGGACGGGCTTCACCGCCGGCTGCGGCTCGATCTCCCCCCGGTAGGGGTAGACGGCGCCGAACAGCTCGTCGTAGCGCCCGGAGCGGATACGGGAGTGGAACAGCAGGTCGTGGAAGTCCCACTGGCGCAGCGTCGGGTCGCTGTCGGAGACGAACGCGCCGCCGGCGTCCGCCGGTTCGACGAAGCCGGCGCCCGCCAGATGGCCGAGCACGTCCAGCACCTCGTCACCGCCCAGCGCGACTCGCTGCGCGAGACCTGCCACGGTGGCCGGGGCCCCGAGCTCGGCCACCAGGTCGCGCGCGGCGCCGTCCACCAGGACGGCGCGGTACTTCACCAGAGGTGACTCCAGCACCAGCGCGCCGCCGCGGGAGCGGCAGAACGCGAACCGGGAGAGCCGCACGGTCGTGTCGGGCCCGAGCGTCGCGACCCGGTACTCACCGTCGCGGGCGACCGCTTCCAGACGGACGAGTTCACGCCGCTTCGGGCCCTCGTCCCGGCTGAGGACGCTGTGCGCCAGAAGATGGCCCGCCCGGTCCAGGAACCGCTGCACCTGGACCTGTTCGGCGGGCAGCAGCCCCTCGAAGAGGTCGTCCAGCGGCGCGGGACCCTCGGTGAGCCGGACCAGGGCGGTACGGATGCCGCCGCCCACCGGGCGCAGTGTGAACGAGGTGACCGGGCTGGTCAGCGTCGCCGACTCGCCGTCGAACGCGACCCGTACGTCCTCGCGGAAAACCGGCGCGATACGGGGCGGTGGAGCTTTCTCTGTCGTCATACGGAACTCCGGGGTGCGCAGGGAACAGACGTCGGAAAACACTCTGATGGCGCCCGGGAGTTGTGGTGCCGGCCGTCGGAGAACCGGTGACAGAGACCATGTCCGGCCATGACAACCGTCACGCGGAAAGGCCCGTTCCGCTGAGGTGATCGAGGTCATGAATGACGTGACAGATGACAGCAGCGGAACCCTTTCGCTCGGACATTCACCGGTACCGCCGCATGCTCGTAGCACGAATTCACCTCGCCACTAAGGAAATCTCGTGCTCACTCGTCGTCATGCAATACGACTCGGTCTCACCACGGGTGCCGTCGGCGCGGTCGGCGCGGCCGGCGGGGTGTTCCGGACCCTCACCACCCCCAGCGGCACCGCGAAGGGGGCAACGGCGGCCGGCGCCCCGGCCGTTACCCCCTTCGCGGTGCCGCTCCCCCTGCCCAAGGTCCTGAAGCCCTATCTGCGGACGGGGACCGCCGACTTCTACGCGGTCACCATGAGCCGCACCAGCCACGAGATCCTGCCCGGCCGGCGTACGGACGTGCTCACCTACAACGGCTCGTTCCCCGGCCCCACCATCCGCGCCCGTTCCGGGCGCACGGCGGTGGTCAAGCAGATCAACGCGCTGGAGATGCCGACCTCGGTGCATCTGCACGGCGGCAACAACCCGGTCGCGCACGACGGCGGCATGATGGACACGATCGCCCCCGGGCGCAGCAGGACGTACGTCTACGCCAACAAGCAGCCCGGCGCGACCCTGTGGACCCACGACCACGCCCACCACATGGAGTCCGAGCACGTCTACCGCGGGCTGTCCGGCCTCTATCTCCTCGGTGACGCGGCCGAGGACCGCCTGGGGCTGCCGTCCGGTGCGTACGAGGTGCCGCTGATCCTGCGGGACGCGCAGTTCGACGACGCGGGCGCGATGGTCTACACGATGGACGACGCGTTCAACCGCACCACGATCATGGTGAACGGCCGGCCCTGGCCGTACCTGAAGGTCCAGGGACGCAAGTACCGCTTCCGGATGCTCAACTCATCCAACCTGCGCATCTTCATCCTGCGGTTGTCCGACGGCAGCCAGATGACCCAGATCGGCTCCGACGGCGGACTGCTGCCGGCCCCCGCACCCGCCCCGGTCCTCGTCCTGTCCCCCGGTGAACGCGCCGACTTCGTCATCGACTTCGCGCAGTACGCCCCCGGCACCCAGCTGGTCCTGGAGAACCTGATCGGCCCCGGCCCGGTCGAGCAGGTCGGCAAGGTGATGCGCTTCGACGTGGGCGAGAAGGTGGCCGACCCCAGCCGCGTCCCCGACGTCCTCACCACCCTGCCCGCCCTGGCGAAGCCGACCGTGGAGCGCACCTTCGAGCTCCAGATGGACGAGCCGGAGACCGGCGGCCACCAGGCGTACATCAACGGCAAGACGTTCGACGCGAAACGCATCGACACCGAGATCCGGTGGGGCACCACGGAACTGTGGACCGTCACCAACAAGAGCGCGACCATTCCGCACAACTTCCATACGCATCTGGTGCAGTTCCGCATTCTCGAACGCGACGGACAGCCGGTCTATCCCGCCGAGGCCGGATGGAAGGACACCGTGCTGCTCTTCCCAGGCCAGACGGTGAAACTCCAGCTCACCTTCGATTCGCACCGCGGGGTCTTTCCCTATCACTGCCACATGATCGACCACAGCGCCATGGGAATGATGGCGCACATGAAGATCACGTGACCGGCCCGCATGCACGGGCCCGTCCGAAATCCCTCATCCGACCTGTGATGTACCGACTTTGAAGATTGGAGGGTCATGGCCACCCGGAACAGCACCTATGCGCAACGGATCCTGGACGCACTGGAACGGGATCCGGCCCGTGCCGTCGTGCACGGGCCGGGCACCACCGTCGCGGCGGGTGAACTGGGCGACTCCGTCCTCGGCACGACAGCCGTACTGCACGCCCGCGGCATCGGACACGGCGACGCGGTGGGCGTGCTCACCGG
Source organism: Streptomyces sp. NBC_00306 (assembly GCF_036169555.1). Lineage (GTDB taxonomy): Bacteria > Actinomycetota > Actinomycetes > Streptomycetales > Streptomycetaceae > Streptomyces > Streptomyces achmelvichensis. Next base: position 4,221,936 of record NZ_CP108032.1, on the reverse strand, counting down.
GCCGAACCATCCCCTGATGCTCAGCGCCCGCTACGCCGTCCACCTCCTGGGGGCCACGTCCGTCTACATCCGGTCGATGAACCCGAGGACCGACACCGAGACGTTCTCCCTGGCCACCCAGACCGAACTGCTGCGGGACATCGGAGCGTTCCTGCTCCTGGTGGACGAGGAGAGCGCCCAGCGCGGGCGCTGGCTGGCCAGACGGCTGCCCGGACTGACCGTGCTGCCGATCCCCCGGGAGGCGCCGGCGCGCGCCGCCCTGCCCACGCACTTCCCGCCCGTACGGCCGGAAGCGCTGGCCTCCGTCGAGTTCACCAGCGGCAGCACGGGCCGCCCCAAAATGGTGGCCCAGCGCTACGGCACCCGTGAGGAACTCGTCGACCGCCTCGCCCATGGCCTCGATCCCCGGGGACCCGCGACGCTGTTGTCCGTCACACCCATCAGCCACACCACCGCGCCGATGGCGGACGCGGTGCTGTCCACCGGCGGCACGGTGGTCCTGCACGACGGCTTCGAGACCGAGGCCGTGCTGCGCGCCTTCACCGACCACCGGGTCACCGACGTCTATCTCGCGGTGCCCCACCTCTACCGGCTGCTCGACCACCCGGGCATCACCACGGCCGACCTCACCTCGCTCCGCCGCATCACCTACAGCGGCACCCCCGCGGCCCCGGCCCGGGTCGCGCGGGCGGTCGAGATCTTCGGCGACGTCCTCATCCAGGTCTACGGCTCCACCGAGGCGGGCGGCATCACCTGTCTGACCCCGCTGGACCACCGCGAACCCGAGCTGCTCGGCACCGTCGGCCGCCCCTTCCCGTGGGTGGCCCTGGAGATCCGGGTGGCCGGCAGTCCGGTCCCGGCCGAGCGCGGGCAGACCGGCGAGATCTGGGTGAAGTCGCCGACCGTGACGGCCGGTTACCTCGACGACGAGGAGCTCACCGGCGCCACCCTCAAGGACGGCTGGCTGCGCACCGGCGACCTCGGGCACTGGGACCGCTACGGCTATCTGCGTCTCGACGGCCGCGTCGGCGACGTGATCAAGCACGGCGGTCTCAAGCTCGACCCGGCGGCGATCGAGGGCGCCCTGCTGCGGCATCCGCAGGTCCGCCAGGCCACCGTCTTCGGGGTCCGCGACAGCGACCTCGTCGAGCAGGTGCACGCCGCCGTCGAGCTGCGCAACGGCGCCCCGCGCACCTCCTGCGACCTCCGGGGATTCGTGGCCGCGACGCTCACTCCGGAACACACCCCCGTCCGGATCTCGGTGTGGCCCCAGCTTCCGCTCACCCCCTCGGGCAAACCCGACCGCGCCTATCTGCGCGCCATGACCACCCCGGCCCACGACACCCGGACGCCGCCTCGCGCCCGGTCCGACCACGGAGGTGCACCACGACGGAACGAGCAGCCGACCTCAGGAACACCGCCCACGATCACGCCCACCCGCGAACAAGAAAGGGCGCTTCATGACCACATTCGGCCATTTCGCCCGGTCACTGCGGCTGCGACGGCTCTATCGCCACAGCACGGCCGGCCTGATGATCACCCCTCTCGACCACTCGATCCATGACGGCCCGGTCGTGCCGAAGGGCACCACCCTCGACCAGCTCGCCGGCCGGCTCGCGGCCGGCGGTTCGGACGCCGTCGTCGTGCACAAGGGCAGTGTGCGGCACATCAGTCCGGAGCGGTTCGCCGCGATGTCGCTGATCATCCACCTCAACGCGAGCACCAGTCAGGCACTCGACCCCACCGCGAAGTACATCGTGGCCGGGGTCGAGGAGGCGCTGCGGCTCGGCGCGGACGCGGTCAGCGTCCACGTCAACCTCGGCTCCGACGACGAGCGCCAGCAGATCGGCGACCTCGGGCGGATAGCGGACGCCTGCGACCGCTGGAACCTCCCGCTGCTGGCCATGGTGTACCCGCGCGGCCCCCGCATCACCGACCCCCGGGACCCGGCGACCGTCGCGCACGCCGTGACGATCGCCGCCGACCTGGGGGCCGACCTCGTCAAGACCGTCTTCCTCGGGTCGACGGCGGAGATGCTCGACCTCACCGCCGCCTGCCCGGTACCGGTTCTCGTCGCGGGCGGCCCTGCCCTCGCACGGGAGGAGGACGTCCTCGCGTACGTCCGGGACGCTCTCGCCGGCGGCGCGGGCGGGGTGGCGATGGGCCGCAACATCTTCCAGGCGCCCGACCCGCGCCGGCTGGCCGCCAAGGTCGCCCGGCTCGTCCACCACTTCCCCGAACAGCACTTCCACCCGGGTCCGTTCGTGGCCGGGCAGCTCGACGACGAGCGGCTCGCCGACGAACGGCTGACCCCCGACCACCTCGACGACACCGAGATCCACCACACGACAGGAGGGCCCCACCATGACGGACGCCAAACTGTGCTGGCTTGACATCCGCAACGCCGGCACCGCCACCGCGGCAGTACTCGAAGAAGCCCTGCACCAGCGCATCGACGGCATCGTCGCAGCCGACCCGGCCGCCTTCGCCGGCCTGCCCCCGACGGTCCGCAAGATCCTGCTCTTCGAGGACGGCGTGGTCCCGGACGACCTCAGCGGCGCCGACCTCGTGATCGTCCCCGGCGGCCGGGACGCCCGCGCCGGCCTCGCCGCCGCCCACCCGGACGTCGAGTTCGGCCGGTACGTCGAGATCGTGGACGCGGACACCCTCGAGGACGCCTGCCTCGCGGCCCGCCTGGAGAACTGGAGCATCCTCAACTTCCGCGACCCCACGAAGATCCCGCTGGAGATCGTCATCGCGGCCGCCACCGGCGCCCCGGGCTCGATCGTCACCACGGCGTCGAACCCCGAGGAGGCCGAGATCATCTTCGGTGTGCTCGAACTCGGCTCGGACGGCGTCCTGATGCAGGGGCTGACCGTCGGCGACGCCACCGCCCTGCGCACAGCGGCCACTTCCCGCACGGGGAAGATCGAGCTGGTGGAGCTCACGGTCACCGCGGCCAGTCACATCGGCATGGGCGAGCGCGCCTGCGTCGACACCACGACGTACTTCCGCAAGGACGAGGGCATCCTCGTCGGGTCGCACTCCAAGGGCATGGTGCTGTGTGTCAGCGAAACCCATCCGCTGCCGTACATGCCCACGCGCCCGTTCCGGGTCAACGCCGGCGCCCTGCACTCGTACACCGTCTCGCAGAACGGCCGGACCCACTATCTGAGCGAACTCCACGCCGGCAGCACAGTGCTGGCCGTGGACGTCAAGGGCCAGACGCGTCCGGTCAGCGTCGGCCGGGTCAAGATAGAGACCCGTCCGCTCATCTCGATCGACGCGGTCGCGCCCAACGGCCAGGCCGTCAATCTGATCCTCCAGGACGACTGGCACGTCCGGGTCCTCGGCCCCGGCGCGGCGGTCCTCAACAGCACCGAACTGAAGCCCGGCGACACGATCCTCGGTCACCTTCCGACGGCCGACCGCCATGTCGGCTACCCGATCAACGAGTTCTGCCTGGAGCAGTAGCAGCAGTCCGTGCAGACGGACGAACAGCTCCCGGACGCCCCGCCCCGGCACGCCTGGTGCCGGGGCCGGCGCGTGTCCGGACCTCCGTCGCCGGCTCACAGCCATCCCTGTTCCACCGCGATGCGGGCGGCGTCGAAGCGGTTGCGCCCGCCGAGTTTCTTGATGGCCGCCGAGGTCAGATTGCGTACCGTCCCCGAGGCCAGATAGAGCTCCCCCGCGATCTCCTTGACGGTGGCTCCGCCCGCCGTCAGCCGCAGCACGTCCAGCTCGCGGATGCTGAGCGAGGTGTCGCCCGTGACCGGCGGCCGGATGAGGGCCGGGTCGACGGTGAGACAGCCGCCCGCGACACCGATCAGCGTGGTGATCAGCTGCGGCAGCCGGCCGTTCTTCGGCACGATGCCCAGGGCGCCCGCGGCCACCGCACGGTCCACCACGGCCGGTGTCGCCGTGCCGACCATCAACGCGACGCCGCAGCCGGGGTGGTGGGAGCGGACGTCGGTCGCGATCCGCAGCGCCTTGCCGCCCATGGTGCTCTCGCCGAGCAGGAGAACGGTCGGCCTGCACCGTTCGACGGTGGGCAGTACGGCCTCGAAGGTGGTCGCGAGGCCCACCACCTCCAGACCGTCCGTTCCGTTGAGTGTCTCGGCGAACGCTTCCAGCACGAGCTGGTGATCACCGGCGACGACGACGCGTATCGACATGCTGTGCCCCCACAATCAGTGTGCTGTGACCGGTGGCCCGGCCGACGGCCGTGCGTCCGGCGGGCGGTCCGTTCCGCTGAGAAGCTGTTCGACCACGCGGCGGGCCAGTTCTTCGTCCTGGCCGGTGCCGGCGGCGGTGTCCGATGCGAGTTCGATGTGCCGGGCTCCCTCGGGGAGGGCCGCGGCGATCACCCGGGACGCGGCGCGAAACCTTTCCGCGAGCCTGTCCGTTCCCGAGCCGGACGGAATGACGACGACCGAGGTCGAGACCGGCCCGAGGTCGGCGGCGATCTGCGCCGGCAGCTCGCGCACCATGTCGAGGTCGTCGATGTCCGTCCGGTACGGCAGCGCCACACGATCGATGTCCGCGAGTTCCTTGCACAGGAAAGCCGCCTTGGTGGCCGCGTCGTCGCCCCGGCCGGGGTGTCCGGCCCCGACGACGGCGACGGCGGCACCGGCCGCACACAGTCGTGCGGTCACGATCCGGCCGGCGCCCGTGGTGGCGTCGACGACGAGCACGATGCAGCCGTCGAGCGGCGCGGGAGGGTGGGGCCCGGCGAACGGCATGAGGACTCCTGGGGTCTGTGCGCGGGCAGAACCCGGCGGCAGTCGTAGATCCCTGTCGGTGGGTACGACGAGCAGGTAACGTGCCAAATGTGTGAACAGATGGGGCCCGCCCGTGAAGCCGACTTGCTCGAGCGGGAACCAGGTGCACGTCCGCGTGCGTGCCCTTGTTTCGCAGTGAAGTTCCGTTCAACCGTGGTTCAAGGGGGAAATGCCACGTGGACGAGGTTTCGTCATTGGATCAACAGACCCTTGGCGTCTATCGCGCGATCCTGTTCCACAAGGAACACGACCCCGTGCAGCTCGCCAAGCTTCTGGACAGCACTCCGGAGGAGGTGGAGGCCGCACTCGGCCGGCTGTCCAAGCTCTCTCTGCTGGCACCGTCCCGGGACAGTCCGGGCAGGCTCCGGGCGGTCAACCCGGCACTCGGTCTCAAGGTCCTGCTCCAGCGGGAGCAGGACGAACTGGCCTGGCGACAGCAGCAGATCGAGCAGAACCGCTCGGCTCTCGCCGCTCTCGCCGCCGAATACACCGCGTCCGGGGGGACCGAGTCGCTCGGCGGCACCGAACACCTCGACAACGTCGACGACATCCGCATCCGCCTCGAAGCCCTGGCCGAGTCCTGTGCCGTGGAGTCCCTCGCCTTCCACCCCGTCAACGCACTGACGGAGGAGTCGATCGAGGCCGGGCGGCCGCTCAACGAACGAGCGCTCGCCCGGGGCGTACGATTCCGCTCCATCTATCTCGACAGCGTCGCCAACGACCGGGTGACCCGGGCCCACGCTCAGTGGATGGCCGAGCGCCGCAGCGAGATACGCACCTCGCCGACCCTGCCGATGCGGCTGCTCATCGTCGACACCACGGCCGCGGTCGTCGCGGGTCTGCCGGGACAGGCACAGCCGTCCGCGCTGCTGTTCAGCAACCCGCCCGTGGTGCACGCCATGCGCGCCCTGTTCGAGGCGTACTGGGAGCATGCCAGCCCCCTCAACACCCCGGCGGACTCGCACCCCGGCGGACTGACCGCGCAGGAGCGCAAGTTGCTCCAGCTGCTGGCCACGGGTCTCACCGACGAGGCGGTGGCGCGTGCGCTGGGTATCGGGGTCCGCACCGAACGCCGCATCGTGGCCGAACTGATGGACCGGCTGGGCGCGTCGAGCCGGTTCGAGGCCGGCGTGCAGGCGACCCGGCGGGAGTGGATCTGACGGAACTGCTGTGCTGACAACGTAGTCACCTCTTCGGCGGGGTCGGCCAGACGAAGTCGTCCGGGATTCCGGGGAGGCCCGGGAGGTCGGGGAGTTCGCCCAGGATCGGCCAGACGAAGTCGTCCGGGACGCCCGGCTCACCCTGGGGCTGCGGCCACACGAAGTCGTCCTTGCCGTCCTTGGCCGCCGTCCGGTCCCCGCCGCGGGCGCTCTGCGCACCGTCCGTGCCGGGCTCGGTCTTCGGCTGCGGCCAGACGAAGTCGTCCTCGCCGCTGGGCGTCTGGGAGATCTGCACCGACGCGGCCGGCCCCTGCTGCCCGGCGGCCTGCGCCGGCGAGGAGAAGAGCAGCGAGCCGAGAACGGTGGCGGCTATGACGGAAGCGGCGGCGGTACAGCGGGTTACACGTGACATTGATCGTCTCCATTCGTGCGGTGGATACGAATGCGGCAGTGTTTCCATTCGGAAGAAGTTGTCCGGCGGCCGTCCGGCCCGGGGGCCTTTCGACTGCGTAGCTAGAGGAAATCACCGACCCCGTACTGTTGTCTGCTTTCGGCCAGACCAGGAACCTGCCTGGCATGAAGGTGCCTGCCGCGGAGGTGGCCGGTTCATGCCGGACAGCGGCGCCAACTCCCGCCCCTGTGAGGAGAAACAGCAGTTCAGAGCGGTGCGACCAGGAGGCCGGGGCGAGGGACGGATGTACGCGGTGGCCGAGCGCGCCGATTCCGGACGGCGCGTGGGCGGTGATCATCTGCCATTCCCGGGCGGAATGCTTGCCACCGGTAAGGAGGCGTCCGCTTCTGCCGCTGTCATTTCAGGAATTACTGAAACGCGGGTCCCTCGAGGTCGGTCCAGCGATGAAAAGCACGCCGGCGGTACCGCGGACACCCTCGGATGCCGTCTGGTGGCGCGCCGGTTCCGACCATAGGTTCGGTCCGGACAGGCTCGCGTCGAGGAGGCACACGCAGTGGGGAAGTTCGACGGCAAGGTCGCGTTGATCACCGGTGGCGCGCGGGGACAGGGACGGGCGCATGCCGTGGCCCTGGCGCGTGAAGGCGCCGACATCGTGACGTGCGACATCGCCGGGGAGCTGGAGAGCGTTCCCTATCCGCTGGGCAGCGAGGCCGAACTGGCCCGCACGGTCGACCTGGTGGAGTCGACCGGCCGGCGCTGCGTCGCCCTGATGGGAGACGTCCGCAGTCTCCAGGAGATGGAGAACGTCGCGGCACGGGCACTGGAGGAGTTCGGCCGTATCGACTTCCTGCTGGCCAACGCCGGGATCGCGTCCGCCTCCCCCCTCGCCTCGATGGACGCCCTCCAGTGGCAGGAGATGATCGACGTCAATCTGACCGGCGTCTTCCACTCGTTCCGCGCGGTCGTGCCGCACATGATCGAGCAGGGCTACGGCCGGATCGTCGCCACCTCCTCCGTCGTCGCCCGGATGGGCGCGAAGAACAGCGCGCACTACGCGGCGGCCAAGTGGGGCGTCATCGGGCTGGTGAAGTCCCTGGCGCTGGAGGTGGCCGAGCACGGCATCACCGTGAACGCGGTCCTGCCCGCCGGGGTGAACACGACGATGATCCACAACCGGGCCACGTACCGGCTGCTGCGTCCCGACCTGGACGACCCGGCGCGAGAAGACGTCCTGCCGGTGCTGGAGGGTCAGGGGCCCGGGCTGATGGAACCCGAGGACGTCACCGCGGCGGTGCTCCTTCTGCTCGCGGACTCCGGCGGATTCCTCAATGGCGAGGCCATGACACTGTCCGCCGGGCTCAGCGCCTCCAACGCCGGCTGACCGGCGTGGTTCGGGTCACCGGCTGACCGGCCGGGTCATACGGGAGCGAGCTCCGCGGCCCCGAAGGAGACGTCGAAACGGTCGCACCAGATGCTCACACTGCTGTAGTCGGCCGGATCGACGCCTCGCGGCAGCGCATAGTTCTGGTCGCCCTTGTTGCCCTTCAGCTTGCCGAGTGCCGTGTGCTTGCCGTCGTCGAAGACACGCCACCCGGCCGTGCCCTCCTTGACCGGAGCGTCCGCCAGCAGGACGCGCAGATCGGGCCCGTTGCTGGTGTCGAGGTTCTCCAGCCGGAGCACGTGCGAGCCGTCGGCCAGCCGCACGATCTTCACCGTGCCGGTCGTCCGGTGCTCGTGGCTGATCAGTTCGCCGGTGGCCAGCGTGCGGGGCCCGGCCTGCGGCGGGGAGTCGGCGGCGTCCTGCTCCGGCACCCCGGCGGGGGCCGCCGCCGGCAGGTCCTCGCTTACGGTCTCGTCCACCCACAGCTTCCACGGCTGGAACCACACGGCACCGACGGCGCCCGCGGCCAGTCCCAGAAGCAGCAGTCCGACGACCACCGGCCGTCGCAGTATCGCCCGCATGTGATCCACTCCCCGTCGCGTGTCCGGCGTCGTCCCCCGTCGGGATCCGCTCGGCCCTCCACGGCATTCAACGGCAGCACGAGCCGCGACGGTGGCCATGGGCCGGTGACGAAAGTCTTACGTCCTGCGCGCGGCCCTCGAACACGCGGGGAAGGAAGCGCCGCGCGACCGCCCCGCCACCGAAGCCCCCACCTGCGCCGACGACAGCGGACAGGCTCGGGTGGCACACTGACCGGCGGTCGTTCGAAGGAGCTCCGCCGTGCCGATGATCCGCACCCTGCGCCGTGCCGTGGGGCGTGCGCACCAACCCCGCGTCGACCTCAGCCACCCGGCAAGGTCGCCGCTCGGCAGCTCGGTCGTCAACTGCGTGGTCTACGAGGACGGGATGCGGCTGTCGGGCCACGCCTCCGCCGAGGACGCCCTGCGCCAGGTCCGCAAGCACGAGGGCCGCTTCGTCTGGATCGGGCTCCACGAGCCCACGGCGGCCGAGTTCGCCGGACTCGCGGAGCTCTTCGCGCTGCACCCGCTGGCCGTGGCGGACGCGGTGCACGCGCACCAGCGGCCCAAGCTCCAGCGGTACGAAGGGGACGGCACCCGCAACGGCACGCTGTTCGCCGTCTTCAAGACCTGCCGCTACGTCGAGCACGAGGAACTCACGTGCTCCAGCGAGGTCGTGGACACCGGCGACCTCATGGTCTTCACCGGGTCGAACTTCGTCATCACCGTCCGGCACGGCAGGCACGGCTCGCTCGGCCCGCTCCGCGAGGCCCTCGAAGGGGACACCGAGCAGTTGTCCAAGGGACCGGCCGCCGTGCTGCACGCGATAGCCGACCGGATCGTCGACGACTACCTCGTCGTCGCCGAGGCCGTGCAGACCGATGTCGACGACGTCGAGAGCACCGTCTTCGACACGTCGGCGGGGCGGGCCGACCCCGGGCGGATCTACCAGCTCAAGCGCGAACTGCTGGAGCTCAAGCGGGCCGTCGCGCCGCTGGACAGGCCGATGTGGACCCTGGCGACCACACCTCTGCCGCCGGTCGGACCCGAGATACAGCCGTACTTCCGCGACCTCGTCGACCATCTGGCCCGGATCAACGAGCAGATCATCTCCTACGACGCCCTGCTCGACTCGATCCTCCAGGCACACCTGGCGCAGGTGACCGTCGCCCAGAACGAGGACATGCGGAAGATCACCGCATGGGCGGCGATCGTGGCCGTGCCGACGATGGTGTGCGGTGCGTACGGAATGAACTTCGAGCACATGCCGGGGCTGCGCTCGCCCTTCGGCTATCCGGTGGTGATGGCCGTCATGGTGGTCGCCTGTCTGGTGATCCACCGTAGTTTCCGCCGCAACGGCTGGCTGTGAGCCGGCCCGGTCAACGGCCGCTCACAGGAGCGTGACGAACATCCCGAGGGTCGCGATCGCGACCGCACAGCCGTACAGCGCGAGCGTCACGGCACGCGCCTCGTCGGAGGGATCGCCACGGCCGGCGCGTGCCAGGCCGAGGGCCGAGGTGACCAGCAGGGCGAGTGCGCCGGCCGAGCAGGCGGCGACCATGGCGACGATCAGGGCATCCATCACCCGGCGACCGTCTCACGGCCCGTCAGCTCCCGCATCCCGGACTGCTCCGTTCTCGGCAGGCCACCCCCGTAGCCCTGCCGGGAACGGAGCCCGGTCCGGTCCGCCTGATCGCGATTCTCATCGGACAGGCCCCGCCGGCGCGAGCTTTTCGATGGGAGTCGAAAGGTCGCACGCCCGTGCTACGGGGTGCGAAGGCCTTCGGCGCCCTTCGACGAGCACGGGCGGCCCCGCGTAGCGGCCGGGACCCGCCGGGTTCAGGGCGTGGCGGGGAGCGCCGCCAGGGTCTCGGTGAGCCACTTCGTCCAGAACGACTCCAGCTCGATGCCCCCGCGCAGCACCATGTGGCGCAGCGCGTCCTGTTCGGTGACGGTCCGCTCCGGCGCGAAGTCGCGCTCCTCGATCTCGCGGTACTGCTCCAGCTGCCGCTGGTGCAGGGCGAGATGGCGCTCCAGCTCCTCCCGCAGCCCGGCGCCGCCCACCACGCCCGCGGCCCGCAGCCGCAGCAGCAGCGGGTCGCGGACCGGCCTCGGGTCCTCCGGCCGCGCCACCCAGGAGGCCAGCTCGGCGCGGCCCGCGGGCAGCACCTCGTACTCCTTCTTCTGACCCCGCGTCGGCTGCGCGGACGGCAGCGCCCGGATCTGGCCCGCCTGCTCCAGCTTGCCCAGCTCGCGGTAGATCTGCTGATGGGTGGCCGACCAGAAGTAGCCGATCGACTTGTCGAAGCGGCGGGTCAGCTCCAGGCCCGACGAGGGCTTTTCGAGCAGGGCCGTGAGGATGGCGTGCGGGAGCGACATGGCCCGATCCTAGGGAGTGTCCGGAAAGCGCCGTCGGCCGCCCGAGGACCACAGCGGAACAGGCGGAACAGGCAGGACGCAGCGGGCACCGCCCGGGGAGCTGTCCGTGCGCCCGCGGCGGGCCGTCACAGCGCGGCCGCGAGGCGGGTGCCCTGGTCGATGGCGCGCTTCGCGTCCAGCTCGGCGGCCACATCGGCGCCGCCGATGAGATGGACCGAGCGGCCCGCCGCGGCCAGTTCGTCGAACAGTCCGCGCTGCGGCTCCTGGCCCGCGCACAGCACCACGGTGTCGACCGGCAGGACGGTTGCCGTGCCGTCGACCGTGAGGTGCAGCCCCTCGTCGTCGATGCGCTCGTACGTCGCGCCGGGGGTCATCGTCACCCCGCGGTGCTTGAGCTCCGTGCGGTGGATCCAGCCCGTCGTCTTGCCGAGGCCGGCACCGACCTTGCCGGTCTTGCGCTGGAGCAGATGCACGGCCCGGGCGGGTGCGGTGCGCTTCGCCTCGGTGAGGCCGCCGCGCCCCTGGTACTCGGTGTCGACGCCCCACTGGCGGAAGTACGTCCCCGCGTCCAGGCTCGCGCCCTCGCCGTCGTCGGTGAGGAACTCCGCCACGTCGAAGCCGATGCCGCCGGCGCCGATGACCGCGACGCGCTCGCCGACGGGTGCGCCGTCGCGCAGGACGTCGAGGTAGCTGACGACGCTCGGGTGGTCGACGCCCGGGATCTCGGGGGTCCTCGGCGTCACTCCGGTGGCGACGACGATCTCGTCGTACTCGTCCGCCGCGAAGGTGTCGGCACTGACGCGGGCACCCAGGCGGACCTCCACACCGTGTGTCTCCAGCTGGTTGCGGAAGTAGCGCAGCGTCTCGTCGAACTCCTCCTTGCCCGGGATCCGCTTGGCGATGTTCAGCTGTCCGCCGATCTCGTCGGCGCCGTCGAAGAGCGTGACGGTGTGCCCGCGTTCGGCGGCCGAGACCGCGCACGCGAGACCGGCGGGCCCGGCGCCCACGACGGCGACGCGCTTGCGCAGCCGGGTGGGGAAGAGCACCAGCTCGGTCTCGTGGCAGGCACGCGGATTGACCAGGCAGGAGGTGAGCTTCCCGCTGAACGTGTGGTCCAGGCAGGCCTGGTTGCAGCCGATGCAGGTGTTGATCGACTCCGCGCGGCCGGCCTGCGCCTTGGCCACGAACTCGGGATCGGCGAGGAAGGGCCGCGCCAGCGACACCATGTCCGCGCGGCCCTCGGCGAGCAGCTGCTCGGCGACCTCGGGGGTGTTGATGCGGTTGCTGGTGATGAGCGGCACGGACACGGACCCCATCAGCCGGCTCGTGACCCAGCTGTAGGCGCCGCGCGGCACGGAGGTCGCGATGGTGGGGATACGGGCCTCGTGCCAGCCGATGCCGGTGTTGATGATGGTCACGCCGGCCGCCTCGATCTCCTGGGCGAGCGTGACGACCTCCTCCAGCGTGGAGCCGCCGGGAACCAGGTCGAGCATGGAGAGCCGGTAGATCAGGATGAAGTCGGGTCCGACCCGCTCGCGGGTACGCCGGACGATCTCCAGCGGCAGCCGGATGCGGTTCTCGTACGAGCCGCCCCAGCGGTCGGTGCGGTGGTTGGTGGCGCTCGCGATGAACTCGTTGATGAAGTAGCCCTCGGAGCCCATGATCTCGACGCCGTCGTAGCCGGCGGACCGCGCGAGCGCGGCGGTGCGCACGAAGTCCTCGATCGTCTCCTCGATCTCCTCGTCGGTGAGGGCGTGCGGCACGAACGGGCTGATGGGGGCCTGGAGCGCGCTGGGGGCGACGAGGTCGGCGTGGTAGGCGTACCGGCCGAAGTGCAGGATCTGGAGCGCGATCCGGCCGCCCTCGGCGTGCACCGCGTCGGTGACGGTGCGGTGCTGGGCCGCCTCGGCCTCGGTGGTGAGCTTGGCGCCGCCCTCGTACGGCCGGCCGCGGTCGTTGGGCGCGATGCCGCCGGTGACGATGAGCCCCACGCCACCGCGGGCGCGGGCCGCGTAGAAGGCGGCCATGCGCTCGAACCCGTTCTCCGCCTCTTCGAGGCCGACATGCATCGAGCCCATCAGCACGCGATTGGGAAGCGTGGTGAACCCGAGGTCGAGCGGGCTCAGGAGATGGGGGTACGGGCCGGTGCTCGGCTGGCTCATCGGGGCCTCCACGGGACGGGTCGTGGCTTTCAGTTCTAGCCTCCGGACCCTTGTTTTGCAACAAGGTGCAAAACCTTGTGGGCACCGTCACGGAGAAGCCGGTCCGACAACCGGATGATTCACCTATCCGTGTGAAAGTGGTCCCCTCTGCCCTGCCTTCACCAATAACGTGCCGATGTGGCGGGATGGGAGCAGTTGAGTGCACTGGGGATCGTTGCGATTCTCGGCTCGCAGGGGATCGGGGCAGTAGCGGCAGGAGTGACGGACGAGCCGGCTCCGGCCGCGTCCGTCTCCCGGGCCGAGGCCGAGCCGGCCACGGGGGATTCCGACCCGGCCGAGCCGCGGCCCGGTCCGGCCCCGCCGGATCAGGAGCCGAGGCCGGAGGCGAGCTCGGCGTCCCGGGCGGGCGCGGAACCCGAAACCGGCCCTGAGCCCGGCCTGGTTCGCGAGGCCGACGGTGAGGCCGACAGCGACGACGAGGGCGGTGCGCCGCCGGGCCGTGAGAGCGAGCACAAGGGGCCGGCCCGGGAGGACGCGGGCGCGGTCCCGGCCGAGCGGGATCCGGCCCCGGCGTCTCGGGCGCACGACCCTGCCCCGGACGCAGGTGCGGACTCAGGTGCGGGCGCAGGCGCAGGCACAGGTGCGGGCGCGGCTGGTGGCGCACCGACGAGCGCGGCTGCGGGCGCGGCCGGCTCCGGTCACGACCGGCAGAGCCCCGCTCCGGCGGCGACACCCATCGGCCCGGTCCTGCCGGACCCCGGCACCGTCGTCCCCTCCTTCGGCGCCCTCTTCGCCGGCACCGTGAGCGTGGCGCCCCTGCCCCCGCACGGCACATGGGCCCTCCATCTGCCTGGTCTCATCTGCGCGTCGGTGCAGGTGTCCGTCGGGGGCCGGCCCGGAGCCGGCGACCTCCTGGTGGATGTGTCGGTCGACGTGGACGTGTCCGTGGACCTCTTCACGCACTGCCCGCCACCGCCGCCCGAGCCGTGTCCGCCCGAACCGCCGCCGAGCGAGCCGCCGCCGAGCGAGCCCCCGAGCCCGCCGCCGCCCAGCAGCCCGCCGCCGGTGCCGGAACCGCCCGCGCCGACCACCCCCGCGCCGCCGCAGCCGCGCCCGACGCCGCCGCCTCCGGCGCCCGAACCCTCACCCGTACCGCCGGCTCCGCTGCCGCCCGCGCCGGTCGTTCCCGAGACCGAGCCGGCCGTCGTACCGCCGCCTCCCGCGGCCGGTCCGCCCGCCGCTCCGCCGCAGGCCGTGACCGTACGCAACCACCGGCCGTTGCCCGGTAGGCCGGAGCGCGAGGGGATGCCCCTCGTCGTCCTGGTGCTCGTCACCACGACACCGGCCGTGCTCGCCGCGGCCCTGCTGCGGCCGGGGCGCGGCCGCGCCTGAGCGACACCCCACCGACCGCACCACCACATCTTTCGGAGTGAGCCCATGTCGGAATGGCTGGTCCTGGCCATCGCGATGGCCGCCGCCTGCGCCGTCGTCCTCATCGCCACCCTTCTCCTCCAGCGCCGGCGGCACGACGCCGAGGAAACGGGCGTGGAGCCCGCCGAGACCCCCGACGTCCTCGAGTACATGACGATGATGGTCGGCGTCGTGTACGCCATCGTGCTGGGCCTCGCCATCGCCGGTGTGTGGGAGGCACGCAGCGCCGCGCAGGACGACGTACGCCGTGAGGCGCAGGCCCTGTACGAGGTCACCCAGCGCGCCGAGGTCTACCCGCCCGACGTTCAGCGCAAGCTCCACTCGGACATCGACCGGTACGTCGCGCACGTCGTCCACCAGGAGTGGCCGAGGATGATCGACGGCCAGGAGCAGACCGGGCGGGGCGGCGAGCTGCTCGACGTGGTGCGCTCGGACATCGCCAGGCGCGTGCCCGTGGGAGAGCTGGAGGCCCAGGCGTACCAGCCGATGCTCGACCAGGTGGCGGTCGCCGACGACGCGCGCAACGCCCGGGAGTCGAACGCCGGCGCGACCCTGCCGGGCGTGGTGTGGTTCGGCCTGATCACCGGCGCCCTGGTGACCGTCGGACTGATCTTCACCATGCAGATCGGCCGCTCCTACCGCGAGCTGCTGCTCGCCGGTCTGTTCAGCGCGCTGATCGCGTTCCTGCTCTTCCTGGTGTGGGACTTCGACGCACCGTTCGGGCGCTCGGGCTCGGAGTCCGCCGATGCCTTCCGCCAGCTGTTCCCCCGCGCCGCGGGTCTGGGCTGAGGCACCCGCCGACGACCCGGAATAGGGAGGACGGGGTCCCCGTTGTAGGGTTTGGTTCAACATTCAACCAACCGGACCCGAGAGGTGGGCTCACATGCAGTTCGGCATCTTCACCGTCGGCGATGTCACGACCGACCCGACCAACGGCCGTACGCCGAGCGAGCACGAGCGGATCAAGGCGACGGTCGCCATCGCCCGCAAGGCGGAGGAGGTCGGCCTCGACGTCTTCGCCACCGGCGAGCACCACAACCCGCCCTTCGTCCCGTCCTCCCCGACGACCCTCCTCGGGCACATCGCGGCCCGCACCGAGAACCTGATCCTGTCCACCTCGACCACGCTGATCACCACCAACGACCCGGTGAAGATCGCCGAGGACTACGCGTACCTCCAGCACCTCGCGGACGGCCGGGTCGACCTGATGATGGGCCGCGGCAACACCGGGCCGGTCTACCCCTGGTTCGGCAAGGACATCCGCCAGGGCATACCGCTCGCCGTGGAGAACTACGCGCTCCTCCACAGGCTGTGGAGGGAGGACGTGGTCGACTGGGAAGGGAAGTTCCGCACTCCGCTCCAGTCGTTCACGGCCACCCCGCGCCCGCTGGACGGCGTCCCGCCGTTCGTCTGGCACGGCTCCATCCGCTCCCCCGAGATCGCGGAACAGGCCGCGTACTACGGCGACGGCTTCTTCCACAACAACATCTTCTGGCCGATGTCCCACACGAAGAAGATGGTCGGCCTCTACCGGCAGCGCTACGCCCACTACGGCCACGGCACGGCCGAGCAGGCCATCGTCGGGCTCGGCGGCCAGGTGTTCATGCGGAAGAACTCGCAGGACGCGGTCAGGGAGTTCCGGCCCTACTTCGACAACGCGCCGGTCTACGGACACGGGCCCTCGCTGGAGGACTTCACCGAGCAGACCCCGCTGACCGTCGGATCGCCGCAGCAGGTCATCGAGCGCACGCTCGGCTTCCGGGACGCGGTCGGTGACTACCAGCGCCAGCTGTTCCTGATGGACCACGCGGGTCTGCCGCTGAAGACGGTCCTCGAACAGCTCGACATCCTCGGCGAGGAGGTCGTCCCGGTGCTGCGCAAGGAGTTCGCCGCGCTGCGGCCGGCCGGTGTGCCGGAGAGCGCCCCGCTGCACCCGGCGGTCGCCGCCGCCCGGAGCGAGGACGCGACGACGGAGAACAACAACACGAACGAGACCGCGAAGGAGGCGGCATGAGCGAGCAGGCGCTGAAACTGGTGGCCGTCTCCGCCGGTCTGAGCGTGCCCTCGTCGACCCGGCTCCTCGCCGACCGGCTCACCGAGGCCGTACGCGGCTCCCTCGGCGAGCGGGACGGTGACCGGGAGGTGGAGGTGCGCGTGGTCGAGCTGCGCGAGCTGGCCGTGCCGATCGCCAACCACCTGGTGACGGGCTTCCCTTCGCCCGCGCTCGGCGAGGCGCTCGACGCGGTGACGGAGGCGGACGGCCTGATCGTCGTCTCCCCCGTCTTCGCGGCCTCCTACAGCGGACTCTTCAAGTCGTTCTTCGACCTCGTCGAGGTCGGAGCGCTGGCCGGCACGCCGGTACTGATCGGGGCGACCGGCGGTACGTCGCGCCACTCGCTGGTGCCGGAGCACGCGATGCGTCCGCTCTTCGCCCATCTGCGGGCGCTGGTCGTGCCGACCGCCGTCTACGCGGCCTCGGAGGACTGGGGCGGCACGGGCGACGCGCTCACGGACACGCTGCCCGAGCGGATCGGGCGCGCGGGGCGGGACCTGGCGGAGTTCATGGCGACGGCGTCGGGGAGGACGGCCGGGAAGAAGACGGAACCGGTGCTGTCGCTGCCGTTCGCCTGAGGCCTGGCCTGACCTGAGCGGGGCCTGGACCGGGGCCGGGGCCTGCACCGGGACCGAGAGGCCCCGGGACCGAGGAGGCGCCAGGGCTGCCGCCGGGTCGTGACCGGGCGGCCGCCGGCCGGGACGACCCGCGCGCCTTCTCGCGTGCGGGTTGTCAGTGCCGCCTCCTATGGTTTCGGCATGACCCCTGCTCTCATCGGGCGCGACCACCCCGCAGGCGTCCTCCGGACGGAGATCGGCCGGGCGACGGACAGCCACGGGGGCCTGGTGCTGGTCACCGGCGAGGCCGGTATCGGCAAGACGTCGCTGGTCACCGACGCCGCCGACGAGGCGCGCCGGCGCGGTGCCCTGGTGCTGGGCGGCTCCTGCTGGGACTCCGACAGCGCCCCCGGGTACTGGCCGTGGGTCCAGGTCGTGCGCGGTCTGCGCCGGGGTGTCGACGAGGCGGAGTGGGCCGAGGCCGGTAAGGCGGCGGGCGGGCGGCTCGCCGTCCTGCTCGGCGAGGAGCCCGGCGAGGGCGACGGCGGCGAGAGCTTCCAGCTGTACGACGCGGTGACGACCGCCCTGGTCACCGTCTCGCAGAAACGGCCGCTGGTGGTCGTGCTCGACGATCTGCACTGGGCCGATCCGGCCTCGCTGAGACTGCTCGAATTCGCCGCCCAGCACGCCTGGTTCGAGCGGCTGCTGCTGGTCGGCACCTATCGCGACGTCGAGGTGGAGGCGCCCGACCACCCGCTGCGGCAGCTCATCGCCCCGCTGGCGGCCCGCGCCGCCGCGACCGTGACCCTGACCGGCCTCCAGCGCGACGAGGTGGGCGCGCTCATCGCGCTGACCGCCGGTGTGGAGCCGGAGCCGGACCTCGTCGAGGAGGTCCACCGCCGTACCGGCGGCAACCCCTTCTTCGTCGAGCAGACCGCGCGGATCTGGCACAGCGGCAGCCCGGTCACCACCGTCGCGCCGGGGGTGCGCGAGGCGGTGCGGCGGCGGCTGGCGCTGCTGCCCGAGCCGGTGAGCACGCTGCTGGACACCGCGGCCGTGCTGGGCCGGGAGTTCCACCGCCAGGTGCTCGCGGCGGCCGCCTCATCCCCCGTCCCGCACGTGGACCGGCTGCTGGACCGGGCGGTGACGGCCCGGCTGGTGACCGTGCGCAGCGGCGGCCGGTTCGCCTTCGCCCACGACCTTGTCCGCGAGACGCTGTACGAGGCGCTCGACGAGCAGCGGACCCGGGAGCGGCACGCCGGCGTCGTACGGGCCCTGGACCGCACCCCCGGCCTCAGCGAGAAGGTCTTCCCGGCGGATCTGGCACGGCACGCCTATCTGGCCGGCGAGGAGCTGGAGCGGGACCGGCGGGTCGATCTGCTGCTCGCCGCGGCGCGGGACGCCTCCAGCAGGCTGTCCGGCGAAGAGGCCGTCGGGCACTACCGGCGGGCCCTGGAGGCCGCCGGCGACGACCGGCGCAGGGCCGCCCTGGTCGCCCTCGACCTCGGCGGCGAACTGCGGCACTACGGCGACGAGGCCGAGGGCCGGCGCTTCCTCGACCTCGCCGTCGATCTGGCCCGCGCGGTGGACGACCCCGAGGTGCTCGCCCGCGTGGCCATCACCCTCCATCAGCACGGGGGCGTGCTGGGCCAGGAGGCGTCGGGCGCCGAGCTGCTGCGCGAGGCGTACCGCGCGCTGGCCGGCGGCAGCGGCGAGGAACTGGCCGGCCTGACGCCGGAGCGGATCGCCCAGGACCTGGCCGTGCGGACCACGGCGCTGGCGCGGCGCGGTGAGGACGACGAGGCCCTCGCGTTCTCCCTGTGGGCGCGGCACGACTCGATCTGGGGGCTCGGCACCTCCGAGGAACGCCTCGTGCTCACCGCGGAGATGGGCGAGGTCGCCCGCCGCACGGGCAACCGCGACATGGAGATGCACGCGGCCGCGATGCGCTGGGTGACGCTCCTGGAGCTCGGCGACCCGCGCTACCTCGACCAGTTGCGCGTCTTCACCACCCTGGCCGAGCGGGCGGGGCTGCGCAGGTTCGAGCTGGGCATGGCCATCGACCAGTCCCTCATCGCCGCGCTGGGCGGGCGGTTCACCGAGGCGGCCGATCTGCTCTCGGCCGCGATCGGGCTGCAGCACGAGCATCCGCCGTTCGCCTTCATGGCCGCCCATATGCACTGGTCGCTGTTCCTGCTCCAGGGCCGGTTCGACGAGGCGGAGGCCGTGGTCGGGACGCTCACCGACCAAGGGCATCCGCATCCGCCGCTGCTGGCGGGGCTCACCGCGATCGAGCAGGGCCGTACGGCGGTGGCGCTGCGGATCGTGGACGAGATCGCGGCCCGGCCCGAGGCGGTGCCCCGGATCTTCGCACCGCTGTGGATGCGGCTGCGCGCGCACGCGGCCGCGGCGTCCGGCGACCCGGCACGGATCGACGAGGCCAGGGCCGCGCTCGCGCCGTATGCGGGCCAGTGGGTCGTCTCGCTGTACGGCTGCGACATCAGCGGGCCCGTGGACCTCTGGCTGGGGATGCTCGACGCGGCGCGCGGACGACGGGAGGAGGCGGTGGCCGCGCTGACCGCCGCGTACACCTCGGCGGACCGGCTGCGGGCGAGACCCTGGTCGGTGCGGGCGCGGGCGGCGCTGCTGGGTCTGCTGGGCCCGGGCGGCGACACGGCGGAGCTCGCCGTGTCGACCCGGCGCGAGGCCGAGGAGCTGGGGCTGACGTACTTGCTGGACGGGGTCCCGCCGCGCGCGGTCGCGGACGCCCCGCCCACCGAGGACGCAGACGAACTGACCGCGTACGGCCGGGCGGCCGACGCCTACGCCGGAGTGGGCGCCGTCTCCCCCGAACTCGCGGCCCAGGCCCTCCAGCCCCACGCCGCCCGGCAGCGCTTCCGCCGCGACGGCGCCGTGTGGGCCCTCGACTTCGCGGGCCGCGGTGTCCATGTCCCGGACGCCAAGGGGCTACGCGATCTGCACACCCTGCTGTCGCATGCGGGCGACGACCTGTCAGCGGTGGTCCTGCTCGACCCCGAGGGCGGTGAAGCGGTGATCGCCGCCCGCCGCTTCGGCGGGGACCCGGTGCTCGACGAGGAGGCCAAGATCCGCTACCGTCGGCGGCTGGAGCGCCTCGACGAGGAGATCGACCGGGCGGCGGAGCTGGGCGACGACCGCAGGGCAGAGGAGTTCGGCCGCGAACGGGCCGCGCTGCTCGACGAGTTGCGCACGGCGGCCGGCCTGGGCGGCCGGACCCGCCGGCTCGGCGACGAGGCGGAACGCGCCCGCAAGACGGTCACGGCCCGCATCCGCGACACCCTCCGCAAACTGGACGCCCTCCACCCCGAACTGGCCGCGCACCTGCGGGAGTCGGTCACGACGGGCTCGTACTGCTCCTACCGCCCGGGGCGCCCCGTCGACTGGCTGCTCTGAGCCGGAAGGACCCGACGCGGGCAGCGCGGGCGAGGCAGTGCCCGCTCACCTCACCCTCCAGGCGCCGGGCTCGCATCCGATGCGGTGTGAGGCGCGGCGCGCGACACAGCGGCGTCACAGCGGCACCACATCGGCGACGACACAGGCAATGTTGTCGGGGCCTCCCGCACGTCGGGCGCGGGCGATCAGTTCGCCGACGTCGCCCGGCCCCGCCGAAGCTGGTGCTTCCCCCCGGGTGGTCAACGGCGGCCCTCGGCAACCGCACACACAGCACTGCGGGCGCCCCCGCTGGTCCGGGGACGCCCGCAGCACAGGACAGCTGGCTACTTGCGGTTGTAGAGCCGCATCGTGACAGAGCCGAAGACCACCACGAACAGTGCCGCCCAGCCCAGCGACCAGGCAATGTCCGCCGCCGGCCAGTTGCCCGCCATCAGCTCCCTTACCGCGGTGGCCACATGGGTCACCGGGCTGTTGTTGACGAACGCCTGGAGCCAGCCCGGCATCGTCTTCGGGTCGACGAAGACATTGCTCAGGAACGTCAGCGGGAAGATCACCATCATGCTGACGCCCATCACCGACTTCTCGGTCCGCAGCAGCAGTCCGAACATCGTCCAGATCCAGGAGAACGCGAACGAGAAGACCATCAGCAGGACGACGCCCATGAGGATGCCCATCACCCCGCCGTCGGCGCGGTAGCCGATGATCATGCCGACGGTCAGCATGACCACGGAGGCGAGGAAGTAGCGGACGACGTCACCGAGCAGATAGCCCACCATCGGGGCCGGCCGCCAGATCGGCAGCGTCCGGAACCGGTCGAAGACACCCTTGGTGATGTCGGTGTTGACCGCGACGCCCGTGTACATCGTGATCATCACGACGCTCATCGTCAGGATGCCCGGCAGCAGGAACTGGATGTACTGCGAGGCCGAGCCGGCCAGCGCCCCTCCGAAGAGGTACGTGTACATCAGCACCATCATGATCGGGAACGCCGTCACATCGAACAGCTGCTCCGGCACGTGCTTGATCTTCAGCATCGCCCGCCAGCCGAACGTCAGCGACGCGGAGATCGCGCTCGGCCTCGGTGGGCGCTCCTTGCCCACCAGCAGCGCTGCCAGATCCTCGGCCTTCGGTGCTTCGAGTGCCAGGTCCTCGGCGTCCTTGACGGACTTCGTCGTCGTCGCGGTGCTCACGCCGCCGCCCCCTTCTTGTCGGTCAGGGCGAGGAAGACCTCGTCCAGGCTGGGCTGTCCCAGCGCGAAGTTGTCCACAGTGATCCCGGTGCGGGCCAGCTCGGCCAGCGCCCGCGCGGCCTGCTCCGCGGCGCCCTGCTGGGTGCCGTGCCCGTTCACCCGGGCGGTCAGCGCGAGCGGATCGGCGTCCAGCAGGACCTCCGCCCCCAGCGCCGCCGCCAGCACCCGCTCGGCCTCCGGCCGCTGCTCCGCGTCCCGCAGCCGCAGATGGACCGCGCCCGAGCCGACCGATGCCTTGAGCTCGCCCTTCGTGCCCTCCGCGATCACCCTGCCGTGGTCGATCACGGCGATACGGGAGGCCAGATGGTCCGCCTCGTCCAGGTACTGCGTGGTCAGCAGCACCGTCGTGCCCTGGGCGACCACCGCGCGCACGATGTCCCACACCTGGTTCCGGCTGCGCGGGTCGAGACCGGTGGTCGGCTCGTCGAGGAAGAGCAGGTCCGGGGTGTTCAGGATGGAGGCGGCGATGTCGATACGGCGCCGCATACCGCCCGAGTAGTTCTTCACCTGCTTGTCGGACGCCTCGGACAGACCGAAGGCGTCGAGCAGCTGACTGGCGCGCTCCTTCGCGGCCGGCTTGGCGTGACCGAGCAGCCGTGCCAGCAGCACGAGATTCTCGGTACCGGTGAGGTCCTCGTCGACCGAGGCGTACTGCCCGGTGAGACTGACCCTGCTGCGCACGGCGTCCGCGTCCTTCTGCACGTCCTTGCCGAAGACACGGGCCTCGCCGCCGTCCGGCCGCAGCAGGGTGGCCAGCATTTTCACCGTCGTCGTCTTGCCGGCGCCGTTCGGCCCGAGTACGCCGTAGACGGTGCCGGCCGGCACGGACAGATCGACCCCGTCCACCGCCCGGTTCTCACCGAAGACCTTCACCAGGCCCGCGGTCTCGATTGCCAGTTCTGTGCTCATCGTCGTTCCTTCGCATGGTCGGCGGTGGGTCGGGTGAGGTCGTCGGAGGTCCAGGATGGTGACCGGAGCGGCCGCCGGAAGTCATCGGTGCCGGCGCGAGCACTCGCTAGGAGACGTAGGGGCGGGCGGCACGGGCCTCGCGCAGCGCGAGCCCCCACCACCAGAGCTGGTCCAACATCAGAGCGGCCGCCCGGTCCCGGTCCTCGCCGGTGTCGTCGAGCAGGTTGATGCTCACGCCGTTGCGCAGGGTCACGGTGTGCAGCTCGGTGAAGACCGAGCGCAACTGCTCCACGGCGTACAGACCACGGGAGCCGTGGCCGTAGCTGACGAACGCGACCGGCTTGGTCCGCCACTCGTCGTAGGCGTAGTCGATGGCCTGCTTGAGGGAGGCGGGGAAGGACCGGTTGTACTCGGGGGTGACGACCACGAAGGCGTCGGCGCGGCCGATCTCCGAGACGAAGTCCCGCATCCGCGCGGTCGCACGGTCCGGGTAGCGGGCGGGGAAGTCGAAGTCGATCAGATCGACGACACAGAGCTCCACGTCGGCCCGCTCGGCGGCACGCTCGGTGAACCAGCGTCCGACCTTCTCGCCGACGCGGCCCTCACGGGTGCTGCCGATGATGACCGCGACGCGCAGCGGTGTCTCCTGCACGGTGCGCCTCCCTCCTGCGGTTGCTCCTCACCCAGCAGGCGCGAGACGACGGCGCGCGGCCGCGAGATGAGATCTGGCGGCCGCGCGAAGAGAGAGAAGTCGCAGGTCGGTGACCTAGTCCTCCCTCATGTAGAACACATAGAACGCGACGGCGAACATCACGGCGGCGAACATGAGCCCCATCCCCGCCGACCGCAGGATGCTGGTCCCCGTCAGGCTGTGCAGAAAGCCGATGGACATGCCGCACACCACCGCGTACGCGGCCGCGCGGACCTCACGCGGCAGGGCGTTCTGGATGCGGCCGAGACCGTAGGCGACCGCCGTGAAGACCAGCCCGGCGACCACCCCGTATAGAACGTCCCACCAGCTGACGGCCTCACCGGTGCGACGGAGGAACCCCGCGTAGAAACCGAAGAGCGTGCCCAGCCCCACGGGCATGGCCCAGCTGAGAGATCCGTGGTGCCGTACGGGCATCGTTGCGTGAACAGCCATGACGGAGAGCTCCTTCCCTCGTCCTCACTTCAGAGCACACCCGCGCCGCCCCGCAGGCAAGTCGGAGCGGCCGGCCATCAGCCCGGTCGGCGGCCCACGGCTCGCGCGCCCGGCGTGGCCCGCGTTCCCTGGAGGAGTGCGGAGCGTTCTGACGGCGGTGCTCATCGTGCTCGTGGCTCTTCTGACGCCGCTGAGCGCGCTGGCCGTGTGGGCGGACCGCGAGATCGGTGACACCGACAGTTACGTCACGGCGATGGAGCCGCTCGCTGCCGACCCCGCCGTGCAGAACGCGGTGGCGGACCGGATCACCGCCGAGGTCATGAAGAAGATCGACGCGGGGCCGTTCCAGCAGGGTGTCGAGAATCTGGTGCACGAGGCGGTGATCTCCTTCGCCGGGACCGACGCGTACCGGATCGCCTGGAACACCGTGAACCGCGCGGCCCACACCGCGGTCGAACAGGCGCTGACGAGCGACGACGTGGACACCGCGAGCATCGACCTGGCGCCGGTGATCGAGCAGGTGAAGCGGCAGCTGAGCGACGAGGGGGTACCGTTCGCCGACCAGGTCCCGGTGGGGAACACCCGGATCACGATCCTGGAGGCGGACAAGCTCGGGGCGGCGCGCGAGATCTTCGCGGACCTCCAGTTCTGGGGCGTACGGCTCCCGGTGGTCACGCTGCTCCTCGCGGCGGCCGCGGTCGTCCTCGCCCGGCGCCGCCTGAACGCCCTCGCGCTCCTGGGCGCGGCCCTGGCGATCGGCGGCGCCCTCCTGCGCCTGGCCCTGACCATCGGCCGCGGCCTGGCCCTCGACGATCTCCCCCCGGACGTGGACCGCCCGGCGGCGGAGGCGGTGTTCGAAGCGTTGACGGCGACGCTGCGGGTCACGTCGTGGTGGCTGCTGGGAGCGGGCGCGGTTCTGGCCCTGACCTGCTGCGCCTGGTCCTGGCACGCGCGCTCGGGCAGTCATACGGAGCCTGCGCCCCACTAGCCGCGCCGGGGCTGTCGGGCTGCGCCCCGCACTCCCTCACCTGCGGCGGCTTCGCACCGCATCCCATCCGCCGCCCGAACGGGCTCGGGTTCGCGTGTGCCCGCACCGCAACGGGTCGCGTCCTCGACCGCTCGGGAGGGGGCGTGCAGGGTCGTCCCCGCAGGGGATCGGCGGCAACTCCCGGGTACGCAATGCATCGCAGCTGTACGCCGCCGACCCCGAGGAGTCGAGCCCGCAGGGCCCCCGGACCCGCCGCCGCACAAGGGCCCGCGCCCCAAGCGCTTGGCCCCGCCCCAGGAAACCCGACGCCGCACAACGACGCCAAGGCCCAAGCACCCGGCCCGCCCCGCCCCAGGGACCCGCACCGCACAAGCACCCGAGCCCCAGGGACCCGCCCCCCAACACCCGGCCCGCACAAGCCAACCCACCCCCCGCTACCGTCCCCCCATGCCCCTCCTCCTCGCCCCCCACCCCCTCACCAGCACCGCCACCCTCCTCACCCACGCCGCCCGCCACCGCGGCATCGAGGTCGTCGCCTCCGCCCAGGGGCACGAAGAGCGCGACGTCCACTGGTACGGCGGCCCCCTCGCCGCCGACCGGATCGTCCGCCCCTTCCGCGTCGGGCTTCTCGAACCGGCCGACGACTGGCTCACCACCCTCGCACCCGAACTCACCCAACGCCGCATCGAGTTGACCACCCTCGACCGCGCCCGCGAGCTGGACGGACCCCTCTTCGTCAAGCCGCCGTCCGACAAGTCCGTGCCCGCCGCGGTGTACGCCACCGGGCGCGACCTCCCGCTCAGCGGGGAGCGCATCGGGCCGCAGACACCCGTACTCGTCAGCGATGTCGTCGAGTTCGCCGCCGAGTACCGGCTCTTCGTCCTCGACGGCCAGGTCCTCACCGGCAGCCGCTACACCGTCTTCGGCCGCCTCGACCCCGCCCCGCTCACCCCGGACGCCGAACGCTTCGGCCAGGAGGTGCTGGAAGCCTGTGCCCCCACCCTCCCGAGCGCCGTCGTCCTCGACGTGGGGCAGCTGGTCGGAGGCCGGTGGGCCGTCGTCGAGGCCAACATGGCCTGGTTCGCCCAGAGCTATGCCGCCGAGACCGACCGCGTCCTGGACGTCGTCCTGCGGTCGTCCGGCCCGCGTCGGCTCGTCACCGCAAGGGACGCACCCTTTCTGAGGTGAGCTGGGAGAACTCGTACGCGTCGTGCGAGGAGAAGATCTTGATCACCCGCGGGTCCACCCTCCGCAGCGCGCGCAGCCGGTCCAGCTGCGTCATGCGCTGGTCGTGGTTGTCGGCCATCAGACGCTGGTGGAGCGCCAGGGAGCGCGGGCAGCGCGGCCGGCGGAGGTCCATCTCGCCGTGGAAGAAGTACGCGTCGCCGGCGTGCAGCAGCCACCTCTCCGGCTGCTGCACCGCCACCGCGCAGTGCCCCCGGCTGTGACCGGGCATCGGGATCATCAGGACGTCGGGCGAGCGCACCACCGGGCTCGCGGCGAATCCGTGCCAGGTGGAGTCGGCGGTGTCGTGGATGATCCAGCGCGGCCCGTGGCCCCACTGCGCGGTGACGTAACGGGCCGTGTCCAGACGGGAGTCGCGCCGCATCGCGGCCCGGTACTCGTCGGCCATCACATGCACCCGCGCGTCGGGGAAGTCCGCGAGGCCGCCCGCGTGGTCGAGGTCGAGATGCGTGAGCACGATGTCCTGGACGTCGCGCGGGTCGTACCCGAGCTCACGGATCTGGTGGAACGCGGTGAAGGCCGGTTCGAGACGGGGGCGGGCGGTCTTCCGGAAGACCGCGCCGAGCCGGCGCGGGTTGGCGATGTCACCGGTGCCGAAGCCGGTGTCGACCAGAAGCAGTCCGCTGCCGGTGACCACGAGCAGGCAGTGGGCGACCAGCGGGGAGCCGCCGAGGGGGTGCATCGGGGCGCAGTCGAGGTGGTGGACGGTGGGCCAGGACATGCGTGCCTCCGGCGACGCGGGGAGTACAGAGCGAGGCGAAAAGAAGACGGCGCGCTGCTTCCGCGAACCCGAGGCCGCAGGAATACTGGCACCGACACTTACACCGTAAGTCGGCACCGAGAGAAGCACCTACGCTGTAAACCGTCAAGGATGTGGGCGAAACCGGGGAGCGGCCGGATGTGTGCCGAAGCGTCAGGTCAACAGCTGCGCGAGGGCGAGGCGTCGGCCTCC
Source organism: Streptomyces sp. NBC_00306 (assembly GCF_036169555.1). Classification (GTDB taxonomy): domain Bacteria; phylum Actinomycetota; class Actinomycetes; order Streptomycetales; family Streptomycetaceae; genus Streptomyces; species Streptomyces achmelvichensis. The sequence continues at coordinate 4,195,123 of NZ_CP108032.1, read as the reverse complement.
CCTGCCACCGTGCCCCCGGCCTCGCCCCGCACGGCGCCCGCCACCTCGCACGACACCGCTCAAGCCACCGCCCGTGCTGCCGCTCGCGAGCCGCTGTCCCGTGAGCGGATCATCGAGTCCGCTCTGCGGATCATCGACGACGAGGGCGTTGAGGCGCTGTCGATGCGCCGTATCGCCGCCGCGCTCGGCGTCCAGGCGATGTCCCTCTACAACCACGTCGGGGGCAAGGCCGACGTGCTGGACGGCGTCACCGAGTACATCACCACGGACATGCACATCACCCGGCACTCGCGCGACAGCTGGGAGGACGGCATCCGCTCGGTCGCCCACGCCTTCCGGCGCGCCTCCCTGCGGCACCCGCGCGCCGGTGAACTGGTCCTCACCCGCCAGCTGAACTCACCCGGTGTGCTGCCCACCATCGACTGCTCGCTCAAGGTGCTGCTGGAGCACGGCTTCGAGGAGGCGAACGCCGTGCACGCGCTGCGGCTGCTCGTCGCCTTCCAGGTCGGCTCGCTGATGCGGGAGTTCCACTCACCGGCGTTCCAGGGCGAGGACGAGTCGGCGGTACGGGAGCGCGAGGAGCTGCTCGCCGGCTCGGGATTCGCCGCGGTGGCGAGGCTCGCGCCGAAGCTCGCGGTCATCGACCACGACGCCGAGTTCACGTTCGGCCTGGAGCGACTCATCGACGCCCTGCGCCCGTACGCCCCCGGAAGACCGGCCGACGCCTAGAGCCTGTTGTGAACGTGCTGGTCACAGCTACGCGTTGGCTGCGGGTGGGCAGGGTTTATGAGGGCAGGCGCACGAGTCCTCGTCGACGGTTGTTCCGGTCTGGGGTCCCGACCGTGTTGAGTGTGCCGTCCCTAGCGGATTTGCTGTTGCCAAGGGCTGAAGTGACGTTGTTAGGGTGACGTGTGTGCGTCAAGTAGCCAGCACAGCAGCAGTGTTGACGACAGACACGGACTGGGGGAAGCAATGAGCGGCGGTGGCGGACAGCCCCGACTCCGGGCGCAGGCCGAACGGCTGACGGACCTCGCCAATGACCTCGACGGTATGCAGGGCTACCTGGACAAACAGGTCAGGCGCATGGACGCGATCGTCGACCGGATCGAGGCGGGGTGGCAGGGGCCGGCCGCCCGGGCCTACCGAGACCTCCACCGGGGCGCGGCGGAGGACGCCGTACGCATCCGCATGATCATCGAGGCTATTGAACAGGCCGTGCGATTGAGCCGGGACGGGTTCTCGGCACAGGACGTGGACATCATGGCGCAGCTACGAAAGATCCAGGTCACGACGGATGTGAAGCGCGAGGCGGACGCCTTGTCGACACCGAACACCGACGTACCCGCCGAGACACGCAGCACCCTCTCCGACCTCTGAGGGCGCCTACACCAACTGACCAAATCTGAACGGGGGAAGCATGGTGGACGACGACCACATAACCGTCGACTTCGCAACGCTGCAGGACCTTTCCGGAGATCTCGAGGACATTCTCAAGCGCCTCAACGAGCAGTTGGACCTGCTCTACCGGCGCGCCGAGAAGGTGGTCCTGACCTGGGAGGGCGAGGCCCGCGAGGTGTTCATCGACAAGCTGGACGAGTGGGACCGGTCCGCGGCGGACCTCCAGGCGGCCCAGGCGTGGCTTCACGACGTCGTGGTCAACGGGGAGATCAACTACGCGGCGGCACACAGGGCGGTACTGCGGGGCTGGGGTGCGGCCTGATGGCTGACCTGCCTTCCGACAAGCAGCGGCAGCGGGAACGGGACCAGGCCAAGACCGCGCCACCCAACCAAGGTGTGGGCCGCTTCGATGTGAAGCCTCAGCACCTCTACTTCACCTCGCTCGTCGTACGCGACGGTCAGTTCGCCTACGACAAAAAGGCGAAGGCGCTGACGGACACGCTGGACAAATACAGCCAGTCCGCGGGAACGGGCTGGGGCGCGGACTCCTTCGCCGACCGGTACGGCATCGTCGCCGGGAAGTTCCTGCAGCTCTGGGCGAAGAGCGTGGTGTCGGTGGGTGGTGTCGCGGTGGGCTTCACTCAGACCGCGAACAACTATGCGCAGGCGGACTGGGCGGCGAACAAGGGCAAGGGAGAGCCACCGGAGGAGAAGCAGCCTCCAGCGGTGATCGCAACCGTGCCCACGTACGGTCCGCCGAACGACCTGACGTGGCGCGGGGAGGGCGAGTACCACGACTCGTGGGCGATTTCCGGAATCCTCGGAGAGGTCCCGGACTTCCTCATGTTCATCATGAAACCCGTGGTCGATGAAGGGCTGAGACTCGGCCGCGTCCACGAGATCACGCCGGGCGTCAAGGAAGAAGAGTTCCGCGACATCGCCGGGGCCTGGAGGAATGCCTCCAAGGACGTGAAGAAGGCGGCGGACGACTTCACGGACGCCATTTCCTACATCACCGACCCCACGGGCAACGGTGAATGGCAGGCCGCGATGAGGGCTTTCTGCCAGACGATCTGGGGAACCACGGCGTGGGGGAAGGCCCGTGACCAACGGGCCGAGGTGACTGCCAAGAAGGGCACCCGGAATTGGAAGAGCAACGGGAAACTGGACCCTGCCACCAGGCGCCCCATCATCGAGGTCCTCGACAAGAGCGCGAACGTGATTCAGAAGCTGTTCGACGACCTGGCCGACGTGGGCCAGAAGACCACGGAAACCACCACGCGCCTGGCCAAGGAGGCCACGGACAAGACGGTGAACAGCCTCACCTCGGATCTCGATCTCTCTAAACTCACCAGGCTCGCGGCCGGGCTCGTGGTCGCGGAGGTCGTCCTGACCTTCCGGTCCCACATGGACAAGGCGGCCATGGACGCGGCGGTAGGGGCCTATCACGAGGCGTTCGGCGATGCTGCGGGCAAGCTGGCCATGCTCGAGTTCGAGCTCGACGAGGCGCTCCTGAGCGTGCCCACGTTCCAGGCGGAACGGGCTCGGGCGCAGGGGTTCGGTGCGCGCTCCCTCAATGAGTTCAAGAAGGAGCACAGCTGGCAGCTGCCGGAGAGCCAGTTCCCCTACATGTACTCGGTCGACCTTGCCGCCGCGGAAGGGGTGGGAAATGGTCATACCCTTGACAAGCATGTGGGGAAGACTGACGAGCAGTTGCTGCAGCGGATGAGAGATGAGAGGAAGGGGAATGGTGAGCCGAGGATTCCTGGGGCATCGACCTACGCCGATGTCGAGGCAGCACAACGGTTCACGCAGTATTGCCTGCGTGACAACACCGACGACATCGATCGGTGGCTGGCAGGGGACCCGCCGGACGCATCACTCATCGTCAGGAGCGACTCCGTTCCGGTGCAAGGCCCTCTCGTCGGCGACGCCGTCACCGGCAAGGGTGTCACCTATGACGGCAGCAAGCTTTCGGAGGTGCATGACATGAAGGGCGTTTCCCTGCGACTCATGCGCGATCCGAGTCTCGACCCGCCCTACTTCGTGTTCACCTCGATGCCCGTATGAGCGAGGTCTGGATGGACGACGGAACGACGCCCGAGATGAACGGGCCGCCGACACCAGTGGATGCCGACTCCTGGTGGTCGGCGGTGGAGATGTACGACCGTCGGTACACCTTTGTCGCCGTCGGGCCCCGTACGCGGGAGGACTGGCTGCACGATGTCGCCTCGGTCATGCGGGGAGAGACGACGGATCCCCGGTCCTGGCGGACCATCGATCCCGACGAAGGCGAGGAGGAGAGGTCGGACGACCCGGCCTACCCCTTCGTCACCCCGCCCGTGGACGAGGCGGGCTCGGCAAAATGGCGAGGCCTGCTCAGAGAAATTCCGCATTCTGCGGTGGTGCGACTCCTCGTGCTGCTGGCCACCATCGATCTCGATGTCTCCCGGGACCCCCGCTTCCCCGAACAGCTGGCTGAAATGGAGGAGCACGCCAGGGTGATTCTCACGCGCTTTCCCGACGAGACTCGGTTCTTCACGAACACCTCGGGAGGCGGCGCGGCCCCCGACTTCTATCAGAAGATCTCGAGCTGCTCACCACTCAGTCAGTACGCCTGGGACTTGGGGCTCCTTTGGGTGTCCGACGAGGAAGTCGGGCTGATCTGGTCCTTCGATCCACGTTGAGAGGTAACAACCCTTGCTGACCAGATCCGCCACCTACCCCGACCGAGAAACCGCCCAGTGGGCCACCCAGCAGGTGGTGACCGGCAACGAACAGAAGATCCACCGCTGGCTCGCCCAGGGAACCCGCGCCCGCCTGACCATCGAGGCCGCTTGGCCCTCCCGCGAGCTACCCGTCGGCCGAGTCCTGCTCCAAGCGATGATGCTCGCCGGGCGCGAGCCCATCGATGTGCGCGCGGCACGGGTCGTCCTGGGGCGTGATCCGAACAGCCCGCACGGCTTCGTCGTGCTCACCACCGTCCCGATCTACCTGTAGGGGTTCAGTGCCGTGTCCATGAAGCCGCTCGAATTCGACCGCCGCTACGGCGAGTTGGACCAGGTGATCAGCGCGTACACCGGCATGTCGGCCGACGACGAGCCGGACAACCCGAGCGAAGCCCTCCAGGCTTACCTCCGCCACACCTGGCACACCCGCCCCTGGGCCCTTGCCACGGCCGAACAACAGCTTCGCGAATACGCCCGCAACCCTCCGGGCCGGCTGCGCCTCAGCCTCGGCGAGTTCTACCCGGTTCCGGACGTCGGGCTGCCCGAATCTGCCATCCAGGACTGGCTGTTCGTGATCGCGGACCTCCTGAAGCGGCCCATTGAGGAGGGCGAGGTCCCACCGACGTCCACCCCTCGGACCCACTGGGAGTGGCACGCCCGCTTTCCCGAGCTCGGCCAGTTCCTCGGCGGATGGTTCTCGCAGGACATGCCGGACGAGTTCCCGGATCACGACGCGGCCGTACGCGACTACACGGCCACCACGGACCCGCAGCTGGTTGCCCGCCTCACGGGCGAGCTCCACGAACTGCTCGCCCTTGGCCTCGAAGAGTCCGACTACGCGCTCGCGGTGGCGGAGCTGGGCATGGAGGTCGACCCGCCTCAGCCGTACTCCCCGAGCGGCTGGGTGGCCCACCTCGCGGACGGTCTGGGTGGATTCAGGGCGGACTACGGACCGGGACCGGTCGCGGGCTGACCGCATGCCCGTCAGACGGGTCCACAACCGGCAGCAGCCTCGGCTCTCGCGGCGGCGACCCGCCACAGTTCGACAGGGCCGCCCACCGCGAGCGGCACGTCGCCGCATGCGGCATCAATCACCCGACCGCCGCCCCCGCCCCGAACCCCGCCGCCGCGACACCCGCAACAAACTCACCCAGACTGGCGTCCTCACAGGGGAGCGACCCGTACGTCGGCACCCGTCGGCACACGCAGCCACACACAGCCACACGTTCGGAGCGCACCGGCACACATCCGCACACCCCGCGCCCGGAGGACGTCTTGAACAGCGCCACATCCACGGCAGCCCCGGCCGCCACGCCGGGCCCCGCGCCGTACCCCGCGCGCCGCCGCCGTGCCGCCTCCTGGCTCGTGACGCTCCTGCTGCTCCTGCCCACCGCCGCCGCGGCCTGCCGGCTCACGGACACCGACGCCGTCACCCCGGTGACCCAGCTGCTCGCCTTCCTGCCGTGGCTGCTGATCCCCGCGGGCGCCGCCCTGCTGCTCGCGGCCCTCGCCCGGCTGCGGACCGGCATGGTCTGGGCGGTCGCCGTGCTCGCGGTCACCGGATGGTTCGTCCGGCCGTACGACACCGGGCTCACCGAGCATCCGAAGGGGCCGGTCGTCGCCCGGCTCACCGTGCTCTCGTCGAACGTCGAGTTCGGCAACGCGACCCCGGGCCTGCTGGCCACCATCCGCCGCGAGCAGCCCGACCTGGTCTTCGTCCAGGAGTGCTCCGCCCGCTGCTCGGACGCGCTCGCCGCGGAGGTCTCCACCGCCGACTACCCGTACCGCAACGTCGTCGAGGGCGAGTGGGCCTCCGGGTCCGCGATCCTGAGCCGGCTTCCGCTGAAGGCCGCCCCGGGGATCGAGAGCACCCTCGCCATGCCCGGGTCGGTGGCCCTCGCCGGTGAGCGGCGGATCCACCTGCAGCTCGCGCATCCGCTGCCGCCCGTGCCCGGCGGGGTGGACGACTGGCGCAGGGAGCTCGGCCGGCTGCGTACGTACGCCGACGGCGTGAAGGGCTCGTCGGCGATCGTGGCCGGGGACTTCAACGCGACACAGGACCACTCCGCGTTCCGCCGCATCCTCGACGCGGGCGGTCTGCGGGACGGTGCCACCCTCGGCGGCGCCTCACGGGCTCCGTCGTGGCCCGCGGCCGTCCGCGCCCCGCTCGGCGCACAGATCGACCATGTGCTGGTCAGCGAGGACTTCTCGGTCCGTGCGGCCCGCTTCCTGGACCTGGACGACACCGACCACCGTTCGCTGCTGGTCCGCCTGGAACTGCACGACGTGCGCTGACCGCCGCGCCGGGTGAGAGTGAAGGCGTCGTGGTGATCTCCCCCGGACTCCGTCCGGGGGTGCCCCCAGGGGGCCGTCCGTCGGGAGGTGTTCCGGATGCGCGCTGTCGCGGTCAAGGCCTTCAAGGCCCAGCCCGAACTGATCCAGGTCCCCAAGCCGGACCCCGCCGAGGGCGAGGTGCTGGTGAAGATCGAGTACGCGGCGCTCAATCCCGTCGACCGGCAGATCGCCGACGGCGCGTTCGACGGCCGGGCCGAACACGTCTTCCCGCTGGTCCTGGGCTGGGACTTCGCGGGCCGCATCGATGTCGTCGGTCCGGGCGACAGCCGTTTCGTGGTGGGTGACGCGGTCTTCGGCCAGGCGGCCCGGCCACCGGTCGGCACCGGCACGTTCGCCGAGTACGTCACCATGCCGCAGGACGGGCCGATCGCGTTCGTCCCGGACGGGCTGTCGTTCCGTACGGCGGCGCTGCTGCCGACGGCGGGCATGACCGCGGCGGAGACGCTGGCCGCCAGCGGTGTGACGGCCGGCCGGTCGGTACTGGTCGTGGGCGCGGCGGGCGGGGTCGGCAGCATCCTCACCCAGCTGGCCGCCGCGCGTGACGTGCGCGTCCTCGCGGCCGTGCGTGGGTACGGGGAGCGTCGGATGGCCGCACTGGGGGCGGACACCACGCTCGACACCACGGCCCGGGACCTCGCCGCGGCCGTGCGCGACCTCTTTCCCGACGGCGTCGACGCGGTGATCGACCTCGTCTCGGACAGCCCGGCCGCCTTCGCGGCGAACGCGGCCCTCGTCCGCGCGGGCGGCACGGCCGTCACGACGCGCGGTGTCGCGGCCGGCGCGCGCCTCCCGGCCGGCGTCGAGGGCGTCGACTTCCTCCAGCGCCCGTCCACGAATCTGCTGGACACCCTGGCCGCGGCCGCCGCCGACGGCGAGCTCCAGGTCCCGCTGGGCGCCGAACTCCCCCTGGAACAGGCCCCGGACGCCCTGGTGCGCTCCGGCACGGGCGGGGCGCGGGGCAGGACGGTCTTCACCCTCTGAGGCTCCGGGGACCCGGTTCTCCCAGGCCGGACAAGGCCCCTCCGGAGCCGGGCAAGGGCCCCGTTGAAGCGGAGGGACTTGCTCCCGTGCGCCTTCATGAGGCATGTGTTGACCATGGAGACCCGAGCGGGACGGCTGTCCCCACCCGAGTGGCTGCTCAACGGGCTGCGGCCGCAGTCCGCCCCGGTGCCCTGGGCGGCCGTGGCGCGGGCCGGGGTCGCACTGGCCACGCCCCTCGCCGTCGGACTCGCCATGGGCAAGCCCACATACGGCGCTCTGGCGTCGATGGGCGCACTGTCCGGTGTCATCGGCGACACCGCGTCCGCGTACCGCATGCGGATCTTCAACATCGCCGTCCCGCAGCTGTTCGGCGCGGTGGGGGTCACGCTCGGCACCCTGGTCTACGGGCAGGGCTGGCTCGCGGTGGCCGTGCTGACCCTGGTCGCGCTGGTCTCCGGAATGATCTCGTCGATCGGCGCCGTCGCCTCCGTCTCCGGGCTGCTGCTCCTGCTCAACGCGGTGGTGGGCTCCGGCCTGCCGATGCCCAGGCCGTGGTGGGTGGCGCCGCTGCTGCTGACGGTCGGCGGGCTGTTCGTGCTCCTCCTGACGCTGCTGGGCTGGCCGTTGCGCAGACGGCTGCCGGAGCGGGCCGCCGTCGCCGACACCTATCGCAGCGTCGCCGATCTGCTGGCGGCGGCGGGCACGGCGGAGTACGCGGAGCGGCGCCAGGCCGTGACCGACTCCCTGAACACCTCCTACGACCTGCTCCTCGCCCGCCGGGCCCGTGCCCACGGACGGAGCAGCGCGATGGTGCGGCTGCTCGCCCAGCTCAATGTGCTCGTCCCGCTGGTGGAAGCGGCCGCCGCGGCCCATCTGCACGGCCGGGCCTCACGGCAGCCGGAGATCGCGGAAGCGGTGCGGGACCTGGGGGACGCGGTCGCCGAGAGGCGCAACGACCCGCCCGAGCTGATCCTGCCGGAGCCGCAGGGCCCCGCGGACCGGGCCGTCGAGGCGGCCCTGCGGCACGCCGTGACCGTCGTGCACGAGTCCGACCCCGACCCGTACAACGTCGACGACCGGCTCGGGCGGCCGGCGGCGCTGCGCATCCGATTCCGGCGCGCGGCCCGCAGTGTGCTGCTGTCCGAACCGTCCTGGCGCTACGGGCTGCGGCTCGCCCTCTGCATCGGCCTCGCACAGTCGCTGGTGGTACTGGTGCCCGTGACCCGTTCGTACTGGGTCGCGCTCACCATCACCTTCGTGATGAAGCCGGACTTCGGGTCGGTCTTCTCGCGGGCGGTCATGCGGGCGCTCGGTACGGCGGCGGGGCTGGTGGTGGCCGCGGCCGTGCTCTCCGAGGTGCCGCGCGGATGGTGGGACGTGCCGGTGATCGTGGTGCTCGCGGCGCTGATCCCCGCGTTCTCGGCGAAGGGATACGCCTTCCAGACCGCGGCCATCACCCCGGTCATCCTGCTGTTCTCGGACATCCTCAATCACCAGGGCTTCGGCCTGGTGGTGCCCCGGCTCGTGGACAGCCTCATCGGCTGCGCCATCGCGCTGGTGGCCGGCTATCTGCTGTGGCCCGAGAGCTGGCACACCCGCGTCGGCGACCGGCTGGCGGACGCGGTGGACGAGACGGCGCGGTACGTGGCGGGGGCGTTCGACGCGGCCGGTGACCGGGCGGAGCGGCTGCGGCAGCGCCGTCGGATCTACCGCGACCTGTCGACCGTGCGGTCGGAGTTCCAGCGGGCGCTGACCGAACCGCCGCCCGCGGGGACGCGGGCTGCCGCCTGGTGGCCGCTGGTGGTGGCCGTCGAACGCATCGTGGACGCGACGACGGCGGCCCGGGTCCGCGTCGACCACGGCGCGAGCCCGCCGCCGCCCGCCGAGGTGACGGACGTCGAGCGGGAGCTGCGGGGCCTGGCGGAGGGCATCCGCAGCAGCGTGGTGCTGGTGGAGGTACGCACGGAGCTCAAGGGCGGCGAGGACGGTGTCCTGGCGCCGCTGCGCCAGGAGGTCATGGCGGCAAGGGCGATCGCGTCCCCGGCGCGGGGGACGTAAGGCGCCACGCGGGACGGCATACGGAAGCACTGTCCGTACCCGGACCCCGCCCCGCACGTGTCCCCGTACGCCGGGCCGGACGATCCCGGAGCGCTACGGCTTCGGCAGACCGCCCTGAAGCCGTTCCAGTTCCCGGCGGTCCCTCTTCGTCGGGCGGCCGGCCCCGCGGTCGCGGATGGCCACCGGCGCCGTGAACTCCCGCGGCGGGGGCGGCGGGCTGTTGTCCACGTACGCCTGGACCGCCACCGGTGCGCCGACCCGCTTGCGCAGGATCGTGGAGACGACGACCACCCGCTCCCGGCCCGCGTGGAACAGCCGCAGCTGGTCGCCCACGCGCAGGCCGTGCGCGGGCTTGACCCGCTCGCCGTTGACGCGGACGTGTCCCGCCTTGCAGGCCGCGGCCGCCTGGGAGCGGGTCTTCGTCAGCCGTACGGACCAGATCCAGACGTCGACCCGCACGGTCCCCTCAGCATCCATGCCTTCGACTCTACGACTCCCGCGCCGCGCGCACCGGCAGGACCTTCAACGCCTGCCGCCTTCTCCGCGGGCGCGGAGTCCACCGGTGCGCCCTCCCAGAGGCAGGGCGGCGCCCCATGACGTGACCACGCCTCGTGAGGGGGATGGCCCCACCCCCGTCACCGCAGTGCGTCCGTCCGACTACTATGCGCTCGTCCTTCTTTCGCGGAGGTCTTCACTCCGGAGCGGGAACGTTTCTGACCTGTCGACACATGTCGTACGGCACAAGGGCCTTCGGAGAATCGCATGCGCAACCACTCCGGCAGAGGGCTTCGGCCCAACGCTCTCGGGACTCTCGACACCGTCGTGATGGCCGTGGCCGGCAGCGCACCGGCGTACTCGATCGCCGCCACCACCTCCGTCCTCGTCGCGACCGTCGGCCTGGCCGGCCCCGCGTCCCTGCTGTACTGCGCGGTCCCGATGCTCGGCATCGTGCTCGCGTTCGGCAGGCTCGGCCGGATCGATGTCAACGCGGGCGCCAGCTACTCGTGGGTGGGCCGTACGCTCCATCCGTTCCTGGGCTTTCTGTCCGGCTGGGCACTTGTGGTCTCCACGACGATCTTCATGGTCGCGGGCTCCCTGCCGGCCGGTGCGATGACGCTGTCGCTCGTCGATCCCGCGCTCGCGGAGAACAGACTCCTCGCCACCGCCGTCGGCGCGGCCTGGTTCCTGGCGATGCTGCTGGTCGTCCTCGGCGGGGCCCGGCTCACCGTGCGGGCCCAACTGGTGCTGTCCGGTGTGGAGCTGGCGATCCTGGTGTTCTTCATCGCCGCCGCGCTGCTGCACAGCGGAGCCGCGGCCGCGTTCGACTGGTCGTGGCTGGGCTTCTCGCACTTCGACGGTCCGGCCGGCTTCGCCTCCGGGGCACTGATCGCCGCGTTCTACTACTGGGGCTGGGACGTCACCAGCAATCTCAGCGAGGAGACGCGCGACAGCCGCCGCACCGCCGGGCTCGCCGCGCTCATCGGCGTCGGCGTGGTCTTCCTCCTCTTCGAGGCGTTCACCATCGCGGTGAACGTCATCCTCACCGCCGAGGACATCCGGGCCGGCGGAGCGGGCGTACTGGCGGTGCTCGGTGACGCGATCTGGCCCGGCGTCGGCGGCAAACTGCTCGTCGTGGCCGTGCTGTTGTCGACCGTCGCCACCCTGGAGACCACGCTGATCCAGGTGACGCGCTCGCTGTTCGCGATGGGACGCGACCGCACCATGCCCGCCGCGCTCGGCACGGTCCACCGGAAGTGGAACACCCCGTGGGTCGCGGTCGCCGTCGTCGGGACGGTGGCGCTCGTGATGTTCGCCGCGTCGACGGCGCTCGGCTCGGTCGGCGACGTCCTCCAGGCGGCCGTCGCCGCGATCGGTGTGCAGATCGCCTTCTACTACGGGCTCGCCGGGATCGCCGCGGTCGTCGCCTACCGGGGCACCCTGCTCACGTCCGTACGGGACTTCGTGCTCGGCGGCGTCTGGCCGCTGCTCGGGGCGCTGTTCATGCTGTGGGTGCTGGTCGAGGCGCTGGGCGAGCTCAGCGCGGCGTCGGTCGCGATCGGTGTCGGCGGTCTCGCGGCCGGGTTGGTGCCGATGATCCACTACTGGCGCCGGGGGAGTTCGTACTACCGCCCCGCCCGCCTCGACGCGAAGCTCGCCCTGGCGGCGGACCACGGCCGCACGGACTCCTCCCGCGACACCGACTACGCCAGCAGGTCGCTGGCCACGGAGTTCTGAGGGACGTGCCGCAGCCTCCACGCCGTCGTTTCGTACCGGACTTCGACCCCGCCTTCGGAGACCGGGCGCTGGCCGGTGCCCTGCACGACATCGTCATCGGACGCTGGCAGGGGGTACGGGACCTGCTGCGGGACACGGGTGACCGCTGGGCCCTGCGGACGCACCGGGTGCGGCTGCTGTCCCACGCGGCGGCCGGCCGGGCCGCCGCCGAGGCGTGGAGTGCCGCCGAGCCGCACAGCGCGGACGCGGCGGTGCTGCGGGCGGCGACCGAGGTCGTCCGCGTCTTCCACCGCGCGATCGAGGCGGGCCGGCGTACCGGGCTCGACCGGGCACGGCTCGACGCGGCGGTGCTGGCCTGTCTGGCCGCGGCCGACGCGCATCCCTCGGACCCCATGCCGTGGGTGTCGCTGCTGACGACCGCGCGGCTGTACGGCACCGGGGTCTCGCGGCGTGAACTGCGGCGCTGGTTCGACGAGTTGCGCCGCCGCGACCCGGACAACATCGAGGGCCACACCCAGCTGCTGCGCTACTGGTCGGCGCGCTGGCACGGGACGCACGGCGCCATGTACGACTTCGCCAGGGACGTGGCGGGCGCGGCGCCGCCCGGATCACCGCTGCCGGTCCTGGTGCAGATCGCCCGGGTCGAGGAGTACCGCCATCTCGCCGAGGACGCCACGGGCCGCGTACCCGTGAAGGACTTCGGCCGCCACTGGCACCACGAGCTCGCGGTGGCCGAGGTGCGGCGCACCTGGGAACGCTGGATACTCGCCCGGCCGCCGGGGCCCGCCGCCCCCGAGGAGGTCGGCGAGCTCAACCACCTGGCCCACGCGGCCTGCTACGCCGGGATGGCCGAGGAGGCACGGCACCTGTTCGCACTGCTGGGCGGGCGGGCCGCGCGGGTGCCGTGGCAGTACACCGGAGACGCGGCCGAGGAGTTCACGAGGTGGCACGCCCAGGTGCGCGCCACCTCGTGATCACACTGCCGGGGCCCCGGATCAGACGCCGATGTCTCCGCCGTCCTTGCGCCACACGGCCACGACCGACGGGCGGACGATCGTGCCCGGTCCGTCCGGCCAGGCGCTCGCCGGCTTCTCGACCGACGCACCGTCGACCTCGCCCGGGTGCTGCACCGCGACGAGCACCCGGCGGTCCTGGATGAGCGGACCGCAGGTCTCGGCGCCGATCGGCACGGTCAGGAACTGCTTGAGCTCACCGCGGCGCTCGCCCTGGGTCGCGACGCCGAACAGGCCGTCGTGGGAGCCGAGCTGGTTGCCGTCGGTGGAGATCCACAGGTTGCCGTGCGGGTCGAAGGCCACGTTGTCCGGGCAGGAGATCGGGCTGACCTTGTTCTTCGGGAAGCCCGCGAAGTACGTGGCCGGGTCCTCCGGGTCGCCCGCGACCAGGAACAGCCGCCAGGCGAACCCGTCGCCCGCCGGGTCGTCCCAGTTCTCGGCGAGCTCCAGGATCTGGCCGTGCTTGTTGGCGTTGCGCGGGTTGGCCTCGTCGGCGCCCGCCTTGCCGGCCTTGCCGCGGTCGGTGTTGTTCGTCAGCGCGACGTAGACACGGCCGGTGCGCGGGGACGGCTCGACGTCCTCCGGGCGGTCCATCTTGGTGGCGCCGACCTTGTCGCCCGCGAGGCGGGTGAAGACGTAGACCTCGTCGGCGGTCATGCCCTCGACGTGCGAGGTGTCGCCGGTGGCGAGCGGGATCCACTGGCCGCTGCCGTCGAACTCGCCGTCGTTCGGGAGCTTGCCGGTGCCGTCGATCTGCGACGCGGGGGAGTCCCCGGTCAGCTTGGCGACGTAGAGGGTTCCCTCGTCCAGCAGCGTGCGGTTGTGCTCACGCGCGGCGCGGGAGTTGCCCTTCTTCATCCGCTTCGACGAGACGAACTTGTAGAAGTAGTCGAAGCGCTCGTCGTCGCCCATGTAGACCACCGGACGGCCGTCGGCGGTCAGCCGCGGCTGGGCGGCCTCGTGCTTGAAGCGGCCGAGCGCGGTGCGCTTGCGGGGCGTGAAGTCGGGGTCGTACGGGTCGAGCTCGACGACCCAGCCGAAGCGGTGGACCTCGTTCGGCTCCTGCTTGAGGTCGAAGCGCTTGTCGAACCGCTCCCACTTGCGCTCGGTGGCGGCGGTGCCGACGCCGTAGCGCTTGTCGGTGTCGCTGGAGCCGTTGGCGAAGTACTGGTTGAAGTTCTCCTCGCCGTGCAGCGTGGTGCCCCACGGGGTGGTGCCGCCGGCGCAGTTGTTGAGGGTGCCCAGCACCTTGGTGCCCGAGGGGTCCACCGACGTCTTCAGCAGCGCGCTGCCCGCCGCGGGTCCGGTGACCTTGAACTCGCTGGTGGTGTGGAGGCGGCGGTTGAGGTGGTGGCGGGTGACGGGGGTGAGCCGGCCCGACGTCCGCTCGCCCTCGACGACGACGACCGACAGACCGTGCGCGGCCCAGGCGATCTCGACCTGCTCACGGGTCGGGTTGGCCGGGTCGTAGCCGCGGAACATCAGGATCTCGTCGGTGTACTCGTGGTTCGCGACGAGGATCTGGCGGTTGCGCTCGTCCAGCGGCAGCAGGCTCAGGAAGTCGTTGTTGTAACCGAACTGGCCGGCCTGCGCCTCGGCGGTCTGCTTGTCCGGGTTGAAGGCGGGGGCGCCGCGGAGGATCGGCTCTCCCCACCGGATGACGACGTTCTGGGAGTGGCCGGCCGGGACGGTGACCTTGTCGTCCTTGTTGGGGGCGACGGGGGCGAAGCGCAGACCGCGCGCACCGTCGGGCCTGCCACCGGTGCCCGGGGTTCCGGCGGGCGCTGCGGAGGCCTGGTCGTCGAGCCCGATGACGGCACCGGTACCGGCGGCAGCGGCGACCGTCACCACGGCGGCGGCGCGCATCATGGATCGCCTCGACAGGGCACTGGCTATCACGTCGCCGACGTACTCGTTGTCGCTGGTGTTCGGCACTTCGTGGAAACAGGCGTCGCCGCAGCGGTAACGGCAGGTGAGGGCGGAACGTCCGCCGGCATGCGGCTTGGTGTTCAACAACGGCAGCAGTTTGCGCACTTCGTCCTCCTACGGCGCACCCCGCGCCGACAGCGTGTCGGAAAAGATCCGGCTGTGACATTAGGGGCGGTCATGTGCAAGGTGGCAGCTACGAGGTGAACGGTGGATGAATCCGGAGCTGCCTGTGCGGGCGGACGGGTGTTCACGAACGGTCCGGCGCCGGGTCCCCCGCCCCTGCCGGGCTCCCGGCGGGACGGCGGCTAACCTTACGTGTCCGCCCTGGCCAGGACACACCTTGGACACCCCGGCCCATGTGCGGACATTCATCGCACTCAACTCATGCGAAAGGCCTCGCACATGGGCATTCGGAGCTTGCTGCGCAAGGTATTCGGTCGCGACCGGTCGGAGCCCACCGAGTCGACGGCAGCATCCGTCCCGCCCCAGTCGGAACGCACGGAGACCGCCACGACGACCTCGCCGTCCTCGGCGACGGTGCCGGCACCGACTCCGGCGGACAGAGCGGCGGACCTGGTCTCGGCCGCGTTCGACAAGGCGGCCCCCAAGGGCCGGAAGAAGTCGGTCCCGCACCAGGCGAGGACGGAACCGGACCCGGAGACGGCCCCGGCGAAGCCGGAGTCCGCGGCGCCCGAGGTGGTCCCGGCACCGGCGAAGCCGGAGGAGTCCGCGCGCTCCGCGGCCGCGCCCGTCGAGGCGAAGGCGGAGGCGGCCGAAGAGGCCGCCGACGCCACGAAGTCGGCAGCCCCCGCGGCCGAGCCCGCCACCGAGCCGAAGGCCGAGAAGAACCCGGCGCCCGCCAAGTCGGCCGCCACGAAGGCCGAAGCGAAGCCGAAGGCCCAGACCCCCGCGAAGCAGGAAGCCCCCGCGGCCGACAAGCCCGCCGCCGAGGCGAAGGCCGAGAAGGCTCCGGCGAAGCCGGAAGCTGCCGAAGAGGCCGCCGACGCCACGAAGTCGGCAGCCCCCGCGGCCGAGCCCGCCACCGAGCCGAAGGCCGAGAAGAACCCGGCACCCGCCAAGTCGGCCGCCACGAAGGCCGAAGCGAAGCCGAAGGCCGAGACCGCCCCGAAGTCGGCAGAACCCGCGGCCGAGCCCGCCGCCGAGGCGAAGGCCGAGAAGGCTCCGGCGGCTGCCGAGGCGGCCACCCCCGAGCCCGCCGCCGCAGCGGACGCGGCCGACAAGCCCGCCGCCGAGGCGAAGGCCGAGACGCCCGCCCCTGCCAAGCCCCGGAAGACCACCGCCAAGAAGGCCCCGGCCAAGAAGGCACCGGCGAAGAAGGCACCGGCCAAGGCCGCTGCCGCTCCCGCCACGACGGAGGCCGACGCCGGCGACAAGCCCGCCGCCAAGGCTGCCACCAAGGCCGCCGCGACCAAGAAGTCCGCTCCCGCCAAGCGCGCCACCGCGAAGGCCGCCTCGGCGCCCGAGCCCGAGCCGGCCAAGACGGCAACCGGGGCCACCGCCTCCCTGGCCGCCCGTCGGGACGCCGCCCGCGCCGCCCTCGCCGACGCCGGGCTCTCCTCCGCCCGTGCCCGCGTCTACCTCGTCCTCGACCGGTCCGGGTCCATGCGGCCGTACTTCAAGGACGGCAGCGCCCAGCACCTCGGCGAGCAGGCCCTCGCCCTCGCCGCCGAGCTGGACGCGGACGCAGGTGTCGGCGTGGTGTTCTTCTCGACCGAGATCGACGGGACCGGCGAGCTCACCCTCGACGCGTACGAGGGCCGCATCGACGAACTGCACGACTCCCTCGGGCGCATGGGCCGGACCAACTACCACCTCGCCGTCGAGGAGGTGCTCGCCCTGCACGCCAAGGCCGGCACCGACGCCCCCGCGTTCGTGATCTTCCAGACGGACGGCGCTCCCGAGTCCAAGACGGCCGCCACCGACGCGCTGGCCGCAGCGGCGGACAAGAAGGTGTTCTGGCAGTTCGTCGCCTTCGGCGAGCACGACGCGAAGGCGTTCGACTACCTCCGCAAGCTCTCCGTCGACAACGCCGGGTTCTTCCACGCGGGCCCGGCACCGCGCGACCTGTCGGACGCCGAGGTGTTCGGCGGTCTGCTGAAGACCTGGAAGCTCTAGGGAGTGTCCGCAAAGTATCGTCGTCCGCCCGCAGGGCGGGGGTCGCGGCGTCCGGTGCGTGCGATCGCAAGGCGCCGGTGCGCCCTCGTAGCGGAGCTACTCGGGCGTATCGGCAACGCAGCGAGGGTGCGTGCTGGGCGTCGCGACCCTGACGAGACGTTGCGGACACGACCTAGTCCACAGGCAGCGCCACGGTGACGGCCAGCCCGCCCTCGGGCCCCGGCTCGGCCGTCACCGTGCCGCCGTGCGCCTGCGCGATCGTGCGGACGATCGAGAGCCCCAGGCCCGCCCCGGGGCCCATCCGGTCCCGCCCTTCCCCTCGCCGGAACGGCTCGAACAGCGCCGCGATCTCCTCCGCGGGGACGACCGGACCGGTGTTGACGACGGTGAACACACCGCCCGACACCGCGACCGCCACCGTGCCGTCCGGGATGTTGTGGTCGACCGCGTTCGCCACCAGGTTGCGCACCAGCTGCGCCAGCAGCAGCCGGTTCCCCCGCACCACCGCGCCCTGCGCCACCCGCGCCGTCACGTCGTACCGCGCGGCCTCCTCCGCGACGACCTCCCCGAGGTCGACGTCCTCGTGTTCCGCCAGCCCCCGTTCGCTGCGCGCCAGGACCAGCAGCCCTTCGATGAGCCGTTCGCTGCGCCGGTTGCTGTCGAGCAACACCCCTTTGGTCGCGGCCAGTTCCTCGGGGGTGACGTCCGCGTGCAGACCCACCTGGATCGCGGTGCGCTGGGTGGCCAGCGGCGTACGCAGCTCGTGCGAGGCGTTCGCGATGAACCGCCGCTGACTGTCGAACGCCTTCTCCAGCCGGGCCAGCAGTGAGTCCAGCGTGTCGCCGAGCTCCTTGAGCTCGTCGTCGGGGCCGCTCGCGCCGATCCTTCCCCAGCCCCCGCCCGGCGGGACCTCCGGCAGCGCCCGCTCCGAGAGGGTCCGTGCCTTCGCCGTCATGGCGTGCACGGGCCGCAGCACCCGCCCGGCGGTCCACCACCCCACCACGACCGCGCAGAGCGCCGTCGCCAGCAGGGCGAACACCGACCAGATCAGCATCTGCCGCCCCGCCTCGGCCTGGACGCTCTCGGTCAGCTGCACCACGGTCGCGCCCCGCACGTCCCGCACCGGCAGTTCCGGTACGGCGCGTGCCCTGATGGCGGTCACCTTGTCGTGCGTACCGGCGCGCGAGAGGACGTTGACGATGCCGAGCAGACAGGCGCCGAGGACCAGGAAGACGCCTCCGTAGACGAGGGCGATCCGGGTCCGGATCATCGAGCCGGGCCCCAGGCCGTCGCGGCTCACAGGGCGTACCCCACACCCTGGACCGTACGGATCAGCGCGGGCTCCCCCAGCTTCGACCGCAGCTTGCTCATACAGACCCGGACCGCGCCGGTGAAGGGATCGGCGTGCGCGTCCCACGCCCGCTCCAGCAGTTCCTCCGCCGAGACCGGCGCCCCGTCCGCCTCCAGCAGGATCTGGAGCACCGAGAACTCCTTCGGTGAGAGGTCGAGATCCCGGCCGTCGCGCTCGGCCGTGCGCCGGACCGTGTCCAGCCGGACGCCCTGGCGCTCCAGCAGCGGCGGCACCGGCCGTGCGCTGCGCCGGCGCAGCGCACGGACCCGGGAGACCAGCTCGGGGAACTCGAAGGGCTTGCCCAGATAGTCGTCCGCCCCGAGGTCGAGCCCCTCCACCCGGTCCTCCATGGACGAGGCCGCGGTCAGCATCAGGATGCGGGTGCGGGCGGCGGAGGCGACCAGTTCGCGGGCCACCTGGTCGCCGTGCACCCGCGGCAGGTCGCGGTCGAGGACGACGACGTCGTAGTCGTGCAGTCCGAGGTAGGCGAGGGCCGCGTCCCCGGTGTAGACGGTGTCGACGGCGAATCCGGCCCGCCGCAGCCCCGTGGCGACCAGTTCTGCCAGAACCTGTTCGTCCTCGGCGACCAGTACCCGCATGTTGTCCTCCCCCTGCACAGTCCGCGCCGCCTCTCCTCCCAGGATGCGTCTTTTTACGGCACAGGATGTTTCGCGGACGTCTCCGTCCCGGTGGCCGGGGTTTATCCGGGTGAGGTGACCTTCCGGAGGCCGTTAGGATTTCGACCATGGCGGCCACTGGATCCGAGAAGCAGGGGGCGAAGGCGTACTACGTCACGACCCCCATCTACTACGTCAACGACGCTCCTCACCTGGGCCACGCCTATACGACCGTCGCAGGCGACGTGCTCACCCGCTGGCACCGCCAGCGCGGTGAGAAGGTGTGGTACCTCACCGGCACGGACGAGCACGGTCAGAAGATCATGCGCACTGCCGAGGCGAACGGCGTCACGCCCCAGGAGTGGTGCGACAAGCTCGTGGAAGAGGCCTGGAAGCCTCTCTGGGAGCACCTGAACATCGCGAACGACGACTTCATCCGGACGACGGAGAAGCGGCACACGGACCGTGTGCAGGAGTTCGTGCAGGACCTGTACGACAAGGGCGAGATCTACAAGGGCGGCTACGAGGGCCCGTACTGCGTGGGCTGCGAGGAGTACAAGCTCCCCGGCGACCTGATCGACGGCGAGGGCGAGTTCGCCGGGCAGAAGCTCTGCTCGATCCACAAGACGCCGGTGGAGCTCCTCAAGGAGGAGAACTACTTCTTCAAGCTCAGCGAGTACGGTCCGAAGCTGCTGGAGCTCTACGAGGCCGACCCCGGCTTCATCCAGCCCGAGTCGGCCCGCAACGAAGTCATGAACTTCGTCAAGCAGGGCCTCCAGGACCTGTCGATCTCCCGGTCGACGTTCGACTGGGGCGTGAAGGTGCCGTGGGACGACAAGCACGTGATCTACGTGTGGATCGACGCGCTCCTCAACTATGCGACCGCCGTCGGCTACAACGAGAACCCGGCGAAGTTCGAGGAGACCTTCCCGGCGAACGTGCACCTGATCGGCAAGGACATCCTGCGGTTCCACGCGATCATCTGGCCCGCGATGCTGATGGCGCAGGGTCTGCCGGTGCCCGGCAAGGTCGCGTGCAACGGCTGGCTGATGGTCGGTGGCGAGAAGATGTCGAAGTCGAACCTGACCGGCATCAAGCCGCAGGACCTGACCTCGCACTTCGGCGTGGACGCGTACCGCTGGTACTTCCTGCGCGCGATCTCGTTCGGCCAGGACGGCTCGTTCTCCTGGGAGGACTTCACCGCCCGGTACACCAGTGAGCTCGCCAACGACTACGGCAACCTCGCGTCCCGGGTCGCGGCGATGGTCGGCAAGTACTTCGGCGGCGTGCTGCCGGAGGCCACGGCGTCCGGCGATGCCGAGAAGGCGGTCCAGGAGGGTCTGGCCCGGGCGGTCGCCGAGGCCGACCGCAAGATCGGTGACGAGCTGGACTTCCAGGGCGGCATCCTGTCGGTCTTCGAGTTCGTGAAGCAGGTCAACGGCTACATCACCGAGCAGGAGCCCTGGAAGGTCGCCAAGGACACCTCG
Source organism: Streptomyces sp. NBC_00306 (assembly GCF_036169555.1). Lineage (GTDB taxonomy): Bacteria > Actinomycetota > Actinomycetes > Streptomycetales > Streptomycetaceae > Streptomyces > Streptomyces achmelvichensis. The sequence goes on along the minus strand of NZ_CP108032.1, from coordinate 4,174,834 downwards.
CCCGAGGGCCAGGCACGTCTCGCGACGATCCTCTACACGGCGGCGGAGTCGCTGCGGGCGGTCGCCGTCCTGCTGAACCCGGTCATGCCTCAGACGTCGCAGGCGCTGTGGGACTCGCTGGGCGCGGAGGCCGGTCTCGGCGCTCTCGCGGACCAGCGTGTCCAGCAGGCGGGCGAGTGGGGCGGGCTGCCGGTCGGCGCGACGGTCACCAAGGGCGCGGTGCTGTTCCCGCGCCTGGAGGAGAAGCCGGCGTAACGCCGTCGCGCACCTCGAACCGCTGAGCCCCGGCACCGCCGGGGCTCAGCGCGTTCCGTGCCTCCCGCGCAGTCAGCGGGCCAGGGACTCGGCGGGTCCCATCACCACGACCGGCCGCCGGTCGGGGTCGAGCTTCTTCAGGAGCTCCTTCATCCGTCCGCGCGGAAGCGACACGCACCCCTGTGTCGCGCCTCCGTGGTCCACGTGGATCCAGATCCCGCCGCCCTTGGACGAGCCGAGCGGGCGGGTCCAGTCCAGCGGGGTCGTGCCGGGCTTGCGGTTGTAGTTGATCGCCACCACATAGTCGAACGCCCCGGTCAGCGGCTCACCGTCGAAGTTCGTGCCGCGCGCGGTGAACGCCGGCCCCCGGTCGTAGGGCAGCGCCGTGCCCGGGTCGGGCAGCCGGCCGCCCGCGTCCGTGAGGCCGAAGACGCCGATCGGTGACCGCAGATCGTTCTGGCGGTGGTCCTCGGTCCAGCCGCGCAGCGCGTTGTGTGCCGGCCAGGGACCGGCGACGGCCTCCCAGCCGCGGGTGTCGTCGCGCTCGTAGAGGGTGGCGACGGCGCGGTTGGCGTCGCGGGCGCCGCCGGTGACCACGAGTGCCTGGCGGGAGGCCGTGCCGATCCGGGCGCGGGTCGCCGGTCCGATGCCGGGTATCTCCTTCGGCCGTGCGCTCAGCGGCTCGGCCGCCCCCGCTCGGCCGCCCTTGGTGTCCGTGACGGCGGAGGTGTCCGCGGAGGGCGGCGGCCCCGCGGTGACGCCCGCACCACAGCCGGTGAGCACCAGAGAGGCCGCGAGCGCCACTGCCGGGATCACTCCGGTCCGCAGGGGCATGTACGGGCCTTTCATTCCGGGACCTTCGGCTGCTGTGTCGCGGGCAGGGTGCCGAAGGGCGTCGGTGTGGGCGCGGGGGAGGCCGTCACGCCGCCGAACCGCATGCCGGCCACGATGCGCCGGGCTTCGTCCACCGTTCCCCGGGGTGTGCCGGTGGCGACGCAGAGGGTGACCAGAAGCCCTGCGTCGGGGTCCGGTACGCCGCCGACCAGTGTGCTGTAGGACGTCCGACCGCCGATCTTGCGGCAGGCGGGCGTCACGGTGACCGTGTCGTACAGCTCCGCCGGCTGTCTGGCCTTGGTCCCGAGGCCGGCGCTGCGCTCCATCGTCAGGGTAAGCAACACGCCGCCGGGCCGCAGAACCTCCAGCGGCGGGCAGCCCCGGACGTCCTTGTCCGGGCAGGCCCGGTCGACCGCGCCGGGCAACTGGTTGCCGGCGAACCCCTGAGCCGCCGACTTGAACCGGGGCGCCTCGGGGACCGCCAGCGCCCGCCACCGCTCGGGAAGCCGCAGGGTGAGCGCGGCGAGCGCGGGAAAGGTCACGGCGGTCTCCGGCGCCGCCTTCTGCGCCGCCCTCCCCGAGGGCATCGGTGCGGCGGGGGTCACCTGCCGGGTGCCGTCGTCGCGCAGGAGGTCCGGCGCCAGCGTTCCGGTGAGCACGACGGCGGTGACGGCGACCGCGGTGGCGCCCCCGGTGCGGCGCATACGCCGGCGGCGGGCCATGCGTTCGCGCACCTGCTGGAGCCGTCCTTCGGGCGCGGGCAGATCGGGTGTCGCCCGCTCCAGCAGGACACGGAGTTCCTGCTCCGCGTATTCGGCCTGGTCGCCCTCACGGTCGGGCACGACGCTCACCGCCTTCCACGACGGCCGCGGGCAGCAGCGCCCGCAGGGTCCGCAGGGCCTTCGCGGACTGGCTCTTGACGGTGCCCGGGGCGCAGCCGAGCGTGGCCGCGGTCTCCTCGACGCTCAGATCCTCGAAGTAGCGCAGGACCACCACCGCCCGCTGACGCACCGGCAGCAGGCGTACGGCCGCGGCCAGGGACTGCTCCAGATCGACCCCCGCGTACGCGTCCCACTGCGCGGCCGTGTCGGGGACCACCCCGTGCGGCACCTCGCCCCGCCAGCGCCGGCGCCACCAGGAGGCATGGGTGTGCACCAGCGCCTTGCGTATGTACGCCTCCGGATGGTCCGCCGCGATTCTGTGCCAGCGCGGCCACACCTTGGCCAGCACCGTCTGCAGCAGGTCCTCGGCGAGATGGGCGTCGCCGGTCAGCAGCCAGGCCATGCGCAGCAGTCGCGGGCCGCGGGCGGCGACGAATTCCTCGAAGTCGCCGTCGTCGCTCTCGGAGCCCATCGCACCGCCACCGTCCTTGCGTTCGGTCTTCCACGTCAGAGGAACGCGCCGGGGTGCCGATCGGGTTGCCCGGGAGTGCCGCTCGTCGAAACACGCTGCGAAAAGCCCTCCCAGCAGCGCCCGGCCGTCCGGGAACGGCGAAGGCCCCGCACCGGATGACCGGTGCGGGGCCTTCGCTTCAGCGCTGCGTGTGCGACTACTCGCCGGGCTTGACGGCCGGCTTGCGGATCTGGAGGTGCAGTTCGCGCAGCCGCGACTCGTCCAGCTCGGTCGGCGCGCCCATCATCAGATCCTGGGCGTTGCCGTTGAGCGGGAAGGCGATCGTCTCGCGGATGTTGGGCTCGTCGGCCAGCAGCATCACGATGCGGTCGACACCCGGGGCGATACCGCCGTGCGGCGGGGCGCCGAGGCGGAAGGCCTTCAGCATGCCCTTGAACTCGTGCTCCACGGTCTCGCGGTCGTAACCGGCGATCTCGAAGGCCTTCAGCATGACCTCGGGCTCGTGGTTCCGGATGGCGCCCGAGGAGAGCTCGATGCCGTTGCAGACGATGTCGTACTGCCAGGCGAGGATGTCGAGCGGGTCCTTCTCCTCCAGGTCCTTCATGCCGCCCTGCGGCATCGAGAAGGGGTTGTGGGAGAAGTCGACCTTGCCGGTCTCCTCGTCCTTCTCGTACATCGGGAAGTCGACGATCCAGCAGAACCGGAAGACGTTCTCCTCGAAGTGGCCGGCGCGCTTGGCGGCCTCGACGCGGACCGCGCCCATGATCTTGGAGACCTCGTCGAAGTCGCCGGCGCCGAAGAAGACGGCGTGGCCGGCCTCCAGGCCGAGGCGCTCGGTGAGGACCTTGACGTCGTCCTCGGTGAGGAACTTGGCGATCGGGCCGGACAGCGAGCCGTCCTCGCCCACGCGGACCCAGGCGAGGCCCTTGGCGCCGTGCTCGACCGCGTACTCGCCGAGGCCGTCGAAGAACTTCCGCGACTGGCCGGCCACGTCCGGCACCGGCAGGGCGCGCACGTGCTTGCCGGCGAAGGCCTTGAAGTCGGAGCCCGCGAAGACGTCGGTGATGTCGACCAGTTCGAGCTGCGCGCGCAGGTCGGGCTTGTCGTTGCCGTACTTGAGCATCGACTCGCGGAACGGGATGCGCGGGAACGGCGAGGTGACGTGCCGGCCGCCGCCGAACTCCTCGAAGAGCTCGGTCATCAGCTTCTCGATCGGCTGGAAGACGTCCTCCTGCTCGACGAAGCTCATCTCCAGGTCGAGCTGGTAGAACTCGCCGGGCGAGCGGTCGGCGCGGGCGTCCTCGTCGCGGAAGCAGGGCGCGATCTGGAAGTAGCGGTCGAAGCCGGAGACCATCAGCAGCTGCTTGAACTGCTGCGGCGCCTGCGGCAGCGCGTAGAACCGGCCGGGGTGCAGCCGGGAGGGCACCACGAAGTCCCGTGCGCCCTCGGGGGAGGTCGCGGTCAGGATCGGGGTCGCCATCTCGTTGAAGCCGAGGGCCACCATCTTCTGGCGGATCGAGGCGATGACGGCGGAGCGCAGCATGATGTTGCGGTGCATGCGCTCGCGGCGCAGGTCGAGGAAGCGGTACTCCAGGCGCCGCTCCTCGTTGACACCGTCGTCGGCGTTGATCGTGAACGGGATCTGCTGGGCCGCGCCCAGCACCTCGACCTCGGAGACCTCGATCTCGACCTCACCGGTCGGCAGGTCGGGGTTGACGTTGTCGGCACCGCGCGCGGAGACCTTGCCGTCGACACGGACGACGGTCTCCTTGGTCAGCTTCGACAGCGCCTCGTTGGCCGGGGTGCCGGGGCGGGCCACGAGCTGCGTGATGCCGTAGTGGTCGCGCAGATCGATGAAGAGGATGCCACCCAGGTCTCGGCGATTGTGCAGCCAGCCGCTCAGCCGGACGTCGGTACCGACGTCAGAGGCGCGGAGCTCGCCGCAGGTGTGGGACCTGTACCGATGCATCGTCGTTCATCCAGTCTTAGCGATTCGGGGGTGGCCGGGCCCGTCAAGGTTACCGCCCGGCCCCCCTTCGCCTCATTGGCATATACATGCCCCGCTTGGCCGCTCCTCGGACCGCCCTGCCGCCGTAGATCATCGGCCGTCCGGCCCCCGCCCCCCGGGACGTCATCGGACCGAAGATCGGAATAAAGTGAGGCAATGCGCACCGAGGACGTCCTGGCCGCGATCGCGACCGGCCTGTGGCGGTGGGACAACGCATCCGGGACCGTCACCCTCGACGCGGGGGCCGCCCGGCTGCTCGAGCTGCCCGCCGAGTCCGGTACGTACCCCGAGGGCACCGTGCGCTCCCGGTTCCACCCCGTCGACTGGAACGAGATCAACGGCGTCGTCAGCCTCGCCATCGCCGAGGGGACGCTCGCCGAGGGCCGGCTGCGGATCGTCGACGAGGCCGGCCGGGTGCTCCGTACCGTCCGCAGCCGCTCCAGACCCATCGCCCAGGAGGGCGGCTACCTGCTGATCGGCATGCTCCAGGAGGTCGCGGAGCCGACGGAGGGCACCGCGGCGCAGACCGCCATCACCGGTGACTGGCGGCGCTCCCGCGAGGCGTTCCTGCTGGACGCGGGCCGCGCCCTGGCCGAGGCCCGCTCCACCGCGGAGGTCCTGCGGGTCGCCGCCTCCCTCTCGATGCCGGGATTCTCGCCGGACGGGCTCGCGGTCTTCGGTGTCACGGGGGACCGGCTCACGATCATCGGCCACCACGGGCACCAGGCGGACGACGACCACCCCTTCCTCGACATGTCGGTGGACACGGACTATCCGGCCGCCGAAGTGGTGCGCACCGGCCGGGCCGCGTATCTGCCCACCCCTGCGGAGTACCGCCGCCGTTACCCCACCACCTGGCCGCTCGCCGAGCGCTTCGGCCGCCAGTCCTGGGCCTTCCTGCCGCTGATCGTCGCCGGGCGCACGATCGGCGCCTGGATGGCGGCGTTCAAGCACCGGGTGGCCTTCACCCCCGACGAGCGGTCCGTGCTCACCACCGTCGCCCGCATGCTGGCGCAGGCGCTCGCCCGCGCGGGTGTCGCCGACTCGGAGCGCGAGCTGTCGCTGGGCCTCCAGCGCTCGATGATGCCGGTGCTCGGGCCCGCGATCCCCGGGATGTCGGTGGCCGCCCGGTACGTGCCCACCGGCGGCGGCCTCCAGGTCGGCGGCGACTGGTACGACATGATCCCCCTGCCGTCGGGCCGGATGGCGCTGGTGATCGGCGACGTCCAGGGCCACGACGTGCGCGCCGCGGGGCTGATGGGCCAGCTGCGGATCGCGCTGCGCGCCTACGCCTCCGAGGGGCACCGGCCGGACGCGGTGCTCTCCCGGGCCTCCCGCTTTCTGCACGGCATCACGGACACCTACGACGAGGAGGACCACTCCAGCCCGCGGTTCGCCACCTGCCTCTATCTGGAGGCCGATCCGTCGACCGGCCGCATCGAGATCGCCCGCGCCGGCCACCCGGAACCGGCCGTCAGGATGGCCGACGGCACGGTGCTGATGCGGCCCACCGACGGCGGGCTGCCGCTGGGCATCGATCCGGACACCTACTACCCGACGACCAGCTTCACGCTGCAGGCCGGCGAGACGATGATGATCTGCACCGACGGGCTCATCGAGACGGGCGGGCACGATCTGGACACCGGGTGGGCCCGGCTGCGCACGGTCCTGGAGAGCGACGGGTCCGGGTCGCTGGAGGAGCTCGCCGACCAGCTGGTCCAGGCGGTGCACGGCCCCGGCTCCCACTACACCACCGGCCCGCTCGCCGACCGGCGCGAGGACGACATCGCCGTCCTGCTGATCTCCCGCGACGGATCGCCCGACCGCGAGGCGGCGCGGCGCACCGCGATGAGCGTGGCCCAGGCGGAGCCCGAACGGATCGCGGTGGCCCGCAGGCAGTTGCGGGAGATGCTGCACGACTGGGCGGACGCGGAGCAGGTCGACTCCGCGGTGCTGATGGTCTCGGAGATGGTGACCAATGTGCTCGTCCACACGGACGGGAACGCCCTGCTGCTCGCGGAGGTCGTCGGCCGGGACAGCACCCGCCGGCTGCGGGTGGAGGTCACCGACTCCAGCGACGAACTCCCGCACAAGCGCCGCCCCGGCGAACTGGCCTCCTCCGGGCGGGGCCTGCTGTTGATGGAGATGCTCGCGGACGCGTGGGGGGTGGACCCGCGGGGCGAGGGGAAGTCGATCTGGTTCGAGCTCTACGAGTCCCCGGCGTCCGGCGAGGTGCCGCCCGCCGGGCCGGAGCCCGACGCCGCGTAGCGGGTGCGCAGCTCGCCGATCACCCCGAACACGGCGGCCGTGACAGGCACGGCGAGCAGCATCCCGAGAATGCCGGCGACGCCCGCTCCGGCGGTGATCGCCAGCATGACGACGGCCGGGTGCATCTGCACCGTACGGCTCTGGATCACGGGCTGGAGCACATGGCCCTCCAGCACCTGGACGGCCAGCACCACCCCGAGCACCCACAGCGCGATCACGAAACCGCGGTCGGCGAGCGCCACGAGCACGGCGACCGTGCCGGAGAGGAAGGCCCCGAGGTACGGGATGTAGGCCCCGACGAAGACGAGGGCGCCGAGGCCCATCGCTCCCGGCACCCGCAGGATCAGCAGTCCGACGGTGATGCACAGCGCGTCGATCAGCGCGATGAACGTGGTGCCCCGCATGAAGCCCGCGACGGCCTCGAAGGCCCGCCGCCCCATGGCCTCGGCGGCGTCTCCGCTCGATCCGGGCACCAGGGAGCGCACCAGTCCGACGGCCTTGTGGGAGTCCCGCAGAAAGAAGAAGATCAGCAGCAGGGCGAGGACGGCGGTGGCGATCAGTTCGGCCACCACGCTCAGTCCGCTGATGACGCCGGACGCGGCGGTGCTGCCGAACTTCCCCAGCAGCTCCCGGGCGTTGGCGGCGAGATCGTCGAGCGATGTCCCGGCGGCCCCCAGAAGGCCCGCCAGGTCCCTGGCCGCCTGCCGCACCGAGGCCACGATCTGGTCGCCGGTCTCGATCAGCGCGCTGACGACGATGTACCCGGCGCCGCCGACGACGGCGACCACGGCGGCACACGTCAGCCCGGCGGCCAGCGAACGGTGCATCTTCATCCGGATGAGCCGCCGGTGCAGCGGCCCCAGCAGGGCCGTTCCGAGCAGGGCGAGCAGGACCGGGGTGACGGCGGCCTGGAAGGTGCTGATCAGCCAGATGAGGACCGCGCCGACCCCCGCCACGAGGAGCGCGACCACGCACCAGGCGGTGACGCGCCGCACGGGCTCGGGCAGAAGGGTCAGCACGCCCCCACCCGATCACAGCCGGACGGCCGCGTCCCGCCGTTCACCGCCAGGCGGGTGACACCCCATCAGGTGGCAGTCGCCGGGAGGCGGAACGGCCCGGACCCCGCCGGGCGGCGTGCGGGAAGCGCACGCCGCCCGGCGGGGTCCGGAGGATCGCCCTTACATCCCGTGGACGGCCGGGACGGTGCCGAGGCGGCCCTTCTGGAAGTCCTCGACGGCCTGCTGGAGTTCGGCCTGTGTGTTCATCACGAACGGTCCGTAGTGCGCCATGGGCTCCCGGATCGGACGGCCGCCCAGCAGCACGATCTCCAGGTCCGGAGCGTTCGAGTCCTGGGTCTCGTCCGCGCGCACCGTCAGCGAACCGCCGTCGCCGAAGACCGCGGTCTGCCCGGTGCGGACCGGCCTGCGGTCGGTGCCGACCGTGCCGCGTCCGGCCAGGACGTAGGCGAGGCCGTTGAACTCCTCGCGCCACGGCAGCGTGAGCTGCGCGCCGGGACGCACCGTCGCGTGGATCATCGTGATCGGCGTGTGCGTGATGCCGGGGCCCTCGTGACCGTCGAGCTCACCCGCGATGACGCGCAGCAGCGCACCGCCGTCGGGCGTGCTGAGCAGCTGGACCTGGCCGCCGCGGATGTCCTGGTAGCGGGGGTCCATCATCTTGTCGGCCGCGGGCAGGTTCACCCAGAGCTGGAGCCCGTGGAAGAGCCCGCCGGACATGACGAGCGACTCCGGCGGCGCCTCGATGTGCAGCAGGCCGGAGCCCGCGGTCATCCACTGGGTGTCGCCGCCCTGGATGGTTCCGCCGCCGCCGTTGCTGTCCTGGTGGATGAACGTTCCGTCAATCAGGTAGGTGACGGTCTCGAAGCCGCGGTGCGGGTGCCAGGGCGTTCCCTTGGGCTCGCCCGGCGCGTACTCCACCTCGCCCATCTGGTCCATCATGATGAACGGGTCGAGGTAGCGGTAGTTGATCCCGGCGAACGCACGGCGCACCGGGAAACCCTCCCCCTCGAAGCCGCTGGGCGCGGTGGTCACCGCGAGGACGGGCCGCGGCACGGCGTCCGCGGGTGCGGACACGCGCGGCAGGGTGAGCGGGTTCTCGACAGTCACTGCAGGCATGGGAGGACCTCCTTGTGCGACCACTTTAGTTGAATGATGAACTTCCTGCCACCCGGAACGAGAAACGCCCGGGAGGTATTCCTCCCGGGCGCCGTGCGAGCGGCGTCGTCAGCCGTACATCCGCCGCATCGCGAAGTCGACCATCTGCTCGACGGCCTTCGCGTCGAAGACCATGCGGTGCTCACCCTCCATGTCGAGGACGAAGCCGTACCCCGTGGGCAGCAGGTCGATGACCTCGGCCCCGGTGATCACGAAGTACTTGGACTCCTTGCCCGCGTACCTGCGCAGCTCCTTGAGGGAGGTGAACATCGGAATGACCGGCTGCTGGGTGTTGTGCAGCGCCAGGAACCCCGGATTGTCGCCCCGCGGGCAGTAGACCTTGGAGGTCGCGAAGATCTGCTGGAAGTCCTCCGCGGACAGAGAAGCCGTGGTGAAGGCCCGTACGGCGTCGGCGAGGGACGGCGGCGACGGCTCGGGATACAGCGGCTGCCCGTGCGGCTGTCCCCCATATGGCTGCTGGGGGGCGTACTGCTGCTGAGCGCCCGGGTTCTGGTCATAGCCGTACATGCCCGCAAGAGTAACGAGTCACAGTTCACCCAAGAGGGGTTGCATCTTATTACCGACGGGTAGCATCATCGTAGCTACTTACTGGTACGTGGACGAGAAGTCCGCCGTCCGACCCTTCTCCCGATCCTTACGGAGCCGTCGCCATGGGGCACTACAAGTCGAATCTCCGCGACATCGAGTTCAACCTCTTCGAGGTCCTCGGGCGCGACAAGCTGTACGGCACGGGTCCGTTCGCGGAGATGGACGTCGACACCGCCAAGAGCATCCTGGAGGAGGTCGCCCGGCTCGCCGAGAACGAGCTGGCGGAGTCCTTCGCGGACGCCGACCGCAACCCCCCGGTTTTCGACCCCGAGACCAACACCGCGCCCGTACCGGCGTCCTTCAAGAAGAGCTACCAGGCCTTCATGGACTCCGAGTACTGGCGCCTCGGCCTGCCCGAGGAGATCGGCGGCACCACCGCGCCGCGCTCCCTGATCTGGTCGTACGCGGAGCTGCTGCTGGGCTCCAACCCGGCCATATGGATGTACTCCTCGGGCCCGGCCTTCGCCGGCATCCTCTTCACCGAGGGCAACGAGGCGCAGAAGAAGGTCGCCGAGATCGCCGTCGAGAAGCGCTGGGGATCCACCATGGTCCTCACCGAGCCGGACGCCGGCTCGGACGTGGGCGCCGGCCGCACCAAGGCCGTCGAGCAGGAGGACGGCTCCTGGCACATCGAGGGCGTGAAGCGCTTCATCACCTCCGGTGAGCACGACATGGAGGAGAACATCCTCCACTACGTGCTGGCCCGCCCCGAGGGCGCCGGACCGGGCACCAAGGGCCTGTCCCTCTTCCTGGTCCCGAAGTTCCACTTCGACTGGGAGACCGGCGAGCTGGGCGAGCGCAACGGCGTGTACGCCACGAACGTCGAGCACAAGATGGGCCTCAAGGCGTCCAACACGTGCGAGATCACGTTCGGCGACCAGCACCCCGCCAAGGGCTGGCTGATCGGCGACAAGCACGACGGCATCCGCCAGATGTTCATGATCATCGAGTTCGCCCGGATGATGGTCGGCACGAAGGCCATCGCCACCCTCTCCACCGGCTACCTGAACGCGCTGGAGTACGCCAAGGAGCGCGTCCAGGGCCAGGACCTGGTGAACTTCGCGGACAAGACCGCGCCCAAGGTCACCATCACGCACCACCCCGACGTGCGCCGCTCGCTGATGACGCAGAAGGCGTACGCCGAGGGCATGCGCGCCATGGTCCTCTACACGGCGTCCATCCAGGACGAGATCGCCGCCAAGGAGACCGCGGGCGAGGACACCGCCGCCCTCGTCGCCCTCAACGACCTGCTGCTGCCGATCGTCAAGGGCTACGGCTCCGAGAAGTCCTACGAGCAGCTCGCCCAGTCGCTCCAGACCTTCGGCGGCTCCGGCTACCTCCAGGAGTACCCGGTCGAGCAGTACATCCGGGACGCCAAGATCGACACCCTCTACGAGGGCACCACCGCCATCCAGGGCCAGGACTACTTCTTCCGGAAGATCGTCCGCGACCAGGGCCAGGCGCTGAACGCCCTCTCCGAGGAGATCAAGAAGTTCCTCGCGGTCGGCACCGGCGGCGAGGAGCTGGCCCCGGCCCGCGACGCGCTCGCCAAGGCGGCGGTGGACCTCGAGGCGATCGTCGGCACCATGACGAACGACCTCATCGCCACCGGCGAGGACGTCAAGAACATCTACAAGGTCGGCCTCAACACCACGCGTCTGCTGATGGCCTCCGGCGACGTCGTCGTCGGCTACCTGCTGCTGCGCGGCGCGGCCGTCGCGGCCGAGAAGCTGGAGACCGCGTCGGCCAAGGACGTGGCGTTCTACCGCGGCAAGATCGCGGCCGCGAAGTTCTTCGCCGCCACCATCCTGCCGGGCGTCTCCGCCGAGCGCGCCCTCGCGGAAACCGTTGACCTCTCGCTGATGGACCTTGACGAGGCGTCCTTCTGACGGACCACGCTTCGTGCGGCCCGCTCCCTCCGGGGGGCGGGCCGCTTTCCTCTTTCCGCCCGCCGCGGCGCCCTCGTTAAGGTGGCTCCATGAGCAGCAGCGCCCCCGCCCGCTTCGACCGCGGACACACCGACGACCTCATGTCCTTCCTGACGGCCTCGCCGACGCCGTACCACGCGGTGGCGACCGCGGCCGAACGGCTGGAGAAGGCCGGCTTCCGCCAGGTGCAGGAGACCGACGCCTGGGACGGGACCACCGGTGGCCGGTTCGTGCTCCGCGGCGGCGCGATCATCGCCTGGTTCGTGCCGGAGGGAGCGACCGCGCACACCCCCTTCCGGATCGTCGGCGCCCACACCGACTCCCCGAACCTGCGCGTCAAGCCGCTGCCCGACACCGGTGCGCACGGCTGGCGGCAGGTCGCCGTCGAGGTCTACGGCGGCCCGCTCCTCAACAGCTGGCTCGACCGCGACCTCGGGCTCGCCGGCCGGCTGAGCCTGCGCGACGGGTCCCACCGCCTGGTGAACATCGACCGGCCGCTGCTGCGCGTGCCCCAGCTGGCGATCCACCTCGACCGCTCCGTGCACACCGACGGCCTCAAGCTCGACAAGCAGCGCCACATGCAGCCGATCTGGGGCCTGGGCGACGCCCACGAGGGCGACCTCATCCACTTCCTCGAAGAGGAGGCCGGTCTCACCGAGGGCGACGTCACCGGCTGGGACCTCATGGTGCACTCCGTGGAGCGGCCCGCCTACCTCGGCCGCGACCGCGAACTGCTCGCCGGACCGCGCATGGACAACCTGCTGTCCGTGCACGCGGCCACCGCCGCACTCGCCGCCGTCTCCGCATCGTCCGACCTGCCGTACATCCCCGTACTCGCCGCCTTCGACCACGAGGAGAACGGCTCCCAGTCCGACACCGGCGCCGACGGCCCCCTGCTCGGCACGGTCCTGGAACGCTCGGTCTTCGCCCGCGGCGGCAGCTTCGAGGACAAGGCCCGGGCCTTCGCCGGCACCGTGTGCCTGTCCTCCGACACCGGCCACGCCGTGCACCCCAACTACGCGGAGCGCCACGACCCCACGCACCACCCGCGCGCCAACGGCGGCCCCATCCTCAAGGTCAACGTCAACCAGCGCTACGCCACCGACGGCAGCGGCCGCGCGGTGTTCGCCGCGGCCTGCGAGAAGGCCGGCGTGCCGTGGCAGACGTTCGTGTCGAACAACGCGATGCCGTGCGGCACCACGATCGGCCCCATCACGGCGGCCCGGCACGGCATCCAGACCGTCGACGTCGGTGTGGCGATCCTGTCCATGCACAGCGCGCGGGAACTGTGCGGCTCCGACGACCCCTATCTGCTCGCGAACGCGATCGCGTCGTTCCTGGAGGGCTGAACTCCCGCGCCCCGGCGGCGCGTTCGGCGACCACGAAACATCCGGGAAAGGCCCCGGACGGCACCGTGGTGCCCATGGTTCTGCTCGGTCATGACACGGTCGCCGTCCACCACACCGGCCCCTCGCGCCGCACGCTGCTGCTCGCGCTCGCCTCGGCGGCCGCCGTCCTCGCCACCGGTGCCTGGGTGCTCATCGACCGGCACCACGACCGGCCGCCGTGGGCCGAGGACGTGGCGTACGAATCCGGCTTCCTCCAGGGCAACCGCGTCCGGCAGTACGACCGCACCGGCCAGGAGGTGAAGGACCTCCTGGCCGGCGGGTGCGCACGGCTGCACGCCGAGGGCTGGGGCGGACGCAAGGCGTCGTACGACCCGGGCCTGTGGGTGGCTGGCTGCCTGGACGGCGCGGCCGGCCGACCGGCCTGGCGGCAGGGCCTGTTCCACTAGCCCCATCGCGGCTGGGCGCTGTCCGGAGCCAGTGCCTCGACCAGCAATGTCTGCCCGTCAAGCACTGGGGGTTCCCCACGCCCGCAGGGCGTAGGGGGAGCGTCCGGTGCGTGCGGTCGCAAGACGGCTTGTGGCCAGCGCGGCGTGGGCGCACCTCCCGTACACGAAGGGCTACTGGCGGCCCTCGTCCATCCCCGCCAGGACCAGCGGCAGCCGGGCCGCCCCGTCCGCCGTCACCTTCACCGGGACGCCCCAGTCCTGCTGATGCACATGGCAGGCCGGGTACTCGTTCTCCGGATCGTCGTCGCAGGACGCCGCCATCGCCGAGATGTGCAGCACGCCCTCGCCCACCGCCGGATCGATGTCCAGCTCCCGCGACAGATCGGTCCCGGCGCCCTCGCCGGCCACCAGCAGCTCGGGCGGCGTCGAGGAGACGAGCAGCCGGGTGGAGGGCCCGTAGCGGGTGTCGAGCTTCTGGCCGGCCGGGGCCTGGAAGACCACGTCCAGTCGGAGCGTGCCACCGGCGACCTCGGTCGCCGCACGCTGTGTCCGGTGCGCGACGGCCTCGACCCGTACCGCCTCGTCCGGCAGCCGCAGCCGGGTCAGCCGGTGCCGGGCCGACTCCACCACGACGATGTCGTCACCGACGAGAACGGCCCCTGAGGGCTCCCGCAGATCCGTGGCCAGCGTGCTGACCTCGCCGCTCACCGGGTCGTAGCGGCGCAGCGCGTGGTTGTACGTGTCGCTCACGGCAACCGACCCGTCCGGCAGGGCGGTGACCCCCAACGGGTGCTGGAGGAGGGCCTGGTCCGCCGGCCCGTCCCGGTGCCCGAAGTCGAACAGTCCCGTGCCGACCGCCGTGTGCACCTCGAGATCCGGGTCGATCCAGCGCAGGGCGGACGTCTCCGAGTCGGCGATCCACAGCCGCTCCTCGGTGGCGGCGAGCCCCGACGGCTGCGCGAACCAGGCCTCGGCGGCGGGTCCGTCGACGAGCCCTTCGTTGGTGGTGCCGGCCGCGGCCTCGACGGTCCCGGTCTCCGGGTCGTACGTCCACAGCTGGTGGACGCCCGCCATGGCGATCCACAGCTTCCCGCCCCACCAGGCCACGTCCCACGGCGAGGACAGCGCCACATCGAGCGCGGGACCGCTGGTGGGCGACCCCTGCCACCACTGCCGGCCGGTCCCGGCGAGCGTCTCGAACGCGCCGGTCTCCGGGTCGTACGCACGGATGGTGTGGTTCACGGTGTCGGCTACGGCGACCCGCCCGTCGGGCAGCAGCGCGAGCCCCTGCGGCTCGTTGAGGATCCCGTCCCCGATCCGCCGTACGACGTTCTCCCCGTCGGGCTCCAGCTCGACGAGCTGATCGCGGGTGGAGTCGGAGACGAGGAGGTTCCCGGACGGCAGCAGCACGGCCTTGCCGGGGAAGCGCAGATCGGTGGCGACGGGCTCGGGCGCCACATAGGGCCCGTCCCCGCGCCGCAGCGTCCCCTTGGCCTCGTGCTCGGCCTCCAGCTCCTCGACGAGCCTGGCGATGGCGTGCGCATGCCCCTCACCGGCGTGCTGCGCGACGACGTATCCCTCGGGGTCGATCACGACGAGGGTGGGCCAGGCGCGGACGGCGTACTGCTTCCAGGTGGCGAGCTCGGGATCGTCCAGGACGGGGTGGTGCACCTGGTACCGCTCGACGGCGTCGACGACGGCCTGGTGCTCGGCCTCGTGCACGAACTTGGGCGAGTGGACGCCGATGATCACGACGGTGTCGCGGTGCTTCTCCTCGAGATCGCGGAGTTCGTCGAGGACGTGAAGGCAGTTGATGCAGCAAAATGTCCAAAAGTCCACAACAACGCACTTACCTCGCAGGTCTGCGAGGGTGAGCTCTTTGCCTCCGGTGTTGAGCCAGCCGCCCTTGCCGACCAGTTCAGGGGCACGGACGCGGGCACGCTTGCGGGGCGCGGGGGTGGGCGCCGGGGCGGCATCGTTCATGGTTCAAGCTTGCCACCTGGGTGTGAATGCCGGATTGCAGGCCCACGACAGGGCCTACGACAGGGGGAGAGACGATTGTCTGCGGACGGGAACGAGACGGCTGCCGGTGACGCGGCGACGACGCACGGGTTCATGGCACTGCCCGGGAGGACGGAGGACGGCCGGGAGGTCTTCGCCAGGAGTCTGGTGGACGTCGTCCGGATCCTCGGTCTCGATGCCGGTCTCCTTGCGGAGCCGGAACCGGAGCCGGGCGGCCGGCGGACATGGGTGCAGCACATCAGGACCGCGTTGCGCAGCGCCTGCCTCCGCGGCCTGACCCTCTCCGAGGAGTCGTTCGACACGCTGGTCAGGGCGGCCGTCCACGATCCCGATCCGAGCTTCAACCGCCAGTTCGTCGAGCCGGCCCTCAACGCATTCGGTCAGCGACGGGTCCAATCCGCGCTGCTGGCCTATCTGAAGGCGGGCACGGACCACGAACGGGCCGGCGCCGCGCGTGCCTGGTACTGGTCGGCCCTGCCCCCGCGGATGCCCCGCGTACGGGCCCAGAACCCCGGAGCGATCGGGAAGCCGGAGCCCGCCGACCGCGCGGGCGTGGTGGCCGAGTGGAACGAGACCGCTCTGCGCGAGTTCGTGAGCAACGAGCACGTGGACGTCCGGCGCTGCATCCTGCCGGGTCTGTCACTGCGGAAGTCCGCCTATCCCGCGGAGTTCCACAGCCTGGTGGACGCGGCGGTGGCCATAGCCCGGTCCCATCCGGACGACTACATCCGCCACCGAGTGGAACACCAGGTCGGCGACTGACGCGACGGGCACGGGCGCCCGAACGCGTGCACGTGCGCCCGGACCCCCATCCACCGTCGCCGCCGGGGGTACGCATTCCGCATGAAATATCTCGTGCGCGACAAAATCTTCGCGATCGGCGACGACTACTGGATCGAGGACGAGCAGGGCCGTCACGCCTTCCTCGTCGACGGCAAGGCGCTGCGTCTCCGGGACACCCTGGAGCTCAAGGACCCGAACGGCACGATCCTGGTCACGCTCCGCAAGAAGCTGATCAGCCTGCGGGACACCATGACCATCGAGCGCGACGACAGCACCCTCGCCACCATCCGCAGGAAGCGGCTGTCGCTGCTGCGCAATCACTACCGCGTCACCCTCGCCGAGGGCACCGAGCTCGATGTCAGCGGGCGCATCCTCGACCGGGAGTTCGTCGTCGAGTACGAGGGTGAGCTGCTCGCGCACATCTCGCGGCAGTGGTTCCACGTGCGGGAGACGTACGCCGTCAACGTGGTCCGGGAGGACGCGGACGCCGCGCTGATGATCGCCGTGGCCGTGTGTGTGATCCGGATGGCGGAGAAGGAGCGCGAGGAGGACTGAGCGACCGTGCCCCGCCCCGGAGGGTCCGGGTGCGGGGGGCTCAGCGCAGGATGTCGGGCGCCACCACACCGAGGCGCCGGTCCTTCAGCACCGGGAACTGGTCCCTCGTCGCCGCCACCTTCGCGGGGTCGAGGTCGACGGTCAGGATCTCCTCGCCCGGCCCCGTCTCGGCGAGCACCTCGCCCCACGGGTCGACCACGATGCTGTGCCCCGCCTGTTCGACGCCCCCATGGGTGCCCGCGGTACCGCAGGCGAGGACGTACGCCTGGTTCTCGACCGCGCGGGCGCGGGCCAGCAGGGTCCAGTGGCCGCGGCGGCGGGCGGGCCAGCCCGCGGGAACGACGAACAGGCCGGCCCCCGCGTCGACCAGGCCCCGGAAGAGCTCGGGGAAGCGCAGGTCGTAACAGGTGGCGAGGCCGATGGTCAGGTCGGGCAGCGCGACCGTCGCCAGGTCCCCGCCCGCGCCCATCATCACCGCCTCGCCCTTGTCGAATCCGAAGCGGTGGATCTTGCGGTAGGTGCCCGCGAGGTCGCCCGTGGGGGAGATGACGAGGGAGGTGTTGTAGAGCGTGCCGTCGGGGTCGCGTTCGACGATCGAACCCGCGTGCAGCCAGACACCCGCGTCCCTCGCGGCTTCGGCCATCACCTCGTACGTCGGCCCGGCCGGTGTCTCGGCCTCGGCCTCGAACGACTGGTACGCGAACGCTCCGACCGGCCACAACTCGGGCAGGACCACCAGATCCGCACCGCGCTGCTCACGAACGAGTGAAGCCGCACGCTGTCTACGGGAATTGACCGTTTCGTCCGGGTCTGCTGCGATCTGGATGAGGGAGGCGCGCACACTACCACCGTCCTGGCATTCGAGCCCTCGGGGCGGGCCTACGATCGTCACACGAAAGCACTGCCGGGGTGACGCTCGGCAGCGTAACTTAACTGCCGAGCCTCCCACGCAGCCCAGCAGTCAGCAGCAGCCCAGCCCGCGTACCGCAGAACCGCCGAGGGGTCCCGTGACCGTCCATCCCAGCCTCCAGACCTACGCCGACGCCTCGACTCACTCCCTTGAAGCGATAGCCGAGCTGGTGCAGCCGCTCGTCGAGGGTGAGTGGAACCGTCCGACGCCGTGCCCCGCCTGGTCGGTGCGTGACCTGGTCTCGCACGTCATCGGCATGGAGTGCGAGATGCTCGGCGATCCCCGGCCGATCCACACACTGCCGCGTGATCTCTACCACGTGCAGAGCGACTTCGCGCGCTACATGGAGATGCAGGTCGATGTGCGGCGCCACCACACGGCGCCGGAGATGACCTCCGAGCTCGAGTACACGATGATCCGGCGCGCCCGCCAGCTGCGCAACGAGACCCGCGGTCCCGACGCGGTGGTCCGCGCGCCGCTGGGCGCCGAGCAGACCCTCGAACTCGCCATGCGGATGCGTGCGTTCGACCTCTGGGTGCACGAGCAGGATCTGCGGGCCGCCATCGGCCGGCCGGGCAACGAGGACTCCCCCGGTGCCTACATCACCCGGGACTGCCTGCTGGAGGCGCTGCCGAAGACGGTCGCCAAGGACGCGGGCGCACCGCCGAACTCGGCGGTTGTCTTCGATGTTCACGGTCCGGTCGAGTTCCTGCGCACGGTCCGGGTGGACGCGGACGGACGCGGAACGGTCGACGGCGCACCCTCGTTGGGGCCCGTCGTGACCCTGGCCATGGACTGGGAGACGTACCACCGGCTGGCGTGCGGCCGCATGCGGGCGACGGCGGCGGTGGACCGGGTGAAGGTGGACGGCGACCAGGATCTGGCCACCGCGATCCTGCGGGAGTTCGCGGTCACGCCCTGACGCTCGGGCGGTGCGACCGAGGTCGAGGAACGCCCGGGACCCTGCCGGCCACCGCGCCGGTCCACCCGGGCACGCGGTCCGCGGCAGTGCGGTCCGGGGCAGTGCGCTCGGGGCAGTGCGCTCGGGGCAGCACGGTCCGAGGCGGTCCGCCCGGGGCACGCAGCGCCCAGCCCGGTGCGGGTCCCTACGCCGGGACGTGCACCGCCTCCACCCTGCTCGCCACCAGCCGCTCCCGTTCCCGGCGCGCTGTGCGCGCCCGCAGGCGCAGGATCTGGGTGATCCCCAGCGCCTCCAGCACGAACACGGAGGAGAACGCGATCCGGTAGTTGTCGCCGGTCGCGTCCAGCAGCACGCCCACGGCGAGCAGTGTCGTCATCGACGCCACGAAGCCGCCCATGTTGACGATCCCGGACGCCGTGCCCTGCCGCTGGGGCGGGTTCGCCGGCCGGGCGAAGTCGAAGCCGATCATCGACGCCGGCCCACAGGCGCCGAGCACGGCGCAGAGTGTGATCAGCAGCCACATCGGGGCGTGGTCGCCGGGGTGGACGAGCGTGGCGGCCCACAGAAGCGCGGTCGCACCGACAGTGCCGAGCGCGAGCGGCGCACGCGCCGCGTGGTGGCGGGCGATGATCTGCCCGTACACCAGCCCCACCGCCATGTTGGAGAGCACGACCAGGGTCAGCAGCGAGCCGGCCGTCTCCCGGGACAGGCCCTGGGCCTCGACCAGGAAGGGCATTCCCCACAGCAGCAGGAACACCATGGCGGGGAACTGGGTGGTGAAGTGCACCCACATACCGAGCCGGGTGCCGGGCTCGCGCCAGGACAGGGCGATCTGTTTGCGGACGAACGCGGCTCCCGCGTGCTGCGCGGGCGGCGGTTCGTGGCCCTCGGGGTGGTCCTTGAGGAAGACCAGCATCAGCACGAGGACCAGCACGCCGGCCCCGGCGCTGCCCGCGAAGGTGGCGGTCCAGCCCATGCCGTGCAGCATGCGGGCGATGACGAGGGTGGAGACGAGATTGCCGGCCATCCCGAAGAGCGCGGCGACCTGTCCGATGAGGGGTCCGCGCCGGGCGGGGAACCAGCGGCTGCCGAGCCGCAGCACGCTGATGAAGGTCATCGCGTCGCCGCAGCCGAGCAGGGCGCGGGCGGCGAGCGCCGTGCCGTACGAGGGGGCCAGCGCGAAGCCCAGCTGTCCGACGGTGAACAGCACGACGCCGAGCGTCAGGACCTTCTTGGTGCCGAGCCGGTCGACCATCAGGCCGACGGGTATCTGCATGCCGGCGTAGACCAGCAGCTGGAGTATGGAGAAGGTGGACAGCGCCGAGGCGTTGACATCGAAGCGGTCGGCGGCGTCGAGGCCGGCGACGCCGAGGGAGGTCCGGAAGATGACGGCGACGAAGTAGACGGCGACGCCGATGCCCCACACGGCGGCGGCCCGGCGGCCGCCCGGAGGGTCTCCCGGCAGCGCGGCGTGGGTCGTCATCGGACCTCGCCCCGCGCCAGGTTGCTGAACCAGCCGACGTGCCGGTGGACGAGGGCCGCGGCCCGGTCCGGGTCGCCGGCCCGCAGGGCTTCCAGGATCTCGCTGTGCTCGGCGACGTTCTTGGTGATCCTGTCGGGATGGGCGTGCATCACGGCGACGCCCATCCGCAGCTGCCGGTCGCGGAGTTGGTCGTAGAGGCGGGACAGGATCTCGTTGCCGCCGCTGCGGACGATCTCGGCGTGGAAGCACCGGTCGGTGACCGCCACCGCCGCCAAGTCGCCCTCCTGGACCTGCCGTTTCTGCTGCTCCAGGAGCTCTTCGAGACGGGCGAGCAGCTGCGGCGGGGCGGGCACGGCCTTGCGGGCTGCGTGCTCCTCGACGAGCAGCCGGGTCTCCACCACGTCGGCGATCTCCTGCGCGGAGACGGCGAGGACGAGGGCGCCCTTCTTCGGGTAGAGCTTGATCAGCCCTTCGACCTCCAGCTTGAGGAGGGCCTCACGGACGGGCGTGCGGGACACCCCTACGGCGTCGGCCAGTTCGCCCTCGGTGAGAAGGGTCCCGCCCTCGTAGCGGCGGTCGAGGACTGCCTGCTTGACGTGGGTGTAGACGCGGTCGGCGGCGGGGGCTGCGGCAGGCATGCGCACAGCTTAGATACAAGACAGGTGCATCAGAAAGCCATGTCCACGATGCAGGACGGACAGCCGGGACGGGTGAGCACCGTCAAGCACAGCCAAAAAAGTCCGACAAGATGCACACACGACTACATCCTTCGGGGCCGGTCACGAGTCTCGTAACGGGACCCTCTTTTCGCCGTGTCCCCTTCGGACTTGTTTAGACGCATTTGCGAACTCGGAGCGTTTTCTGTGATATCGAGCCACAAGGGCCTGCGCAGAGCAGCCACGCTCGCTCTCGCGAGCGGTCTGCTGCTGACGGCTTCACCCCTCGCCGCACCCGCGCAAGCCGCGCAGCCGATCCCGTCCATCACCGCCAAGGGCGGTTTCCTGCTCGACCAGCTCGACGCCAAGCCGATCTACGGCAAGGCCAACAACACCCGCCGGCAGATGGCGAGCACCACGAAGCTCGTGACCGCCATCACGGTTCTCACGATCAAGGGCGTGGACCTCAACAAGAAGGTCACCGTCAAGCAGGTGTACCGCGACTACGTTGTCAAGCAGGGCGCGAGCACCGCGGACCTGCGCACCGGCGACAAGCTGACGGTCCGCCAGCTGCTCTCCGCCATGATGCTGCCGTCCGGCTGCGACGCCGCGTACGCCCTCGCCGACACCTACGGCACGGGGACGACGACCGCCGCCCGCACCGCCTCGTTCATCGGCAAGATGAACGCCAAGGCCAAGCAACTGGGTCTGGTCAACACCAAGTTCGACTCGTTCGACGGCATCTCCGCCAAGGGCAACAACTACACGACCCCGTGGGACCTGGCGAAGCTCGCCCGCCACGCGGTGAGCAGCTCCGTCTTCCGTGACGTGGTCAAGGCGACGTCGTACAAGACCACGGCGACGACGAGCACCGGCGGCACCCGCACGTACACCTGGTACAACACCAACACCCTGCTCGGCTCGTACAGCGGCGCCATCGGTGTGAAGACCGGTACCGGCACGGCTGCCGGCCCCTGCCTCGTCTTCGCCGCCACCCGCGGCACCAAGACGTACGTCGGCGTCGTCCTCGGCAGCTCCAGCGTCACCGAGCGCACCAAGGACGCGGCGAAGCTGCTGGACTTCGGCTTCGGCTCCACCACCGCCAAGACGATGAAGGTGCGTTCGCTCCCCGCCGGGGCGCAGCGCGACTGATCCACCGGACCCACCGGTGAACCGAACGAGGTCCCGTGACGCCTGGCGTCACGGGACCTCGTCGTTCAGCACCGGTCAGAGCCGGTACGGGCCGATCAGGCCCAGGTGATCAGCCGCTTCGGGTTCTCCAGGACCGCCGCGACATCCGCGAGCACCTTGGAGCCCAGCTCGCCGTCGACCAGACGGTGGTCGAAGGAGAGCGCGAGCGTGGTGACCTGACGGGGCTTGACCTTGCCCTTGTGGACCCACGGCTGGAGCTTGATCGCACCGACCGCCAGAATCGCGGACTCGCCGGGGTTGAGGATCGGCGTACCGGTGTCGACGCCGAAGACGCCGACGTTGGTGATGGTCACCGTGCCGCCCTGCATCGCCGCCGGGGTGGTCTTCCCCTCACGGGCGGTGGCGACCAGCTCGCCCAGCGCCTGCGCCAGTTCGGGCAGGGTCTTGTCGTGCGCGTCCTTGATGTTCGGCACGATCAGTCCGCGCGGGGTGGCCGCCGCGATGCCCAGATTCACGTAGTGCTTCTGAACGATCTCCTGGCCCGCCTCGTCCCAGGCGGCGTTGACGCCGGGGTTGCGCTTGATCGCGACCAGCAGCGCCTTGGCGATCAGCAGCAGCGGGTTGACCCGCAGCCCGGCCATGTCCTTGTCGGCCTTGAGTTCGTCGACGAGCTTCATGGTCCGCGTCACGTCGAGGGTGATGAACTCCGTGACGTGCGGAGCCGTGAACGCGCTGCCGACCATCGCGGACGCGGTGGCCTTGCGCACCCCCTTGATCGGGATGCGCGTCTCCCGCGCACCGGCCGCGACCGGCGCGGGCACCGCGGCGGCGGCCACGGGCTCGGGGGCCGGAGCGGGCGCCGGGGCCTGCGCGGGCGCAGCCGCCGGGGCGGCCGCCGCGTGGACGTCCTCCCGGGTGATGATGCCGTCCGGTCCGGTCGGGGTGACCGTCGCCAGATCGATGCCCAGGTCCTTGGCGAGCTTGCGGACCGGGGGCTTGGCCAGCGGGCGGGGCAGTGCGGCGGTGCCGCCGTGCCCGTTCATCTCGGCCTGGATCGCGGCGGCGGGGCTCTGCGGCGCCGCGGCCTGCGGCTGGTGCGAGCCCGCACCCTCGGCGGCGGGCTGGGCCGGTACGCCCTGCCCGGCGCCCGGCTTGCGCGGGCGGCGCTTGGAGGAGGTCTCGGCGACGCCGTAGCCGACGAGGACCGGCTGGCGTCCCTTGGGAGCCTCCTCCTCGGCGGCGGGCGCGACCGGCGCGGCCTCCGTCTGTGCCGCGGGCTGGTCGTCCGGGGCCGCGTCACCGCCGCCGGGCGCCACGTCGATCGTGATGATCGAGGTGCCGACGTCGACCGTCGTGCCCTCCTCGAAGCGCAGGGCGTGCACGATCCCGTCGTACGGGATGGGCAGCTCGACGGCCGCCTTCGCCGTCTCGACCTCGCACACCACCTGGCCGTCGGTCACCGTGTCGCCGGGCTGCACGTACCACTTGAGGATCTCCGCCTCGGTGAGTCCCTCGCCCACGTCGGGCATCTTGAACTCGCGGAAGCGAAGCGAAGTGTCTTGAGTCATGGTCACGGCACTCCTCAGTACGCGAGCGAGCGGTCGACGGCGTCCAGCACCCGGTCAAGACCCGGGAGGTACTCCTCCTCGAGCCGCGCCGGCGGATACGGCGCATGGAACCCGCCGACCCTGAGCACCGGAGCCTCCAGGTGGTAGAAGCACCGCTCGGTGATGCGAGCGGCGATCTCCGCGCCGGAGCCGTAGAAGACGGGGGCCTCGTGCACCACGACCAGCCGGCGGGTCTTCTCGACCGACGTCTGGATGGTGTCGAAGTCGATGGGCGACATCGATCGCAGGTCCAGGACCTCGATGGACTTGCCCTCCTCCTCCGCGGCGGCCGCGGCCTCGACGCAGACCTTCACCATCGGACCGTACGCGGCCAGTGTGAGGTCGG
Source organism: Streptomyces sp. NBC_00306 (assembly GCF_036169555.1). Lineage (GTDB taxonomy): Bacteria > Actinomycetota > Actinomycetes > Streptomycetales > Streptomycetaceae > Streptomyces > Streptomyces achmelvichensis. Next base: position 4,151,174 of record NZ_CP108032.1, on the reverse strand, counting down.
TGCCGGTCCGCAGGACACGGGCGGTGTGGAGGGGTCCGGGGATCGCCTCGGTGTCGACCTCGCTCTTGTCCCAGTAACGGCGCTTGGGCTCGAAGAAGATGACCGGGTCGTCGCTCTGGATGGCCTGCTGCATCATCCAGTAGGCGTCGGAGGAGTTCGACGGCGAGATCACCTTGAGGCCCGCCACATGGGCGAAGAGCGCCTCGGGGGACTCGGAGTGGTGCTCGACCGCGCCGATGCCGCCGCCGTAGGGAATGCGGATGACGACCGGCATCTTGATCTTGCCGAGCGCGCGGGCGTGCATCTTCGCGAGCTGGGTGACGATCTGGTCGTACGCCGGGAAGACGAAGCCGTCGAACTGGATCTCCACGACGGGCCGGTAGCCGCGCAGCGCGAGACCGATCGCCGTGCCGACGATGCCGGACTCGGCGAGCGGGGTGTCGATCACCCGCTCCTCGCCGAAGTCCTTCTGCAGTCCGTCGGTGACCCGGAAGACACCGCCGAGCTTGCCGACGTCCTCACCCATGATCAGGACCTTGGGGTCGGTCTCCAGGGCCTTGCGCAGCGATTCGTTGATCGCTTTGGCGAGGGGAAGTTTGGTGGCGGCCATGATCAGTTGCCCTCCTCGGCGAAGGACGCCTGGTACGCGAGGAACTGAGCGCGCTCCTCGTCGACGAGGGCGTGCCCGTCTGCGTAGACATTCTCGAAGATCGCCAGGTCGTCCGGGTCGGGCATGGCCCGCACCGCCTCACGGACCCGCTTGCCGAGCATCTCGCTCTCCTCCTCCAGGGAGGTGAAGAAGGCTTCGGCCTCGTTCTTGTCGAGAACGGCGTTCTCCAGATACGTACGGAGCCGCAGGATCGGGTCCTTCGCCTCCCACCCCTGGCGCTCCTCGTCGGCCCGGTACTTCGTCGGGTCGTCCGAGGTGGTGTGCGCGCCCATGCGGTAGGTGAACGCCTCGACCAGGGTCGGGCCCTCGCCGCGGCGGGCGCGCTCCAGCGCGGACCGGGTCACGGCCAGGCAGGCGAGCACGTCGTTGCCGTCGACGCGGATACCGGGGAAGCCGAAGCCCTGGGCGCGCTGGTAGAGCGGCACCCGGGTCTGCTTCTCGGTCGGCTCCGAGATCGCCCACTGGTTGTTCTGGCAGAAGAACACCACGGGAGCGTTGTAGACCGCGGAGAAGGTGAACGATTCCGCGACGTCGCCCTGGCTGGACGCGCCGTCACCGAAGTACGCGATCACGGCCGAGTCGGCACCGTCCTTGGCCACGCCCATCGCGTAGCCGGTGGCGTGCAGCGTCTGCGAGCCGATGACGATCGTGTACAGGTGGAAGTTGTTGGTGTTCGGGTCCCACCCACCGTGGTTCACACCGCGGAACATGCCGAGCAGATTGGTGGGGTCGACACCGCGGCACCAGGCGACACCGTGCTCGCGGTAGGTCGGGAAGACGTAGTCGTCGTCGCGCAGCGCGCGACCCGACCCGATCTGTGCGGCCTCCTGGCCCAGCAGTGATGCCCACAGCCCGAGCTCTCCCTGCCTCTGCAGGGAGGTGGCCTCGGCGTCGAAGCGGCGCGTGAGAACCATGTCGCGGTACAGGCCGCGCAGCTCCTCGGGCGTCAGATCGATGCTGTACTCGGGGTGCTCGATCCGCTCGCCCTCGGGCGTCAGCAGCTGTACGAGCTGGGGCTCCGAGCCCTGTGGCTTCTTCGCGGCGCTGACGCGCTTGCTGCTGCGTCGCGGTTTGCGCGCGGCAGTGCTCTCCACGGTCACGTGCGTGCTCCTCCGTCGGTCCGGCCCCCGGGTTCGCCGGGTAAACCAGTGCGGCTCGCCTGATTCCAGTACCCGTGCACGGGGTGGGTGCGACGCAGCCGGGAACAGGCGTGACAGGTGCCCCGGCGAGCGCCCTGCCAAAGGCACGTTACCCAGTGGGCCGCATTACTGCGAAACCCCATTTGACCTGCGATTTTGCTTGGATATCCAAGTAAATCGCGAAATACGGGAACAACCACTGGTCACAGCCTTGCAGGCCGCCGGAACACGGGCACGTTATCCCGGGCACCCCGGGCACGGGAAGAGTAGATGTGTGAGACTGCTTTCGTGCCCGAAGACGGAAAAATCACCGTATTTCTTCTTGACGATCATGAGGTCGTGCGCCGCGGAGTCCACGAACTGCTCTCCGGCGAGGAGGACATCGAGGTCGTCGGAGAGGCGGGCACGGCGGCAGACGCCCTGGTCAGAATCCCTGCGACCAGCCCTGATGTCGCCATTCTCGATGTTCGGCTGCCCGACGGCAGCGGTGTCGAGGTCTGCCGCGAGGTTCGTTCCGCCGATGAGCACATCAAATGTCTGATGCTCACCTCGTTCTCCGACGACGAGGCACTTTTCGACGCGATCATGGCCGGCGCGTCGGGATACGTACTGAAGGCGATCCGCGGGAACGAGCTGTTGACGGCGGTGCGGGACGTGGCGGCCGGCCGGTCGCTGCTCGACCCCGTGGCGACCGCCCGGGTGCTGGAGCGGCTGCGGGGCGGCAACAGCCCGAAGAGCGACGAGAAGCTGGCTTCCCTGACCGAGCAGGAACGCAGGATCCTGGACCTGATCGGCGAGGGACTGACCAACCGGGTCATCGGCGAGCGGCTGCACCTCGCCGAGAAGACCATCAAGAACTACGTCTCGAGCCTGCTGTCCAAACTGGGCATGGAGCGGCGTTCACAGGCCGCCGCCTACGTGGCCCGGATACAGGCGGAGCGCGAGTACCGCTGACGCCCCGCCTCACCCGTCCGGGCTGACCCGTTCCGGCCCTCGCCACCGGGACCTTCGTCCCTGCGGGCCGAGGGCGGCGGGCCCTTCCGGGCAGGCCGTCCGTCACGGAGAGTGGAGTGATGTCCACCGAGGAAGCCCGCGCGGTCGAACTGCTCGGACGCGTGCCGTACGGCCGGCTGGCGACGAGCATGCGGGCCATGCCGTTCGTCGCGCCGGCCCGGCACATCGTGCTGGACGGCAGCGTCCTCCTGCGGATACACCGCGGTTTCGGCTACCACAGCGCGTGCAACGGCAGCGTGGTGGCCTACGGCGCGGACAACCTCAACTCCGGTGCGGCGGTCCGCTGGTCCGTGCAGTTCAGCGGTACGGCGGAGGTGGTCCAGCCGTCCGAGGAGATGCTGCGGCTCTTCGGGGAGCAGCCGCACCACATGAACGGCGAGGCGTTCGATCCCGTCTATCTGCGGATCGAACCCCGGTTCGTGACCGTGCACACGATGGACTATCTCGAAGAGCGTCCCACCCGACACGCTGCGTGATCTAACATCTGGCGGGTGCCGCGCTCATCTGCAACCGCCCCACCCCTCGGTCCGCTTCTGCGCCGCTACGAGGACCCGGGCGAACCACTGTCCTGCGAGCCGGTCACCCTGGGCCTCCTCAACCGCGGCTACCGGCTGTCCACCACCCGCGGCGCCTACTTCCTCAAACACCACCTCGACGGCGACCGCGAGGCCATCGCCCGCCAGCACCGGGCGACCAAACGTCTCCAGGCGCTCGGCGTCCCGGTCGCCCCGCCCGTCGAGGACACCGAGGGCGGCACGGTCGCGGTGATCGGCGGCCGCTGTTACGCCCTGCACCCCTGGGTCGACGGCCGCCACCGCGACGGCGCCCACCTCACGACGGCCCAGTCCCGGCGGCTCGGCTCCCTCCTGGGCCTCGTCCACACCTGCCTCGACCAGGTCATGGAGGTCGACCACACAGAACGCGGCGAGTACGAGAGCGCCGACCCCGAGGAGACCTTCGCGCTCATCGACGAACTGCTGTCCCTGGCGCGGGCCACCCGGCCGCACGACGCCTTCGACGCCCTCGCCGAGCACCGGCTCGTGGAGCGCCGCGCGCTGCTGGAGCGCCATGCCGGGCACAGACCGCCGCCGGGCTCCGCGGGCGGCTGGGTGCACGGCGACTTCCACCCGCTGAACCTGCTCTACCGGGGCGCGGAGCCCGCGGCGATCGTCGACTGGGACCGGCTGGGCGTGCAACCGCGCGCCGAGGAGGCCGTACGGGCGGCGGCGATCTTCTTCGTCCAGCCGGCCGGCGAACTGGAGCTGCCGAAGGTACGCGCCTACGCCCGGGCCTACCGCCGGGCCGCCGGCGCGGACGCGGCGGAGCTCGCGGCGGCGGTGCACCGGGTGTGGTGGGAGCGGCTCAACGACTTCTGGATACTGCGGTGGCGCTACCAGCTGAACGACCGAAGGGCCGACCCGCAGTTTCCCGCGGTGTCGGCCCTGGCGGTCTGGTGGACGAGCGAGTACGAGGCGGTCCGGGACGCCTTTACGGCCTGACGGGTGGATCGGGGCCGGCCTCGGCGCCGAACACCGGGTGCCCTGGAGCACCCCGCCCGACGTCAGCCGCCCTCGGTGCCGCCCGGGTCGCCCGGATCACCGTTGGCACCCTCGTTGGTGCCGCCCGTCGGCGGATCCGTGGGCGGGTCCGTCGGCTCGGTCGGCGGGTCCGTGGGCTCCGTCGGCGGGTCCGTGGGCTCCGTCGGCTGGTCGGTGGGGCCCGCCGTCGTCTGCGGATCGCTCGGCGTGACCGGCCGGGTGTACGTCGGCTCCTCCGTCGGCTCCTGGTTGCCGCCGGTGCTGTCGTCCGGCTCCTCCGTCGGCTGGGTCTCCTCCTCGGTCGGCGTCGGCGTCTCGTCCGGCGTCGTGGGCGTCTCGGAGACCGACGTCTTGTCGGAGGGGGTGCCGCCCGTGTCGCCCGCCTTGTTCAGCGCGAAGGCGATGCCGACCGCGATGGCGACCACGGCGAGCACGGCCAGCAGCCATGCCTTGCTGCGGCCCTTGCGGCCGCCCGGCCGATGACCGTCGTACGCGCCGTCGTTCGGGTTGGGCGGAGGCAGGAGCGGACCCTGCGAGGTGTCACCGTGCACGGGGTGGTGCACGGCGGTCGGCCCCGTGGTGCCCATGGCGGGCGTCGGCCCGCCGTCGTTCAGCAGGACCGGCCCGGTGTTCCAGCTGCCGTTGTGGCTGCCCTGCTGCTGGAGCATCTGCAGCGAGTACTGCACCAGGCCGCGCATCTCCTCCGCGCTCTGGAACCGGTCGTCCGGGTCCTTCGCGAGCGAGCGCATCACCATGCCGTCGAGCTCCGGCGGCACCACGTCCGAGACCTCGGACGGCGGGGCCGGGATGTCCTGGACGTGCTGGTAGACCACCGAGAGCGGGGTCTCACCGGTGAAGGGGGGCCGCAGCGCGAGGAGTTCGTAGAGCAGACAGCCCGTCGCGTAGAGGTCGGACCGGTGGTCGACGGCCTTGCCCAGCGCCTGCTCGGGGGACAGGTACTGCGGCGTGCCCATCACCATGCCGGTCTGCGTCATCGTCGTCGACGCCCCGTGCAGGGCGCGCGCGATGCCGAAGTCCATCACCTTCACCGCACCCGAGTTGGTGATGATGACGTTCGCGGGCTTGATGTCCCGGTGCACGATGCCGTGCTGGTGGGAGTACGCGAGTGCTTCGAGGACGCCGGAGACGATGATCAGGGCCTGCTCGGGCGGCGGGGCCTCGGCGTTCAGCAGCAGATCGCGGATCGTGCGGCCCTCGACCAGCTCCATGACGATGTACGGCACGGACTGGCCGCCCACGACGTCCTCGCCGGAGTCGTAGACCGCCACGATCGCATGGTGGTTGAGGCCCGCGACCGACTGTGCCTCGCGGGTGAAGCGGGCCTTGGAGACAGGGTCCTCGGCGAGGTCGGCGCGCAGCAGTTTCACCGCGACGGTCCGACCGAGCCGTACGTCCTCCGCCGCGTAGACTTCGGCCATGCCGCCGCGGCCGAGGCGGTGCGTCAGCCGGTACCGGCCGTCTCCGACCAGCCCGCCGGTGCCCCAGGAGTCCGCCGCATCCGGCACGCCGCCGCCTGCTTCGGGTTCGGGTGCCATCATTCCTCGCCGTCGTATCTGTCCGCGTGCGTGGGGGTGCGTGCGGGAATCGCTGTCGTCCTCAGGGTGCTTGTGCCGCCTCACGCTACAGCCTCCGCGAGACGCGCCTGCTCGAGATGGACCGGCCATCAAACCCGCTGCCGGTCCGACGGCGCAAATTCCATGCTTTTCCTGTAACGAGTCCGAGACTCTTCTTGTGCGTACGGTCACGGAACGGGCACCCGGCTTGACGTGTCGGACCCCTCGGGCAGACTTGCCCCGTAATAGGGATCACGTAATGCATCACGGATCACGCGGCGACGCGGGCCATCGAGGGCCGTCAGGTGTCCGCGCCGAGGGGGAAGCACAGTCATGAGCCAGGACGGCGCGCAGGGCCGCTATGCGGGTGGGTCCGTGGCGGGTGGCCGGTATCAGCTTCGCGACCTGCTCGGCGAGGGCGGTATGGCCTCCGTCTATCTGGCGTACGACTCGGCGCTGGACCGCCAGGTCGCCATCAAGACGCTGCACACCGAGCTCGGGCGCGAGCAGTCCTTCCGTGAGCGCTTCCGCCGCGAGGCCCAGGCCGTCGCCAAGCTGTCGCACCCCAATATCGTCTCCGTCTTCGACACCGGCGAGGACGAGCTCGACGGCTCGCTGATGCCGTACATCGTCATGGAGTACGTCGAGGGCCGGCCCCTCGGATCCGTCCTTCAGGCGGACGTCCAGCAGTACGGCGCGATGCCGGCCGAGAAGGCGCTCAAGGTGACGGCCGATGTGCTGGCCGCCCTGGAGACCAGCCACGAAATGGGCCTGGTCCACCGGGACATCAAGCCCGGCAACGTGATGATGACCAAGCGCGGCGTCGTCAAGGTGATGGACTTCGGCATCGCGCGCGCCATGCAGTCGGGCGTCACCTCGATGACGCAGACCGGCATGGTCGTCGGCACCCCGCAGTACCTGTCGCCGGAGCAGGCGCTGGGACGCGGCGTAGACGCCCGTTCCGATCTGTACTCCGTCGGCATCATGCTCTTCCAGCTGCTCACCGGACGGCTCCCGTTCGACGCCGACTCCCCGCTGGCGATCGCGTACGCGCATGTCCAGGAGGAGCCGGTCGCTCCGTCCTCGATCAACCGCTCCGTCACTCCCGCGATGGATGCCCTCGTCGCCCGTGCGCTGAAGAAGAACCCGAACGAGCGGTTCCCGAGCGCGGCCGCGATGCGCGACGAGTGCGCACGGGTGATGGGTGCCGGACAGACGGGCGCCCCGGTGATCGTCGGTGGCGCCCCGGCCGCGAGCGGCTCGGGGGTCGGCTCGGCCGTCTTCCCGCCGCTCGACCAGTCGGCGCCGCCGCCGCAGAGCGTGCAGACGCCGTACCAGCCGAGCCCGTACGGCCCGCCGACCCCGGCGCCCGCCCCGACCCCGGCTCCGCAGTACGGCTATCCGCACAATCCCGCTCCGGCGTACCAGACGGCGGGGCCCCTGGCCTCGACGCCGCCTCCGTACACGATGTCCCCGCAGACGGCCACGACCGGCCCGGGTGGCGGCAGCGGCGGCAAGCGGAACATGCCGGTGATCATCGGTGCGATCGCGGTCGCGCTGCTGGCGATCGGCGGTCTGATCGCGGCGATCTCGATGAAGGACAAGGGGAAGGACGACAACACGGGCGGGGACCCGAGTTCGAGCACGTCTCAGCAGGGCGGTGAGCTCCCGCCGGACCGGAACCGGACCATCGAGGCCACCAAGTGCTCCGCGGCGACGGAGGACGGCCAGGACCCCAAGAAGGTCGTGGTCCCCGACCTCCGTTACAAGGACGTGCTGAGCGTCAAGGAGTGCCTGCGGGCCGCGAACTGGACCTGGACCGTCAAGACGGAGGACAACCCCCAGTGGCCCAAGGACGCCGTGGTCGGGCAGTACCCGAGCCAGGGCGCTGCCGTCCTGCCGGGTAGCCAGGAGTTCGAGCTGACGATCTCCACGGGCAAGTCCCCCTGACCTCGCCTTCTGTTCCTTTTCCGACACGGCCCGGTACGCACCACGCGTGCCGGGCCGTTCGTGTTGCCGCGGCCGATGACCCGTACGGCCGGTGCCCGAGATGCCGTCCTTGGTACGTCATGTGACGCTGAGTCCATCAACACAGCGGTTCGGCACGGGAGGGGGTCACCCGGTGACTCCAAGGCTCCGCACGCGGTGCGCCATCGCGGTCGCCTCGTTGCTGCTGGTCGCCCATCCGGCACAGGCGGACGAGTCCGGGACCCCCGAAGCCTCCCCCTCCGGCAGACCCACGGCGTCGTCCTCCCTCGCGGGCAGGCCCGCCGGCGAGGGCCGGCCCCGCCCGGGGCGGCCGTTGCCCCCGGTGAGCGTGAGCCCGAGCACGCCGTCAGTCTCCGCCAAGCCGTCGCTCAACCCGTCCGGCACACCCTCCGCCACGCGTTCCGCGTCCGTTTCCGCGTCTCCGTCGGCCTCGGCGCCCCCCTCCCGCAGGCACCACCATCCTCCGCGGCCCCGTCTCACGGAGGAGGAGGAACCCTGGACGGAGGAGCACGAGGAGGACGCCGAACAGCCGGCGCCTCCGCCGACCCCGTTCGCGCCCGCCGCCGCACGTCAACAGCAGGAACAGGCCGCCCCCGAGGCCGTCGCGAGGCAGATCTCGCCACTGTCCCTCGGCATCGGGATGGCCCTCATGGGCCTCGGAATCGGCTTCCTGGCCGTACGGATGAGGCGCCGCTGAGGCGCCTGTCCTCCTTGAGACGGAGGCGACGGCTCCGCCTCCCGACGGTTGGCGCGCACCGGCATACCCGGTATACATACCGAGTATGTCCATCCGTCACGGGCTCCTCGCCCTCCTGGAACACGGTCCGCGCTACGGCTCACAGCTCCGCACGGAGTTCGAGTCCCGCACCGGTTCCACCTGGCCGCTGAACGTGGGTCAGGTCTACACGACCCTCAACCGCCTGGAACGCGACGGCATGGTCGCCCAGAGCGGTGCGGATGACGCCGGCCACGCGCTGTACGTCATCACCGAGGCCGGTCACACCGAGCTCACCAACTGGTTCGAGACTCCGGTGGACCGGAGCAATCCGCCGCGGGACGAGCTGGCCATCAAGCTCGCCATGGCGATCGGCGCTCCGGGCGTGGACATCCGTGCCGTCATCCAGTCCCAGCGCCATCACACCGTGAAGGCGATGCAGGACTACACGCGGCTCAAGGCCCAGGCGCTGGCCGCCATCGAGAGCGGCGGGTCGCAGGAGCGCGACGACGTGGCCTGGCTGCTCGTCCTGGAACAGCTGATCTTCCAGACCGAGGCCGAGGCACGCTGGCTCGACCACTGCGAAGTACGGCTCATCCGGCTCTCCGCCCAGGCCGAGCGGGGAGCCTCACGCCCGACGGCCACCTCGCTGCTCGGACAGCAGGCGCAGTCCACGCAGTCCGCGCCCGCCGCGCAGTCCCCGCAGGCCGATCGCTCCGGGCAGTCCACGGCCTAGCGAAAAGCCCCTGGCCGGGGCCGACTCCGCCCGGGGGCCCGGGAGTTCCCGGCCCCCGATCCCATGGTCCGAGCACTGCGCTCCGGACCCCACGGTCCGAGCACCGCTCCGGACCCCCAGGGCCTCACGCCCATCAGTCTTCCGCTCACCCGTCCGTCCAAGGGGGACCCTCCCATGTCCGATCGCATGTCACAGCAGCCACAGGCGTCACAGCAGTCACAGCAGCCCGTCCTGCAACTGCAGGAACTGACCCGTGTCCACGGAAGCGGCGCCACCGAGGTCCATGCCCTGCGCGGCATCAACCTCGACGTCTTCCCGGGCGAACTCGTCGCCGTCATGGGCCCGTCCGGCTCCGGCAAGTCCACGCTGCTCACCATCGCGGGCGGGCTCGACACCCCCACCTCGGGACGGGTGATCGTCGAGAACACCGACATCACCACCGCCAACCGCAAGACGCTCGCCGCCCTGCGCCGCCGCAGCATCGGCTATGTCTTCCAGGACTACAACCTCATCCCGGCGCTGACCGCCGCAGAGAACGTCTCCCTGCCGCGCGAACTGGACGGCATGTCCGCCCGTAAGGCCCGCAACGAGGCCGTCGCCGCCCTCGAGGAGATGGACCTCGCGCATCTCGCCAACCGCTTCCCCGACGAGATGTCAGGCGGCCAGCAGCAGCGTGTCGCCATCGCACGTGCCCTGGTCGGCGAGCGCCGGCTCGTCCTCGCCGACGAGCCGACCGGCGCCCTCGACTCCGAGACCGGTGAGTCCGTACTCGCCCTGCTGCGCGCCCGCTGCGACGCCGGCGCTGCCGGCATCCTCGTCACGCACGAGCCGCGCTTCGCCGCCTGGGCGGACCGTGTGGTCTTCCTGCGTGACGGCGCCGTCGTCGACCAGACCATCCGCAGCCAGGCCGACTCGCTGCTCTCGGGCCAGGCGGCCGAACTGTGAACAGCTCGTACCACTCCTGGCGGGCCGCGATCCGCATCGCCCGCCGTGACGCCTGGCGCTACAAGGGACGCAGCTTCCTCGTCCTCGCGATGATCGCTCTCCCCATCCTCGGTGTGAGTGCCGCGGATCTCACCCTGCGCAGCGCGGAGCTCTCCACCGCGCAGACCATGGAGCGCAAGCTCGGTACCGCCGACGCGCGGCTGGACGACCCGGGCATGGGCGGGTCGCCCCTCATGCAGTCCCCCAGCGGCGACAGCTACATGCCGGTGGGCGACTTCGACAACCGGCCCTACCCGGAGGGCAAGGGCGACGTCAGCAAGGCGCTGCCCGCGGGCGCCACGTCGCTGGCCGACACGACCGGCCGGGCCAAGCTGCGGACGGCACACGGTCTGCTGAACACCGAGGTCCGCGAGATCAAGGCGTCCGACCCCATGGTCAAGGGGATGCTGACCGTCACCGACGGCCGGTTCCCGGCGAAGGACGACGAGGTCGCGGCGACCACGCACTTCCTGGAGAACAGCGACCTGAAGGTCGGTTCCAAGGTCACCGCCCGCGGCCTCGACCGCGAGTACACGATCGTGGGCGCCTACGAACTCCCGGACGCGCTGGACACCGATCAGATCAACGCGCTTCCCGGGGCGCTGCTCACGCCGCTGGACAAGGCGCTCGAGAAGGCAGGGCTGCCGACCTCGTCGGCGTCCACCACGTACCTGGTGAAGGTCTCGGGTGGTTTCACGTGGAACATGGTCAAGGCGGCCAACGCCAAGGGCGTGAAGGTCGAGTCGCGTGCCGTCGCCCTCGACCCGCCGGCCGATTCCGAGGTTCCGCTGTTCCAGGAGGACGGCTGGGGCAACTTCGAGCAGAGCACGGCCGCCAAGGCGGCCGCCCTCGCCGCCGCGGGAACCGTCGTCGGTCTGGCCATGCTGGAGATCTGCCTGCTGGCAGGCCCGGCCTTCGCCGTCGGCGCCCGGCGCTCGCGCCGCCAGCTCGGTCTGGTGGGAGCCAACGGCGGTGACCGCCGCCATATCCGTGCCATCGTCCTCTCCGGCGGTCTGGTCATCGGCATCGCCGCGGCCGTCGTCGGCACCATCCTCGGACTGCTGCTCACCTTCGCGCTGCGGCCCGTGCTCGAGAACTACATGGGCGCACGCTTCGGCAGCTTCGACATCCGGCCGCTCGAACTCCTCGGCATCGGACTGCTCGCGGTGTTCACCGGTGTCATGGCCGCGCTGGTGCCCGCCATCACCTCCTCGCGTCAGTCGGTGCTGGCATCGCTCACCGGCCGTCGCGGTGTCCGCAAGAGCAGCCGGGTGCTGCCGGTGATCGGTCTGGTGGCGGTCACCCTGGGCGCGGCCATCGCGCTCTACGGATCGACGATGACCGACCAGTTCATCGTGGTGGCGGGCGGCAGCGCCCTCGCCGAACTGGGCATCGTCGCCCTGACTCCCGCCCTGGTCGGCCTGTTCGGCCGGACGGGACGCATCCTGCCGCTGTCCCCGCGGCTGGCGCTGCGGGACGCGGTGCGCAACCGGGGCCGTACGGCTCCCGCGGTCGCCGCGGTGCTGGCCGCCGTCGCCGGCACGGTCGCGGTGGCGACGTACGCCGCGAGCACGGACGCCCAGAGCAAGGCCGACTACGAGGCACGGCTGCCGCACGGCGCGGTCTCCGTGATGATCGACGAGGACGGCGGACGGGACGTCCCGTCCGTACGCGCCTCGGTGCAGAAGATGCTCCCCGTCGATGTCCGTGCGGACGTGGACCGGGTCTCGGTCGGCAAGGCCGGCTGCTCGATGTACGACGGCGGGGAGGGCTGCGGACGGTACGAGGTGATCGTGCCTCTCGCCAACCAGTGCCCGCTGTGGCGCACGGATCCGGCCCACCCGAACGACGATCCGTCGGAGAAGTTCAGCAAGGCCGAGCGGCGCAAGCTGGCCAAGGACTGGCGCTGCCTGACCAGCAGCGAGGTCAGCTACACCGACAGCGGCCTCCTCGTGGGCGACGCCAAGCTGATGCGGGTCCTCGGAATCGACGACCCGGCGGCCGAGAAGGCACTGGCCGCGGGGCAGATCGTCTCGTTCGACAAGCGCAATGTGGACACCAAGGGCAAGATCGGCATCCGGCTGATCACCGACACGAAGGCGGCCGACGAGGCACAGGAGAAGGGCAAGGAGGCCCCGGGTGAGGTCAAGTCCTTCGCCACCTACCAGGCCGACGCCCAGCAGAAGTCCTACGGCATCGCGATGATCATGGCGCCGGCCACCGCGAAGGCGGCCGGGGTCCGGACGGTTCCGTTCGGTGCCTACTACTCCACCGACAAGATGCCGAGCAGTGAGCAGCGCCAGCAGCTGGACGCCGAGCTCGACAAGACCGGCTCCGAGGTCAATCTGCACGTCGAGGAGGGCTACACCAGCGAGAACAGCATCATCCTGCTGGCGCTGACCGTCTTCGCCGGCCTGATCACCATCGGCGCGGCCGGTATCGCCACGGGTCTCGCCCAGGCGGACGCCGAGGCAGACCTGAAGACGCTGGCCGCGGTCGGCGCCCCGCCCCGGGTGCGCAGGACGCTCAGCGGGTTCCAGTGCGGGGTGGTGGCCGCGATGGGTGTGGTGCTCGGTTCGGCGGCCGGAGTGCTCCCGGCGATCGGACTGCGCCTCACCGAGAAGCGCCAGGAACTGAAGTGGTACGAGGAGGCCCTCGATCAGGGCTACGCCGGCAGTGAGTCGATTCCTTACGTGCCGATCCTCGTCCCCTGGGCGACCCTGGCGGCCCTGCTGATCGCCGTCCCCGTGGGCGCGGCTCTGCTGGCGGCGCTGGTGACCCGCTCCCGTGGCGCCCTGTCCCGGCGCGAGGCGACATGATCGGCCCGGATCACGTCCTGATCAGCTCGTGACCGGCTCCTGATCGCACTGCCTGCACTTTTGTGCCCCCGTACGAGGGTGGATCACTCTCGTACGGGGGCACACCGTGTGATGACGCACATGTGCGAGAGAATGGCGGCATGGAGATGCCGAGGAATGAACGGTCGCAGGAGAGCCCCCACGTTCTTGTCGTGGGACAGGACGGAATGGCGCTCGGCGGCAGTGGCGGAGACGATGAGTCGCGGGAGGTCCCGTTGACCGAGATGGTGGAACAGCCGGCGAAGGTCATGCGTATCGGCAGCATGATCAAGCAGCTGCTGGAGGAGGTCAGGGCGGCACCTCTGGACGAGGCGAGCCGCGTACGGCTCAAGGAGATCCACGCCGGCTCGGTCAAGGAGCTGGAGGACGGGCTCGCGCCCGAGCTCGTCGAGGAACTGGAACGCCTTTCGCTCCCGTTCACCGACGACGCAATCCCCTCGGAAGCCGAACTGCGGATTGCTCAGGCTCAGTTGGTGGGCTGGCTCGAGGGTCTTTTCCACGGTATCCAGACGGCGCTGTTCGCCCAGCAGATGGCGGCGCGCGCCCAGCTGGAACAGATGCGCCGCGCTCTTCCGCCGGGCGCCTCCCACGAGGACGAGGAGAACCCGCCGCACGGCGCGCTTCGCTCGGGCCCGTACCTCTGACACGGAAGCTCTGACACGAGCTCCGACACCAGCTCTGACACGAAGGTTCGGGCACGGAGGCTCTGAGAGGAACCTCTGATGTGGAGCCTCTGACACGGACTGCGGCCGGCGGGCCGGTCCGGCGCTGTTTTCCAGCGCCGGACCGGCCCGCCGCGGCTTTGCAGCGGCGACCCCGGGGCCGGGGGGTGCCTCGGGGTGTGCCGGTGGCGGGTGCGGGGTGCGGGGTCAGCCCGCGACCAGCAGGACCTTCCCGACGTTCCCGCCGGACTCCAGCACGCGGTGTCCTTCCGCCGCGTCGGCGAGCGGGATCTGCCGGTCGACCACGGGACGGATCCGCCCGTTCTCGATCAACGGCCAGACGTGCTCACGTACGGCCGCGATGATCGCCGCCTTCTCGCCGAGCGGGCGGCCCCGCAGCGAGGTCGCCGTCACCGCGGCCCGCTTGCCCAGCAGCGTCGACAGGTTCAACTCCCCCTTGACGCCGCCTTGGAGACCGATCACCGCGAGCCGGCCGTTGACGGCGAGGGCCTGCACGTTCCGGTCGAGATACTTCGCGCCGACGATGTCGAGGATGACGTCCGCGCCCGCTCCGTCCGTCGCCTTGCGCAGCTCTTCCACAAAGTCCTGCTGCCGGTAGTCGATCAGGATGTCCGCACCGAGTTCGGCGCAGCGCGCCAGCTTCTCGGGCCCGCCGGCCGTGACCGCCACCGTCGCGCCGACCGCCTTGGCGAGCTGGATCGCCATGGTGCCGATGCCGCTCGCACCCCCGTGGATCAGCAGCGTCTCACCCGGACGCAGATGCGCGATCATGAAGACGTTCGACCACACCGTCGCGGTCACCTCGGGCAGTGCCGCCGCCGTCACCAGGTCGATCCCCTGAGGGACGGGCAGCAGCTGTCCTGCCGGCACGGCGACCTTCTCTGCGTACCCGCCGCCCGCCAGCAGCGCGCATACCTCTTCGCCGACGGACCAGCCGGAAACCCCGGGTCCGAGCGCCGCGATGGTGCCGGAGCACTCGAGGCCGGGGTAGGGGGAGGCGCCCGGCGGAGGGTTGTAGAAGCCCTGCCGCTGCAACAGATCGGCGCGGTTGACGGCGCTCGCCGCGACCTCGACGAGGACCTCGCCCTCGCCGGGTACGGGATCGGGCGCCTCGGCCCACACAAGCGCCTCGGGACCGCCGGGTTCGGGAATCGTGATCGCATGCATGGCGGCGAGGCTACCCCCGTGCGGGCCTATTCAACGCTGTTGAGCGATGAGCCTTCGTCGGCCCGCACGATGGTGATCACCCGGTCCGTCAACTGCAGCGGACTCGCGGCGGGATCGTCGTAGCCCAGCAGCCGGTGTCCCCGCAGCACGCTCACCACCAGGTCTTTCGTCTCCCGGACGCTGAGGCCGACCTCGGCCTTTATCACCGGCCGTTCGATCAGATCGAGGCCGCTGCCCTGCTGGATGAGGTCCTCCATCACCGCGCCCGCGCTGGGGCTGAGTACGGAGAGGCCCAGCAGGCGTCCCGCCGCGCTGGCGCTGGTGATGACCGCGTCGGCACCGGACTGCCGCAGCAGCGGCGCGTTCTCCTCCTCGCGCACCGCCGCGACGATCTTCGCCTTCCGGTTCAGCTGTCGCGCCGTCAGTGTCACCAGCACCGCCGTGTCGTCCCGCTGGGTCGCGATGACGATCTGGTGGGCTCGTTGCAACTCGGCCCGCAGCAGCACATCGCTGCGGGTGGCGTCGCCGATCACTCCCACATAGCCCTCGGCGTTGGCCGTCTCGATCACCTTCTCGCTGGGGTCGACGACGACGATCTGTTCCTGCTTCACACCGGTCGCCGTCAGCGTCTGGAGCGCCGAACGGCCTTTCGTTCCGAAGCCGATGATGACCGTGTGATCGCGCAAGCGAAGCCTCCAGCGGTTCAGCCGCCACTCCTCCCGGGTCCGTTCGGTGAGGACCTCGAGGGTGGTGCCGACCAGGATGATCAGAAAGAGCACGCGCAGCGGCGTGATCAGCAGCACGTTCGTCAGCCGGGCGCCCGCGCTGTACGGGACGATGTCGCCGTAGCCCGTGGTGGAGAGGGTGACCGTCGCGTAGTAGACGGAGTCGAGGAAGTCGACCGAGTCGTCCGAGTTGTCGTGGTAGCCGGAACGGTCCATCCACACCAGCAGAACGGTGATCACCAGGACTGCGAGCGCCATCAGCAGCCGTTTGGCGACCTGGCGCAGTGGTCGGTCGACGACCTGGCGGGGGAGCTTCACCCGACTGGTGACGAGGAACTCCTCCGCCCGCCGGGCCATGGCGTCGTGGCCGGGCAGTTTCACGTGAAACACCCGCCGTCCACGGTCGAGGGGGTCCCCGGGGTCCACGGCAGGTCGAGAACCTCCAGCTCGTCCCCCGGCCGCGCACCGCCGGGCGGCACCACGGCGAGTCCGTCGGCCGCGGCGATACCCCGCAGCATGGCCGGCCCGTTGTAATGCAGCGGCACCAGTTCCTCGCCGCGGTGCACGAACGGCACCAGCCGTGTGTCGTACGGATGCCCATGGACCTCATCGCGTACCGGCGCGAGATAGCCCGCCGTGGCGGCTGTCCCCGCGAGCCCCCGCAGCAGCGGCTCGGCAAGGGTGAGGAGCCCGGACACCGCCGCCAGGGGATTGCCCGGCAGACCCACGAGATGCCGGACAGGGACGTTCTTGCCGGGCGGGAGGGCGGCCAGCAGCATCGGATGCCCCGGGCGTACGGCCACGCCGTCGACCAGCAGCTCCGCACCCACCTTCCGCAGGACGGGATGAACATGGTCGACCGGCCCGGCGGCCGTGCCACCGGTGGTGATGACGAGATCGGCGTCCGACGTGGTGACGGCCCGGTGAAGCGCGTCGGCGTCGTCGCCGAGCGCGCGGGTGGCGACAACCTCGACCCCGAGGGCCCGCAGCCAGGGACCGACCATCGGCCCGAGCGCGTCACGGATCAGGCCGTCGTGGGGGAGTCCTTCGGTGAGCAGCTCGTCACCGAGGACCAGGATCTCGACCCGCGGCCGCGGGACGGTGAGCAGCTCGTCGTAGCCGGCGGCGGCGGCGAGCCCCAGCACGGCGGGGGACACCAGGGAGCCCGTGGGCAGGAGCTGGTCGCCGGAGCGGCACTCCTGTCCGCGCGGACGGATGTCCTGACCCTGCGTCACGGCCCGCTCGGCGTGCAGCAGTCGGCCGTCGGCATCGGTGCGGGCGTGCTCGGTGCGGATCACCGCGGTGGCCTCGGCCGGGATACGGGCCCCGGTGGCGATCCGTACGGCGGAGCCGTCCTCCAGCTCGGGAGCGTCGTCACGGCCCGCGAGGACCGAACCGTCGCCGTGGACCCGCCAGGGGCCGGGGCCCGCCACCGCCCAACCGTCCATGGCGGACGTGTCGAAGGACGGCAGATCGCACAACGCCGTCAACGGCTCCGCCAGCACTTGGCCGACGGCCTGCTCCAGCGGAACCTTCCGGGTACGGGCGGGAGCGCTACGCCCGATACGCGCGGCGAGAGCCCGGGCCGCGGGCCAGGCCGTCGCACGGTGTCCCCCGGTGTCGGGCGCCGTGGGCCGGTTGCCGGTGGGGGTGTGTTCCTGGCGCGACTGCGGGCCGAGCAGCGCCAGGGCCTCCTCGACGCCGTCGGACTCGGGCTCGGCGCCGACCTCGTGCTTGCGACCGTTCATCCGGCGTCGGCCTGGTCCGGCCCGGCGGACTCGGGCGCCGGCTGCTGGGCCTCCGCCTCCCAGCGCCTGGCGAGTGCGGCGGCCTTCCGGGACGCCTCCGCGACCGCTTCCGGCCCGCCGTCACCCGCTGTCGCCGCCGCATACCCCACCAGGAACGTGGTGAGGGGAGCGGCGGGGCGGGCGACGCCGTGCGCGGCATCACGGGCGAGGTCGAGCAGGGCGCCGGTGTCGACGTCGAGCTCGATGCCCAGTTCATCCTTGACTGCGGTGATCCATTCGTCCAGCACGTTCCCATGCTCCCTGATGCGGGCCCTGGCCGCGGAGATGTCCTCCCAGGTGTCGCAGTCGAAGGAGGCGAGCGGCTCCGCGTGGATCCGGGCGAGGTCGAGTTCCTGCGTCAGCAGACGCAACGGCAGCCCGGTCAGACTCCCGTATTCCGTGGCGAGCAGAGCGAGTTCGCGGCGCAGCGGCTCCGTACGGTACGCGGCGACGAGCGGCTGGTCACGCCCGTCGGGGTCGGTGAGCAGTGCCGCCTCCCGCCCGCTGCTGCCGAGGGTGCCGATCAGGCGGCGCACGGTCGGCTCCCCCAGGAACGGCAGATCGGCCGAGAGGACGAGGACCGAGTCGGCGGCGGTCTGCCGCACGCCGGCGTCGAGCGCGGCGAGCGGGCCGCCACCCGGGGGTTCCTCCCGAGCCCAGACGACAGGGCGGGCGGTGGCCCTGCGGCCTCCGACGACCACGGTCCGCCCGGCGTCTCGGCAAGCCCCGAGGACGCGGTCGAGGAGCGGCCGCCCGCCGACACTCAGCGCCGGCTTGTCGGCTCCGCCCAGCCTCTTGGCGGCTCCCCCGGCCAGCACGATGGCGTCATACGCGGTCATGCCTGCAGTATGGTCCGCGACGGCCCGGCCGGGGACCCCTGAGTGGATCTCTCTTGATCCCACCCTCGTGCTTTCTGCGCTCCGCTCCTCCGCTGCTCGGCCGCTGGTGCCCTCGGCTTTCTGCTTTCTGCCGCTTTGGGCGGTGCCGAGCTGTTTGCTGCTCGGCCGGTGCTGTTCGCCCAGGTCCTGTCCGGGCGATCTTCGAGGATCAGCCTGTGGCGTCAGATGCGGTGCATCGCACGGCCGTGGGGCACCCCCGCCGCAGGCTGGGGGAGATCGTCCTCATACCGGGCGTACTCGGGCGACTGAGACAACACAGCGTGGGGGCACCTCCCGTGCCCGAAGGGCTACGAGGGAGTGCCTAGCTGTCGCTGTCGTCACAGGCCCGACAAGATCGCCCGGACAGGACCTACAGCGTGCGCAGCAGCACCGAGGGGTGCTCGACGCAGTCGGCCACGTACCGCAGGAATCCTCCGGCGGTGCCGCCGTCGCACACCCGGTGGTCGAAGGTGAGCGAGAGCTGGACGACCTGGCGCACGGCCAGTTCGCCCTCGTGCACCCACGGCTTGGGCACGATCCGGCCGACCCCGAGCATCGCCGCCTCCGGGTGGTTGATGATCGGCGTGGAGCCGTCGACGCCGAACACTCCGTAGTTGTTCAGCGTGAACGTCCCGCCCGTCAGGTCCGCCGGCGTGAGCGCACCCTGCCTCGCCACCTCGGTGAGCCGCGCGAACTCCGCGCTCAGCGACTCGGCCGAGCGGCTCTGGGCGTCCCGCACCACGGGGACGACCAGACCGCGCTCGGTCTGTGCCGCGAACCCGAGGTGGACCTCGGGCAGCCGGACGATCTCCCTGGCCTCCATGTCCACCGTGGAGTTGAGCTCCGGGTGGCGGGCCAGCGCGGCCGTGCAGATCCGGGCGAGCAGCGCGATGAGCGAGATCTTCGGTCCACCGGCGGCGTTCATCGCGGCGCGGGCGGCCATCAGCTCGGTCGCGTCCGCGTCCACCCAGCAGGTGGCCTCGGGTATTTCGCGGCGGCTGCGGGACAGCTTGTCCGCGACGGCGCCGCGAACACCGCGCAGCGGTATCCGTTCACCGCGCGTTCCGGTCTGTGCCGCAGCGGCAGGGGCGGTGGCGACGGGGGCGCTGGTGGTCGGGGCGGTGATGGTCGGAGCGTCGGCGGGCACGGCCGGAGCCTCGGCCGCGGCCATGGCGCGTTCGACGTCCGCCCGCAGGATCAGGCCGTCCGGACCCGAGCCCGTCAACTGCCTGAGGTCCAGGCCGTTGTCCCGGGCGAGCCTGCGCACCAGCGGCGAGATGACGGGCACGGGCCCGATCGCGCCGTCCGGGACAGCCACACCGCCGTTGAGTCCGGCGTGACCCGCGACAGCGGCCTGAGCAGCGGGGGCGGGTGTGGGCTCGACGGGGGCGGGTGTGGGCTCGACGTATGCGGCGGCCGCGGGGGCCGCCGGCGCGGGAGCACGCTCGGCCGGAGCGGCCGGAGCGGCAGGCGGGACAGCGGGCCGAATCCGGCGGCGGCGAGCCGCGGGCGCACCCGTCCCGTACCCCACCAGCACATTGCCGGAAGACTCACCCGAGGCCTGCGCCGACGACGCCGACGCAGGCTCAGCGGCCCGACCGGCTTCCTTGCCGTCAACGGCCGACGAGGCGCCGACCGCCACCGTCAGCAGCGGTGCGCCGACCGGCAGTTCGGTGCCCTCCTCGCCGTACCGCGCGGTGACCACACCGCCGTAGGGGCAGGGCACCTCGACCATGGCCTTCGCCGTCTCGACCTCGACCACGGGCTGGTCGATCGCGACGACGTCTCCCACGTCGACCAGCCAGCGCACGATCTCCGCCTCGGTCAGTCCCTCGCCGAGGTCCGGCAGCTTGAACTCCAGCACCTGTGCCATCAGCTCCCCGCCTCCCACTGCAGTCGCGCGACCGCGTCGAGCACCCGGTCCACTCCCGGCAGATGGTGCCGCTCCAGCATCGGCGGCGGATAGGGGATGTCGAACCCGGCCACCCGAAGCACCGGAGCCTCCAGATGGTGGAAGCAGCGCTCCGTCACCCGCGCGGCGATCTCCCCTCCGGGACCGCCGAAGCCGGTGGACTCGTGGACGACGACCGCCCGTCCCGTACGCCGCACGGACGCACAGACCGTCTCGTCGTCGAAGGGCACCAGGGACCGCAGGTCGACGACCTCGAGGTCCCAGCCCTCGGCCGCGGCGGCCTCCGCCGCCTCCATGCAGACCGGCAGGGAGGGGCCGTAGGTGATGAGCGTGGCGCTGCGTCCCTGACGCCTGACCACGGCGCGGCCTATCGGCTCGACGGCGGTGGGTGCCTCCGGCGACCACTGCGACTTCGACCAGTACAGCCGCTTCGGCTCCAGGAAGACCACCGGGTCGTCCGAGGCGATCGCGGCCCTGAGCAGCCCGTACGCGTCGTCGACCGTCGCGGGCGTGACGACATGGAGCCCCGGGGTCGCCATGTAGTAGGCCTCGGACGAGTCGCTGTGGTGCTCGACGCCGCCGATCCCGCCGCCGTACGGCACGCGCACGGTGATGGGCATCGGCATGGCGCCCTTGGTGCGGTTGCGCATCCGGGAGACATGGCTGATCAGCTGCTCGAACGCGGGATACGCGAAGGCGTCGAACTGCATCTCGACGACGGGCCGCAGCCCGTACATCGCCATACCGACCGCGGTGCCGAGAATGCCCGCCTCCGCCAGCGGTGTGTCGGTGCACCGGTCCTCGCCGAACTCCTTGGCGAGTCCGTCCGTCACCCGGAAGACTCCGCCGAGCGTGCCGACGTCCTCCCCCATCACATGGACGGTCGGGTCCTGCGCCATCGCGTCGCGCATGGCGCGCTGCAGGGCCTGCGCCATGGTGGCGGGCTTCACCGCGGCCGTGGTCATCGTGCTTCTCCCTCGGCGTCGAGCTCGGCGCGCAGTTGCGCGGCCTGCTCACGCAGCTGGCTGGTCTGCTCGGCGTAGACATGCTCGAAGAGGTCCATCGGCTGGAGCACCGGCTCGGCGTTCATCCGCTCGCGCAGGTCCGCCGCCATCGTCTCGGCGGAGGCGGCGACGCTCTCCCTGGCCTCGTCGTCCAGCAGTCCTCGCTCCGTCAACTCACGCTCCAGCAGCCGGATCGGGTCGTGTGCCCGCCAGGCCTCGACCTCGGCGTCGCCGCGGTAGCGCGTCGCGTCGTCGGCGTTGGTGTGGGCTTCGATGCGATAGGTGACGGCCTCGATCAGCGTGGGGCCACCGCCGCGGCGGGCGCGGTCGACCGCGTCGCTGAGGACCTCGTGCATCGCGGCGGCGTCGTTCCCGTCGACCAGTCGGCCCGGCATGCCGTACCCCACGGCCTTGTGGGCGAGCGAGGGGGCGGCGGTCTGCTTGGCCAGCGGCACGGAGATCGCGAAACCGTTGTTCTGCACGAGGAAGACGACAGGGGCCTGCCAGACGGCGGCGAAGTTCAGCGCCTCGTGGAAGTCGCCCTCGCTGGTGCCGCCGTCGCCGACCATGGCGAGCGCGACGACGTCGTCCCCCTTGAGCCGGGCGGCGTGCGCCAGTCCGACGGCGTGGGGCAGCTGGGTGGCGAGGGGGGTGCTCAGGGGCGCTATGCGGTGCTCGTGCGGGTCGTAGCCGGTGTGCCAGTCGCCGCGCAGCAGGGTCAGCGCCTGCACGGGGTCCAGGCCGCGTGCCACGGCGGCGAGCGTGTCGCGGTAGCTGGGGAAGAGCCAGTCGCGCTCCTCCAGCGCCAGCGCGGCCGCCACCTCGCTCGCCTCCTGCCCGGTGCTGGAGGGGTAGACCGCGAGCCGGCCCTGCTTGGTGAGGGCGGTGGCCTGCACGTTGTACCTGCGGCCGCGCACCAGCTGGGCGTACAGCTTCAGCAGCAGCTCGGGGTCGGTGCCGGCCGCGGCGTCCGTACCGAGCACGCGGTACGGCTCCGGGTCCGGGAGCAGTGGCGCGGGGTCCGTACGGGGCTTCCACGCCGGGGGCGGCGTGGGCCGGTACGCGACGGCGCCGGGCAGCTCTTGGACCGTCATGCTGCTCTTTCGCACAGCGAGCACCTCCTCCTGGGAGCGACGACGAAGCGGTCGGGGTGTGGCCCGCCTCACCTACCGATTGTTCGGTCGTGGACGCATTTTGGCTACAGGCACCTCCAGCCTGTGGACAAACGGTTCTCCACAGCCTCTGATGGAGACAGGTCGTCCATGCCAGGGAGGCGGGGGGATATGGCAGCTGAACAAATGGCCGACGGCGGGGACGGTTCGGACACGGGCCCTCCGGCCCGCCCGCTCGACGCCATCGACCGCGACATCCTGCGCATCCTCCAGACGGAGGGCCGTGCCTCGATACGTTCCGTGGCCGAGCGCGTCCATGTGTCACGCGCCAATGCGTACGCGCGGATCAACCGGCTCATCGACGACGGCGTGATACGCGGATTCAGCGCTCGGGTCAACCACGAACGCGCAGGTCAGGGCGCCTCTGCGTATATCACCCTCAAGATCGTGCAGAACTCCTGGCGGACCGTGCGCGAGCAGCTCCAGGCGCTGCCCGGCGCCGCGCACATCGCTCTGGTCAGCGGCGATTTCGACGTCCTGCTCCTGGTGCACACCCCGGACAACCGCACCTTGCGGGAGCTGGTCCTGACCCGGCTCCAGTCCATCCCGGAGGTGCTCTCCACCCGCACGCTGCTGGTCTTCGAGGAGACGGACCTCGACCCGGGGCCGGGCCCTGCGGGGACCCCGGACATCGAACCGCTGTAGCCGGCGGGCACTCGTGGCGCGGACCGCCGGAGCGCTGGGCCGTGCGAGTGGAACCCGCGGGTGGCCGGCCCCGGACGGGCCGCGCGGTGCGGTGGCGCGAGGGACGTGCGGAGCGAGCGCGCGTCGTCGCTCGAGGGGTGGTGCCCGCCGGGCGGCGGACGAGGTGAGCAGGCGGCCCCGGTCAGCCCTCGGCGGAGTCCGTACGCAGACCGTCGAATGCGAGCCGCACGACGGTCTCGGCGACCTGGTCCCCGTCGTAGCCCCCGCCCGCGTGCGGCCGGTACCACTCGACCAGCGAGTTCACCATGCCGAACAGCAGCCGCGTCGCGAGCCGGATGTCCACGTCGGCGCGCAGATCCCCGTCGGCCGCCGCCGCCTTCAGCAGATCGGCGACGCGCTGGTCGAACTCACGGCGGCGTTCCATCGCCCACCGCTCGGTCTTGGTATTGCCCCGGACACGCAGCAGCAGCGTCACATAGGGCAGCTCGGCCACCAGCACCTCCACCGTGCGCCGGGTGACGTACTCCACCCGCTCGATGGCGCGCCCGCGCAGGCCTCCCGGCTCGTCCAGGATCGCGAAGAGCGCGTCGATGGCCCGGCTCACGGCCCGGCGCAGCAGTTCCTCCTTGCCGGCGACGTGGTGGTAGATCGAGGACTTGGAGATACCGGCGGCCTGGGAGAGGTGCTCCATCGAGGTGCCGTCGTAGCCGCGCTCGTTGAAGATCCGCACGGCGACCGTCAGCAGCGTCTCGGGTGTGTACGTGTCCCGCTTGGCCGTCGTCATGCGCCTGCCTCGTCCTTCTCGGTGCGAATGTACGACTGCCGGTAGAGCCCCAGGGAGGGGGCGTAGCGCCCGGTGGGCACGCGCGCGTGGAGCTCGTCCAGCAGCTCGTGCGCCCAGGACCGGCCGAGGCGGCGGCCCCACTCGACGGGCCCCAGCGGGTAGTTGACGCCCAGCCGCATCGCCGTGTCGATGTCCTGGGCGGACGCGACCTTCTTGGCCACGGCGTCGGCGGCGAGGTCCACGAGCATGGCAACCGTGCGGGCCACGATCATCCCGGGGACGTCCCGGATGACGCTGACGCTCTTGCCGAGCGCCTGGAACAGGCCGATGGACTGCCGGAGCGTCTCCCACTCGGTGACCTCGGACGCGGCCAGCGCGATCCGGGTGGCGGCGCGGTAGTCGAGGGCCAGGTCGAAGTAGACGACGTCGCGGAACTCGGCCGAGGTCTGGCCGTCGGCCAGCACCAGCTGGCCGCCGCTGGGCAGCAGGATCCGCGTCCCGCGGTCCTCCTCCGTCTCGCGTACGGTGATGCCGGCCTCCCGCAGCAGGGCGACCAGCTCCCCCGCGGGCCCGAGGTCGCCCTCGACGGTGATCTCGGTGGGCGGCTCGGTGGCCGGAGCGGTGTGCGGTTCGGGCCGGGTCGACCCGTCCGTGTACGCGTACCAGCCGCGTCCGCTCTTGCGGCCGTGGAGCCCCGACTCGACCAGCCGGCGCTGGGCGAGCGACGGGACGAACTTGGGGCTCTGGAAGAAGGAGTCCCAGACGGAGCGGGTCACGGCCTCGTTGACGTCCTGGCCGATCAGATCGGTGAGCTCGAAGGGGCCCATCTTGAAGCCGCCGCACTCGCGCAGCACCGCGTCGATCGTGGCGGGGTCGGCGGCCTGCTCCTCGTAGACCGCGAAGGCCTCGGCGTAGAAGGGCCGGGCGATGCGGTTGACGATGAAGCCCGGGGTGTCGGCGCAGCGCACGGGGGACTTCCCCCAGGCCTTCGCCGTCGCGTACGCGCGCGTGGCGGCAGCGCTCTCCGTAGCGAAGCCGCTGACCACCTCGACCAGAGGGAGCAGGGGCGCGGGGTTGAAGAAGTGCAGACCGACGAACCGGCCGGGGTTCTTCAGGGCGCCCGCCACCGCGGTGACGGAGAGCGAAGAGGTGTTCGTGGCGAGGAGGCAGTCCTCCGCGACGATCTTCTCCAGGGCGACGAACAGCTGCTGCTTCACCGGCAATTGTTCGACGATCGCCTCGACGACGAGCGCCGCGTCGGCCAGCTCGGCGAGATCCGCCGCCGGCCGCAGACGCGCCCGGGCGGCGTCCCGCTCGACCGCTGCCATCCGGCCTTTTTCGACCAGCCGGTCCAGACGCGCGCCGATCGCCTCGGCGGCCTCGTCCGCCCGCCCCGGCACGGCGTCGTACAGCAGCACCGGATGGCCCGCCACAAGGGCGACCTGGGCGATTCCCTGCCCCATGGTGCCGGTGCCGACCACGGCGACGGTACGGCTCTGATCGATGGCGGTCATGGAAGCGATCCTCCCCGATGCGTTGTCCACAGGTTTGACAGGCCCCCTTGTACCGACCGATCGTTCGGTTACTCTAACTCTGTCATTCCATCCCTGCCCAGCTCGACGAGGAGTTGGTCCGTCATGCAGCTGACCGAGACCCACCGGCCGACGCTCGACCAGGCCCTCGAGGCGATCCGCACCCGCGCCTACTGGTCCCCGCACCCCGAGCACCCGAAGGCGTACGGCGAGAGCGCGCCGGCCGAGGGGCTCGCGGCTTTCGAAGCCCTGCGCGGCACCAGGTTCGACCTGGACCAGCCGGGCACCGACGACTGGACGGGTGGCGAGGTCTCGCCGTACGGCCCGGAGTTGGGCATCGAGTACCCGCATCCCGACCTGGACGTCCTGCTCCCTGCCATGCGTGCGGGGATGGCCGGCTGGCGTGAGGCCGGCCCGGAGGCGCGCGCCCTGGTCTGCCTGGAGATCCTGTCGCGCATCAGCGCCCGCACCCATGAATTCGCCCACGCGGTGATGCACACCAGCGGGCAGGCGTTCATGATGGCGTTCCAGGCGGGCGGCCCGCACGCCCAGGACCGCGGCATGGAAGCCGTGGCGTACGCGTACGCCGAGCAGGTCCGCACCCCCGCGGCCGCCGACTGGTCCAAGCCCCAGGGCAAGCGGGACCCGCTGGAGCTGCGGAAGACCTTCACCACGGCCGGCCGCGGTATCTCCCTGCTGATCGGCTGCAACACCTTCCCGACGTGGAACGGCTATCCCGGCCTGTTCGCGTCGCTCGCCACCGGCAACCCCGTCCTGGTCAAGCCGCACCCGCGCGCCGTCCTCCCGCTGGCGCTCACCGTGCGTGTGGCCCGCGAGGTGCTGGCCGAGGCGGGCTTCGACCCGAACCTGGTGGCCCTGGCCGCCGAGCGTCCCGGTGAAGGCATCGCCAAGACCCTGGCCGTGCGCCCCGAGATCAAGATCATCGACTACACGGGTTCCACCGCGTTCGGTGACTGGCTGGAGGCCAACGCCCGTCAGGCGCAGGTCTACACCGAGAAGGCCGGCGTCAACACCGTCGTCGTCGACTCCACGGACAACTACAAGGGGATGCTGTCCAACCTGGCCTTCTCGCTGTCCCTCTACAGCGGCCAGATGTGCACCACCCCGCAGAACTTCCTGATTCCGCGCGACGGCATCACGACGGACGCCGGCCACAAGTCGTACGACGAGGTGGTCGGCGACCTGGCGGCCTCGGTGGGCGGACTGCTCGGCGACGACGCCCGGGCGAACGCCCTGCTGGGCGCACTCGTCAACCCCGATGTGAAGGGCCGGCTGGACGGCGCGGCCGGTCTCGGTGAAGTGGCCCTTCCCTCGCGGAAGATCACCAACCCGGAGTTCCCCGACGCCGTCGTGCGTACGCCGGTGATCGTCAAGCTCGACGGTGCCAAGCCGGACACCGAGGCGGTCTATCTGACCGAGTGCTTCGGCCCGGTCTCGTTCGCGGTCGCCGTGGACTCGACCGCGGACTCCCTGGAGCTGCTGCGGCGCACGGTCCGCGACCAGGGCGCCATGACGGTGGGTGCCTACACCACCTCAGCGGAGACGGAGCGCGCGATCGAGGACGTCTGCCTGGACGAGTCGGCCCAGCTCTCGCTGAATCTGACGGGCGGGGTCTACGTCAACCAGACGGCGGCCTTCTCCGACTTCCACGGCTCGGGCGGCAACCCGGCGGCGAACGCTGCCCTGTGCGACGGCGCCTTCGTCTCCAACCGCTTCCGGGTGGTGGAGGTCCGCCGCCAGGCGTGAGAAGAGCTCCGTGCCGCAGACCCCGGCCGACCGGGGTCTGCGGCACGGCATGTGCCGGTCAGGCGCAGGCCAGGGCGGGAAAGGGCCCGACACGGTTCGTCCTCCCAGGGCGACGCTAGGGCGACGGGATCTCCGCGTACCGCTGCACCCAGGCGTGCATGGCGATCGCCGCGGCCGCTCCGGCGTTGATCGACCGCGTCGAGCCGAACTGGGCGATGGAGCACACCATCGTCGCGTGCTTGCGTGCCTCGTCGGTGAGACCCGGGCCTTCCTGGCCGAAGAGCAGCACACAGCGGCGCGGCAGCTCGGTCCGCTCCAGCGGCACCGCGCCCGGCAGGTTGTCGATGCCGATGATCGGGAGATCCTCGGCGGCGGCCCACGCGGTCAGCGATTCCGTGTCCGGGTGGTGCCGCACATGCTGGTAGCGGTCGGTGACCATGGCACCGCGGCGGTTCCAGCGCCGCCTGCCCACGATGTGGATCTCGCGCGCCAGGAAGGCGTTGGCGGTCCGGACCACCGAGCCGATGTTGAAGTCGTGGCCCCAGTTCTCCACGGCCACATGGAAACCGTGCCGCCGTGTGTCCAGATCGGCGACGATCGCTTCACGCGTCCAGTACCGATAGGGATCGACCACATTGCGGCGGTCGCCGTTGGCCAGCAGCTCGGCGTCGTAGTGGTCGCCCTCGGGCCACGGCAGCGGATGAGGGCCGACGCCGACCTCGGGCCCGAAGCCCTCGTCGTACTGCAGCGGATCGTGATCGTCGTGGATCGGTTCTCGGGTGGTGCTCACCCGACGAGCGTACGGGGCTGCTCGGGACTCTCCTGCCGCTGCTCCGGTACGGCGGGCGCCCGTGAGAACAGCCGGTCCCGGCCCCGCACGACCCGCGCGCCGAGCCAGACCAGGAACGCGGTCGGCAGGAACACGGCGTCGGCGGCGATCATCGCCAAGGAGAAGAACGGCAGTCCGAGCAGCACGGCGATGCCGGCGTGCTCCAGCATCATGGCCACGAGCAGGACGTTCTTGACGCGCCGGTTGAAGAGCGTGAAGGGGAAGGCGACCTGCACGACGACCGTGCCGTACGTCAGCACCAGCACCATCAGCCCGCCCGAGGCCAGCAGATCGGAGAGCGCGGGCCACGGGGTGAAGTAGTCGAGCTTGAGCGGGTAGTAGAGCGCGGTGCCGTCCTGCCAGCGTGAGCCCTGGATCTTGTACCAGCCGGCGGTGGCGTAGATGAGACAGACCTCGGCCATGATCACCAGAAGCCCGGCGTTGTGGGCAAGATTGGCGAGAGCGTCCAGCAGAATGCGCGGCTCACCCTGCGGGGCTCGCCGGTTCGCCATCCACCACAGGCCCTGACCGACCCACAGCACCCAGAGCAGCAGCAGGATGAACCAGCCGGTGTCGTTCAGGAACGTGGCGATGGCCAGGGCAACTCCCAGCACGGTCCACAGAAGCGGGCCGACCCGGTCGCTCCGTGTCCCCGCGGCGACCCGCGCCCCGGACTCCGATACCCCGGCATCCCTCGCCTCGGACTCCCGCTCCGTGGCGAGGGCGGCGCGGCGCGCGTCCAGCGACCAGACCTGACCGCAGCGCGTCACGACCAGGTAGATGGCCATCAGATGGATCACGTTGTCGCCACCGTCGCCCATGAAGATGGAGCGGTTCTGGAGCGACAGAACGCCGATCATGAAAAGCGCGGACATGGTGCGGGTCCGCCAGCCCACCAGCAGCAGGGCGCTGGACAGCACCGCTACGGCATAGACGACTTCGAACCAGAGCGTGCTGTCCGACCACATCAGCGCCGTGAAGGCGTCGTTGCCGGAGATCAGCCGACGGCCCATCTCCCAGCTCCACGGGCCCTGCGGTCCGTACATCTCATGACGGTTGGGCAGCTCGCGCAGCAGGAACAGCAGCCAGGTGGCGGCGAACCCGATCCGCACGATGGCCGTCTGGTACGGCCCGAAAGCCGTGGCGGTGATGCGCTGGACGGCTCCGCCGTTCCCGCGCTCGGAAGCATCGCTCACCGGTCCGCCTCCGTACGACCGTTGTCGACTCCCCCGGGCAGATCGGCCGCGGTGACGGTCCACCACGGCAGGACCCGGAACTGCGGGCGGAGGTCGAACTTCTCGTTGCTCCAGTCCGGAGGCTTGACCGCGCTGGTCGACGACCTGAGCTGGATGCGCTCGACCTCTCCGCCGACGTCGTGCCGTTCGAGGCGGGCCATCACCAGGCGGCGGACGTAGCTCTCGGACAGCTGCCCGCGCAGGCCGCTGGAGCGGTTCTTGTCGTCGTGCGAATTGATGTAGAAGTCCCAGGCCCTGCGCAGCGCGTTCTGCTGGGTGTGACTGGGGAGGAGATTGCCGCGGATCGCGTCGCCGTCCTCGGCGCTCAGATCGATCCAGCCGGTGCTCCTGCGGTCGCCGTCGGGGGTGGTGACCTCGGCCTTCACCTGGACGGCGACATTCTGCTGGAGCGGGTTGGGGGCGAAGAGTTTCCAGTTCTGCTCGAACTCCGGATAGACCCAGGCGTCGATCGCCTTGCCGTACTCCTTGCTCGCCGTGTTGGCGGGGGCGACGTGCAGAAACACCATCGCCACATGGACGCCGGCGAGCACGGCTATGAGGGCGAGCGAGACGGCCACGGCGACCTGGTACGGCAGCGAGAGCGCCGCGATGCCGCGGGTGGGGGCATCGGGATCGAGCGGCGCGGAGTCCGGGTCCGGCGAGGAGACGTCCGGGTCCGACGGGAAGCGGCCCGGCACCGACGGGAAGGCGTCCTCGTGCGGGATCCCGCTCCGGGGCCCGGGCACGGTGGCTGTCGCGGGCTCCGCGGTCTGCGGGGCCTCTGTCCGGGGCTCTGCCCGAACGGCGGACGACGGACCGGCCCCGGGTGCGGGGAGCGGGTCCGGGTCCTGGTCCGGGTCCTGGTCCTGGTCCTGGTCCTGGTCCTGGTCCGCCGAAGAGTCACGAGTCCCCTCCGAAGCACGCTGAGGCCCGTCCGACGGCTGCTGCGAGGACTGCGTGGCCTGCCGCACCGGCCCGGCGGCACGGTCCGGCGGCACCCCGGAGCCCCTGGTTGCGGCGCCTTCGGCGTCCTCGTCGTTGTAGGAGTCCATCCCGCCCCCGGTCCCCTTCGGCGCACGTCGGTCATCCACAGGGTTGACACCTTAAGGCCCGTCGACTCACCATTGAAGTCAATGAACCGAACGATCGGTCGGTAGGGGGCCCGGATGACGGCAGTGACTGCGGATGGCTACGAGGCGGTTTTCGACGCCGCCGTGGCTGCCGACGAGCGCATCGAGCCGCGCGACTGGATGCCCGAGGCCTACCGAGCGACGCTGGTACGCCAGATGGCCCAGCACGCCCACTCCGAAATCATCGGCATGCAGCCCGAGGCGAACTGGATCACCCGAGCGCCCTCCCTGCGGCGCAAGGCGATCCTCATGGCCAAGGTGCAGGACGAGGCCGGCCACGGGCTCTACCTCTACAGCGCCGCCGAGACGCTGGGGACCAGCCGCGACGAGCTTCTCGACAAGCTCCACGCCGGCCGTCAGCGGTATTCGTCGATCTTCAACTACCCCACGCTGACCTGGGCCGATGTCGGTGCGATCGGCTGGCTGGTGGACGGCGCCGCGATCACCAACCAGGTGCCGCTCTGCCGCTGCTCCTACGGCCCGTACGCCCGCGCGATGGTCCGGATCTGCAAGGAGGAGTCCTTCCACCAGCGCCAGGGGTTCGAGCTGCTGCTCACCCTGTCGCGGGGGACACCCGCGCAGCACGACATGGCGCAGGACGCCGTGAACCGCTGGTGGTGGCCGTCGCTGATGATGTTCGGCCCGCCGGACGACGAGTCCTCGCACTCGGCGCAGTCCATGGCCTGGAAGATCAAGCGCCACTCGAACGACGAGCTGCGCCAGCGCTTCGTGGACATCTGCGTTCCGCAGGCCGAGGCCCTGGGCCTGACCCTCCCGGACCCCGATCTGCGCTGGAACGAGGAGCGCGGGCAGCACGACTTCGGCGCGATCGACTGGACCGAGTTCCAGAACGTCCTCAAGGGCAACGGCCCCTGCAACGAAGAGCGGCTCACCCAGCGTCGCCGGGCCCACGAAGAGGGCGCCTGGGTCCGGGATGCGGCCGCTGCGTACGCCGAGAAGCATCAAGCACAGCACGCGAAGCCCCAGGAGGCGACGGCATGAGCGGTTCGACCGGCTGGCCCCTGTGGGAGGTCTTCGTGCGCTCCCGCCGCGGTCTGTCCCACACCCACGCGGGCAGCCTCCATGCACCGGACGCCGAGATGGCGCTCCGTAACGCCCGGGACCTCTACACCCGGCGGAACGAAGGCGTGTCCATCTGGGTCGTGCCCTCCACGGCGGTCACGGCGTCCTCGCCGGACGAGAAGGACCCGTTCTTCGAGCCGTCCGCCGACAAGCCGTACCGCCACCCGACCTTCTACGAGATCCCGGACGGGGTGAAGCACCTGTGACCACCACGGCGAACGCCGCGGCACTCGCCCTCGGCGACGACGCGCTGGTGCTCTCGCACCGGCTGGGGGAGTGGGCGGGCCACGCACCCGTGCTGGAGGAGGACGTCGCCCTCGCGAACATCGCGCTGGACCTGCTGGGCCAGGCCCGCGTGCTGCTGTCCCTCGTCGGGGACGAGGACGAGCTGGCCTATCTGCGCGAGGAGCGGGCTTTCCGCAACCTCCAGCTGGTCGAGCAGCCGAACGGCGACTTCGCCCACACCATCGCCCGCCAGCTCTACTTCTCCGTCTACCAGCGACTGCTGTACGGGCAGCTCGCTGCCGGAGAAGGCGAGTTCGCGGGGCTCGCGGCGAAGGCCGTCAAGGAAGTCGAGTACCACCAGGACCATGCCGAGCAGTGGACTCTGCGCCTCGGTGACGGCACCGACGAGAGCCATGAGCGCATGCAGCGGGCCTGTCAGGCGCTGTGGAGGTTCACGGGCGAGATGTTCGAGCCGGTCGAAGGGCTGGACGTCGACCAGCAGGCGCTGGAGGCGCGCTGGCTGGAGACGGTGACGGACGTCCTCACCCGTGCGACGCTGACCGTGCCCGAGGGACCGAGGGTCGGCGCATGGGCGGCCGGCGCAGGGCGTCAGGGACTGCACACGGAGTCCTTCGGCCGAATGCTCGCCGAGATGCAGCATCTGCACCGCAGCCACCCGGGGGCGTCATGGTGACCGGCACCCACCTCACCGCGGACCGTCGCGCCCACGCCGACCGGGCCGCCACCTCTGCCCGGCCTGCTCCCGCCCACCGGACGGCGAGCGCGCCGAAGGCCGCTGACGACAGCCGGCTCGAGTCCGAACTGCGCAAGCTGGCCGGCTCCGTGCCCGACCCGGAGCTTCCCGTGGTGACGCTGGAGGAGCTCGGTGTCCTGCGCGGGGTTCAGATCCTCGGCCCGGGCCGCGTCGAGGTGGAGCTCACCCCGACGTACACCGGCTGCCCGGCGATCGAGGCCATGACGGCGGACATCGAGCAGGTGCTGCACGAGCACGGCGTCGCCGAGGTCTCGGTCGTCAAGGTCCTCTCCCCGGCCTGGTCGACGAACGACATCAGCGCGGAGGGCCGGCGCAAGCTGGCCGAGTTCGGGATAGCCCCGCCGCGGCCGCAGCCCGCGGAGGGCCCGATCCCGCTCACGCTCTCGGTGCGCTGCCCGCACTGCGGATCCACCGACACCGAACTGCTGAGCAGGTTCTCCTCCACCGCGTGCAAGGCGCTGCGCCGCTGCGTCGACTGCCGTGAACCGTTCGACCACTTCAAGGAGTTGTAGATGTTCCATCCGCTCCGGGTCAGCGAGGTCGAACGGCTCACGGACGACTCGGTCGCGGTCACCTTCCAGGTGCCGCCCGAGCTGTGCGAGACCTTCCGCCACACCCCCGGCCAGCATCTGGCGATGCGCCGGCTGGTGGGGGACGAGGAGATCCGCCGTACGTACTCGATCTGCGCCGCCGCCTCCCCCTCCGGCACCGATCCGGTGCTGCGTGTGGGCATCCGCCTGGTCGACGGGGGTGACTTCTCGACGTACGCGCTCAAGGAGCTCGCCGTCGGCGACACAGTCGAGGTGATGCCCCCCATGGGCCGCTTCCTGCTCGAACCGCGGCCCGGGTACTTCGCCGCGGTCGTCGGCGGCAGCGGAATCACTCCGGTGCTGTCGATGGCGGCCACACTGCTGGCCCGGGAGCCGGAGGCCCGGTTCTGTCTGATCCGCAGCGACCGGACCGTGGCGTCCACGATGTTCCTGGACGAGGTGGCGGACCTCAAGGACCGTTTCCCCGACCGCTTCCAGCTGGTCACCACGCTGTCCCGGGAGGAGCAGCAGTCGGGCCTGCCGTCCGGGCGGCTCGACCAGGAACGACTGACCGCCTTGCTGCCGTCCCTGCTCTCGGTGGCAGACGTGCAGGGCTGGTTCCTGTGCGGCCCCTTCGGCCTGGTCCTGGGAGCCGAGCGGGCACTGCGCCAACTGGGCGTCGACCGGAGCCGTATCCACCAGGAGATCTTCCATGTGGACGACGGCTCGGCGCCCACAGCCGAGCCCGTGAGCGCTCCCGCGCACGCCTCGCTGACGGCGACCCTGGACGGACGGTCCGGCAAGTGGCCCGTGCAGGAAGGGGAATCGCTCCTGGAGACCGTGCTGCGCAGCCGTGCCGACGCGCCGTATGCGTGCAAGGGCGGCGTCTGCGGCACTTGCCGTGCCTTCCTGGTGTCGGGCGAGGTCCGGATGGATCGCAATTTCGCGCTGGAGCCCGAGGAGACCGAGGCGGGCTATGTGCTGGCCTGCCAGTCCCACCCGGCCACAGCGGAAGTGGAGCTCGACTTCGACCGCTGACCCTCCGGGGACCCCTCCACCGGTGACCTGACCTGTCCCGCGCTGCCGAGCTGTGTTCATTTTCAGGAACCTGTTCTATCTTGACGACCCGTCAGATACGAACAGCGGAACCGGACCTGGCAACGGCTCAAGCACCGCCGGCGTGTGGGAGGACAGGGCAGTGGACTTCACCTTCACCGAGGAGCAACAGGCGGCCGTCGAGGCTGCGAAGGCGGTGTTCTCGGGTGTCGCGCCCGACGGCGTGCCGAGCCCGGCGCTCACAGCGGGCGCGGTGGCCGAGGAGTTCGACCGGCCGCTGTGGGCCAAGCTCACGGACGCCGACCTGCTGAGTCTGGTGGTGTCACCGGAGTACGGCGGAGCAGGACTCGACCCCATCGCCCTCTGTCTGGTGCTGCGCGAGTCCGCCAGGGTGCTGGCCCGGGTACCTCTGCTGGAGACGAGTGCGGTCGCCATGGCCGTGGAGCGCTACGGCAGCGCCGGGTTGAGGGACGAGATCCTCCCTCGGGTCGGCCGCGGTGAACTGGTCATCACCGTGGGAGCCAACGGACGTACGGGACACGACCCGGCCGAACTCGCTGTCACGGCGCGGCGGGACACCGGCCGGGAAGCCAGTCAGGACACCGGCCAGGAGGCCGGCTGGCTGCTCGACGGCGTGCAGACAGGTGTCCCCTGGGCGCACTCGGCGGACCGCATCGCCGTGCCGGCGCACACACCCGACGGGCAGGCTGTCCTGGCACTGGTCCCCCGGACCCGCGACGGCATGGCGCAGGCCGAGCAGATCTCCACGAGCGGCGAGCGGTTCGCAGAGGTCACGCTGGATTCCGTACGGGTCGACGCTTCCGAGCTGATCGACGCCGAAGGCGCCTGGGAGTGGCTGCGCCACCTGCTGACCACCGGCACGTGCGCGCTCTCGCTCGGGCTCGGTGAAGGTGTACTGGCCATGACGAGCGCCTACACCGGCAAGCGTGAACAGTTCGGCTTCCCCGTCGCCACCTTCCAGGCCGTCGCCGTGCAGGCGGCCGACCGGTACATCGACCTGAGGGCGATGGAGGCGACTCTGTGGCAGGCGGCCTGGCGGCTCACACCCGCACGGGACAGTGCCGGTGTCGGCGGCCCGCTGCCTGTGGCCGGCGATGTCGCCGTGGCGAAGATCTGGGCCTCGGAGGGGGTACGCCGGGTCGTCCAGACCGCTCAGCATCTGCACGGCGGCTTCGGTGCCGACACCGACTACCCGCTGCACCGCTATCACGCCTGGGCCAAGCAGCTCGAACTCTCCCTCGGCCCCGCAGCGGCCCACGAGGAGGCTCTGGGCGACCTGCTGGCGGCCCACCCTCTCGGCTAGACCGACGGCAGACGAGCGCCTGGTCCCACCGGGACGGGCCAGGGATCAGCAGAGGCGCTTCAGAGGACGAACGCCGGGGATCCGTTGTCCGTGACCATCGGGCGCCCGGCGCCGTCCCAGGCGAGCATCCCGCCCTCGACGTTCACCGCGTCGATCCCCTGCTGCACCAGGTACTGGGTGACCTGCGCCGACCGGCCGCCGACCCGGCACATCACATACGCCCGGTGTCCCTCGCTCACGGCCTCGGTCACCTCACCGAAGCGCGAGACGAAGTCGCTCATGGGCACATGCAGTGCGCCTTCGACATGCCCGGCCGCCCACTCGTCGTCCTCCCGGACGTCCAGCACCAGGCCGTCGGCCGGCACGGTCGCAACGTCCACCGACGGCAGCGGGGCGAAATTCATGGGTCATGCCTTCTCTCGTGGGTACGCGACGCGCGGTCGCGGCGGGAATCCGGACGGCCTCGAAAAACCTACTCCACCAGCCCGGCCAGTTCCCGTTCGCGCTCGGCGACCTGTGCGAGCAGCTGCTCGGCGATCTCCTCGAGCAGCCGGTCCGGATCCTCCGGAGCCATCCGGAGCATGGCGCCGATCGCGCTCTCCTCCAGCTCGTGGGCCACGGCAGCCAGCAGTTCCTTGCGCTGCGAGAGCCATTCCAGCCGGGCGTAGAGCTCCTCGCTCTCGCTGAGCCGGGCCTCGGGCACCGGCCCGGCCGCCCATTCGTCGGCGAGCTCGCGCAGCTGCCCCACGTCCCCGAGCGCGTATGCGGCGTTCACGCGGGTGATGAACTCCTCGCGGCGGGCACGCTCCGCCTCTTCCTGCGCCAGGTCCGGGTGCGCCTTGCGCGCCAGCTCGCGGTAGAGCTTGCGAGCCTCCTCGCTCGGCCGCACCCGCTTCGGCGCCCGGACGGGCTGGTCGTTGAGCATCGCGGCAGCCTCGGGGGAGAGGCCGTCGGAGTCCATCCAGTTGTGGAAGAGCTCGTCGACGCCGGGCATCGGCATCACCATCGCCCGGGCCTCCTGCGCCTTGCGCAGATCCTCCGGATCACCGCTCGCCGAGGCCTTGGCCTCGGCGATCTGGGCGTCCAGCTCGTCGAGGCGCGCATACATCGGGCCCAGCTTCTGGTGATGCAGCCGGGAGAAGTTCTCCACCTCCACCCGGAACGTCTCCAGAGCGATCTCGAACTCGATCAGCGCCTGCTCGGCCGCGTACACGGCTTTTTCCAGCCGCGCCTCCGGCCTCGGGGGCACGTCCTGCTCTTCGTCGCTCCGGGTCGTCCGGCCGCCGGGTGCATCCTGGGTCACCCGGCCAGCCTACGGGCGTGGTGGCGCCCGGTGTCACACACCCAGCTCAGCGGCTATCCGCCCGCTCTTGATCGCCGCCAGCAGCTCCTCGTGATCGGCTTCCGTGCGGTCCGCGTAGAGCATCGCGAAGCCGGCCACCGCCTCGTCCAGCTCCTCGTTCTTGCCGCAGTAGCCGGCGAGGAGCCTCGGGTCGGCGCTGTGGGAGTGGGCCCGGGCCAGCAGCGCGCCGGTCATCCGCCCGTAGTCGTCGAACTGGTCGGCGGTGAGCGCGGCGGGGTCCACACTGCCCTTGCGGTTCCTGAACTGCCGTACCTGGAACGGCCGTCCGTCGACCGTCGTCCAGCCCAGCAGGATGTCGCTGACCACCTGCATCCGCTTCTGTCCGAAGACCACGCGGCGGCCCTCGTGCTCCACCTCGGGCACCTCGAAGCCGGCGGCCTCCAGGCACGGCAGCAGCGCCGAGGGCCGGGCCTCCTTCACCTGGAGCACCAGTGCCTCACCCCGGTGGTCGAGCAGCAGCACCACGTACGAACGGGTGCCGACGCTTCCCGTGCCCACCACACGGAAGGCGACATCGTGGATCTCGTAGCGCGCGAGGAGCGGCAGCCGGTCCTCCGACACCGTGCCCAGGTACTCCTCCAGCGACGCGGCGACCGCAGCGGCCTCCGCGTCGGGCACCCGCCGCAGCACCGGAGGCGCGTCCACGAAGCGGCAGGTCTCGCCGCCGTCCTCGGAGACTCCTTCCGTCGCCTTGGCGGCGAAGCGCGCGCTGGTGTTCTTCCGCGCCTTCTCCGAGACGCGCTCCAGGGTGCCGACGAGGTCGCGTGCGTCCGTGTGGGAGACGAGCTCCTCGTCCGCGATGGCGTTCCAGGCGTCCAGCACGGGCAGCCGCGCCAGCAGGCGCATGGTGCGCCGGTAGGCGCCCACGGTGTCGAAGGCGGCCGCACGGCAGACGTCCTCGTCGGCACCGGCGACGCGCGCCGCCAGCACCAGCGAGACAGCGAGCCGCTTGAGGTCCCACTCCCAGGGGCCGACGACGGTCTCGTCGAAGTCGTTGAGGTCCATGACCAGGTTCCCGCGGGCATCGCCGTAGATGCCGAAGTTCGCCGCGTGCGCGTCGCCGCACAGCTGGGCGCTCACTCCGGTGACCGGGGTGCCCACGAGATCGTGGGCCATCAGCCCGGCCGAGCCGCGCAGAAAGGCGAACGGCGAGGCGGCCATCCGCCCCACCCGTATCGGTGTCAGCCCCGGCACCCTGCCCCGGCTGGACTCCTCGACGGCGGCGACCGCGTCCGGCCGGTCCACCGCCAGCACCAGCGAGTCGTGCGAGGAGCGCGGAACCCGATCACGCAGCGCCTTGCCCTCCTGCTTGGGCGACCGCGTGGCCGGTGCGACCCCGGTGACGCCCTGCCCGCCCTTGCGCCGGGCGAAGCCGGGCACCACCGGGATACGGCCCCCGCCCTTGGCGCTGGACGTCCCCGCCGACTCCGGCCCCAGTCCGCTGGTGTCCGTCCGCTGCACCGTCTCTGCGTCACCCATGGCGTCCTGCCCCCGTCGTCCCGATCCTTCAACATCAAGTGCCCTTGACCGTACCGCCGCGTGCCGATGGGCGTCTGCCCCTGTGGATAACCCCGGAAAACTCCACAGCCTGCGGCGATCACCACCCGGGAGGACTGAGCGGGCATCCCGCGCCGGGCAAGGCGGCCGGCGGGCGCACCACACGTTGTACCGTGCAACTGAAGGCGAGGAGGCGGCATGTCACGCGCACGGGACAGCTCCATCGACACCATTCAGCGCGAGCTGACGGCCTTCGCCCGACGGGCCCGCGCGGCGGCCGCCCGTCTCCATCCCGAGCTGCCGTTCGTCTCGTACACCTTGCTGTCCCACATCCATGATCAGCAGGGCTGCCGGGCGACCGACCTCGCGTCGCACTACATGCTCGACAAGTCGACGGTCAGCAGGCAGGTTTCGGCACTGGAGAAGCTCGGGTTGGTCGAGCGCAGAGCCGATCCGGCCGACCACCGCGTCCAGGTGCTGCACCCCACCGCCGCGGGATCCGCTGCGCTCGCCTCCACACACGCCAGTCGCCGCGCCGCCTATCAGGAGCGTCTGGCCGACTGGCCTGCCGAGGATCTCGACCGTTTCGCCGACTACCTCCTGCGCTACAACTCCGCCGCCGAGGGCCCGCGGCAGCACTGATCCAGAAGCCCGACGGCCAGCACCCCCGGACAGGACCGCTGGACGCGACCTAGCAGGTCCCGGCCTCTCGATCCCTGGGCAGATGCTCGTCGGCCCACCGGCCGAGTTCCTTGAGGGCGGGCTCCATCGCGGTCCCGGCCGCCGTCAGCCGGTAGGCGACCCGCAGCGGCGGTCCTTCGTCGACCTCCCGCAGGACCAGCCCCGCGGCCGCGAGCTCGGCCAGCCGGTCGGAGAGCATCCGTTCACTGATGCCCGGGATCGCCCGGCGCAGCTCCGCGAAGTGCACGGCGCGCTGCATCAACACGGAGACGATCGGCCCGGTCCACCGCTTGCCGAACAGCTCGAAGACACGCGCGATCCCCCCGTCGACCCGCCTGCACGCCTCTTCGCTGTGTTCCGCCATGCCTCCAGACTACTGCGCCGAGGCTAGGTACTTATGAAGAGTAAGCTACTGTGATATCCATAGGTACGCACAGATTTTCACTACCCCCCTCATGGAGAACCTCATGGCCACGCTGCTGCACCTCGACTCCGCCCTCTTCCCTCAGGGATCGGCCTCCCGCGAGATCACCGCTGCCTTCGTGCAGGCCTGGCAGGAGCAGCACCCGGACGGCACGGTCATCTACCGCGACCTCGCCGCCACACCCCTGCCCCACCTGGACTTCGCGGCCGTCTCTGCCGGGGTCGAGAACGAACTGCGCGCGGAGCTCGCCGCCGAGCTGGAGGCGGCGGATGCCGTCCTCATCGGCGCACCGATGTACAACTTCACGATCCCGTCCACCCTCAAGGCATGGCTGGACCAGGTGATCATCGTCGGCCACAACGCGGGTACGCCCGACGGCCCGGTGGCCGGCACCCCGGTCACGGTGGTCGCCAGCCGCGGTGGCTCCTACGCCCCCGGAACACCGCGCGAGGATTTCGAATTCGTGCAGAACTACCTGGAGAAGGTGTTCACCGGCATGCTCGGCGCCACGGTCGACTTCATCGTTCCGGAGATGACGCTGGCCCGCTCCAAGCCGGAGATGGCGCAGTTCATCCCGCTCGCCGACGCCTCGAAGACCAAGGCGCTCGACGATGCCGCGGAGAAGGGCAAGACACTGGCCGCGCGTTTCGCTGCCTGATCAGCCCAGGGGGCGCGCCCCGGGCGCCGGCCTCAGCGGACGTTTCACGTGAAACAGTCAGTGCGGACGTTCCACGTGAAACGTCCGCGCCCGCCAACGCGCCCCCTGATGGCCAAAGCACCCACCCACCACCGGTCCTGAACCACGTCACGCGGCAACCAGTCGACTGACGGCTCAGACCCTCAGCCCCACGCCTCGCAGCCGGCAGCTCAGCCGCCGAGCCCCGCATCCCGGGCCAGCAACGCCGCCTGCACCCGGTTTTCGCACTCCAGTTTCGCGAGAATCCTGCTCACGTAGGTCTTCACCGTGGCCTCGCTCATATGCAGCCGCTTTCCGGCGTCCGCATTGGACAGCCCCTCGCCCAGCAGCGCCAGCACCTCGTGCTCCCGGGTACTCAGCCCCGCCACGCGGGCCCGCGCCTCCTCGCTGCGCGCAGCCGCCCGCCCGGACGCCAGCTGGTCGACCACGTGCCGCGTCGCACCGGGGGAGAGGTACGCGTCACCGGCGGCAGCGGCCCGTACGGCTCCGATGAGCTCCGCGGGCGCGGTGTCCTTCAGCAGAAACCCGGCGCCACCGGACTCCAGCGTCCGCAGGACGTTGTCCCGTTCACCGAAGGTCGTCAGCACGATGACCCGTGCTGTCGGGACCGCCCTGCGCAGCTCCCCCACCGCCGTGAGGCCGTCCATGACCGGCATCTGGATGTCGAGCAGCACCACGTCGGCGCCGTGCGCCCGTGTCATGTCGACCGCCTCGCGTCCGTTCGCCGCCTCGGCCACGACCTGGATCCCGGGGTCCGACGTCAGAATCATCCGGATTCCCGCCCTGATCAGCGGCTCGTCATCCGCGATGACGACCCGGATCGGCGCTCCGGGCACCCCCGCCGGCGCCATCCCGTCCACTTCACACCCACCCGTATCCGCCGGCCGACATCGAACGCGGCCTACCGACTCACACCCGCCGCCCGACACCTACCAAACGACACCTACCACCCGGCACCTACCGAGCGGCACCCACCGCCGGGCACCTACCACCCGTCATCCACCGGGCCACGCCCACGGGACGTGCACCCACCGCCCCGAACCTACCGAACGACGTCGTACGCCTTCTTCTCGATCAGCTTGCCGTCCCGGAAGCAGAACCGGAACACCGGCTCGGTCTCCATGCTGTCCCCGACATCCGACGACATCAGCACCAAGCACTCGGAGCCCTCCGGCTCCTTCGGGCCCTTCCCGCTCAGTCCCGTGGTCATGATCGAGTCGCCGGGAGGCAGCCGGTCCCGCACCGCGTCCTCGTCGTCCCCGATCCGCACGCTGCGGTACTCGGCGGGGTCGATCATCCCCTCGTCCATCGACCCGACGAGGAAGAAGAGCCCGAAGATCGCGGCGGCCCCGAGCACCAGCAGGGCCGCCAGGGCGATCCCGCACCCCATGGCGATCCCGCCGGCCCTGCTCCGCCCCTCGGCACCCGGGAAGGTCAACTGCCCGCCCGGATATGCCCATTGGCCGCCCAGAGGCTCTCCCTGCCCGTCGCGCACGGGAAGTCGACCGGTGACGCTCCAGTCCATGACCGGAACGCCGTCGTCGTAGACGGCCCTCGGCGACTGCTGATGGAAATCGTCCTCGGCCGCGAGGAGCGGCGTGGCCTCGACCACGCCGTACGGGAGCATCCCCGCCACCCGGAAGCCGCCGCCACTCGCCGGACCGGCATGGACGATCCCGCCCACCAGCCGCGCCCGCTCACGCAGCCCGGTGAGCCCCTGCCCCCCGCTGACGACCGCACCCCGGACCGCCGCGTCCACCGGCCCGCTGACGATCTCCACGACGAGGGAGTCCGGCTCGTAACGCAGCTCCACGTCGATCCGGGCGCCGGGAGCGTGCTTGTACGCGTTCGTCAGCGCCTCCTGGGCTATGCGGTAGGCGGCATGGTCGGCCGCCGCCGCGAGCGGCCGCTCGTCGCCGGCGCGACGCAGCTCCACCTCGTTCCCCGCGGCCCGCGCTGCCTCCACGAGTCCCTCGATGCCGGCAGTCCCCCGCGTGACGCGCCCCGAGTCGTCCACCGGCGCCGACGGAGCCTCGACCCCGTCCCGCAGGATGCCGACGACCTCGCGCAGTTCGTGCATGGCCGTCACGGACGCGTTCCGCAGTACGCCGACCGCCTCCCGCTGCTGCGGGGTGAGCTGCGGGTCCACCTCCAGCGCCCCCGTGTGCACCGAGATCAGCGCGAGCTGGTGCCCGAGGCTGTCGTGCATGTCCTGGGCTATGCGCTGCCGCTCCATCAGCCGGGCCTGCCCGGCGACCATCGCCCGCTCGCGCAGCAGCTGCG
Organism: Streptomyces sp. NBC_00306; assembly: GCF_036169555.1. GTDB lineage: Bacteria > Actinomycetota > Actinomycetes > Streptomycetales > Streptomycetaceae > Streptomyces > Streptomyces achmelvichensis. The sequence continues at coordinate 4,108,769 of NZ_CP108032.1, read as the reverse complement.
CGTTGCGCTCCTGGAGTGCGTGCAGCAGGGTCCGCCGCTGGGTCCAGTAGCGGCTGGCGAGCCCGGGCACGAGCGTCGTCGCGAGGAAGTACAGCGTGGACAGCAGCACCAGGGTCAGAGTCGCCGAGGGGGCCCAGCCCTCCAGCAGCGTGGTGCCGATGAAGAGGGCGTACGCCACGGTGAACGCCGCCATCACCCGCCCGGCACCGACGATCCGGCGCCCGGCCGACCAGCCGACGATCAGCAGCAGCGGCGCGAACCCGCTCACCAGCGGCGCAAGGAGCGCGGTGACCAGCAGTACGGGGGTGGGCATCCGGCGCCGCAACAGGGAGAGCAGCGTGGCGGCGGCACCGACGGCGAGCAGACGTGCCCCTTCGCTGCCCATCAGCTCTTCGGTACCGGCCGCCATGACACCCAGCACCAGCCCGAGGACCACCTCACCGGCAGTCCGCCGCGGCGACCACAGCTCAGGGGCGGCCATCCAGGACCAACCCGCCCGGGCACCGGCCCGGATCTTCGTCGACGCGTTCACGACGGCACCCTAGAGAATCCCCCGCCACGCCGACGGCCCCCTTTGGTCGCGGCCGGGAGCGACGAACGTCGCACAGTCGCGTATCCCACACCTGCCGACGGCGCTCGACCACGGATCCGGCCCGCACTCGACCACGGATCCGGCGCCGCCCCCACCCCCGCCCCCGCTCCCGAAGCCGACCGCGTTCGAACCGCACCGAGGCCGCCGCCGGACACGCCGTCGACCGCCGCCGGACACGCCGTCGACCGTCGCCGACACGCAGCCGTCCGGACACGAAGAAGCCCCGTAGGTCGATGACCTACGGGGCTTCCATCTGTGCGCGAGGGGGGAGTTGAACCCCCACGCCCTTTCGGGCACTGGAACCTGAATCCAGCGCGTCTGCCTATTCCGCCACCCGCGCATTGGGTGCTGCCGTTCGGGGTCTCACCGGTTCGGTGCGTCCCCCTGGCGACATGCAGAAGATTAGCACGCTGGACAGGGTGCCTTCACATCCGTTTGTTTGGCACGGGCGACCGGGGAACAGGGAACGAAGAGCGGCCGCCCCCACTCCTCCTCGGCACACCCCGGGTGCGGGACACTGTCAGGAGGCCGCCTCTACGATCCGTGTGAGAGGTGACACTCATCGACGGGGCAGACAAGGGGAACCAGCCGATTTCCCGACGCGTGGATACGATCAGTAAGCAGTACCAGGACGGCAACGACGGAGGAGGTGCCTCATGGGAGTCCTGAAGAAGTTCGAGCAGCGACTCGAAGGTCTGGTCAACGGCACCTTCGCCAAGGTGTTCAAGTCCGAGGTCCAGCCTGTCGAGATCGCGGGCGCGCTCCAGCGTGAGTGCGACAACAACGCGACGATCTGGAACCGCGAGCGGACGGTCGTCCCCAACGACTTCATCGTGGAGCTCAGCCCCGGCGACTTCGAGCGCCTGAGCCCGTACTCCGGCCAGCTCGGCGACGAGCTCGCGGGCCTGGTCCGCGACTACGCCAAGCAGCAGCGCTACACCTTCATGGGCACGATCAAGGTCCATCTGGAGAAGGCGGACGACCTCGACACGGGTCTGTACCGCGTGCGCAGCCGTACGCTCGCGTCGAGTACGTCACAGGCGCCCGACCGGGCACCGGCCGGCCCCGCCCCCGTCGCCCCGCAGGGCGGCGCTCGCGGCGGGTACGGCTACCCTCCGACCGGAGCACCTCCGATGCCGGCCGCACCGCCCCCGGGCGGCGGCCGTCCCGGAGCCGCTCCCACGGCGGACCGCCGTCCGGCAGGGGCCGCGGGCCCGCTGCCGGGCACCCAAGTCAGACGTTGGATCGAGATCAACGGCACCCGCCATCAGATCTCCCGCCCGACGCTGGTGCTGGGTCGCAGCACCGACGCCGATGTGCGGATCGACGACCCCGGCGTATCGCGCCGGCACTGTGAGATCCGGACCGGAACGCCCTCGACGATCCAGGATCTCGGGTCTACCAACGGCATCGTGGTAGACGGGCAGCACACCACCCGCGCTACGCTCCGCGACGGCTCGCGGATCGTCGTGGGCAGCACCACCATCGTTTACCGGCAAGCCGAAGGGTGAAGCGGGGGCAATGTCAGAGCTGACCCTGACGGTCATGCGGCTAGGTTTCCTGGCCGTTCTGTGGCTGTTCGTCATCGTGGCCGTCCAGGTCATTCGCAGCGACCTGTTCGGTACGCGCGTCACGCAGCGCGGCTCACGCCGCAATGCCGACGCCCGTCCCCAGCAGCAGGCGCGCCAGAGTGCTGCGCCACCGCCGCAGCGCCAGCAGGCGAACAGCCGCCAGCGGCGCGGAGCGCCGACCAAGCTGGTCGTGTCCGAGGGGACCCTGACGGGTACCACCGTGGCACTGCAAGGCCAGACCATCTCGCTGGGCCGGGCCCACGATTCAACGATCGTGCTGGACGACGACTACGCCTCCAGCCGGCATGCCAGGATCTACCCGGACCGTGACGGCCAGTGGATCGTCGAGGATCTCGGGTCCACCAACGGCACATATCTCGACCGGACCCGACTCACCACGCCGACCCCGATTCCGCTGGGCGCGCCGATCCGCATCGGCAAGACCGTCATCGAGCTGCGGAAGTAGTAGGACAATGACAGCGCGCGAGCGGAGCGAGCGAGCCGCAGCGGTCCCGACAGCGGACCGGGACGGGCTCCCGACCGGAGGGTGGGCAGTGTGGCTCGAGACCGGCTGTACCCCGAGCCGACGGGCGAGGTGCGCATGAGTCTGTCACTGCGCTTCGCCGCCGGATCGCACAAAGGCATGATCCGGGAGGGGAACGAGGACTCCGGCTATGCCGGCCCCCGCCTGCTGGCCATCGCCGACGGCATGGGCGGCCAGGCCGCCGGTGAGGTCGCCTCCTCGGAGGTCATCTCCACGCTCGTCACGCTCGACGACGACGTGCCCGGCTCGGACATCCTCACCTCGCTCGGTACGGCCGTGCAGCGCGCCAATGATCAGCTGCGGCTGATGGTCGAGGAGGACCCCCAGCTCGAAGGCATGGGCACGACGCTCACCGCCCTGCTGTGGACCGGCCAGCGGCTCGGTCTCGTGCATGTCGGCGACTCCCGCGCGTACCTGCTCCGCGACGGCGTGCTGACCCAGATCACGCAGGACCACACCTGGGTTCAGCGCCTGGTCGACGAGGGCCGGATCACCGAGGAAGAGGCGACCACCCACCCGCAGCGCTCTCTGCTGATGCGCGCGCTGGGCAGCGGCGACCATGTCGAGCCCGACCTCTCGATCCGCGAGGTGCGCGCCGGCGACCGCTATCTGATCTGCTCCGACGGTCTGTCCGGCGTCGTCTCGCACCAGACGATGGAAGAGACGCTCGCCAGCTACCAGGGCCCGCAGGAGACCGTCCAGGACCTGATCCAGCTCGCTCTGCGCGGCGGCGGTCCGGACAACATCACCTGCATCGTGGCGGACGTCCTCGACACCGACACCAACGACACTCTGGCCGGGCAGCTCAACGACACCCCGGTCGTCGTCGGCGCGGTCGCCGAGAACCAGCTGCAGATGAACGACGGCGGCGCCATGCAGACGCCCGCCGGCCGCGCGGCGGGCCTCGGGCGTCCCGTGCCGCCGCAAGCGAACGGCAGCTTCGGCCCGCCCGGAAGCGGCGGCGGGGCGGGGTACGGCGGACTGCCGTCCGAGGACAGCTTCGGCACGTACGGCGACGACGACTTCGTCAAGCCGCGCGGCGGCCGCAAGTGGCTGAAGCGCTCGTTCTTCATCGTGCTCGCGCTGGCGGTCGTCGGCGGCGGTCTGTACGGCGGCTACCGCTGGACGCAGACCCAGTACTACGTCGGCTCCAACGACGAGCACGTCGCGCTCTACCAGGGCATCAGCCAGGACCTGGCATGGGTCTCGCTCTCGAAGGTGGAGAAGGACCACCCCGAGATCGAACTCAAGTACCTGCCGGAGTACCAGCGCAAGCAGGTCGAGGGCACCATCACGCAGGACAGCCTCGGCCGGGCCCGCTCGAAGATCGACGAACTCGCCGCTCAGGCCTCCGCCTGCAAGAAGGAGGAGCAGCGCCGCGAGGCCGCCGACCGTGCGAGCACGCCGCCGCCCGGTGAGGGCGAGGCCGGTGGCACCACCGGCAAGCCCACCACCCAGAACGCCAAGACCAAGCCGACCGCACCTACTCCCACTCCGGGCCCCACCCTCTCGGAAGAGGAGCAGAAGCTGGCCGCGAACTGCGGAAAGCAGTAACGGCCTAGGGGGCCCTCTCCACCATGAGCGTTGTCACAAACACCACCACGATCGGCGCGATCGAAGCACCGAGCCGCCGCAACACCGAGCTGATGCTGCTCGCCTTCGCCGTCGTCATTCCGGTGTTCGCGTACATCAACGTGGGACTGGCCCTCGACGGCAAGCTGCCGGCCGGCGTGCTCGGCTACGGGCTCGGACTGGGCCTGCTCGCCGGTGTGGCGCACCTGGCGGTGCGTAAGTTCGCCAAGTACTCCGACCCACTGCTGCTTCCGCTGGCCACCCTGCTCAACGGCCTCGGACTGGTCATGATCTGGCGGCTGGACCAGTCCCCGCGACTGATCCAGCGTGCCGAGAACCTTTTCGGCAGCTTCAGCCCGGACGCCCCCAAGCAGCTCATGTACTCGGCGATCGGCATCGCGCTCTTCGTTGCCGTGCTGATTCTGCTCAAGGACCACCGCATCCTCCAGCGCTACACGTACATCTCGATGGCGGTGGCGCTGGTCCTGCTGATCCTGCCGATGTTCTTCCCGGCGGTGAACGGCGCCAAGATCTGGATCAGCCTCGGCCCCTTCACCATCCAGCCCGGTGAGTTCGCGAAGATCATTATCGCGATCTTCTTCTCCGGCTACCTGATGGTGAAGCGCGACGCCCTGGCGCTGGCGAGCCGCCGGTTCATGGGCCTGTACCTGCCGCGTGGACGTGACCTCGGACCGATCCTCATGGTCTGGGCGATGTCCATCCTCATCCTGGTCTTCGAGACCGACCTCGGCACCTCGCTGCTGTTCTTCGGCCTCTTCGTGATCATGCTGTACGTGGCCACCGAGCGCACCAGCTGGATCGTCTTCGGCCTGCTGATGTCGGCGGTCGGCGCGGTGGGTGTCGCCTCGTTCGAGCCGCACGTCCAGCAGCGTGTGGAGTTCTGGCTCAACCCCTTCGCGGAGAAGACCTGGGAGCAGAGCGAGCAGATCGGCCAGGCGCTGATGTCCTTCGGCTCCGGCGGCACGCTCGGCACAGGGCTCGGCCAGGGCGACTCCGACCTCATCGGCTTCGCCGCCAACTCCGACTTCATTCTCTCCACCTTCGGTGAGGAGCTGGGTCTCGCCGGAATGATGGCGTTCCTGCTGGTCTACGGCCTGATCGTGGAACGCGGCGTACGCACCGCACTGGCTGCCCGTGACCCCTTCGGCAAGCTCTTGGCGGTCGGCCTCTCCGGAGCCTTCGCCATCCAGGTCTTCGTGGTGGCCGGCGGTGTGATGGGCCTCATCCCGCTGACCGGTATGACCATGCCGTTCGTGGCCTACGGCGGTTCGTCCGTGATCGCCAACTGGGCGCTGATCGGCATCCTGATCCGTATCAGCGACACCGCGCGCCGTCCCGCGCCGGCCCCCGCCCCGTCCCCCGACGCCGAGATGACCCAGGTGGTCCGACCGTGAACAAGCCCCTGCGCCGGATCGCGATCTTCTGCGGCCTTCTCGTCCTGGCCCTCCTCGTGCGCATCAACTGGCTCCAGTACGCCGAGGCCGAGGACCTCAACACGAACAGCAAGAACCGCCGCATCACGATCGAGCGGTACGCCAGCGAGCGCGGCAACATCATCGTCGACGGCAAGCCCATCACCGGCTCGGTCGAGACGAACGACACCGACTTCAAGTACAAGCGCACCTACGTCAACGGCCCCATGTGGGCGCCGGTGACCGGGTACGCCTCGCAGGCCTTCGACGCCAACCAGATCGAGAAGCTCGAGGACGGCATCCTCACGGGCAACTCCGACCAGCTCTTCTTCGACCGCACGATGGCGATGTTCACCGGCGACACGAAGAAGGGCGGCAACGTCGTCACGACCCTCAACGGCGCCGCGCAGAAGGCCGCCTTCGAGGGCCTGGGAAGCAAGAAGGGCGCCGTCGCGGCGATCGACCCGCAGACGGGCAAGATCCTTGCCCTCGCCTCCACCCCGTCCTACGACCCGGCCTCCTTCGCCGGCTACCGGGACGCAGACGCCAAGGCGTGGAACGCGCTGGAGAAGGACAAGGACAAGCCGAAGCTCAACCGCGCGCTGCGCGAGGTCTACCCGCCCGGGTCCACCTTCAAGGTGCTCACCGCGGCGGCCGCGCTGGAGTACGGCGCGGTGGACGACATCGACGCGGCCACGGACACCCCCGAGCCGTACACCCTGCCCGACACCCGCACGAAGCTCCCCAACTCCCACCCGGGCTGCAAGAACGCCAGCCTGAACGAGGCGCTGCGGGTCTCCTGCAACACCGTCTTCGCCAAGCTCGGTGACACGGTCGGCCGGGACAAGATGGTCGAGATGGCGCAGAAGTTCGGCTTCAACAACGCCGAGATCGACACCCCGGTGCGTGCGGCGGCGTCCGTCTACGACAAGAACATGGACAAGCCGGGCAACGCGCTCTCCTCCATCGGCCAGTTCAACACGGCCACCACCCCCCTCCAGATGGCCATGGTCACGGCGGCGATCGCCAACGACGGCAAGCTGATGAAGCCGTACATGATCGACCAGCTCGAGGCGCCGAACCTCGATGTGATCTCCAAGACCGAGCCGCAGGAGATGAGCCGTCCGGTCTCGCAGAAGAACGCGCAGCTCCTCCAGCAGATGATGGAGAACGTGGTCGACAGCGGCACCGGCGAGAAGGCCCAGATCGACGGCGTCAAGGTGGGCGGCAAGACGGGTACCGCCCAGCACGGCGAGAACAACAGCAAGAACCCGTACGCCTGGTTCATCTCGTACGCCAAGACCGCGGACGGCTCGCCGGTCGCCGTCGCCGTCGTCGTGGAGGACAGCGAGGCCCGACGCGACGACATCTCGGGTGGCGGCCTCGCGGCCCCGATCGCCAAGAAAGTCATGCAGGCGGTGCTGGACAGCAAGAAGTGATGCGGATCACGTGCGCCCCCCATACCTGCACATTGCGATACCGGTCGGGTATCAGCTGACCGTCGCGGGCCGATCGAGTGGGGAGCGGCCGGTAGCGTATGCGCGAACAGCACACCGCCGGACCACACGCTGGTGCGGTCGGGACTGACGGAGAGGGCTGGAACAGTTATGGAAGAGCCGCGTCGCCTCGGCGGCCGGTACGAACTGGGCTCGGTGCTCGGCCGCGGTGGCATGGCAGAGGTGTACCTCGCCCACGACACCCGGCTCGGCCGCACCGTCGCCGTGAAGACGCTGCGGGCCGACCTCGCCCGCGACCCGTCCTTCCAGGCCCGGTTCCGCCGTGAGGCCCAGTCGGCCGCCTCGCTCAACCACCCGGCGATCGTCGCGGTGTACGACACGGGCGAGGACTACGTCGACGGGGTCTCGATCCCGTACATCGTCATGGAGTACGTCGACGGCTCCACGCTCAGAGAGCTGCTGCACTCGGGACGCAAGCTGCTGCCCGAGCGCACCCTGGAGATGACCATCGGCATCCTCCAGGCCCTGGAGTACTCCCACCGCAACGGCATCGTCCACCGCGACATCAAGCCGGCGAACGTCATGCTGACGCGCACCGGCCAGGTCAAGGTCATGGACTTCGGCATCGCCCGCGCCATGGGCGACTCCGGGATGACGATGACGCAGACCGCCGCCGTCATCGGCACCGCCCAGTACCTCTCGCCCGAGCAGGCCAAGGGCGAGCAGGTCGACGCGCGGTCCGACCTCTACTCCACCGGCTGTCTGCTCTACGAGCTCCTCACCGTGCGGCCGCCCTTCGTGGGCGACTCCCCGGTGGCTGTCGCGTACCAGCACGTACGCGAGGAGCCGCAGCCGCCCAGCAACTTCGACCCCGAGATCACGCCCGAGATGGACGCCATCGTCCTGCGGGCCCTGGTCAAGGACCCCGACTACCGCTACCAGTCCGCCGATGAGATGCGCGCGGACATCGAGGCCTGTCTGGACGGACAGCCCGTGGCGGCGACGGCGGCGATGGGCGCGGTCGGCTACGGCTACGGCTCGGACGACCAGGCCACCACGGCGCTGCGCCAGGCCGACCCGGCGGGCCAGACCTCGATGCTGCCGCCCATGAACCCGGACGACGGCGGCTTCGGCGGCTACGACGACCGCCCGGGCCGCCGACGCCAGCAGAAGAAGTCCAACACGTCGACGATCCTGCTGGTGGTCGCGGGCATCCTGGTGCTGGTCGGCGCGGTGCTCATCGGCCGTGCCGTCTTCAGCGGCAACGACGGGGGCAATGGCGACGTGCCGGCGCCCTCGCTCGTGGGCAAGACCGTGAAGGAGGCCGGGACGCTCGCGACGAACTCGGGCGTCAAGATCAGCCAGTCCGGCACGGACCGCTGCGACCAGCCCAAGAACACGATCTGCAGCCAGACGCCGGCTGAAGGCGCCACCATGCAGCAGGGCGAGACGGTCCAGTACGTCCTCTCCGAGGGCGCACCGAAGATCGAGGTCCCGGACGTCACCGAGAAGTCTCAGGAGAACGCGCAGGAAGCCCTCCAGCGCAAGGGATTCAAGTTCAAGGTCGAGGAAGTCGAGTCCTCCGAGCAGGATCCCGGCACGGTCATCTCCCAGGACCCGCGGGGCAACAGCCTGGCCGAGAAGGGCACGACCGTGAACCTGAAGGTGGCCAAGGAAGCGCTGGTGAACATTCCGCCGGTGCAGGGCCAGCAGTTCGAGAGTGCCAAGGCCCAGCTGGAGACCCTCGAGTTCAAGGTCGAGCGGCAGGACGTCGACTCGGCCCAGCCCGCGAACACGGTCGTCGAGCAGTCCCCCACGGGCAAGGCGTCCAAGGGCGCGACGATCACGCTGAAGGTCTCCAAGGGCCCGCAGCAGCCGGCCGGGAAGCCGGTTCCCGAGGTGCGGACCCAGAGGCTCGGACAGGCCAAGCAGATCCTGGCCCAGAACGGCTTCACGAACCTCGCGCTCGCGCCCGGCAGCCCCGGCGACGACAACGCCATCGTGACCTCGCTCGACCCGCAGCCCGGTACGCAGGTCGACCCGGCCACCACCACGATCACGCTCACGACGATCGGTGGCGGCGGCGGGAACGGCGGCAACAACGGAGGCGGGAACGGCGGATTCATCGGCGGCGGAGACGGCGACTGATCCGAGCCGAAGGACGGACAGAAGCCCCGGTCACCCTCGAAGGGTGCCGGGGCTTCTGCGTGCACGGAGGCGGTGGGCCGGGGCTTCTGCGTGCGCGGAGGCGGTGGGCCGGGTGAGCTGCCAGGGGCGCGATGCGGTGGACCGAGTCGGCTGCCGGTGGCCCGGAGGACCTTGCCGTGCCGGTGGCCGGCCGGTGCGGATTCGTTTCAGCGCAGCTCGTCGGGGGGCGTGCGGTTCTTGTCGACCTTCTCCTCGCGCACCAGCTCGCCCCACACGATGTAGCGGTAGTCCGAGGTGTAGACGGGCGTGCACGTCGTCAGCGTGATGTAGCGGCCCGGCTTGGACCTGCCCGACTCCTTCGGGACCGGTTGCAGCACGTTGACGTTGTACTTCGAGGTCTCGGGAAGCTTCTTGAAGACCTTGTAGACGTACCAGGTGTCCCGCGTCTCGAAGACGACCGGGTCACCCTCCTTCACCTTGTGGATGTTGTGGAACTTCGCTCCATGGCCGTCGCGGTGCGCGGCGAGCGTGAAGTTGCCCTGCGGGTCCCAGGGGAGCGCCGACTTGATCGGGGCGGTGTAGTAGCCGGCGATGCCGTCGTTGAGGGCCTTGGCGTCGGTGCCCTGCTTCACCAGCACTTCGCCCTTCGACATCGCGGGCACGTGCAGGAATCCGATGCCGTCCTTGGTGTCGAGCGCCCCCGGGCCGGCCCATCCGTCGCGCATCTCGTTGCCCTGGCGGGATGCCTCACGGTCGGCGAGGACGTTCGTCCACCACAGGGAGTAGACGACGAAGAGGCCCAGCACCACGCCCGCAGTGATCAGCAGCTCGCCGAAGACACTGATGACGCCGGCGATCCGGCTGCGCGCACGTGACACTGCACCTGTTCCCGTCTTGAAGTCGTCAGCCTACGAGCGCGTCCGGTTTGCCCTGGCTGCGCGGCCGTTCCTCAACCATCTTGCCCCACACGATCATTCGATACGTACTCGTGAATTCCGGCGTGCACGTCGTGAGCGTGATGTACCTGCCGGGCCCCGTGAAGCCGGATCCGGCCGGCACCGGCGCGATGACGCCGATGTTCGAAGGAGCGGTCTGGGGAAGGATGTTCGCCATCTTGTACGTGTAGTAGGCGTCCTGCGTCTCGACGACGATCGGGTCGCCGGGCTGGAGACGGTTGATGTAACGGAACGGCTCGCCATGGGTGTTGCGGTGGCCGGCCACGGCGAAGTTGCCCGCCTTGTCCGACGGCATCGCCGTCTTGAGTTTGCCCTCGCCGTAGTGGCCCACCATCCCGCGGTCCAGGACCTTGTTCTTGTTGATGCCCTCGGCGATCGGGACCACCACGTCCAGCTTCGGGATGTACATGATCGCGAAGCCCTGCCCGGGCTCGAAGGCACCGGGCTGACGGCCCTTGGCGAAGCCCTCTTGTATCTTGCTCGTCTCCCGGCCGGCCAGCTGCCCGGCACGGATGTTGGTCCACCACAGCTGATAGGTGACGAACAGCAGCAGCAGCACGCCGAAACTGATGAACAGCTCGCCGATGGCACGGCTGGCCACGACGGCGGGGCTGTCCTTCGCCGCACGGGCCGCTCTGCGGGCCTCCACGCGCGACAGGGGCCTGCCGGGCGCTGCGGAGGTCCCCGGCGCCTCGGGGCGCCTGCGGCCCCGGCCCTTGGCCGCTCTGCGGCGTTCGGCACGGCCGGGCCCGGCAGGAGCCTCCTCGGCGCGCCGGGTGTCCGACGTCAGCAGGCCGACCGTCTCGTCGTCCTCGTCGCGTCCCGGCGTACTCCCCGAACCGGGGAACGGTCGGGGGAACCGGCCGGGCTCAGGCTCGGGTCTCACCGCGGCCGCCGGTCGCGCCGCGGGTCCGGGCAGTGGAGCCGTCTCCTGCTGCCCGTACCAGTCCTGCCGATAGGTCTCGGCGTAGGCCTCGGCGGCGCTCGAGGGGTACTGGCCGTAGTTCTGCGCCTGCTGGAGCCCGTCGTACGACCGGGGCGCGGACTGCTGCTGCGGATAGCCCTGGGAGCCCGGAGAAGGCGTGCGCGAGTACCGCTGCGGTGCGGCGGGTGCCTGGGGATAGGCCTGCGGCTGCTCCTGGGCCGGAGCGTACGCCTGGGGCGGCAGGTAGGCCTGGGTGTCGGCCTGGCCCCGCGAGTGGGCCCGGGCCCGCTCCCACTCCTCCGGCGGGGTCGGGTCCGTCAGGGGGTCGTACTCGTCCCCCGGACGCCCGGCACTCACGCCACGGCCTTGCCCACCACCGGCGCGAGCCCCGCCGAACGCTCGACCGCGCCGATGTCGCCGCACTGCTCCAGCCAGTTGGCCAGCATCAGGTGCCCGTGCTCGGTGAGGACCGACTCGGGGTGGAACTGCACGCCTTCGACGGCCAGTTCACGGTGGCGCAGCCCCATGATGATGCCGTCCGCGGTCCGTGCGGTGACCTCCAGCTCCTCGGGCAGGTCGGCCGGCTCCGCGGCCAGCGAGTGGTAGCGGGTCGCGGTGAACGGCGAGGGCAGCCCGGCGAAGACGCCCTTGCCCTGGTGCGCCACCGGCGAGGTCTTGCCGTGCAACAGCTCGGGAGCGCGGTCGACCACTCCGCCGTACGCCACCGCCATCGACTGCATGCCGAGGCAGACACCGAAGACCGGCACTCCGGTCTCCGCGCAGTGCCGCACCATCTCGATGCACACGCCGGCCTGCTCGGGGGCGCCGGGCCCGGGGGAGAGCAGCACCCCGTCGAAGCCGTCCTGCACGTGTTCGAGTCCGACCGCGTCGTTCCGGACGACCTCGCACTCCGCCCCGAGCTGGTACAGGTACTGAACGAGGTTGAACACGAAGCTGTCGTAGTTGTCGACGACGAGAATGCGGGCACTCATCGGGCCGCCCCCGCTCCGTCGACCGTCACATCGTTGAACGGAAGCAGCGGCTCCGCCCACGGGAAGACGTACTGGAACAGCACGTAGACAACCGCGAGGGCGAGCACGAGCGAGATGAGAGCCCGCACCCATGCGTTGCCCGGCAGATGCCGCCAGATCCAGCCGTACATGCCGTCCCTTTCCGTTCGGTACCGCACCAGACTAAAGGGCGGCAGGGGTGCATGGGTCAGCTGCGCAAAGCTTCCGGTTTGCCGTCCGTCACAGGCTGGGTGGCGTCGAGGTGCGCCCAGACGATCAGCCGGTGGCTGCTGCCCCATTCCGGATCGCACGTCGTGAGGGTGAGATAGCGCCCGGGACCGTCGAACCCGGACTTCCGCGGAACGGGGTCGATCACCCCGATGTCACCGGGGACCGTACGGTACGGCCTCTTGTCGACGCGGTACGTGAACCACGTCGTACCGTCGGTCAGCACGACCGCGTCACCGGCCCGCAGCCGCGGGAAGTCCTTGAACGGATCGCCGTACGTACGGCGGTGACCTGCGACCGAGAAGTTGCCGGTGCCGCCGAGCCGGGCCGTGGTGGCGTAGTGCCCGAGCCCCTTCTTGAGCGTCCCCGTACGGGTGCCTTCGAGGACGGGCCAGTCCCAACTGCCACCGAAACGGGGGATGTACATCACGGCGAAGGGCTTGCCGTCCCGGTATTCCGGGGCCGGCGGAGCCGGGGTGGGTGGGGCCGTGCCGCCGGGAACCGGTGCCGGGCTCGCCACCGCGCCGTGGGACCACTCGTCCTGAAGCCGTCCGATCTGACCGTCGGAGGCGTCGGCCGCCTTGACGCCCGTCCAGAACACGACGTACGCGACGAAGAGCACGATCAAGGTGCCGACGGTGATGCACAGTTCGCTGAAGGTCCTGACGATCAGCCGTACCGACACCGCACCCCCAGGCGCTACTGCACGGGCTTCGCGTAGTGGAGATCCACTGTGCCCGAGTAGCCGGGGAGAGTCACCGCCTCGCGCTCGTCCACTTTCCAGCCGAGACCGTAGGCCTTCACATACAGCTGGTAGTTCTGCACGGCGACGGAGTCGTCGAGGGCCTTCTGGAGCGCGCTCTGATCACCCACGGCGGTGATCCGGTAGGGCGGAGAGTAGACGCGGCCCTGGAGGATGAGGGTGTTACCCACACAGCGGACGGCGCTGGTGGAGATGAGGCGCTGGTCCATGACCTGGATGCCCTTGGCGCCGCCCTTCCACAGGGCGTTGACGACGGCCTGGAGATCCTGCTGGTGGATCACCAGGTCGTTCGCCTGCGGCTCGGGATAGCCGGGTGCGGCCTGGGCGTTGGGCGGGGCGTCATTGAGAGTGACAGTCAGCGCCGGCCCGGTCAGCTTCCGGGTGCCGGCCACCTCCTCCAGAGCACCGAGCTTCTGGTCCTCGGCCTTGGTGGAGCCGTCGTCGCGCTGCGCGAGAGCGTCGACGTCGCCGCGGAGCGCGGCTGTGGACTCGGTGAGGTCACCATTCTTGGTGCTGCGCTGCTGGATCAGATCGGACAGCTTCAGCAGGGAGCCGTCGGTGCGCAGATCGGTACCCTTGGCCGTATTGAAACTTGTCACGAAGATCAGCCCGGCGAGGGCGAAAACGGCAGCTGTCAACACCCGGCCCACCCGCCAGTTGAAGCGGTGAACCGGGCCTTGCGGGGAGTCGGCGGAATTGCTCAACGTACCCTTATCTCCTCAGGCGCCGCGGAAGCACTACGCTAACGGACGCCCGGGGGCGGCAGTGGTCCCCCTTCGCTCCAGCCCCGGCGCCAGCCACAGTTCCCTGCGCGGTCACGCAGCGCATCGACAGGAGAGTCCCTCGTGCCGAAGTCACGTATCCGCAAGAAGGCCGAGTTCACGCCGCCGCCCGCGACGAAGCAGGCGACCAGCATCAAGCTGACGAGCCGCAGCTGGGTAGCACCCGTGATGCTCGCGTTGTTCCTGATCGGGCTCGCCTGGATCGTCCTCTTCTATGTGACCGAGGGCGACCTTCCGATCAAGAGCTTCGGCAACTGGAACATCGTCGCGGGCTTCGGCTTCATCGCCGCCGGCTTCGGTGTCTCCACCCAGTGGAAGTAGCTCTGCCGGAGCTCCCGGAGCCGCTTCGGCTCCCGGGGCGGGACGTCAAGCCCTGCCCCAAGGTTATCCACAGCGTTGTCCACAGTGGGGAAAAGGTCTGACGATCTGTGGATAACCTTCAAAGTGTTGACGCCGGTGTGACTGCATGAGCCATCTCGGTGAAGCGTTCGGCCCCTTGCCTCTGCTGGGAAAACCCAGTTCAGCGACAAGGGGCACACGTGTCTCATACGGCGTGCACAAGATCCGCCACACGCTGTGGACAACTTTGGGGAAAGGTTGCGCTCAGCTGAGCAAGCAGCCGCTCGGCCCGGATGATCGACGGCCCCCGTCGGCCGGGTGACAGACCCCACGGGCCAGCCCTTAGGTCAGGGACGCGGTCCGGGCGATCACGGTCGCCACGATCACCAGCAGGACCCCCGCACAGCATGCGACCTGCACCAGGGTGCGGCGATGGCGCGGAGCGTAGACGAGCCCGAGGGTGACCAGAGCACCGGCGACCAGACCGCCGATGTGCCCCTGCCAGGAGATGCCCTCGCGGTTGAAGGTGAAGATCAGACTGATCACCAGGATCGCGATGACCGGCCGCATGTCGAGGTTCTTGCGACGCGCGAGCACCGCGAACGCGCCGATCAGGCCGTAGATGGCGCCCGACGCACCCAGGGACCCCTGGTTCGGGGCGGCGAGCAGATAGGCGAGCGCGCTGCCGCCGAGCCCCGAGATGAGATAGACCGCGAGGAAGCGGGAGCGGCCGAGTTCCGGCTCGACCATCTTGCCCAGGAACCACAGCCCCACGAGGTTGAAGAGGATGTGGGGCACCTCTTCGTGCAGGAACACCGAGGTGATCAGGCGGTACCACTCGCCGTCCGCGACTCCGACGACCTCGTTGAGCTGGGGGTTGTACGCGTACCCGATCAGCAGCGTCTCGTCGAGGAAGCGGTCGCCCAGGGCGAGCACCACCACGTACACGGCGGCGTTGAGGGCCACGAGGATCTTGGTGATCAGGAAGGCGTCGGAGCGGATGCTGCCGCCCGCGATGGTCCGTGGCTGGTTCGCCGCCGGAGCGTGCCCGGTGCCGGAGCCGGTGCGCACGCAGTCGGGGCACTGGAAACCCACGGAGGCGTCGACCATGCAGTCCGGACAGATCGGCCGCTCGCAGCGCACGCAGCTGATGCCCGTCTCGCGGCCGGGATGCCGGTAGCAGCTGGGCAGGCTGTGTGCGTCCTGCGGCTCCTTCGGAGTGCCTGGCACCTGGTCCATGGGATCCCTCAATCTCCCTCGCTCAAAAACACCGCCCCGTCCATCCTTACGGACGGACGGGGCGCATTGGTTCCCCTGGGGACCAGGCCCGGGAAATCAGCCCTCGCGGGTCTCGACGACGACGGACTCGATCACGACGTCGTTGAGCGGGCGGTCGGTCCGCGGGTTTGTCTGGGTGCCGACGATCGCGTCCACGACCTTCTTGCCCGCCTCCGTGCTGACCTCGCCGAAGATGGTGTGCTTGCGGGTCAGCCACGAGGTGGGCGACACCGTGATGAAGAACTGCGAGCCGTTGGTGCCCGGGCCGGCGTTCGCCATGGCCAGCAGGTACGGCTTGTCGAAGGCAAGGTCCGGGTGGAACTCGTCACCGAACTCGTAACCCGGGCCGCCGGTGCCGTTACCCAGCGGGTCGCCGCCCTGGATCATGAAGCCGCTGATGACGCGGTGGAAGACCGTGCCGTCGTACAGCCTGTCCGTGGACTTCTTGCCGGTCGCCGGGTGGGTCCACTCGCGCTCGCCCTGAGCGAGTTCGACAAAGTTCTTGACCGTCTTGGGCGCGTGGTTCGGCAGGAGCCGGATCTCGATGTCGCCTTGGTTGGTCTTCAGGGTGGCGTAAAGCTGCTCGGCCACGATCCTGCCTTCCGTAAGTCTCGTCTGACGTCCACCGATCCTCGCACGGAAGGGCCGCTCACGGAGAAAAGCGGCGGAGTCCTCGCCGAAGCGGCGCGCTCCGGGGCGAATCGTGGCATCGTCGAGCGGAAGCTCCCAAACATGACCCGGATGCCCGGCCCCACATGCCGAGCATGAGGTCTGCGGGCATGATTTCCATTCAGACGGAAAGGCGAAACTGTGCCGAACTGGGGAAATCCCCAGGCCCCAGAACGCCACCGAGGAGGAGGATCCCCGTGACCCGCATGGACAGCGTGCGCGCCGCGACCGGTACGGCGAAGGAAAGCGTGCTGCACGCCGCGGACGTGGTGGCGCCCTACGCCGGTACTGCCAAGGACCAGGCCGCGCTTTACGCGCAGGAAGCCCGCGTCCGGCTCGCGCCCAAGGTCTCCAAGGCCGCCAAGAAGGCCCGTGCTCAGTACGACACCCGTGTCGCACCGCATGTGCCGCCGAAGGTGGACGACGCCGCGCACCGGGCCGCGATCACGGCTCGCAGGGCAGCCCGTCAGGCGGCGGACTACACAGTTCCGCGCGTCGAACACGCCGTTGCCGCCGCTCAGCCCGTACGGGAAGAGGCTGCGGCTCGCTCCGCTGCCGCGCTGGCCGCTCTGCGCGGTCAGGTGACGGCGAAGGACATTCAGAAGTTGGTGAGGAAGCACGAGCGGCGCTCGAAGGCCGCGCGTCTTGCCAAGGGTCTCGCGATCATCGGTGTTCTGGCCGGCGGCGCTGTGGCCGCCTGGAAGTGGTGGGACAAGCAGGCCAACCCCGACTGGCTGGTCGAGCCGCCCGCTGCGACGGAACTCGCCGACCGCGATCCGCTGACGTCCGTCGACGGCAGTCCGGAAGCGCTCGATCCCGAGGTCCAGGCGAAGCAGGCCGAGGCGGAGGCTGCCGATCGCGACGAGGGCCGCTGATCGGTCACCGCCCGTGTGGCCGGTGGTGATGCGGTGAGCGTGAGCAGTGCTTGCGGTGTCGTGCGCTGTGGTGCCGCAGGACGGAACCTGCGCTGTGGTGCCTCAGAACAGGACATGCGCTGTGGTGCTGCGGAACGGGACGTGCGCTGTGGTGCCGGGAGAGGTGAGTGCTCCCGGCGCCTCATGCCGAGGTGAGCGCGCGGTCCGCGAGTGCGTCCGAGCCCGGCTCGATCGCGGCGTCGTCGCTCTCGGCGGACAGGTGCCGGGTGGCGGGAGACGAACCGTGTGCCTCGGCGCTGATGCGCTGCTTGATCGTGGGCGGCAGTGACCTGTCGCGCACGGTCGGGCTCCAGCGCGTACTCTGCGCCGGCACCGTCCCTCGAACGGCCTCCGTACGCGTCTGACGCGGCAGATCGGTACGCTCCGGCGTCTGAACGGCCGACTGCTGCGCGGCCGACGCGACGGTGGTGAGACCCACCGAGGCAAGCAGCGCGACGAGCGCGGTGAAGAATGCGGTCCACAGATTCCTGACCTTGATGGCGGCCATGACCCCTCGCTTTCGGGTTGGGCGATCTACATACCTTTCTCATGATGTGTACGCATCTCGAGTTGCGAAGGACCGACGCAGGACATAGGCGGTTCTTCTGATGAACACCACCCGGACGGCCCAAGGAGGCCCCGGAAAAACCAAAAAAGAGCGCCCCGGCCTGCGGAAACAGGCCGGGGCGCTCTTCGTGTGTGGAGCCTAGGGGAGTCGAACCCCTGACATCTGCCATGCAAAGACAGCGCTCTACCAACTGAGCTAAGGCCCCTGGTCGCAGACCACAGTACCGGGTCACCCCCCGGTTCCTGCAAAAGGGATTGGGGCTCCCGGTGGGCGACCACTCTCCGTAAGATGCACGACGTGGTTCGCAGCAGCGAAGCCCGCTTTGGGGAAAGCGATGGGGAGACGCCATGGACGCCGCTCAGCAGGAAACGACCGCAAGAGCCAGAGAGCTGCAGCGCAGCTGGTACGGGGAGCCGTTGGGGGCGCTCTTCCGCCGGCTGATCGACGACCTGGGTCTCAATCAGGCCCGGCTCGCAGCCGTGCTCGGACTGTCGGCTCCGATGCTGTCCCAGCTGATGAGCGGCCAGCGGGCCAAGATCGGCAATCCCGCGGTGGTCCAACGTGTGCAGGCTCTGCAGGAGTTGGCGAGTCTTGTCGCCGACGGCAGCGTCAGCGCGGTCGAAGCCACCGACCGGATGGAAGAGATCAAGAAGTCGCAGGGCGGATCCGTCCTCACCGGAACGAGCCAGAGCACGAACAGCTCCGGAGCTCCGACGGTGCGCCGGGTCGTCCGTGAGATCCAGTCGCTGCTGCGCTCCGTGGCCGCCGCCGGCGACATCATCGATGCCGCCGACTCCCTCGCCTCGAGCCACCCGGAGCTGGCAGAGTTCCTCCGGGTGTACGGCGCCGGACGCACCGCGGACGCCGTCGCCCACTACGAATCGCACCAGAACTGACGCGGGGCGGACGCCTCACGAGGGAACGGGAGCGGGCGCAGCGCCATGGGTGAGGTCTTCGCTGGTCGGTACGAGCTGATCGACCCGATCGGGCGCGGTGGTGTCGGTGCGGTCTGGCGCGCCTGGGACCACCGGCGCCGTCGCTATGTGGCAGCGAAGGTGCTGCAGCAGAGCGACGCGCACACCCTGCTGCGCTTCGTCCGCGAGCAGGCGCTGCGGATCGATCACCCCCATGTCCTCGCTCCCGCGAGCTGGGCGGCGGACGACGACAAGGTCCTGTTCACCATGGATCTGGTGAGCGGCGGATCGCTGGCGCACCTCATCGGTGACTACGGCCCGCTGCCACCCGCCTTCGTGTGCACGCTTCTCGACCAGCTGCTGGCCGGACTGGCCGCGGTGCACGCGGAGGGGGTCGTGCACCGCGACATCAAGCCGGCGAACATTTTGCTGGAGGCGACCGGGACGAAGCGTCCGCATCTGCGTCTGTCGGACTTCGGTATCTCCATGCGCAAGGGCGAGCCCCGGCTGACGGAGACCAACCATGTGGTGGGCACGCCCGGTTACTTCGCTCCCGAGCAGATGCTGGGCGCGGAGCCGGAGTTCACCGCGGACCTCTTCGCGGTCGGCCTGGTCGCGCTCTATCTGCTCCAGGGGCAGAAGCCCGACTCCCGTGCGCTGGTGGAGCACTTCACGCACCACGGCACCCCGGGCGCTCCCGCGGGCATACCCGAGCCGCTGTGGCAGGTCCTGGCGGGTCTGCTGCAGCCGGACCCCGATACCCGCTTCCGTACGGCCACAGGGGCCCGCAAGGCGCTCACCGCGGCCGTCGAGATGCTTCCGGATCCCGGGCCCGACGACGAGCCGGTCGAGGTCTTCGACCAACTGGGGCCTCTTCCCCCCGGGTTCGGCCCCTGCGGCCCCGAGCAGCCGTCCCCCCAAAGCGCGCCGGCCGGGTACACGGCACCGGTCACCGAGCCGACGCAGCCCCCCGCACAGCCGGCCCATCCGCCGTCGCATACGGGCAGCTTCCCGGTCACTCCTCCACCCCAGCAGCCGCCCGCGGTGCCTCCGTACGTGGACCACCCCGCGCAGCCCGTCACTCCTCCCCCCGTGCCGGCGACCCCACAGCCGGCTCCGACGCCCGCTCGCCCCACTGCGCACCACGCCTCCCCTCTGGGCCACCCCACACCGGAGCAGCCCTCGCACTCCGGGACCGCTCCGACGGCCCCGATGCGGCACGAATCGCCTCTCACTCGTGCTTACACCGCTCAGAGCCCTCAGGTTCCGTTCCCGCATACGCCGATTCCGGGGGTGGGCACACAGCGAACGGGACCGCCCCCGAAGGTCGCGGTCCCGATGCTGATCGTCGCGCTGCTCTGTTTCGCCGTGGGCATCTGGGCGTTGACCCAGGCCTGAGCCCTCCCGGCGGGCGCTCCTGGCCGGGTGAGCCCTTCCAGCCGGGTTACCAGCTCGGCGGCGGCCCGAACTGACCCTGCTGCGCCCCCGGAGCCTGCCCGGGCACCTGGCCGCCCTGCCCGTAATCACCCTGCGCGTGACCGCCCGGAACCTGACCACCGTGCGCGTGGCCGCCCGGCACATGCCCCTGATCCGGGAGCGTCGCCGGTCCCTGCCCCGGCACCGCCGGCGTACCGGCACCCGGGTCCGCGGGTGCGGCGGAGGCCCGCCGGCGCTTCAGCAGCAGCCACACCCCCAGTCCGAGCAGCAGCACGGTGCCCGTACCGATCAGGACGGCGGCCACCAGCTGCAGCGGGTCGCTCCCGTCCTCGTCCGAGCCGCTCTTCCCGCTGTCGGCGGCCGCCTGGTCGTCCTCGGTCACCTGGAAGTCGCCCGCGGCGCCGTCGTAGGCCGGAACCGACTTCGGCTTGCCCTTGACGTTGACCCGGAGCGTCAGCGAGAGCGCCCCGCTCCCGTACTCCGCGCCGACCTCGGGGCTCAGCGTCACCGCGATGTAGTACCAGCCCGCGAACCGCATGGCGCTGGTGGACTCGGTCGAGTCGAAGCGGTTCTCGTACGCCACCGGTGGCACCGGGTCGAGCGCGACGGACTTCTGCTTGCCGTCGTAGTACACGCTCGCGGTCTCGTCGACGAGACCGCGCGCCGGGTTGTGCAGGGACACCGACAGCGCGCTGGACACGCTCTGGGTGGTGTCGGAGGCCGTCGGGCTGGTGCCCAGGTCGGCGCTGGCGAAGATCTGCTGACCCCAGTCGAGCGGCACCCGGTAGAACCGCGTCCGGCCCGGGAGGATCTCGTCCTGCCACTCGCCCTCGGTGAGGCCGGTGGCGTCGGAGAAGCTCGTGCCGCCGGCGCGCTTCTGCGGGCTGCCTGCCGGAGGCGGGGGAGAGGCGGACGGCCAGTTCTCGGGCGCCGCCGTCGGACCGGCCGCCTTCAGGCCGGGCTCAGCGGCGAAACGGATCTCCACGTCCCACGGTTCGGGACTGGACGCCGCGTCGCCGTCCCGCTCGATGAGGACGTAGTACGCGCCGGCCTCCTGGCAGCTGCTGCTGTCCTTGTCGATCATCCGGTCCGCGTACGCGGCGACGGGCCTGACGTACGCGGCAGACCCGAACTGGGCGTCGCCACTGCCGCACTTGGTCCCCGAGCGGTCCTCGATGCTCACCGAGAGCTTGTCGAGGGAAGCAACCTTGGTCTGGAGCTTGGGTACCGCGACCGCCGAGATGTAGGCGTTCGTCCGGGCGTCCAGGTCGACACGGTAGTAGCGCTTCCCGCCCGGCTTGATCGTGTCCTTGTAGACCGATCCTGCCGTCAACGCCGGCCCGTCACTGTTGACGGCCGAGCCCTGGACCGTCTTGGCCTGGCTGTCGAAGACGTACGGATTGGGCTCCCCGGCCGCATGGGCCTGCGTCGGCAGCCCCGCCACCACGCACATCGCCGCCATGGCCGCCAGCGTCACCCGGCCTCTGCCGCGCTGCCTCTTCACGCGCTTCTCCTCGGTGTGCTGGTCGTATCGGTGGCATGCCCGGCTCGTGTCGCATCCGGACGAGCAGCGGACCGCGATCATGACGGCATCCCGGCCCCGCAACCGCGGCGATCGCCGCGGGGGGACCATCCTGCCCCGTCGCCCGCACCGCTGTCTGCGCCGGACGACGAATAGCCCGTGTTGTCCCCTCGTCGCCGTGGTTGTGCTCACCCAGCACCCCTCAGGTTTGCTTGAGCAAGCAACCAATTTGCTGAGGTGAACCGGCGGGCGGAAGGGTCACGCCGTTTCCCGGCACCCGTACCCCCGACCACCCGCACCCCGGACAGCACGAAGCCCCGGCCGCTTCGAGCGACCGGGGCTTCAACCAAGACTGTTGCGTCTCACACACCCGAACCTGCGGGCACGGAGTCGGTCGCCTCCGTCCACAGATCCTGCTCGGCGCGATCCGCCTGGATCTGGCGGTACACGAGGAGCCCGCCGATGGCGGCCAGTGCGACCAGGAGAAGCTTCTTCACCGCGCGACCTCGTCTTTCCTTGACGTATGAGGACTTCTGGCGCCCGACTATACACACCGACCGATACCGATCGGTGACCTGTGTACGTCCCGCCCTGGGCCCAACTGGAGCCCCGGGCACAGCGATCGATCCGCTCCTGCCCATCGGCATCATCACCGTTTGCCGAAACCACCGGCCTAGTTGTCGTACCGGCGAAACGTCACCGCCGGCAGACGCGACGGAGAATTCGCAACAGGCCCCCCGCGCGACTCAGGACGCGACTCAGGACGCCTTTGCGGCGGACCGCTTGGCGCTCTTGCTCCTGCTGGTGCCGGTGCTGCTCCGCGCGGTCTTGGCAGGCGCACTCCTGCGCCTCCTGGCGGTCGCCGCCGTACCCGTCCCGGCCGCCGGGGGCGCGGCCTCCTCGTGCGAGACCGGCCAGGTGAACTCGATCTCCAGCTCGATCTCCCCGTCACCGACCTCGACCTCGATCTCGCTGCGAAGGTCATCGGGAATTTTCAGGCTCAGAGTCCCCGACCCGAGCTCCAGAGAGACATCGCCGCCCTGCCTCAGCGCCGCCGCGAGCGCCGTCAGCTGATCGGCCGCCTCCAGGCGGGACAGCGAGCGCTTCTGCTCGAACTTCAGGTCCGTCATGGCGTCTCCGATCCGGCGGAACCAGGGGATAACGCCAATTCTGATGCCAAGCACCGGATCGGACATCTTCACAGCCGCCGAGGAAGGCAAGGGATCCGGAACGGCCCGGCGCCGCGACCGCACCCCCGGGATGCGAAAGACCCCCAACCATGATCGGCTGGGGGTCTTTCGGCTGGTGGGGCTAACAGGATTTGAACCTGTGGCCTCATCCTTATCAGGGATGCGCTCTAACCAACTGAGCTATAGCCCCGCCGCGCTGCGCGCTGACTTCTGAAGATTAGCGCACGTCTGGCGCAGCTCCCAAATCGGTTACTCGTCCTCCGCCAGCGTGAGCTCGACGCCGCCCACAAACCCCGCGGAGAGGTTGTAGATGAAGGCTCCGAGCGTCGCCAGCGCTGTGGCCAGCACCACATCGATCACCGCGATGACCGAGGTGAAGATGAGGACGCGCGGGAGCGACAGGAACGACTGGAGGTCGAAGCCGTTGCTCTCGTTCGAGCCGGTGGCCTCGCTGATCGTCCCGCCGACCGTCGAGAAGACGCCCATCGCGTCCATGACCATCCACAGCACCGCGGACGCGATCACCGTGCAGATGCCCAGCGCGATGGAGAGCAGGAAGCTGACCTTCATCACCGACCAGGGGTCGGCCTTGGCGACACGCAGCCGCGCCTTTCGGGTGCGCGGAGTCGTCCGCGCCCCGGTGCGCGGCAGGCGGACGCCTCCCTGGGTCCCGCCGCCGCCCTGGGGCGACTGGTAGGCCTGCGGCGGGTGGTACGGCTGTGCCGGCTGCTGAGGGGCCGGCTGCTCGCCCGCATACGTCTCGTACGGGGCATTGGGCCCCCGGGTGTCCGTCACCGTCATCCCCCTGCCATCGGCGGGGGTGCCCCCGCCTTGGGAGTCCGCGGCAGGGCCACGGGCACCGTTCGCTCCAGCTCCGGCAGCGGCCGAACCGGCGCCCGTGGCTCCACTCACGCTCTACTCCTCGTGCTCCCCGGCCGAGGACTCCGTGCCCTCGACAGCAGCCTCGGCCCCACCGGCGTCGGCTTCATCGGTCCCTTCGACCTCTTCGGCCTCACGACCAGCCTCGGCGTTGCGAGCGATACCGACAACGGCATCACGCTTGCCCAGGTTGATCAGTTGGACGCCCATGGTGTCACGGCCCGTCTCCCTGACTTCGTTGACTCGCGTACGAATCACACCGCCACCAAGGGTGATGGCGAGGATCTCATCCGTCTCCTCGACCACCAGCGCGCCCACGAGCGACCCACGGTCCTCCACGATCTTGGCGGCCTTGATACCGAGGCCACCACGACCCTGGACGCGGTACTCGTCGACGGCGGTCCGCTTGGCGTACCCACCGTCGGTAGCAGTGAACACGAACGTACCGGGCCGCACCACATTCATCGAGAGGAGCTGGTCCCCCTCACGGAAACTCATGCCCTTGACGCCCGAGGTCGCACGGCCCATCGGGCGCAGTGCGTCGTCCGTCGCGGTGAACCGGATCGACTGGGCCTTCCTGCTGATGAGCAGCAGGTCGTCCTCGGCCGAGACCAGCTCGGCGCCGATCAGCTCGTCGTCGCTGCCGTCGTCCGTCTCACGAAGATTGATCGCGATGACGCCGCCCGAGCGGGGTGAGTCGTAGTCCTTCAGCGGGGTCTTCTTGACCAGGCCGCCCTTGGTGGCGAGCACCAGGTACGGCGCGGCGTTGTAGTCGCGGATCGCCAGGATCTCGGCGATCTGCTCGTCCGGCTGGAAGGCCAGCAGGTTGGCAACGTGCTGACCCCGGGCATCACGTCCGGCGTCGGGGAGCTCGTACGCCTTGGCCCGGTAGACGCGGCCCTTGTTGGTGAAGAAGAGCAGCCAGTGGTGCGTGGTGGAGACGAAGAAGTGGTCGACGATGTCGTCTTCCTTGAGCTTCGTGCCCCGTACGCCCTTGCCGCCCCGCTTCTGCGAGCGGTAGTCGTCGGTCTTCGTGCGCTTCACATAGCCGCCACGCGTGATGGTGACGACGATGTCCTCCTCGGCGATCAGGTCCTCGATGGACATGTCACCGTCGAAGGGCACCAGCTTGGACCGCCGGTCGTCGCCGAACTTCTCGACCAGGACGGCCAGTTCCTCGCTGACGATCTGGCGCTGCTTCTCCGGCGAGGCGAGGATCGCGTTGTACTCGTTGATCTTCGCCTGCAGCTCGTCGTGCTCCTGCACAATCTTCTGGCGCTCCAGGGCGGCCAGTCGGCGCAGCTGCATCTCGAGGATGGCGTTGGCCTGGATCTCGTCGATCTCCAGGAGGTCCATCAGGCCGCCGCGCGCAATCTCGACCGTGTCACTGCGCCGGATCAGCGCGATGACCTCGTCGATCGCGTCCAGAGCCTTGAGCAGACCGCGCAGGATGTGCGCCCGCTCCTCGGCCTTGCGCAGCCGGAACTTCGTGCGCCGGACGATGACCTCGACCTGGTGCGTCACCCAGTGGCGGATGAAGGCGTCCAGGGACAGCGTGCGCGGCACGCCGTCGACCAGTGCCAGCATGTTCGCGCCGAAGTTCGTCTGCAGGTCGGTGTGCTTGTACAGGTTGTTCAGCACGACCTTGGCGACCGCGTCGCGCTTGAGCACGATGACCAGACGCTGACCGGTTCGCGAGGAGGTCTCGTCGCGGACGTCCGCGATCCCGCCGATCTTGCCGTCCTTCACCAGGTCGGCGATCTTCTGGGCGAGGTTGTCCGGGTTGGTCTGGTACGGAAGCTCCGTGACCACCAGGCACTGGCGGTTCTGGATCTCCTCGACGTCGACGACCGCGCGCATCGTGATGGAGCCGCGACCGGTGCGGTACGCCTCCTCGATGCCCTTGCGGCCCACGACCAGCGCACCGCTCGGGAAGTCCGGGCCCTTGATCCGCTCGATGAGCGCGTCGAGCAGCTCCTCGTGCGTCGCTTCGGGGTGCTCCAGCGCCCACTGGGCGCCGGCCGCGACCTCGCGGAGGTTGTGCGGCGGGATGTTGGTCGCCATACCGACCGCGATACCGGCCGAGCCGTTGACCATCAGGTTCGGGAACCGCGCCGGCAGAACCGTCGGCTCCTGGTTGCGGCCGTCGTAGTTGTCCTGGAAGTCGACGGTCTCCTCGTCGATGTCCCGGAGCATCTCCATGGACAGCGGCTTGAGCCGGCACTCGGTGTACCGCATGGCGGCGGCCGGGTCGTTGCCCGGGGAGCCGAAGTTGCCGTTGGAGTCCACCAGCGGCATGCGCATCGACCACGGCTGGGCCAGACGGACCAGGGCGTCGTAGATCGAGGAGTCACCGTGCGGGTGGTAGGTACCCATGACGTCGCCGACCACACGGGCGCACTTGTAGAAGCCCTTCTCGGGCCGGTATCCGCCGTCGTACATCGCGTACAGCACACGCCGGTGGACGGGCTTGAGACCGTCCCGTACGTCGGGCAGCGCACGCGACACGATGACGGACATCGCGTAGTCGAGGTAGGAGCGCTGCATCTCGGTCTCGAGCCCGACGGGCTCCACGCGCATCCCCACGCCCGGAATGGCGGGTTCCTCTTCGGGCATCACAGGGGTGTTCTCGTCGGCCATTGCTGGTCAAAGTCCTTTCGTGCGGTCAGCTGAGACCGACTCAGATGTCGAGGAACCGAACGTCCTTGGCGTTGCGCTGGATGAAGGAACGCCGTGCCTCGACGTCCTCTCCCATCAGCACCGAGAACAGATCGTCGGCCTGCGCCGCGTCGTCCAGCGTGACCTGACCGAGCACGCGGTGGTCCACGTCCATGGTCGTGATGCGCAGCTCCTCGGCGTTCATCTCACCGAGACCCTTGAAGCGCTGGATCGAGTCTTCCCGGATCCGCTTGCCGTTCTGCTTGCCGAGCTCGACGAGCGCGTCGCGCTCACGGTCCGAGTACGCGTACTCGAAGTCGTCCCGGCCCCACTTGATCTTGTAGAGCGGCGGGCGGGAGAGATACACGTGCCCGGCCTCGACCAGCGGCCGCATGAAGCGGAAGAGGAAGGTCAGCAGGAGGGTGTTGATGTGCTGGCCGTCGACGTCGGCGTCCGCCATCAGAATGATCTTGTGATAGCGGAGCTTCTCGATGTCGAAGTCCTCGTGGACTCCGGTGCCGAAGGCCGAGATCAGCGCCTGGACCTCGGTGTTCTGCAGGATCTTGTCGATCCGCGCCTTCTCGACGTTCAGGATCTTGCCGCGGATCGGCAGGATCGCCTGATACATCGGGTTGCGGCCGGACTTCGCCGAGCCGCCGGCGGAGTCACCCTCGACGATGAAGATCTCGCACTTGGTCGGGTCGTTCGACTGGCAGTCGCTCAGCTTGCCCGGCAGCGAGGCGGACTCCAGCAGGCCCTTGCGCCGGGTGAGGTCACGGGCCTTGCGGGCCGCGACGCGCGCCGTCTGCGCCTGGACGGACTTGCGGATGATGTCCGCGGCCTCGTTCGGGTTGCGGTCGAACCAGTCCGTGAGGTGCTCGTGCACGACCTTCTGGACGAAGGTCTTCGCCTCGGTGTTGCCCAGCTTGGTCTTGGTCTGGCCCTCGAACTGCGGCTCGCCCAGCTTGACCGAGATGATCGCCGTCAGACCCTCGCGGATGTCCTCGCCGGAGAGGTTGTCGTCCTTCTCGCGCAGCAGCTTCTTGTCGCGCGCGTACCGGTTGACCAGGCCCGTCAGTGCGGACCGGAAGCCCTCTTCGTGGGTACCGCCCTCGTGCGTGTGGATCGTGTTCGCGAAGGAGTAGACACCCTCGGTGTACTGCGAGTTCCACTGCATCGCGATCTCGACCGAGAGCAGCCGCTCCTTGTCCTCGGCCTCCACGTCGATGACGGTGGGGTGGATGAGCTCGCCCTTGCGCGAGTTCAGGTACTTCACGAAGTCGACGATGCCGCCCTCGTAGAAGTACGTGACCGTGCGGACCGGCTCCTCGCCCGCCTCCTCGACGCTGTCGGCACCGGCGGTGGCCTTGGCCGACTCGCGCTCGTCCGTCAGCTTCAGGGTGAGGCCCTTGTTGAGGAAGGCCATCTCCTGGAAGCGCCGGGAGAGCGTCTCGAAGGAGTAGTCGGTGGTCTCGAACACGTCGGGGTCGGACCAGAAGGTCACCGAGGTGCCGGTCTCGTCGGTCGCTTCGTTGCGCTGGAGGGGCGCGGTGGGCACGCCGAGCTTGTACTCCTGGGTCCAGCGGTAGCCGTCCGTCTTGATCTCGACGGAGACCTTGGAGGACAGGGCGTTGACGACGGACACGCCCACACCGTGCAGACCGCCGGAGACCGCGTAACCGCCGCCGCCGAACTTGCCGCCCGCGTGCAGGACGGTCAGCACGACCTCGACGGCCGGCTTGCCTTCCGACGGGACGATGCCGACCGGGATACCGCGGCCGTTGTCGACGACGCGCACGCCGCCGTCGGCCAGGATGGTCACGTCGATCATGTCCGCGTGACCGGCCAGGGCCTCGTCGACGGAGTTGTCGACGACTTCCTGCACCATGTGGTGCAGGCCGCGCTCACCGGTGGACCCGATGTACATGCCGGGGCGCTTGCGGACCGCGTCCAGTCCCTCGAGGACGGTGATCGCACTGGCGTCGTACGAGGCGGTGACCTCGCCGTGTCCGCCGGCGGGGATGGACGGATTGTTCTCGTTGGGGTTGCCGGAATCGGCCACGAAGCGCCCTTTCTGGCACAGCACAAGCCGTTCTCCGGGCAGGCGGGAGCGGCTGCGTCGTTCGACATGTTCCGCGAGAAGGCGGGATTGCTCACCAGTCTACCGGTACGGCTGACACTCATGGGGGTTTGCCGGTAGCTGAGTCCGCATGTGCCGCCCTGAACACCGGCCGTCCGACTCCCCACATTCGGGGAGGGGCTCCAGAGGGCTCACGCGGGCATTGAGAGCTTCGGGCTGTCAACCTCTGGCTACGGTGAGGGACACCCGGGGCGATGCGGGTGATACAGGGGGGAAGTGAGGGGTCCGCTTGGGGCGGGATCGTGGGTCTCGGAGGCGGAATCCGGGTACGCGGTGACCCTCATGCGGGATGGTCCGCGGGGCCCGGTGTGACGCAGATCCCGCGGCTCCTCGATGCTCGCCTCGGAAGGACATGGGACAGGGACCCGGCGGTTCCGGTGCGGCGGCTCGAAGAACTCCGGAGGCTTCGGCTCCGGTACCTCGTTTCCGGGGTCAGGTCACCCGGTGGTCGCTGGGAGGCAGCGGTTCCGGGCGGCGAATGCCCGGGGTGCGGGAAATCCGCCCCGGCTCACCCGTACGTGTCCCCCGGGCCCACACTCCCCGGCGCCCGCAGCGGTCCGTACCCCTTGCGCGGCCCTCCGGGCCCCAGCACCTTGATCAGCCGGACGGTACCGTGCCCCAGGTCCTCGTTCAGGCGGGCCACCAGTCGTGGTGCCAGCAGCCGGAGCTGTGTCGCCCAGGCCGTCGAGTCGCACTGCACCGTCAGCACCCGCTCGTCGGGTTCCTCGTCGTACCGCAGCGGCACACAGTGATTCGCCAGGTCCTCGCCCACGATCTGCGGCCAGCGGCCCATCACCCCGCCCACAGCGGCAGGGGTCTCCCAGCCGCGCTCGGTGATCAGCCGGTTGATGGCCGAGCCCAGCGGCAGCGGGTCGCGGCCGTCCGCGCGCGCCCCGGAGCGCAGCCCGCCGCCCCGCCTGGCCTGCCGCTTCTCCTGCGCCGCCGCACCACGTGCCCGCGCCTGCTCCTTCGCGGCGCGCAGGGCGACCCGTGCCAGATCGACCCCGGACGTCTGGGGTTCCTGGGGGGTGTCGGCCGGAATCTCGTCGCTCATACCCGCTCCACCTCGCCGCCGGCCACGGCGTACCGAGCCCCGGCCAGCACCCCCGGCACATCGTCGTCGACGGCCGCCGTCACCAGGACCTGCTCGCCCGGAGCCACCAGTTCCGCCAGGCGCTCGCGCCGCTTCACATCCAGCTCGGCGAAGACGTCGTCCAGGACGAGCACGGGCTCGTTGCCCTCCGCGCGGAGCAGGTCGTACGAGGCCAGGCGCAGGGCCAGCGCATAGGACCAGGACTCTCCGTGGCTGGCGTACCCCTTTGCCGGCAGCTGCCCGAGCTTGAGCACCAGCTCGTCCCGGTGCGGCCCGACCAGCGTCACTCCCCGCTCGATCTCCTGCTTGCGCACCTCGCCGAGCGCGGCGATCAGCTGTGCGTACAGCTCGTCACGGCCGCTCGGCCCGTCGGCGGCTGCGCCCGCGGAGTCGCCCGCTCCGGATTCCGCCGCGGCGGCGGAGGAACGGTACTCCAGCGCCAAGGGCCCACCACCGGGGGCCAGAGCGTCGTACGCCTTGTCCGCGAGAGGCTGCAGTGCGGCGATCAGCTCGGCGCGCTGCGCCAGCAACTCCGCGCCCGCCCGCGCCAGATGCTGGTCCCAGACATCCAGTGTGGACAGGTCCATCCCGCGTCCGCCGTGCCGCCGTGCCATCGCCGCGGACTTCAGCAGGGTGTTGCGCTGCTTGAGCACCCGGTCGTAGTCCGAGCGGACCCCGGCCATCCGCGGCGAGCGCGCGGTGACGAGTTCGTCCAGGAAGCGGCGACGCTCGCCCGGGTCACCCTTCACGAGCGCGAGATCCTCCGGCGCAAACAGCACCGTGCGCACTATCCCCAGCACATCACGCGGTCTGACCTGCGATGACCTGTTGATACGCGCCCGGTTCGCCCGCCCCGGGTTGAGTTCGAGCTCGACCAGCTGGGAGCGCTCGCCCTGCGTGACGGCCGCGCGGATCACCGCACGCTCGGCACCCATACGCACCAGGGGGGCGTCCGACGAGACGCGGTGGCTGGCCAGCGTCGCCAGATAGCCGACCGCCTCGACGAGATTGGTCTTGCCCTGCCCGTTCGCCCCCACGAACGAGGTGACGCCCGGATCGAGCGGGACCTCGACCCGGGCGTACGAGCGGAAGTCGGCCAGCGACAAGTGCGTGACGTGCATGGATGTGCGCCGACCTCCCCCGGCTGGGACTTACTTGGTGTTCTCCACCGCGTGGCCGCCGAACTGGTTGCGCAGCGCGGCGATCATCTTCATCTGCGGGGAGTCGTCCTGCCGGGAGGCGAACCGGGCGAACAGCGACGCGGTGATCGCGGGCAGCGGCACGGCGTTGTCGATCGCGGCTTCCACAGTCCACCGGCCCTCGCCACTGTCCTGTGCATAACCCCGCAGCTTCTCCAAGTGCTCGTCGTCGTCGAGGGCGTTGACCGCCAGGTCGAGCAGCCACGAGCGGATGACGGTGCCCTCCTGCCAGGAGCGGAAGACCTCACGCACATCGGTGACCGAGTTGACCTTCTCGAGCAGCTCCCAGCCCTCGGCGTAGGCCTGCATCATGGCGTACTCGATGCCGTTGTGGACCATCTTGGCGAAGTGGCCGGCGCCGACCTTGCCCGCGTGGACGGAGCCGAAGTCGCCCTCGGGCTTGAGCGCGTCGAAGATCGGCTGGACCTTCGCCACGTTTTCGGCGGTTCCGCCGTACATCAGCGCGTAGCCGTTCTCCAGGCCCCAGACACCGCCGGAGACACCGCAGTCGACGAAGCCGATGTCCTTGAGGCCCAGCTCGACGGCGTGCTTCTCGTCGTCGGTCCAGCGCGAGTTGCCGCCGTCCACGACGACATCTCCGGGGGACAGCAGCTCGGCCAGCTCGTCGATGGTCGACTGGGTCGCGGCGCCCGCCGGGACCATGACCCACACGACCCGCGGTCCCTTCAGCTTCTCCACAAGTTCCTGCAGGCTGTGGACATCGGCGAGGTCCGCGTTGCGGTCGTAGCCGAGGACGGTGTGGCCCGCGCGGCGGATGCGCTCGCGCATGTTGCCGCCCATCTTGCCGAGGCCGACGAGACCGAGCTCCATCTGAAGTTCCTTTAGCGTTGTATGCCGATTCGTACCCGGCTCCGAGCCTACGCCCGCAGGGTCGGAGCAGCCCGGCAGGCCTGCTCGGAGAGTGAGCAGGCCCCGGAAGTGTCCACGCCCTGTGGGCTCAGCCGGAGAGCCGTACGGGCATGATCAGGTACTTGTACGCATCGTCCGCCTCGGCATCCACTGCCGGCCTGCCGCTCAGCAGCGCGGGCTTCGTGGACGTGGTGAACGACAGCTGGGCGACCGGCGAGTCGATCGCGCTCAGACCGTCGAGCAGGAAGGTCGGGTTGAAGGCGATCGAGATGTCGTCGCCCTCCAGCTGCGCGTCCACACGCTCCACAGCCTGTGCATCGTCGCTGGAGCCGGCCTCCAGGATCAGCACGCCCTGCTCGAAGCTGAGCCGGACCGGAGTGTTCCGCTCGGCCACCAGGGCCACACGCTTCACAGCCTCGACGAACGGCGCGGTCTCGATCACCGCGACGGAGTTGAACTCGGTCGGGAACAGCGTCCGGTACTTCGGCAGATCGCCTTCGAGGAGACGGGTGGTGGTGCGCCGTCCGGCACCCTCGAAACCGATCAGGCCCTCTCCGGCGCCGGAGCTGGAGAGCGCGAGCGTCACCGTGTCGCCACTGGTGAGTGCCTTGGCGGTGTCTAGGAGCGTCTTGGCGGGCACCAGGGCGACGGCGGACGCGTCCGGGTTCTCCGGCTTCCACAGGAACTCGCGGACCGCGAAGCGGTAGCGGTCGGTGGAGGCCAGGGTGACGGTGTCGCCCTCGATCTCGATCCGCACACCGGTGAGGACGGGCAGGGTGTCGTCGCGGCCGGCGGCGATGGCGACCTGCGCGGCGGCGGAGGCGAAGACCTCACCGGGCACGGTGCCGGTCGCGGTCGGCATCTGCGGCAGCGCCGGGTACTCCTCCACAGGCAGGGTGTGGAGTGTGAATCGCGAGGAGCCGCAGACCACGGTCGCTCGTACACCGTCTGTGGAAATCTCCACCGGGCGGTTGGGGAGGGCGCGGCAGATGTCGGCGAGCAGGCGGCCGGAGACGAGCACGGTGCCGTCCTCGTCGACCTCCGCCTCCACGGAGACCTTGGCCGAGACCTCGTAGTCGAAGCTCGAGAAGCTGAGGGCGCCGTCCTCGGCCTTCAGCAGAAGGCCGGCAAGTACGGGCGCCGGCGGACGGGCCGGGAGGCTCCGGGCCACCCAGGCCACCGCCTCCGCGAGTACATCGCGCTCAACCCGGATCTTCACCGGAACCGCCTCCTGCTGTTGCTGGCTCGCCCTTGCTGGCCTTCGTCGTCGGCTGTGTTGCCGGGGACCAGTCTGACGCACAGCACCGACAGTCGGTGCGGGTCGGGGTCAAGTCGTGGCGACCGGTGCGCCGGGCTCCTGGCTCGAGTTGTGCACAGGGCCCTCTTCGAAGCGAATTTCCCGGTAACTCTAAGTGGGAGTAGTAGTAGGGCCTGTGGAAACCGTGGATAACGTCGTTTTCCCAGGTCAGACCCACTTTTTTGTCCACCGTGCCTGTGGGCGGGACCGGTGGACAACCGGGGGTTTCTGTGGACACCGGAAAGTTCTGCACATCCGATGCACAGCCGGAGGGGACTTCTCCCCAGCGCTGTCCCCAGCTTTACCCACGTTCCCCACAGGCCAACCTGCCCCCTTGGTGTGACGGCTTTCACTCGACACGGTGAGAGGGCGTGTTTCGTTGCCGAACAGTGGACAGCGGTGTGGAGAAGCTGTGGGCAACACGGCGCAGCCTGTGGGTCGCCGGTGGACAACGTCGATCATGGCCTGTGGACGATTTCTGTGTCCACAGTCTGTGGAGCGCGGTTGGCCACAAATCCACAAGGCACTGACCTGCTGTGATGAAGTCTCAGCAACCGTACCTGTGGACGCAATCTGGACAACTTCCCGGTCCCCAGGCTGTGGACGGAAGATCTTCCCCAGATCTGTGGAGAACCCTTCCGCCCGGTCGCGTATTCGAACAGCCGGCGCCGCTCACTCCGGTCCGCGGCCGCGCGCAGCACAGCAGAACGCCCCGGGATCTGGTGTCCCGGGGCGTTGCGAAGGGGTGTCGAGCGGCCGCGTCAGCCGTTCTTGATGCGGTTGGTGAGCTCGGTGACCTGGTTGTAGATCGAGCGCCGCTCGGCCATCAGGGCACGGATCTTCCGGTCGGCATGCATCACGGTGGTGTGGTCACGGCCGCCGAACTGCGCGCCGATCTTCGGCAGCGACAGATCGGTGAGCTCCCGGCACAGGTACATGGCGATCTGCCGGGCCGTGACGAGCACCCGGCTGCGGGAGGAGCCGCAGAGGTCCTCCACCGTGAGACCGAAGTAGTCGGCGGTCGCGGCCATGATGGCGCTCGCGGTGATCTCCGGTGCCGAGTCCTCGCCGCCGGGGATCAGGTCCTTCAGCACGATCTCGGTGAGCCCGAGGTCCACCGGCTGCCGGTTCAGGGACGCGAAGGCCGTCACCCGGATCAGCGCACCCTCCAGCTCGCGGATGTTGCGCGAGATACGGGAGGCGATGAACTCCAGCACCTCCGGCGGAGCGTTGAGCTGCTCCTGGACAGCCTTCTTCCGGAGGATCGCGATCCGCGTCTCCAGCTCCGGGGGCTGCACATCCGTCGTCAGACCCCACTCGAAACGGTTCCGCAGCCGGTCCTCCAGCGTCATCAGCTGCTTGGGCGGCCGGTCCGAGGAGAGCACGATCTGCTTGTTCGCGTTGTGGAGCGTGTTGAAGGTGTGGAAGAACTCCTCCTGCGTCGACTCCTTGCTCGCGAGGAACTGGATGTCGTCGACCAGCAGGATGTCCACATCGCGGTAGCGCTTGCGGAAGGTGTCGCCCTTGCCGTCGCGGATCGAGTTGATGAACTCGTTGGTGAACTCCTCCGAGCTCACGTACCGCACCCGCGTCCCCGGATAGAGGCTGCGCGCGTAGTGCCCGATGGCGTGCAGCAGGTGCGTCTTGCCGAGGCCCGACTCCCCGTAGATGAAGAGCGGGTTGTACGCCTTCGCCGGGGCCTCGGCCACCGCGACGGCGGCCGCGTGCGCGAAGCGGTTCGACGCGCCGATGACGAAGGTGTCGAAGAGGTACTTCGGATTCAGCCGGGCATGCGGCTCACCGGGGCCGGGCGCCGGCGAGGGCTGTGCACCCAGCGGCCCGGGCGCGCCCTGAGAGACACCGCGGTGCGGCGACTGGGGCTCCATCTCACGGCGCTCCGGCCGCTGCTGCTCGTACTGCTGACGCTCCGGCGGCTGCGGCGACCGGTAGTCGCGCTGCGGCTGGTGGGGTCTGGTGGTGGCGTACGGATCGCGGTCCTGGAAGCCGCCGAGCCGCGGCTGCTGCCAGGACAGGTCCTCCTGCGTACGCGGCCAGGCCCCGGGCTCGGGCCGCTGCTGCTGATAGTCGGAGTCCTGTCGCTGCTGCTGGTACTCCTGCTCCTGCCGTTGCTGCTGGTACTCCGGATAGGCCGGACGGATCTCCGGCAGGCCGTCGTCGGAGGGCCGGTGGCCGTACCCCCGGTAGCGGTCGTCCTGGGGCTCGTCGTGATGCGGCCCCTGATAAAGGGGTGCCTGCGACTGCTGCGGCGCGGACGACTGCGACGGCGGGGGCTCCCCCGCGGAGTCGTCGACGGTGATCGCGATCCGGATGGGACGCCCGCACTCGCGGCTCAGGGTCTCGCTGATCAAGGGGGCGAGCCGGCCCTCGAGGACACGCTTGCCCCATTCATTGGGGACGGCGAGCAGTGCGGTGTCGGCGACCAGCGCGAGAGGCTGGCAGCGCTCGATCCACTGCTTGTCCTTGGACTCGATGCCCTGCTGGCCCTCTGCGAGGAGCTGCTCCAGCACTCGTGGCCACACTGCGGCAAGATCGGCAGGTACGTCAGCCACAAGGCACGCTCTCTCGCAGGTCCCACGAATGTGTGGTTCTCGGGACGGGATAGGAAGACAGGCAGGAAAGGAATAGGAGTTCCGCCAAGGTAGTCAGGGCGACCCGCGCGGTTCAAGTTGTTGTCCACAGCCTGTGCATAGTGTGGGCCACCCCGGGGCCGGTTTGACCGGATGGCGTAGCCGCGCGTACCGTGACCAGGTCGAGTTGTCGATGGCTGCTGCCGCCTGCCTCCGATGGGCAAAGATCACGGTCTGTGATCGTGAAGCGGTGCACTCGGGCGTATTGCGAGCTACTCGTGGGCGCACGGTGACAGCCAGGCGATGTCCCGCCATCCACGATCTTTAACTGGAGCCCCCGAGTGAGCAAGCGCACCTTCCAGCCGAACAACCGTCGTCGTGCCAAGACCCACGGCTTCCGTCTGCGCATGCGTACCCGTGCCGGCCGCGCGATTCTCGCGTCTCGCCGTGGCAAGGGTCGCGCCAGCCTGTCCGCCTGATCACTTACAGGTCATGACGTGCTGCCTACCGAGAATCGGCTGAGGCGGCGCGAGGACTTCGCGACCGCGGTACGCCGAGGACGCCGGGCCGGACGCCCGCTCCTCGTCGTCCATCTACGCAGCGGTGCAACGGACCCGCACGCGACGGGGGAGACAGCTCCCCCGACGTGTGCGGGTTTCGTCGTGAGCAAGGCAGTGGGCGGAGCGGTCGTACGCAACAAGGTCAAGCGTCGACTGCGGCACCTGATGCGCGATCGTCTCGCCGAGCTGCCCCCCGGTAGCCTGGTGGTCGTACGGGCGCTGCCCGGGGCGGGTGACGCCGACCAAGCACAGCTGGCCCGAGACCTGGACGCCGCTCTCGAGCGGTTGCTGGGAGGGGGCGCGCGATGAAGTACCCGCTGCTGGCCCTGATCAAGCTGTATCAGTGGACGATCAGCCCCATGCTGGGGCCCGTCTGCAGGTACTACCCGTCGTGTTCGCACTACGGATACACGGCCATCGACCGTCACGGTGCGATCAAGGGCACAGCACTGACCGCCTGGCGCATCCTGCGGTGCAATCCGTGGTCGCCGGGCGGAGTGGACCATGTGCCGCCACGCAAGCGTCCGCGGTGGCACGCCATGCTGCGTGATGCCTTGCGCGGCAGCAAGGGCGGGCAATCCGCCGCTGATGCGCCGTCCCGGGAGTCGGTCACCGACCTTCCGAGTCCGGCCGCAGAGACCTCGCCCAATGCTCAAGGAGCCTGATTAGTGGACACGATTGCCAGTATCTTCAGCTTTATCACCACGCCAGTTTCGTGGGTCATCGTCCAGTTCCACAGTCTCTACGGGGCGATCTTCGGCCCGGACACGGGCTGGGCCTGGGGGCTGTCGATCGTGTCGCTGGTGATCCTCATCCGGATCTGCCTGATCCCGCTGTTCGTCAAGCAGATCAAGGCGACGCGGAACATGCAGGCGCTCCAGCCCAAGATGAAGGCGATCCAGGAGCGCTACAAGAGCGACAAGCAGCGTCAGTCCGAAGAGATGATGAAGCTGTACAAGGAGACGGGTACGAACCCGCTCTCCTCGTGCCTTCCCATCCTGGCCCAGTCGCCGTTCTTCTTCGCGCTGTACCACGTGCTCAGCAAGATCGCCTCGGGCGACACGATCGGCGTTCTCAACCAGAGCCTGGTCGACAGTGCCAGGCAGGCCCACATCTTCGGTGCCCCGATCGCCGCGAAGTTCATGGACAGCCCTGAAAAGGTCGCTGCGCTCGACGCCACCCTGACTGACGTCCGGATCGTCACCGCGGTCATGATCGTGATGATGTCGGCGTCGCAGTTCTACACGCAGCGCCAGCTGATGCTGAAGAACGTCGACCTGACGGTGAAGACCCCGTACATGCAGCAGCAGAAGATGCTGATGTACATCTTCCCGGTCATCTTCGCCGTGATGGGCATCAACTTCCCCGTCGGTGTTCTCGTCTACTGGCTGACCACCAACGTGTGGACCATGGGCCAGCAGATGTTCGTCATCAACCAGAACCCCACCCCCGGCAGCAAGGCTCAGGACCACTATCTGCAGCGTGTGCTGAAGAGCGTCACCGCTTCGGGCGAGGTGAAGTCGCGCCGCAAGCGGAGCGTCATCCAGGCCATCGTCGCCAAGGGCACGGACCGCAACGACAACGAGCGCAAGTTCATCACCGGTCTGGCCAAGGCGGGCTTCGCAGCTCAGGCGGACGGCACGGTGACCAAGAGCGACGAAGCCGCGGTCGAGGCGGAGGGCGCCGGTGCCCAGCGGCGCCAGCAGCCCAAGCGGCAGACCAAGGCGAAGCGCTCGGCCGGCGCCACCCAGCCCGGTTCGGCCAAGAGCGTGGATGACGCGCCGGCCAAGCCGTCCTTGGAGAAGAACGCTCCGGAGGACGCCAAGCCGAACTCGGCCGGCAAGTCCCCCTCCGGGTCCGCGCGCCAGCAGCCCAAGTCCGGACAGCGCAAGGGCCAGCAGCGGCCCAAGCACCCGTCGTCCAAGAAGTAAGCAAGAAGGAGTCCATCCGTGACGGAAGGCACCATCCCCGCTGCCGTAGACAGTGGCGACACCCTGACCCGCCTCGAGCAGGAAGGGGAGATCGCTGCCGACTACCTCGAGGGTCTGCTCGACATCGCCGACCTTGACGGCGACATCGACATGGACGTCGAGGCCGACCGGGCCGCGGTCTCGATCATCAGCGACTCGAGCGGCCGGGATCTGCAGAAGCTCGTCGGCCGTGACGGGGAGGTCCTGGAAGCCCTTCAGGAGCTGACCCGGCTCGCCGTGCACCGCGAGACCGGTGACCGCAGCCGGCTGATGCTGGACATCGCGGGCTTCAGGGCCCGGAAGCGCACCGAGCTCGCCGAGCTCGGTGCCAAGGCCGCCGACGAGGTGAAGAGCTCCGGCGAGCCGGTCAAGCTCGACCCGATGACACCCTTCGAGCGCAAGGTCGTGCACGACGCGGTCGCGGCCGCGGGTCTGCGCAGCGAGTCCGAGGGCGAGGAGCCGCAGCGCTTCGTCGTCGTCCTCCCTGCCTGACCACCATTGTTTCCTCGGCCCCGTCTGTTTCGCAGACGGGGCCGATCTTTGTCAGCCTGATAGTCAGCCACCACGGTCCACATTGCGGCAGTGCGGTACGGAAGGACGGTCCCCGTGACGGAGGCAGCAGAGCTTCCTCAGGCTCCTGAGGAAGCGCGGGCGGTATTCGGCGACTT
Source organism: Streptomyces sp. NBC_00306 (assembly GCF_036169555.1). GTDB lineage: Bacteria > Actinomycetota > Actinomycetes > Streptomycetales > Streptomycetaceae > Streptomyces > Streptomyces achmelvichensis. The sequence continues at coordinate 4,070,035 of NZ_CP108032.1, read as the reverse complement.
CTTCCCGGAAGCCGTGCGCTATGCGGAGCTGCTCGCCGACGCCGGCGTGAAGCGCGGCCTGATCGGTCCGCGCGAGGTTCCGCGGCTCTGGGAGCGGCACCTGCTGAACTGCGCTGTGCTCTCCGAGGTGGTCCCGCAGAACGTCACGGTCTGCGATGTCGGCTCCGGAGCAGGGCTCCCGGGTATCCCGCTCGCCCTGGTGCGCCCGGATCTGAAGATCACGCTCCTGGAACCTCTGCTGCGCAGGACGAACTTTCTCCAGGAAGTGGTCGAGCTGCTGGGGCTCGACCATGTGACCGTGGTGCGGGGGCGGGCGGAGGAGGTTCTGGGCTCGCTTCCTCCCGTCCATGTGGTCACGGCCCGTGCCGTGGCTCCGCTCGACCGGCTGGCCGGCTGGGGAGTCCCTCTGCTGCGTCCCTATGGGGAGATGCTGGCGCTCAAGGGCGACACCGCCGAGGAAGAGATCCAGGGAGCACGGGCGGCGCTGAGCAAGCTCGGCGTCGTGGAGACCTCAGTGCTGCATGTCGGCGAGGGCCATGTCGATCCGCTCTCCACCGTGGTGCGCGTGGAGGTCGGAGAGAGCCCCGGCGGGGTGCGTTTCGCGGCCAAGCGGGCGAAGGCGGCCCGGACGAGCCGCACTCGACGACGACGCTGATCCCCGTGCCGTGATCCAGCGGTTTCCTTCTGTCCGGTCCGTACTGTCTATGAGCGATGCTCCATACAAGCTTCCATACGTACGCATTTCGGAGTGTCGTGCGGATGTAGTCCTGCGGCGCGTGCATCGTGTTTCACGTGAAACGTCGCTCACTGCTGCAGGGAATCATCAGCCGCGGCCGAGCAGCCGCCCCCATTCGGAACCGTGCGCCCCTCGTAAGGGCTAGGGAGATGTCCACAGAGGTGGATTCCTCCACAGAACCACGGGCCTCGCTGGTTCACGACCCCGAAAGCATGGCAGGCTCTGTTCATCGCGAGTCTGAAGTCGAGGAGAGTGAATCCTTGCGGTCCGACGCCAACATCGCGGGACCGATGACCGATCCGGTCCCCGGTCCCCGTACTGAGTCGCCGGGGGACGATGTTTCACGTGAAACACCGCCCCCCATGGACGACACCCCCATCGGTCGAGCTGCCCAGCTGGCCGTGGAGGCGCTGGGGCGTGCCGGTGAAGGTCTGCCCCGACCTGACCAGACACGCGTCATGGTTGTCGCCAACCAGAAGGGCGGCGTGGGGAAGACCACTACCACGGTCAACCTCGCTGCCTCGCTCGCCCTGCACGGCGCGCGCGTCCTGGTGGTCGACCTGGATCCACAGGGCAACGCCTCCACGGCGCTGGGGATCGACCACCACGCCGAAGTCCCCTCCATCTATGACGTCCTGGTGGAGAGCAAGCCGCTCTCCGAGGTGGTCCAGCCCGTCCCGGACGTCGAAGGCCTCTTCTGCGCCCCAGCCACCATCGATCTCGCCGGTGCGGAGATCGAGTTGGTGTCGCTGGTGGCGCGGGAGAGCCGACTGCAACGGGCCATCCAGGCCTATGAGCAGCCACTGGACTACATCCTCATCGACTGCCCGCCCTCGCTCGGTCTGCTGACTGTCAATGCGCTGGTGGCCGGTGCGGAGGTGCTCATCCCCATCCAGTGCGAGTACTACGCACTGGAGGGCTTGGGGCAGTTGCTGAGAAACGTGGACCTTGTACGGGGGCATCTGAACCCCGCGCTGCACGTGTCGACGATTCTCCTCACCATGTACGACGGCCGAACCCGCCTTGCCTCCCAGGTGGCGGACGAGGTCCGTAGTCACTTCGGTGAAGAGGTGCTGCGGACGAGCATCCCCCGCTCGGTGCGTATCTCAGAGGCCCCGAGTTACGGCCAGACGGTGCTGACCTACGATCCGGGTTCCAGTGGTTCCCTGTCGTATCTGGAAGCAGCTCGTGAGATCGCACTCCGCGGTGTCGGTGTCCAGTACGACCCGCAGCACGCCCAGCTGGGCGGTCAGAACAGCCAGCAGAACATCTCGGAGGGCATCCAGTGAGTGAGCGACGTAGAGGATTGGGGCGTGGGCTCGGTGCGCTGATCCCTGCCGCTCCCCAGGAGAAGCAGGTGCCGCCCAGCGGGGCATCGAACTCTCCGGGGGCAGGTCCCGTACTGACCGCGGAGCGGGGTGTGGCGGCCGCCAAGGTGGCAACGCTGCCGTCGGCCGCCGTAGCGCCCGACGCGACGATGCCCGCAGCGGAGCCGGAAGCTGCGGTGGAGCCCGAGGAGTCGCTCAGCGCGCACTTCGCCGAACTGCCTCTCGACGCGATCACGCCCAACCCGCGTCAGCCTCGTGAGGTATTCGATGAGGATGCCCTGGCGGAGCTCGTCACCTCCATCAAGGAGGTCGGGCTTCTCCAGCCGGTGGTCGTGCGTCAGCTGGGAACCGAGCGGTACGAGCTCATCATGGGCGAGCGCCGCTGGAGGGCCTGCCGTGAGGCCGGTCTCGAGCGGATCCCCGCGATCGTCCGGCACACGGACGACGAGAAGCTTCTGCTGGACGCCCTCCTGGAGAACCTCCACCGTGCGCAGCTGAACCCGCTGGAAGAGGCTGCGGCCTACGACCAGCTGCTCAAGGACTTCAACTGCACGCACGACCAGCTGGCGGACCGGATCGGCCGGTCACGTCCGCAGGTGTCGAACACGCTGCGTCTGCTGCGGCTGTCGCCTCCCGTTCAGCGCAGGGTCGCAGCCGGCGTTCTCTCGGCCGGTCATGCACGGGCGCTGCTGTCGGTGGATGACTCCGACGAGCAGGACCGCCTCGCCCACCGCATCGTGGCCGAGGGGCTGTCGGTGCGCGCTGTCGAGGAGATCGTGACGCTGATCAACTCGAACCCGAAGAGTGCGGCCAAGCCAAAGAGTCCGCGAGCGGGGACCCGGCTCTCGCCGGCGCTCACCGATCTGGCTTCCCGGCTCTCCGACCGCTTCGAGACCCGCGTGAAGGTCGACCTGGGTCAGAAGAAGGGAAAGATCGTTGTCGAGTTCGCTTCGATAGACGATCTGGAGCGCATCCTCGGCACCCTCGCCCCGGGCGAGGGACGAGTCCTGGAGAAGGGCCTCACCGAGGATTCGGAGCAGGACGAAGAGGTCTGAGGGCTTCCTCGGTCCCCTGAAGGGCGGGCCGTGTCCGGGTGTTTCACCGGACACGGCCCGCCCTTTGCCATCTGGCGGTACCGATGTCAGGAACAGGTGGATACGATGCGTTCTGGTATAGGCGCATCCACCTTGATCCACCTCAGAGGAGGGCGAGGGACCGTGCGAACGGTTAGCCGTAGCCAACTGGTCACCGCAGGCCTGGGCCTGGGAGCAGTAGGAGGCTTCATCAGCAGCCTGCTCCATGAACGGAGCGCGCTGGCGGCCGCTCGTAGCGCCGCCGGAGAAGGAAGCGAGGAACAGCCTTCATGGGGCGTCGGCTCGTACCCCTCACGCTGGACAACCTTTCGGACCTACCCAAGCGATGCCGAGCGTGCGTCTTCTGGGAACTTGATCCGGTCAGCGGAGAAGCGGCAGTAAAGGCGGGCACGCCGGAGCTGGAGAAGGAAGCCTGGATCTCGGCGGTGCTGCTCGAATGGGGCTCGTGCGGCCGCGTGGTCTACGTCGACGACGTGCCCGTGGGGTTCGTCCTCTACGCACCGCCGGCGTATGTACCCCGGTCCACCGCCTTCCCCACGAGTCCGGTCTCGGCCGATGCCGTCCAGCTGATGACCGCCTGGATCAACCCGGGCTATCAGGGTCAGGGCCTCGGCAGGGTCATCGTGCAGACGGTGGCCAAGGATCTGCTGAGGCGAGGCTTCCGCGCAATCGAAGCATTCGGCGACGCGCGGTGGAAGGAGCCGGCCTGCGTGCTGCCGGCGGACCATCTGCTGGCCGTGGGCTTCAAGACAGTGCGACCGCATCCGACCAACCCGAGGCTGAGGCTGGAGCTGAGGACCACGCTGTCGTGGAAGGAAGACGTGGAGCTCGCACTCGACCGTCTCCTCGGCGCGGTCCAGAAGGAGCCGGCGTTGCGTCCCCTGTGATCGCGTCCTACGCCAATGGGCTCATCCCGGTGAGGGATGAGCCCATTCGTGTTTCACGTGAAACATCGACGCCGTGACCACTCGCCACTATTCGGCGATGAAGTTCTCCAGGTCGCGAACGATCGCGGCCTTCGGCTTGGCGCCGACGATGGTCTTGGCGACCTCACCGTTCTGGTACACGTTCAGCGTCGGGATGGACATGACGCCGTACTTGGCCGCGGTGGCCGGGTTCTCGTCGATGTTGAGCTTGACGACCTCGATCTTGTCACCGTGCTCGGCCGCGATCGCTTCGAGGGACGGCGCGATCTGGCGGCACGGTCCGCACCACGCGGCCCAGAAGTCCACGAGTACGGGCTTGTCGCTCTTGAGGACGTCCTCTTCGAAGGAGTCGTCGGTAACGTTCTTCAGGGCGCCGGCCACGGCGACCTCCTTACTTCTGCGGGGTGGAGGGGGAGATGGTTCAGGGTCAGACCGCGGGGGTCTTCTCCGGCTCGGAGACCTGCTCGCTGTCGGCGAGTGCCGCGAGGTAGCGCTCGGCGTCGAGAGCGGCCGAACAGCCGGTGCCGGCAGCCGTGATGGCCTGGCGGTAGGTGTGGTCGACGACGTCGCCGGCGCCGAACACGCCCGTGAGGTTGGTCCGCGTCGACGGAGCCTCGACCTTCAGGTAGCCCTCGTCGTCCAGGTCGAGCTGGCCCTTGAAGAGCTCCGTCCGGGGGTCGTGGCCCACGGCGATGAACAGTCCGGTCACCGCAAGCTCAGAGGTCTCGCCGGACTTGGTGTTGCGCAGGGTCAGACCGGAGAGCTTCTGGTCTCCGTGGATCTGCGCGATCTCGCTGTCCCAGGCGAAGGAGATCTTGGGGTCGGCGAAGGCGCGGTCCTGCATGGCCTTGGAGGCACGCAGCGTGTCACGGCGGTGGACGATGGTGACGGACTTGGCGAACCGGGAAAGGAAGGTCGCCTCCTCCATGGCGGTGTCGCCGCCGCCGATCACGGCGATGTCCTGGCCCTTGAAGAAGAACCCGTCACAGGTCGCACACCAGGAGACGCCGCGACCGGACAGCGCGTCCTCGTTCGGCAGGCCGAGCTTGCGGTGCTGCGAGCCGGTCGTGACGATGACGGCCTTCGCACGGTGGACGGTGCCGGCGGTGTCGGTGACAGTCTTGATGTCGCCCGTGAGGTCGACGTTCACGATGTCGTCCGGTACCAGCTCGGCGCCGAACCGCTCGGCCTGAGCGCGCATGTTGTCCATCAGGTCCGGGCCCATGATGCCGTCGCGGAAGCCGGGGAAGTTCTCCACATCGGTCGTGTTCATCAGCGCACCACCGGCGGTGACGGCACCCTCGAACACCAGCGGCTGCAGCGATGCGCGGGCGGTATACAGGGCTGCCGTGTAACCGGCCGGGCCAGAGCCAATGATGATCACGTTGCGGACGTCGCTCACGGCGTTTTTCCTCGTCTCTGCGGACTGCCTACTGCCTACTGGGCCGGGTCAATGACTCTCACCCCACCCAACGGATCCTAAGGGGCTGGCATTCCCAGGGTGGCCGCACGGCACGGTGGGGCGCGTCAGTGGCGAGGGTACGTGCTCGTCAGTAGGAGTTTTCCCGTGGAAGCGGGAGCGATGTCCACGCAGGCCGCGTCAATGACGTAGGCCTGAACCTGCTGCGTGTCAGAGACATGAGGGAGCACCACCAGGTAGGCGTTCTCCCCCTTGTACACGCCCTTCTCGACGGCGATGGGCGCGTCGGTCCGCCCCGTGCCCTTCTGAACGCAGGTCGGTACGGGTGCCGCGCTGCCCTTCCGGGTGCTGGGCGGCGGTGCGCTGTCGGCAGAGCCGAAGGACTCACTCTTGTCGATCTTTGTGTCGAGGGTGGGCGCTGCGGCCACCAGGTGCTGGACCTGGCGCTCGAGGTTCATGGCTGCGAAGTCCCGGCCGTCGCCGGCAGCAGAGCTGACGCTGGTCTCCTTGGATGCTCCGGCGTCGCCGGCGCCTCCCGGCGACATCGTCTGCATCAGCAGCACACTCACGCCGACAGCGGCCACGCTGACGATGGCGCCGAGCACAGCGGTGCGGCGGCGCCGTCCTTGCCGGGTGCGACCGGGACCGGTGGTGCCACGGGCGTGCCCCGCCGGGCGCTCGCTCGGGCGGGTGTCCTGCGAGCGGGCTGCGGTCGTTGTTTCACGTGAAACATGCTCGTGCTCTTCCGGCGCTGTGGAGTCCAGAAGCGCCTCGGCGGCCAGCGCCGCATCGATGCGGCCCGCGATGTCAGCGGGCATCCGTACGGGACCGGGAAGCGTGCCGAGCGTTTCGCGGATTTCTTGCAGTGAGGCGTGCACATCGGCGCACAGCTCACAGGCGTCCAGGTGCTGTCGCAGATCGGCACTGCGAGACGGTGACAGCAGGCCTTCCGTGAGATCGGAGATCTCCGAGACGTCCGGGTGCTGAGTCATGTCGGCCGTGGATGTCATGCGCGCCCACCTCCGCCCTTCACAGCAGCAGGGTCGGTTGTCGTCCCTGCATCCCTAAGTCCCGACGCCGGTGGGACGGATTTCCCTGGCGTCCGGTTCCTTCCCTCGTTGGACTCGTCGCTATCCCCGGCATCTGCGCGCAGATGGGTGAGCATGGGCAGCAGTCGTGCTCTCCCCCGAGCGCATCGACTTTTCACGGTGCCGGTCGGCACATCGAGGACACGGGCGGCCTCCGCGACCGGGTAGCCCTGCATATCGACCAGCACCAGAGCAGCTCGCTGATCGACAGGAAGCTTCGCGAGCGCCGCCAAGAGCTCGCGGTGCAGATCCTGTCGTTCTGCGGGCGCTTCCGCGGACTCATGGGGCTCAAGGAGCTGTTCCAGGCGCTCTGTATCGTCGACCGGCGACGTCTTGCGGGAGGCGGCCTTGCGAGCCCGGTCGAGACAGGCATTCACCGTGATGCGGTGGAGCCATGTGGTGACAGCGGACTGGCCGCGGAAGGTGTGGGCTGCCCGGAAGGCGGACACGAGAGCGTCCTGCACAGCGTCCGCGGCTTCCTCCCGGTCTCCCAGGGTGCGCAGGGCCACCGCCCAGAGCCGGTCACGATGCCGGCGTACGAGCTCACCAAAAGCCTCGGGGTCGCCCCCGACATGGCGGGCCAGCAGCTCCGAGTCACTGAGTGAGTTGGACGCCCCAGTCGTCACGGCCTCCACCCTCTGTCCGGTACCACCCTGCCTGTGGTCACGCTCGGTCGTGGCTCGGACTGTCTATCACGATTCGAGTCGCGAAGGTCATAGAGATGAAGAGCATAGAGCCGGGCCGATCCCCAGGGGTACGGGCCCGGCTCCCACATCGCTCGTCACGCCACGGCCAGCCGGCGCTGCCTGCCTCAATGACCGGCCCTCAGCGTCCGAGGAGCGTGATCTCAGAGATACCGCCCCGGAAGGAGGACGGGGAGCTGTCCGGAGCCAGTTCGGTGACGCGGACCAGCACATAACGAGTACTCGTCGGCTTGTCGAGCGTGGCCTTCACGTCCTTACCCGCCTTCTCCAGAGCGGTGAGACGTTCGGAGAAGTCCTCGAGCGACGAGGGGTCGGAGGCGTCCTCGCCGGCGGCGAGGACCTCGACCTTCTGGCCACTGCGGTACATGACGACCTCGATGCCGGCGACCTCCTGCACCTTGCCCAGGTCGACGATGATCCCGCTGCCCTGGCGGCGGAACGGGAGATTGCCGAAGTTCGCGGCGCCGTCGTATCGCGGCGTGATCCACGCTGTGTCGGGCTTGCCGTCGACGGCGTTGGGTGCGTCCGCCTCCTGTATGCCGCTGGAGCCGTTGGGCACGAACTCCGACGCGTCCTTGATCTCCAGCGGCTTGTCGGGTGCCTTCACCTTGTCGTCGTCACCCTCGCCGGGGTTCGTCTGGGTGTTGCCCGAGCCCTTGTCCTTGTCGATCAGCTTGTCCGCGATCTGCCAGCTGCCGAGGCCCAGTGCCGCAATCAGCAAGGCGGCCACGCCCCACTTGAGGACCCGACCCGTGCGGCTTTCGAGCGGTGCCGGTGGGACGGGCACCGATTGGGTGACTGCCGACCTGGCGTGGTTGCCCGGGCGGCCGTAGGAGCCCTGCTGGTACGTCGTCTGCTGATAGTCGGGGGACGCGGTGAAGGACGGCTCGGGCGGGCGGATGCGGGGCGTCGCGGCGACGGCCTTCGCGAGCTCGTCAGGCGTCGTGCACGGCGGCTCTTGGCGGGAAGCCGTGGCGCCGTCGTTGACCAGGGCGCGCATGGCGAGCTCCGAGAGTCCTCGGTGCACCCCCGCACGCACCTGGTCGGGCGCGACCAGGCCGACGCCCTTGGGCAGTCCGGAGAGCCCGTAGGCGTCGCTCTCGTACGGCCAGCGCTGTGTCAGGGCGGCGTAGAGCAGGGCGCCGATCGCTTCGGTGTCGGTGCGTTGCGGGCGCTCCGCCGTGATGCCCCGCAGGGCGGCGTTCACCGCGAGGCCACGGATGCGGTACTGCCCGGTCGAGCTCCGCAGGACCGCGCCGGGGGTGAGCTTCAGATGCGCGAGGCCCTCACGATGCGCCGCGGCCATGGCCTGGGAGAGCTGGTCGACGAGCTGATAGGCGTCGTGCGGTTCCATGGGCCCCATGGCGAGCAGAGCAGTGAGCTCTGTCGCGTCCGGAATCCATTCGTGGACGACGTATACGAGGTCGTTCTCCTCGACCGCGTCCAGCACCTGCACGAAGCGGGGATCGCCGAGCAGAGCCGAGGAACGGGCCGCTGCAAGGACCGAACGGGCCCGGGGATGGTCCGCGGGCAGCAGGTGGACTCCGACTGCACGGCGCAACTTCTCGTCGACAGCACGCCAGCTGCTGAAACCGTCCAGACGGGTGACGCACTCCTCGAGCCGGTAGCGTCTGGCGAGCTTGTGGCCACTGTGCAGCTCAGGCGTGGCGATGGTGGGCTCGGTGCCCTGCCCGTCGCTGCCTGTGTCCGGCGCGGACTTCTTCGCCGTGTCCTCGGTTTCAGCCGCCCCGTCGTTCGTGGCCTTCCCCGCCTGCGCGGACAGCGGATCATCTCCGCTGTTGTCAGCCACGTCGACGGCGGCCGTGCTACGTTCCGCCACCGTCGTTCCTGCCTCCCCATTCCGTTGCGCATAACCAACAGCCATGCCAATTGTGCCCACAGTCCGCCGCTATGCACGACACGCGGCGACTGACGATGGTTGTGCGAGCCCGCCGTCCGACTAGCGGCCGAGGCGTCCGCGCACCATGCCGACCATGGAATTGAGCTCCTCGATGCGCATGCGCTTCGCGGCCAGGAAGAAGACGCCCAGCAGCACCACACCGCCGGCCACCAGCGCGATCAGAGAGCCTCCCGCGCTGATGCCCAGGAGCTGGATGATCCCGTAGGCGGTAAGGCCCGCTGCGGCCGCGGCAGGCACGGACGCCATGCAGAGACGGGCATAGGTACGCATGACGCGGGTACCGTCCAGATCGCCGCCGAGCCGCTTCTTGAGCCGCCGCCAGGCGATGCCCACACCGACCATGTACGCGAGGCCGTAGGAGGCGGCCATGCCGACGACCGCCCAGCGGGCGGGGAGAACCACGAAGGCGATTCCGGAGGCGGCGGCATTGACGAGGGCGACGATGACCGTGTTGTAGAACGGGGTCCTGGTGTCCTCGTAGGCGTAGAAGCCGCGGAGCACGACGTACTGCACCGAGTACGGGATGAGGCCCAGACCGAACGCCATCAGCGTGTAGCCGATGCCGAGAGCACCCTCCGAGCCGGATCCGGCGTAGAGCAGCGTTGCCATCGGTACGCCCAGGGCGACGAAGGCGAAGGCGCAGGGAACGATCGCGACGGCAGAGGTGCGCAGGCCGTACGAGATGTCGTCGCGCACCGCGGCGGGGTCGCCGTCGTGGGCGGAACGGGAGATGCGGGGCAGGACCGCCGTCATCACGGACACGGTGATGATGGCCTGCGGCATCTGCCAGAGCAGCAGCGCGTAGTTGTAGGCGGTGATACCGGTGCCGGTGTAGTTGTCCTCTTCGGCGATCGAGCCGGCCCAGGTGGCCAGCTGGGTGACCACGATCATGCCCAGCTGGTTGGCGAGGACGAAGAAGAAGGTCCACTTGGCGAGCCCCACGGCCTTGCCCAGCCCGTGGCCGCGCCAGTCGAACCGCAGCCGCATCTTGAAGCCCGCGTCCCGCAGATACGGGATCATCGCGAGTGCTTGGACGGTGAGCCCGAGGAGGGTGCCGAGGCCCAGCAGGCGGACACCTTCGGGAGTGATGGTGGAACCGCTGACACCGGACTCCGTGAAGCTGCCGAACGCCCAGATGAAGGCGCCGAAGGTCACGATGATGACGATGTTGTTCAGGACCGGGGTCCACATCATCGCGCCGAAGCGGCCGCGGGCGTTCAGGATCTGGCCCAGCACCACATGCAGACCCATGAAGAACATGGTCGGCAGGCAGTAGCGGGCGAAGGTGACCGTGACCTCCATCCGCTGGGGGTCGGAGGCGATCTCCGCCGACATCATCCGGACCAGCAGCGGGGCCGCCAGGACACAGACGGCCGTGACGCCCGCCAGCAGGACGACCACGAGCGTGAGGAGGCGGTTGGCGTACGCCTCGCCCCCGTCGTCGTCGTTCTTCATGGCCCGGACGAGCTGGGGGATGAACACGGCGTTGAGGGCGCCGCCGCCGACCAGGACGTAGATCATCGTCGGCAGGACGTTGGCGACCTGGTAGGAGTCGTTCAGGGTGCCGACGCCGATCGCCGCGGCCATCACCAGGGTCCGCAGAAAGCCCGTGAGCCGCGAGACGATCGTGCCCGCGGCCATCACGGCGCTGGACTTCAGCAAGCTGCTGGCCCTGCCGCCGGACTTCGCGGGTGCGGGCGCTGTCGGCAGCGGTTCAGGGGCCGGAGCCGTCTGCCCGGAGCTCTCCTGGTCACGGAAGAGGTGCGCGAACGCGTCGTTCTCCTGCTCCTCCTCGCCTGCGTGGGTCACCAGGTCGTCGACACCCGTGTACTGGGTCGTCCTGGCGTCGTCGCCGTAGGGCAGAAGACGGGACGCCCCGCCGGGCTCGGGCGGCGGGGTCTGCGCCCAGACTCGGGGGTCGGGAGCGTGCTGCGGCGACTGCGGCTGCTGGTAGAGCGGCGGCGGCTCCTGGTAGGTGCCGGGAGGCGGCGGGGGGTGGGAGGCACGGTCGTACAGCGCCTCGGACACGGGGTCCTGGGCGGACAGATCCTGCTCCCGGTAGGGGTCGCGGTCGTACGCCTCCTGGACGTACGGATCCTGCGCATAGGGGTCGGGCGCGGGTGGCGGCGGGACCTGGCCTGCCGGGTCCACGCCCGCGCCCTGACCGCGGTCACCGTCGTACGGCGCGTTCATTGCTACCCCACCTCATCGTCCCCGGCCGACCGGCCACGACATCGCTCAACGGTCCACTTTCTCACCCGTACTCGACGGGTTGTCGCTTTCCCGTCCGGTGTCCGGCGTCGGGTCACTCGCCTGCCCGGGATCCGGGTCGGCGATGTCACCCTCGGGCCCCGTGGGCTCATCCGGTGCGTCACCCCCGTCCGGCGTGGGCTCCGCGCTCGCGGAACCGTCGTCGCCGCCGTCCTTGCCGTCGGAGCCTTCGCCGTCCGCAGCGATCGGCTCCCGGGAGGCCGACCGCTTGCGCTGGCTGTACATGCGGACCCCGGCGAGGACCAGCAGCAGAACACCGCCGGCGATGACGAGCATCACGGTGGGGGTGATCTCGGAGACCTTCACCGTGAACTGCATCTTCTCGCCGTACGGCTTGCCGTCCTCGGTGTAGAGCTGTGCCGTCATCTTCACCGGGCCGTTCGCATTGGCCGCGGCGTCGAACTTCACCGACTGGCTGTGCCCGCCCTCGACCTTGATCGGCCGCTCCGCGATGGCGTTGTCGTCGTCGAGGCTCAGGCGGGTGGCGTTGTCCGAGCTGAGCCGCAGGACCAGGCCGTCGATGCCCTGGACCAGCCTGTTCTGCACGGTGACGGGAATGGTCGCACTCCGCCCCGACAGCGTGACCTGCGACTTCTCGATCAGCTTCACCTGCTCGGTGAGCACCTGGAGGTTGCTCCGCACGCTGTCGCGATAGAGCTGCGCGTCCTCAGGGAGCCCTCTCCAGGAGGTGGACATCTCCCGGTCGATGGACCTGCCGAACGGCGCCGCCACGCGGTCTTCCAGCGTCAGGATGACCGTGAAGTTGTCGAGCCCGCTCTGAGTGGTGCGGATGTCCTCGAACGCCCGGACCGGCAACTCCTGCTCCCGGAGCCGTCCGGGGTACCGCGACGTGGCGGGCACCTTCGTCGTGGCGTCGGCATCCGGCTTGACGCCCGCCGCAGCGACCAGGTCCAGCGGCTGGGTCCAGCGCTGACCGTCGAGTGCCGCGATCGCGCGCGCCATGGACTGCGCCTGGGAGGCGCTGGGCCTGCGCTGCGGGGCGACGACAATGCTTCGTTGGTTGTCCGGGTCCTGGCGGGTCACGGCCAGCGTCTGAGCGAGGAACTTCTGGACCGCGAGCGTGGAACTGCCGGAGTCCAGCATGTTGCCTTCGAAGGCCTTGGAGAGCCGTGCGTCGGCCACCACGGCCGTCGTACCGCCACCGATGGGCCGTGCCGCCGTGGGCGTGTACGCCAGATCGTCGCGCAGGCTGTCGCTGCGGGCGATGACCTTGTGGGCGCCGGCCGAGGTGGCGACATCCACGATCGACGAATCGATTGCTCCGTCGACGGGCCAGGCGAAGTCGACGGACGGCTTCACATGGACGATCGTCTCGACGGTCTTCTCCGCGACCACGGTGGCCGGCTGCAGGTGACTGAGGGAGCCCGAGACGTTCTTGCCGCGGTGGGCCAGCGAAGCGAGGTCGGGATCCGCGAACGGCAGCGCGATGACCTTGCGCCCCTGGACGGCCGCCTCCACCGCGTTCAGCCACTGCTTGGCGACGGCCTGGTTCTTGCCGGCGACCGTGGTCGTACCGCTCTTGACCCGGTAGTTCCTGGTCATCGCATCGACGGTGGCCAGAAGATCCGGGTCGATGACCCAGGTGACGGGCAGTTCACTGCCGAGGCTGACGAGCTGTCCGAGCCGTCCATCAGGTGCCAGCTCCTTGGCCAGATCCTCGTCCTCGAAGACCGGCGTCTGCTGCTCGTCCGAGCCCGTCTCCGACGTGAGGTGGGTCGACGAGATCAGCGGCCAGAGATAGGTGAACTGCGTCTTCTTCTCGGTGGCCTCCGGCTGCCAGGGCAGGAAGGTCCGCTCGATACCCCGCACCTGATCGAAGGGCTCGTCGGGTGTCCGGCCCTCGAGTGCCACGCCGAGCTGATAGACGCCGTCCTCGTCGAGGTTCAGTTCACTGACGGGGACTGTGAGCGAGAACTCCCGGCTGATGCCGGAGACGAGCTTGGGAAGCTTTGCCGCGAACTTGGCATCGACTCGGGAGCCGTCGGCGCCGTCGATGAAGCCGGTCCGCTCGGAGGCACGGTCGATGGCATTCCTGCCTTCGAGCTGCGGCCCGATCCGCACGCCGATCTCGGCGTCCGTGACGGTCTGCTTGCCCTCATTGGTGACCGTGCCGGAGATGGTGATCTTGTCGTTCGGTCCTGGGGCGGTCGGTGTCATCGTGTCGATGGACACATCCACCATGTTCGAGCCTGTCGCGTCCTCGTCGGCGTGCGCCGAAGGTGCGGCCGGCCCGATGAGGAGCCCGGCCACGAGCGGAACGCCGGCGATCATGGAGGCTGTGCGCCGCAACCACCGGCGGGCAGGAGAAGTCATCCCCTGGAAGTCTGCCGCCTCCGTCACGCGCTCGTCCGTCCCTCGTCGTCTGATGCCGTCGGTCGTTGTCACTCAGTGCGTCCACGCATGGTAACGAGGTCCGCTGTGCCGAAGTGCCGCGGAGTGCCTCACAAGATCGCAAGGAACTGTGGGGACTCCGTGGAGTCCGGTGAGAAGTCGATCATCGGTCCACGGCCGGGTAGCGCCACGGCGACCGTGCGAGCGGCCCATAAACAGGGGCACCGGGCCCGGCGGGGGCACGTACCCTCTTCTGTTGTGCCGAACGCCAATGAAGACAACCCCAACGCCCTGAGCCAGGTGCAACGCCGTGCGGTGACGGAACTACTCCGTGTAGCGCCCGTCGCCGATGACCTCGCCCGTCGCTTCCAGGAAGCCGGGTTCAGCCTCGCCCTTGTCGGCGGCTCGGTCCGGGACGCGTTGCTCGGCCGGCTCGGCAATGATCTGGACTTCACCACGGACGCCCGCCCCGAGGATGTCCTGAAGATCATTCGCCCCTGGGCCGATTCCGTATGGGACGTGGGTATCGCCTTCGGCACGGTCGGGTCCCAGAAGGACGGCTACCAGATCGAGGTCACGACCTACCGCTCCGAGGCGTACGACAGGACCTCCCGCAAGCCTGAGGTGTCCTACGGCGATTCCATCGAGGACGACCTGGTCCGTCGTGACTTCACGGTGAACGCGATGGCCGTGGCGCTGCCGGAGAAGGAGTTCATCGATCCGCACCACGGCCTGGAGGATCTGGCCGCACGCGTGCTGCGGACGCCGGGAACGCCGCAGGAGTCCTTCTCCGACGACCCGCTGCGCATGATGCGGGCCGCCCGCTTCGCCGCGCAGCTGGACTTCGAGGTGGCCCCCGAGGTCGTCACGGCGATGAAGGGCATGGCCGAGCGCATCGACATCGTCTCCGCCGAGCGGGTGAGGGAGGAGCTGAACAAGCTCCTTCTCTCCGCCCACCCCCGCAAGGGGCTGGCCCTGCTCGTCGATTCCGGCCTGGCTGAGCGGGTGCTGCCCGAGCTGCCCGCGCTGCGGCTGGAGAGCGATGAGCACCACCGGCACAAGGACGTCTACGAGCACTCCCTGACGGTTCTGGAACAGGCCATCGATCTGGAGGAGGACGGCCCGGATCTGATCCTGCGGCTGGCCGCTTTGCTGCATGACATCGGGAAGCCCCGGACGAGGCGCTTCGAGAAGGACGGCGGGGTCTCGTTCCATCACCACGAGGTGGTCGGGGCGAAGATGACCAAGAAGCGGATGACCGCGCTGAAGTACTCCAACGAGATGGTGAGGGACGTCTCGCGCCTGGTGGAGCTGCATCTGCGGTTCCATGGTTACGGAGCCGGCGAGTGGACCGACTCGGCCGTGCGTCGCTACGTCCGGGATGCGGGACCGCTGCTCAGCCGGCTCCACAAGCTGACCCGCTCCGACTGCACCACCCGCAACAAGCGCAAGGCTGCCGCGCTGTCCCGGGCCTACGACGGGCTCGAAGAGCGGATCGAGCAGCTGAAGGAGCAGGAGGAGCTGGACGCCATCAGGCCCGACCTGAACGGCAACCAGATCCAGGAGGTCCTGAGGGTCGGCCCCGGTCCGGTGATCGGCAAGGCGTACGCGTTCCTGCTGGAGCTTCGGCTGGAGAACGGCCCGATGGAGGAAGACGCCGCCGTGGCAGCCCTGAAGGAATGGTGGGCGACGCAGGACTGAGCCTCCTGACGCGAGCTCGACCGTGAAGCGGCTCGATGTTTCACGTGAAACATCGAGCCGGGCAGTGCACTGAGGGGCGATGTTTCACGTGAAACATTGCCCCTTTGTTATGGCCGCAGGGGATCGGATCCCTGCGGTGTCGCATCCGCCCGGCTCCACCGGACCATCGCCGCGGCGATGGCTGCGTAGATGAGGGACACGAGAAGCACCAGATGGATCGATCGACCGTCGGGCGGCAACATCAGCGCCGCGACGGCGGCAGCGCCCACGAACGCCACATTGAACAGAACGTCGTAGAGCGAGAAGATACGGCCGCGATAGGCATCGTCCACCGATGTCTGGATCACGGTATCCGTCGTGATCTTTGCGCCTTGAGTGATGAGTCCCAGGACGAACGCCGCGACCAGTATCGGCACGGGGGCGAATGGCAGCCCCAGGGCGGGCTCCAGGACGGCGGCGGTCCCGGCGCAGGCCACGAGCCAGCCGTAGGTTCCGAGTCTTTCGACGGCCCATGGAGTCACCACGGCCGCCGCGAAGAAGCCGGCACCCGAGACGGCGATGGCGATGCCGAGCAGAGCGAGACCGTCCTTCTCGTCCTGGTACCAGGCGTACCGGCACAGCATCAGAACCATGACGGTCAGCGCCCCGTAGCTGAACCGCATCAAGGTCATGGCGATCAGTACCCGCACCGCGGGCTTGCGGCTCGCCAGGTGCCGTACGCCGCTCGCCAGGCCGCGTGCCGTGGAGGCGATCGCGGAGAGCAGTCGACGCTGCTGCAACTCCTGGTCCGGACCGAGCAGTTGGCGGCCCATGCGGAGTGAGGCGAGAGCAGAGCACAGATAGAGCGCGGCGCCGAGCAGGACCACCACGGCGTCGGAGTTGTCGGACAGCAGCCGTACGGCGAAGGCCAGGCCTCCGCCGGCTGTCGCCGCGAGCGTACCGGCGGTGGGTGAGAGGGAGTTGGCCATGACGAGCCGGTCCGCATCGACGACCCGGGGCAGGGCGGCGGAGAGGCCGGCCAGGACGAAGCGGTTGACCGCGGTGACCGACAGGGCAGAGGCGTAGAACAGCCAGTCGGGCACGGAGGTGAGGATCAGCAGCGCGGTGCAGGAGGCGAGCAGCGCCCGCAGCAGATTTCCGTAGAGGAAGACCTGCCGACGCTGCCAGCGGTCCAGCAGGACTCCGGCGAACGGGCCGATCAGGGAGTACGGGAGCAGCAGGACAGCCATGGCGGAAGCGATGGCGGCCGGGGAGGTCTGCTTCTCGGGGGAGAAGACGACGTACGTGGCAAGCGCGACCTGGTAGACGCCATCGGCTGCCTGGGATAGCAGCCGGACCGTGAGCAGTCGGCGAAAGTCGGTCAGGCGCAGGAGTACGCGCAGATCACGTACGACGGGCATGTGATCAAGCCTCACATACGCCGAGGGTCCCCGGGCGGATAACCCGGGGACCCTCGGCGGACCATCGGTTGAACGCTTAGCGCTCGACCTCGCCCTTGATGAACTTCTCGACGTTGGCGTAGGCCTCGTCGTCGAAGTACTGCACCGGCGGGGACTTCATGAAGTACGAGGACGCGGAGAGGATCGGGCCACCGATACCCCGGTCCTTGGCGATCTTCGCGGCGCGCAGGGCGTCGATGATGACACCCGCGGAGTTCGGGGAGTCCCAGACCTCGAGCTTGTACTCCAGGTTCAGCGGGACGTCACCGAAGGCACGGCCCTCGAGGCGGACGTACGCCCACTTGCGGTCGTCCAGCCAGGCCACGTAGTCCGACGGACCGATGTGGACGTTCTTCTCGCCCAGCTCGCGGTCGGGGATCTGCGAGGTGACGGCCTGCGTCTTCGAGATCTTCTTGGACTCGAGGCGGTCGCGCTCCAGCATGTTCTTGAAGTCCATGTTGCCGCCGACGTTGAGCTGCATGGTGCGCTCAAGACGGACACCGCGGTCCTCGAACAGCTTCGCCATCACGCGGTGCGTGATGGTGGCACCCACCTGGGACTTGATGTCATCACCGACGATCGGGACGCCCGCCTCGGTGAACTTGTCCGCCCACTCCTTGGTGCCGGCGATGAAGACCGGGAGAGCGTTGACGAAGGCGACCTTGGCGTCGATGGCGCACTGCGCGTAGAACTTCGCAGCGTCCTCGGAACCGACGGGCAGGTAGCAGATCAGGACGTCGACCTGCTTGTCCTTGAGGGTCTGGACGATGTCGACCGGCGCCTCGGACGACTCCTCAATGGTCTGGCGGTAGTACAGGCCCAGGCCGTCGAGGGTGTGGCCGCGCTGCACGGTGACGCCGGTGTTCGGCACGTCGCAGATCTTGATGGTGTTGTTCTCGCTGGCGCCGATGGCGTCCGCCAGGTCGAGGCCGACCTTCTTGGCGTCCACGTCGAAGGCGGCCACGAACTCCACGTCACCGACGTGGTAATCGCCGAACTGCACGTGCATCAGACCCGGCACCTTGCCGGCCGGGTCGGCGTCCTTGTAGTACTCGACGCCCTGCACCAGCGAGGCGGCGCAGTTGCCCACGCCGACGATGGCTACGCGAACCGAACCCATTCCGGTTGCTCCCTGTGTGATCTCGGTATTCCGGATGAAACCCTGCGGACCGCGGGGTCTCACTTGGTGGTGTCGTCGGACGGATCCGGCGGGGTGGAGGGCCCGGGGGAGGATCCCCCGGACGACTCGGCACTCCCGTACCGGGGCAGGCCGCCCGTCGCTCCAGATGTTCTGTCCTGCTGAGCTGCGCTCTCGGAGGAGGGCTGTTGCCGGCCCCGCCCCGCTCGCTCGCTCTCGATGAGCTCGTTCAGCCAGCGCACTTCGCGCTCCACGGACTCCATGCCGTGCCGCTGAAGCTCAAGGGTGTAGTCGTCGAGGCGCTCCCGTGTGCGGGCGAGGGAGGCGC
Source organism: Streptomyces sp. NBC_00306 (assembly GCF_036169555.1). Taxonomy (GTDB): domain Bacteria; phylum Actinomycetota; class Actinomycetes; order Streptomycetales; family Streptomycetaceae; genus Streptomyces; species Streptomyces achmelvichensis. The sequence continues at coordinate 4,051,589 of NZ_CP108032.1, read as the reverse complement.
GCATCTTCTCCAGGCGCTCCTCCAGCCTGCTGCGACGGCCTTCCAGCACCCGCATCCGCACCTCGCGCTCCGTCTGCCCGAAGAAGGCGAAGCGAGCAGCGAAGTGCTCGTCCTCCCAGGTGTCCGGGCCGGTGTGCGAGAGCAGCTCCTCGAAATGCTCCTTACCTTCTGCCGTCAACCGGTAGACGATCTTGGCGCGGCGCCCTGCGAGTGACGCGGCGAGAGCATCCTCGGGAGCACTTCCCGGTTCCTCGATCAACCAGCCGTTGGCGACCAGCGTCTTGAGGCAGGGGTAGAGGGTTCCGTAGCTGAAGGCGCGGAAGATCCCCAGCGACGTATTGAGCCGTTTGCGCAGCTCATAGCCATGCATCGGGGCTTCACGGAGCAGACCGAGGACGGCGAACTCGAGGATGCCGGAGCGCCTGCTCACCGACTACCTCCTTTGCCATCCCGGTCGCTTATGTCGTGCTGATGTATCGACTCGATACATCAGCACGATAGGCCCGTGTGCCTCCTGCGACAAGGGGGGTCATCGTGAACGGCGTCACATCATCAATTCACAGCAGGCAACTTGCCTGATTTGGGGTGAACTTCATTGCTAGGTGGGTTTTGACCGTGCGTAGTCTGTGCGGCATGCAGACCACCGGGAACCATGAGACGCCTGTGTGCGTCCTCGCCGTGGATGCGCAGCGGATGAGCTCTTTCGGGAGCTGGTCCGTATCCATTTCGGGGGGACCGGAACTCAACTGCCGCTTCCAGGCGTCTCGCCTGCCCGAGGAGTAGTCGTTCGATGAGCGAGCACCGTCGCAAACCGCCGCAGCCGCAAGGTGGCGGGCGTGCGGCTGCCAGGCGCGCCGCCCAGCAGCCCACTGGCCGCCGCGCAGCCCCCCGGGGCACCGGCTCGGAATCTCCCTCCGCTTCGTACGGTGAGGAGCGGACTTATGGTGGCCGGGCCGAGGCCCGCCGCGCCGCACAGCGTGGTGGCAGCCGCCGGCGCGTCGACGAGGCCGCGGGCGCCGGGCACGGCGGCCGCGGCGCAGGTCGCCGCGGAGGCGGCGGGGGCGGGGGCCATGACGGACCCGGCCGGGGCGGTGGAGGCCCCGGCAAGAAGCGTCTGATCGACTATCCGCGCCACAACAAGTACGGATGGCGACGCTGGGTTCCTTCGTGGAAGCTCGTCACCGGGTTGTGCATCGGCTTCCTCGGCAGTCTCATGGCGGCAGCCACCATCGCCTACGCGATGGTGGAGGTCCCCGACCCGAGCAAGACCGCCGAGGCGCAGAACAACGTCTACTACTGGGCCGACGGCAAACAGATGGCCGCCACCGGTGGGGAGATCAACCGTCAGATCGTCGGGATCGGGGAGATCCCGCAGGCCATGCAGAACGCGGTGATCTCGGCGGAGAACAAGACGTTCAAGACCGACTCGGGCATCGACCCCATGGGTATCGGCCGGGCTGTGGTCAACATGGCCAAGGGCGGCCAGACCCAGGGTGGCTCGACCATCACCCAGCAGTACGTGAAGAACGCGCGGCTCGGCGACCAGTCGCAGACTCTGAGCCGTAAGGCCAAGGAGCTGTTCATCTCCATCCGTGTCGGTACCGACATGGACAAGTCGGAGATCATGGCCGGCTATTTGAACACCTCGTACTACGGGCGTGGTGCTTATGGCATCCAGGCCGCGGCCCGTACGTACTACGGGAAGAACGCCAAGGCCCTGGACCCCAGCGAGTGCGCTTTCCTCGCCTCGCTGCTCAAGGGTGCGACGTACTTCGATCCGGCCGGTTCCGTGGACATCGATCCGGCAGCGACGCCGAAGGCCAATCTGGCCCGCGCGACGGAACGCTGGCAATGGATCATGAACGAGATGGTCAAGGACGGGCATCTGAGTGCTGCCGAGCGGGCGAAGTACCCCTCGTTCCCGATGCCCCAGTCCGTCTCGAAGGGGGCGAAGCTCGGTGGGCAGGTCGGCTATCTGGTCGATCTCGCCAAGTCGAACTTCCTCAACAACAACGAAGACATCGACGCGAACGACCTCGCGCGTGGTGGCTACGAGATCCACACCACCTTCGACAAGAAGAAGATCGATCAGCTCGAGAAGGCGGTGAAGAAGGTCCGCGAGGCCAACATCAAGCCCGACAAGCGGCCGGAAACGGACACCCACGTCCAGTTCGGCGGTGCCTCGGTCGACCCGCGGACCGGTGCAATCGTCGCCATCTACGGCGGTGAGGACGCGACCAAGCACTTCACCAACAACGCCAACGAGACCGGTGCCCAGGTCGGATCGACCTTCAAGCCGTTCGTCCTGGCAGCCGCCATGCGTGACGGTGTGCGCGACCCTCAGGGCGGCGCGGACCAGGGCAGTGACGAGCGGACGATCGTCGACCCGGACAAGAGCGTCTACAACGGCCAGAACAAGCTCAAGATCAAGGAATACGACGGCTCGGTGTGGCAGAACGAGGAGGGGAAGGAGTGGCTGCAGACGAACGACGGCGATGAGTCGTACAAGAACATCACGCTGCGTGAAGCCATGATCCACTCCGCCAACTCGCCGTTCGTGCAGCTCGGCATGGACGTCGGTATCCCGGTGGTCCGCCAGGCGGCCATCGACTCCGGTCTTCTCGAGAGCTCGCTCAACAAGTCGGACGTTCCCTCGTTCTCGATCGGTATCTCCTCCCCCAGCGCCATCCGTATGGCCGGCGCCTACGCAACCTTCGCGGCCGAGGGCGAGCAGCGTGCCCCGTACTCCGTCAAGGAGGTGAAGCGGGAGGGCAAGACGATCTACCAGCACAAGGACGACCCCGTCGGGAAGTTCACTCCGGCCGTCGCCAACAACGTGACCGATGTGCTCAAGGACGTCGTCGAGGACGACGAGGGCACCGGCAAGAACGCGCGCCTGCCGGGACGTGAGGTCGCCGGCAAGACCGGTACGACCGACGGCAACAAGTCCGCCTGGTTCGTGGGCTACACCCCGCAGCTGTCGACCGCGATCGACATGTACCGCCTCGACGACAACGAGAAGAACGCCAAGCGCGGCTTCCTCGAGATGTTCGGAACGGGTGGCCAGAAGAAGATCCACGGTGCGTCGTTCCCGTCGGAGATCTGGCAGGCGTACATGAAGGAAGCCCTCAAGGGCCAGAAGGTCATGAAGTTCCCCGAGCCGGAGCCGCTCGGACAGGCCGTCTGGGGTGGCGGAGCCGTCAGCCCGTCTCCCACTCCGTCCGAGACGCCGAGCGAGACGCCGTCCGAGACGCCGTCCGAGACGCCGTCCGAGACCCCGACCGAGAGTCCTGACCCGTCCGAGTCCTGCAACCCGTGGGAGGACATCACCTGCGGTACGCAGGGTGGTGCCACCGGCGGCCAACCCGGCGGTTCGGACAACGGCGGAGGCGACAACGAAGGGTCGGACGGCGGCCCGACAAGCAGTTCGTCGCCACCGGCGGGCAACGGGGGCAACAACGGCAACAACAACGGAGGCCTCTTCGGGGGCCCAGGGGGCTAGCGCCCCCGCCGTAGCTCCGTGACCACAGGGCCGTCGCAGCCAGGACGCACAGCGTGCGTAACGATGCGGCGGCCCTGCGGCGTATCCGTTCCCGTACGGCAGGATGTGCACCATGCCCAGCGCAGAAGAGACGAGCGTGTACGAGGACAGGCCGGATGTACGGCCCACCCGGCGGGATTCCGTCGCCGTGTCCGGCAGCGAGCTGATCGGTGGTCCGGCCGGCCGCTGGGCCCTGCGCGTCCGCAGCGGCTATCTGACGCCTGTACGGGTCGTGGCACTGGTGGCCATCGGCATGTTTGCGCTGGGCATGGTGCAGAAGATGCCCTGTTACAACTGGGCCTGGTTCCGGGGCACCAGCTCGCAGTACACGCACGCCTGCTATTCCGACATTCCGCATCTCTTCCTGGGGCGCGGCTTCTCGGAGGGGCTCATCCCGTACTTCGACCGGCTGCCCGGTGACATGGAGTACCTGGAGTATCCGGTGCTGACCGGTCTGTTCATGCAGGTGGCGTCCTGGCTGAATCTGGCCGACGGCTCGCTTCAGCAGCAGGAGCAGGCCTACTGGATGATCAACGCAGGCATGCTCATGATCTGCACGGCGGTCATCGCTGTCTGTGTGGCCCGCACACACCGCCGCCGGCCGTGGGACGCGCTCCTGCTGGCCCTGGCGCCCGCGTTCGCCCTCACCGCGACCATCAACTGGGATCTGCTGGCGGTTGCACTGACGGCCGCAGCGATGCTGATGTGGTCCCGCGGCCGGACGCTGGCCTTCGGCATCCTCATCGGGCTGGCGACCGCTGCCAAGCTCTATCCCGTACTTCTGCTGGGCCCCTTGCTCCTGCTGTGCTGGCGGGCCGGCAAGTGGCGAGAGTTCGCCACCGCGGCGCTGGGCGCGGCGGGCGCGTGGTTCGTCGTCAATCTGCCGGTGATGGCGCTGGCGCCCGAGGGCTGGAAGAAGTTCTACACATTCAGCCAGGAACGGCAGATCGACTTCGGCTCGTTCTGGCTGATCATCACCCAGCGCACCGGCGAGGGCATCGACGTCGAGAAGGTGAACACCTACGCGACGCTGCTCATGCTCCTGGCCTGCGCGGGGATCGCGGCGCTCGCGCTCGGAGCGCCCCGGCGGCCGCGTCTCGCCCAGCTCGCCTTCCTGGTCGTCGCCGCGTTCATCCTCACCAACAAGGTCTACTCGCCGCAGTACGTCCTGTGGCTGATCCCGCTCGCGGTGCTGGCACGGCCGCGCTGGCGCGACTTCCTGATCTGGCAGGCCTGCGAGGTCATGTATTTCCTCGGGATCTGGATGTACCTCGCCTACACGACCAGCACCAAGCATCAGGGGCTGCCGCCCGAGGGGTACCAGGTGGCGATCGCCCTGCATCTGCTGGGGACGCTCTATCTGTGTGCCGTGGTGGTGCGGGACATCCTGATGCCGGAGCGGGACGGCGTACGGCAGGACGGCTCGGACGACCCGTCGGGCGGTGTGCTCGACGGGGCGGAGGACGTCTTCGTCGTAGGGCATGCGGCGCGCCCTGCGCGGCATGCGGCGCACGCGGTGGAGGGACTGAAGGTGGAATGGGGAACGGGGCCGCGAAGGGCCGGCGGAGCCCAGTCGTAGGGCCGGAACCCGTCATGGGGCGCCCGGTGGGTCACCGACCCCCGGGCGGCCCTCAGAACCGGCTCAGCGGTCCACCAGGCGGTCGAACTGGGTCGTGGTGTGGCGAAGATGCGCCACCAGCTCGTCGCCGACCCGCGGCTCGTCCGCGTCCGACGGGACGAACAGGATCGAGACCTGCATGTGCGGGGGCTCGGCGAACCAGCGCTGCTTGCCCGCCCAGACGAATGGAGAAAGGTTCCGGTTGACGGTCGCCAGGCCGGCCCGGGCAACGCCCTTGGCACGGGGCATCACACCGTGCAGGGCCTTCGGAGCCTCCAGGCCGACGCCGTGCGAGGTGCCGCCGGCGACGACGACGAGCCAGCCGTCGGACGCGGCCTTCTGCTGCCGGTAGCCGAACCGGTCGCCCTTGGCCACGCGGGTCACGTCGAGGACGGCACCGCGGTACTCGGTCGCGTCGTGGTCGCCGAGCCACAGCCGCGTGCCGATACGGGCGCGGAAGCGGGTCTGCGGGAACTGCTGCTGGAGCCGGGCCTGCTCCTCGGACCGCAGATGGCTGACGAACATGGTGTGCAGCGGCAGACGGGCCGCACGCAGCCGGTCCATCCAGCCGATGACCTCCTCGACCGCGTCGGATCCGTCGGTGCGGTCCAGCGGGAGATGGAGGGCGAAGCCCTCCAGCCGTACGTCCTCGATGGCGGAGTGGAGCTGTCCCAGGTCCTGCTCGGAGACGCCGTGGCGCTTCATGGAGCTCATGCACTCGATGACGACGCGGGCGCCGACGAGGGCGTGCACACCGTCGACCGAGGAGACGGAGCGGATCACGCGGTCGGGCAGCGGAACCGGCTCCTCACCCCGGCGGAAAGGTGTGAGGACGAGGAGATCGCCGCTGAACCAGTCCTTGATCCGGGCCGCCTCGTACGTCGTCCCGACGGCCAGCATGTCGGAGCCGAAGCGGGAGGCCTCCTCCGAGAGCCGCTCGTGACCGAAGCCGTAGCCGTTCCCCTTGCAGACGGGTACGAGACCGGGGAACTGGTCGATCACGGTCTTCTGGTGCGCCCGCCAGCGCGCGGTGTCGACGTAGAGGGAGAGCGCCATGGCCGGCCCGGAACCTTTCTGGTGTGTGCGGTGTATCAGAGGTATGTACGGGATCTACGAGGTTACGGGGTCGGCCGCGGACACGTCAGCGGCGCGACATGTACATGTCCAGCGCCTTGTGCAGCAGCTTGTTGAGGGGGAAGTCCCACTCGCCGACGTACTCCACGGCTTCGCCGCCGGTGCCGACCTTGAACTGGATCAGACCGAAGAGGTGGTCGGTCTCGTCCAGCGAGTCGCTGATGCCGCGCAGGTCGTAGACCGTCGCACCCATGGCGTACGCGTCGCGCAGCATCCGCCACTGCATCGCGTTCGAGGGCCGGACCTCGCGCCCGATGTTGTCGGAGGCGCCGTAGGAGTACCAGACGTGCCCGCCGACGACCAGCATCGTCGCCGCCGACAGGTTCACACCGTTGTGCCGCGCGAAGTACAGCCGCATGCGGTTGGGGTCCTCGGAGTTGAGCACCTTCCACATGCGCTGGAAGTACGAGAGCGGGCGGGGCCTGAAGTGGTCGCGCACGGCCGTGATCTCGTACAGCCGCTGCCATTCCTCGAGGTCGTCGTAGCCGCCCTGGACGACCTCCACGCCGGCCTTCTCGGCCTTCTTGATGTTGCGGCGCCAGAGCTGGTTGAAGCCCTTGAGGACGTCGTCGAGGGACCGGTTCGCGAGGGGTACCTGGTAGACGTACCGAGGCTGGACGTCACCGAAGCCGGCACCGCCGTCCTCGCCCTGCTGCCAGCCCATCTTCCGGAGCCGGTCGGCGACTTCGAAGGCACGCGGCTCGATGTGGGAGGCCTCGACGTCGCGCAGACGCTTCACATCCGGGTCCTGGATACCCGACTTGATCGCAGGAGCGTCCCAGCGCCGGATGACGACCGGCGGACCCATCTTCACGGAGAAGGCGCCCTGCTGCTTGAGATGGGCGAGCATCGGCTGAAGCCAGTCGTCCAGGTTCGGGGCGTACCAGTTGATGACCGGGCCCTCGGGCAGATAGGCGAGGTAGCGCTTGATCTTGGGCAGCTGGCGGTACAACACCAGGCCGACACCGACCAGTTCACCGCTCTTGTCGAACCAGCCCAGGTTCTCCGAGCGCCATTCGGTCTTCACATCAGCCCACGCCGGGACCTGGCAATGACTGGCCGACGGCAGTGTCTGGATATACGCCAGATGCTGCTCTCGGCTGATGGTCCTCAGGGTCAGGCTCATGCGGGGCGCTCCTCGGCAGGTGTGTCCCCATGGGTCAGGGGCTCCGGCTCTCGCGCCGAAGCCTACTGCGCTGGGGGAGCGCCCCGAATGGCTGCGGGGAACAGCGTCCTGTGACGTAAGCCCTGCCCTGCCCTGGCTGCCCTGCCCGAGCGGGCAAGTCGATCAATGGGGGCCGACTGCTCCGGACGGGCCAGGGCCTGCCGAGTAGGGCGGGGGTCGCCGCTCGGATCGTGCTCAGCCGATGACCCCGCCGAAGAGCCCGCCGTGGGCCATGCCGAGGAAGAAGCCGACACCCGATGCGCCGAGGCCGACGATCAGAGCGAAGCGCTCGCGGGTCGTCGCCGAGATGAACTGCCCGTACGCACCTGTGAGCAGGCCGATGAGGCCGGCCCAGGAACTGATCAGATGGAGGTTGTGGAACATCGCCGTGACGAAGGCGAGGACGCCGAGCACCAGCGTCACCGCGACCAGGGTGTCCTGGAGGGGGTGGGGCTTGCCGTCCGTGGCGAAGAGGGAAACAGCGGACTCACTGGACTGACGTCGCATTGCCTGTGCCATGAGGCACCTCCTGGCGTTGCCGGAAGGCGGCGCATCGTAGCGCCGCGCACACCCGATGTGTACAGATTGCGTCCCCTGGCCACCGGATTTCAACCGGAAGCACGTCTGCAGGTACTCTGTACGGTCTGCACCGGTGTCTGCCCTGCCCACAGCCGATCGTCCGCGATTGTCAGTGGTGGCGGATACCGTTGCTTACGCATCACGACCCTCCTGCCACGGAACGACCGTGGCCGCTGAGTCCAAAGGAGGTGGGTTCTACATGCGTCACTACGAAATGATGGTCATCCTCGACCCCGATCTCGAGGAGCGCGCTGTCTCCCCGCTGATCGAGAACTTCCTCTCCGTCGTCCGTGAGGGCAACGGAAAGGTGGAGAAGGTCGACACCTGGGGCCGTCGTCGTCTCGCTTACGAGATCAAGAAGAAGCCCGAGGGCATCTACTCGGTCATCGACCTGCAGGCCGAGCCTGCGGTCGTCAAGGAGCTCGACCGCCAGATGAACCTGAACGAGTCGGTCCTCCGGACCAAGGTCCTCCGTCCCGAGACCCACTGAGCGCCTAGCTCAGAGTCATCGGGTTCGAGTAGCAGCAAGCAGCCAGAAGCAATCCCCGCCGAGAGGTTCACCCATGGCAGGCGAGACCGTCATCACGGTCGTCGGCAATCTCGTCGACGACCCCGAGCTGCGCTTCACCCCGTCCGGTGCGGCGGTCGCGAAGTTCCGCGTCGCGTCCACTCCCCGCACCTTCGACCGTCAGACCAATGAGTGGAAGGACGGCGAGAGCCTCTTCCTCACCTGCTCGGTCTGGCGTCAGGCGGCGGAGAACGTCGCAGAGTCGCTCACGCGCGGCATGCGCGTCGTCGTGCAGGGCCGGCTCAAGCAGCGGTCCTACGACGACCGCGAGGGCGTCAAGCGCACGGTCTACGAGCTGGACGTCGAGGAAGTCGGCCCCAGCCTGAAGAACGCCACGGCCAAGGTCACCAAGACCACCGGTCGCGGTGGCCAGGGCGGCTACGGCGGCGGTCAGCAGCAGGGTGGCGGCGGCAACTGGGGCGGCGGCTCCAGCGGTGGCCAGCAGGGTGGCGGCGGCGGTGCTCCCGCCGACGACCCCTGGGCCACCAGTGCGCCGGCCGGCGGCCAGCAGCAGGGTGGCGGTGGAGGCGGCAGCTGGGGCGGAAGCTCCGGCGGCTCTTCCGGCGGCGGCTACTCGGACGAGCCCCCCTTCTAGGGATTCCCCAGGGGAGCTTGTACCCCCACTTCTTGATCACACAGGAGATACACATGGCGAAGCCGCCTGTGCGCAAGCCGAAGAAGAAGGTCTGCGCATTCTGCAAGGACAAGACCGTGTACGTGGACTACAAGGACACGAACATGCTGCGGAAGTTCATTTCCGACCGCGGCAAGATCCGTGCCCGCCGCGTCACCGGCAACTGCACGCAGCACCAGCGTGACGTCGCCACGGCAGTCAAGAACAGCCGTGAGATGGCACTGCTGCCCTACACGTCCACCGCGCGCTAAGGAAGGGTGACCGAATCATGAAGATCATCCTTACCCACGAGGTCTCCGGCCTCGGTACCGCCGGCGACGTCGTCGACGTCAAGGACGGCTACGCTCGCAACTACCTGGTCCCGCGTGGTTTCGCGATCCGCTGGACCAAGGGTGGCGAGAAGGACGTGGCGCAGATCCGCCGCGCCCGCAAGATCCACGAGATCGCGACCATCGAGCAGGCCAACGAGATCAAGGCCCGCCTCGAAGGCGTGAAGGTGCGTCTGGCAGTTCGCTCCGGCGACGCCGGCCGTCTCTTCGGCTCGGTCACCCCGGCGGACGTCGCTGCGGCGATCAAGTCCGCCGGTGGCCCGGACGTGGACAAGCGTCGCGTCGAGCTCGGTACGCCGATCAAGACCCTGGGCTCGCACCAGGTGTCCGTGCGTCTGCACCCCGAGGTTGCCGCGAAGCTCGGCATCGAGGTCGTTGCCGCGTAACGCTGCACTCAGCAGTACGGCAGAGGGCCGCACCGTCAGGTGCGGCCCTCTCGCCGTTTCACGTGAAACAGCGCGTTTCACGTGAAACATCCGCTGGGTTCTTCAGCGGCTTGCACCTGTGACGATCCAGAGGCCCGACCGCGTGCGGTGCCAGAGCGTCAGCATCCGTACGCCCATCATCAGCGTCATGGCCCACCACAGAGCCGTCAGCCCGCCGCCGAGAGAGGGAACGAGCAGGGCCACGGGGGCGAAGACGGCCAAGGTCACCAGCATCGCCCCGGCGAGATAGCGGCCGTCACCCGCTCCCATCAGTACGCCGTCCAGCACGAAGACCACGCCGGCAATGGGCTGGGAGAGGGCGACCACCAGCAGGACGGGCAGCAGGGTGTCGTGCACGACCGGATCATCCGTGAACAGCGGGAGGAAGAGCGGGCGGGTGGCGACGATCAGAAGCCCCAGCACCACGCCCGAGGCGATGCCCCACTGCACCATGCGGCGGCATACCTGACGTGCGCCGTCGGCATCACCGGCGCCGAGGTACCGGCCGATGATCGCCTGGCCCGCGATGGCGATCGCGTCCAGGGCGAAGGCCATCAAACTCCACAGCGAGAGCACGATCTGGTGGGCGGCGATCTCCGCGTCGCCGAGGCGGGCCGCGACCGCTGTCGCAATCAGGAGGACAGCGCGCAGAGAGAGCGTACGGACCAGAAGAGGCGCACCGGCCTGAGCGCTGGCTCGAATGCCTGCGGCGTCGGGTCGGAGCGAGGCACCGTGCTTCCGTGCCCCCCGGACGACCACGATCACATAGGCCACGGCCATGCCGCACTGGGCGATGACGGTGCCCCAAGCTGATCCGGCGATGCCGAAACCGGCGCCGTAGACCAGGCCGACGTTGAGGACTGCATTGGCGGCGAAGCCGCCGATCGCCACATACAGCGGAGTGCGGGTGTCCTGGAGACCCCGCAGAACGCCGGTCGCGGCCAGCACGATCAGCATGGCGGGGATGCCGAGGCTGGATATGCGCAGATACGTGATGGCGTACGGAGCGGCGGTGTCGGAGGCTCCGAAGATGTCGATGAGCCAAGGGGCGGTCGGCAGAGTGACGGCGACGACCGCAACGCCGAGGAGGAGCGCCAGCCAGATTCCGTCCATTCCCTGGCGGATGGCGGAGGCCAGATCACCCGCGCCGACGCGGCGTGCGACGGCCGCCGTGGTGGCGTACGCGAGGAAGACGAAGACGCTCACGGCGGTCATCAGGAGAGCCGCCGCGACGCCGAGCCCGGCAAGTTGCGGGGTGCCGAGATGGCCGACGATGGCACTGTCGACGATGACGAAGAGCGGCTCGGCGACGAGTGCACCGAAGGCGGGAACGGCGAGCGAGACGATCTCTCGGTCGTGACGTCGCCGGACCGTCTTCGGATCCTTGAGGGCCTGAGTCATGGGGTCAATGTAATCTTCCACAGGTAAGAGATGCAATTGCCTAGAGGTCCTTACCTGCTCCTCCTGTGGAGGCGCGGGCGTGCGCCGTTTGTTCTGATCTTGGCCCAGTCGGGAAAGTTTTTCTCCCCCACAGCCGGTGGACGGAAAAAGCCCAGCTCAGAGCTAGTGCGGCGAGGTGGGTCCGACTTTGTCCACAGTGCTGTCCCCCGGTCCGTGCACAGGTTCTGTGGGGTTCTCCACAGCATCTCGTCGGTCATCCACACGGCCTGTGGATAACCAGATTGGCTGACGGTGCCGCCGGGCCTACCGTGGACCGTCGCCCGACGCGCCGGAAGCGGAGCCGGGCCACTCGTTTTGTCAGTGCCGTGCCGTAGAAAGAGGTGCACGGCTAGGTCCGCGGAGCGGACGGGAGGAGGTGGCCCGGGTGAGCATTTCCGAGCCCTTGGACGACCCGTGGGCGGCGGACAGCGGCCCTGGCGATCGTCTGCCCGTTTCCCGTCAGCGCCGTAACGACCACCGTGGTGGCCGTGATGATCAGCACGAGCGCGGCAGGGACAGCGGGGGGTGGGACGGAAGCTCTCCCGGGTTCGAGCGGGTGCCGCCTCAGGACCTGGATGCCGAGCAGTCGGTGCTCGGCGGCATGCTCCTGTCCAAGGACGCGATCGCCGATGTCGTGGAGATCATCAAGGGCCACGACTTCTACCGGCCCGCCCACGAGACCGTCTACACGGCGATCCTCGATCTCTACGCCAAGGGCGAGCCCGCCGACCCGATCACCGTGGCGGCCGAACTGGTCAAGCGCGGCGAGATCACCCGGGTCGGGGGAGCTCCCTATCTCCACACGCTCGTCCAGTCGGTGCCGACCGCGGCGAATGCTTCGTACTACGCGGAGATCGTCCACGAGCGGGCGGTGCTGCGACGGCTCGTGGAGGCCGGCACCAAGATCACACAGATGGGATACGCGGCCGACGGCGACGTCGACGAGATCGTCAACTCCGCCCAAGCCGAGATCTACGCCGTCACCGAGCAGCGGACCAGCGAGGACTATCTCCCGCTCGGCGAGATCATGGAGGGCGCTCTCGACGAGATCGAGGCGATCGGGTCACGCAGCGGTGAGATGACCGGTGTGCCCACCGGCTTCACGGACTTCGACTCCCTGACGAACGGTCTGCACCCGGGCCAGATGATCGTCATCGCGGCCCGGCCCGCGATGGGTAAGTCCACGCTGGCGCTGGACTTCGCCCGGGCGTGCTCCATCAAGAACAATCTGCCGAGCGTGATCTTCTCTCTCGAAATGGGACGGAACGAGATCGCGATGCGCCTGCTGTCCGCCGAGGCGCGGGTGGCGCTGCACCACATGCGGTCCGGCACGATGACCGACGAGGACTGGACCCGGCTGGCCCGCCGGATGCCCGATGTCTCCCAGGCGCCGCTCTACATCGACGACTCCCCGAACCTCTCCATGATGGAGATCCGGGCGAAGTGCCGCCGGCTCAAGCAGCGCAACGACCTGAAGCTGGTCGTCATCGACTATCTCCAGCTGATGCAGTCCGGTGGCTCCAAGCGTGCCGAGAGCCGCCAGCAGGAGGTCTCGGACATGTCCCGAAACCTCAAGCTGCTGGCCAAGGAGCTGGAGTTGCCGGTGATCGCGCTCTCGCAGCTGAACCGTGGGCCCGAGCAGCGGACGGACAAGAAGCCGATGGTGTCCGACCTTCGTGAGTCGGGCTCCATCGAGCAGGATGCGGACATGGTGATCCTGTTGCACCGTGAGGATGCGTACGAGAAGGAGTCACCCCGAGCGGGTGAGGCGGACCTGATCGTCGCCAAGCACCGTAACGGCCCCACGGCCACGATCACCGTGGCGTTCCAGGGGCACTACTCCCGCTTCGTGGACATGGCGCAGACCTAGGTCGTGCCTGCAAGTTTCGGCTGCACAACCCCACTGTCCGGGCCACGCCTCACTGCCCGTCTCACTCTCCGCGCGCGGCTCATGGGTGGGCTATTCTCCGCGCATGCGCGGACAGTTCACCGGCTGGCCGGAGCAGGCCATGGACGTGTTGTGGCAGCTCCAGGGCGAACCGACCCATGCGACCCGCGAGCGCTGCCGCGCGGACCGCGAACGCCTGGTCCGGCAGCCGATGATCGCCCTTCTCAACGAGGTCGCGGACACCGACCCCCGGTACGAGGACTTCTCCGTCTGGCACTACCGCACCGACTCCTGGTGGTGGCAGCACCAGAGCGCGGTGATCCGGCTCGGCCGCAAGATCGAGATCGGTCTCCGGTTCTCCCTGGACGGCCTGCGGATCCAGGGTGCCTGGTGGTACCCCGACCCCGGCCAGGTGGACATGTTCCGCAAAGCCGTGGACTCCGAGGGGAGCGGCCGCGAACTGTCCGCCATCGTCGAGGACGTGCGGAAGAAGGGCTACGACATCTCCGGGGACGTGATGAAACGCCCTCCGCGCGGCTATCCGACAGACCATCCCCGTACGAACCTGCTGCGCCACCGTTCTCTGATCGCCGCGCGTCCCCTCGGCTGCGAGGAGTGGCTGCACACCCCCGAGGCGGTCGACCGGGTCCTCTCGGCCGCCGCCGACCTGGACGCCCTGCTGATGTGGCTGGTCCGCCACGTGAAGCGCGCTGCCTGACATCGCGAGGGCGCCGCGCGGCATAGGAGGAACCGCGCCCGTGCCGCCGGCCCCTCGCTCAGAAGGTGATGCGCACCTTCCGCGCCGACCGGTCGTCCATCGCCCGATAGCCGTCCGGCACCTCGGCCAGGGGGGACGGCACGGTCGAAGACGGCCCCCGCATCGAGGGCCCCGGAGAGCGCATCCGGCAGGAGTTCGGGAATGTCATCGCGGACAGGGGCGATACCCCCGCGAAGCTCCCGGACGGGCGCTCAGCGCCTCGTCTCGTACCTGGTCAGGACCACGCCGCCGGGAAACGTCCGCGTCTCCACCAGATTCAGGTTCACCCAGCTGTCCAGCGCGGTGAAGAACGGCTTGCCGCCACCCACCAGGACCGGCACGGTGGCCAGCACGTACTCGTCGATCAGCCCGGCCCGCATGGCCGCCCCGGCGAGCGTCGCGCCGCCGATGTCCATCGGGCCGCCGTCCTCGGCCTTGAGCCGGGCGATCTCGGCGACCGCGTCGCCGGTGACCAGACGGGTGTTCCAGTCGACCTGGTCGATAGTCGAGGAGAACACCACCTTCGACATGTCCCGCCATCGGCGAGCGAACTCGATCTCCGCCGGGGTGGCGTTGGGCTGCTGGTCGCCGGTCGGCCAGTAGGAGCTCATCGTCTGCCACAACTTGCGCCCGTACAGCGTCAGGTCGGTCGCCTGCAACTGGTCGGACCAGAACGCGAACAGCTCGTCGCTCGGCACGCCCCAGCCGATGTCGTCGCCGGGCGCGGCGATGTAGCCGTCCAGGGACACGTTCATGCCGTAGATCAATTTCCGCACGGCGCCAGCCTTCCGTGAGTCGGTCTCCCCCGTACAGACCGGCGCGCCGCGGGAAACTCATCGGCGGGCGGTCTGAGCTCACACGTGGTTCCCCTGTGCTCGTGGCGAGACCCTGCAGCCCTGGAGACGCGGCCCGTCGCGGAGCCTGCCGGGGCCTCCGGTCGCCTCTTCCGCGCGTCGCGAAATGCCGGGGAATGCGGTCGACGTGACGGGGTGCCGCCGGTAGACCTGCCTCATGACCTCACCCTTTACCGAGTTCCTCCCCGCCACCAAGCGGGCTTTGCTGCACCGCATCGCGGTCGCCCAGACCGAAGGGCGTGCGCCCTCTTTCGTCGCCGGGGTGGCGCGTGAGGGGCACTTGGCGTGGACGGGATCCCGCACCTCCGTCGACGGCCACGGTCCGGACGCCGACACCCAGTACCGCATCGGCTCGATCACCAAGACGTTCACCGCCGTCCTGGTGATGAGGCTGCGGGACGAGGGGCTGCTCGATCTCGGTGACCCCCTGGAGAAGCATCTGTCCGGTACCGGCGTGGGGGACGTGACGATCGCCCAACTCCTGGGTCACAGTGCCGGGTTGAGCGCCGAGTCCCCGGCGCCGTGGTGGGAGAGGACACCGGGCTCTCAGCGTCCGGATCTCGGCGATGTGCTGGGTGAGGGGTCGCGTATGCACCCTGTCGGGCGGCGCCACCACTACTCCAACCCCGGTTACACGCTGCTCGGATCGTTGATCGAGGCGGTACGCGGTGCTTCCTGGGAGGACGTGCTGCGCGGGGAGATTCTGGAACCCCTGGGCCTCAGCCGTACGAGCACTCGGCCCGAGGCTCCGCACGCCGGTGGATGGGCCGTGCACCCCTGGGCCGATGTGCTGCTGCCCGAACCGTCCGAGGACCTCGGCCTGATGGCGCCGGCCGGACAGCTCTGGTCGACAGTCACCGACCTCTGCCGGTTCGCCGTCTTTCTCGCCGAGGGCGACGAGCGCGTCCTGCGGGAGTCGTCGGTACGGGAGATGCGGACACCGTCCGTGCCCCTGGAGAGCGGGGACTGGGAGGGCACCTACGGGCTGGGTGTGCAGATCGTGCGGAAGGGCGGCCGCACCCTCGTGGGGCACACAGGCTCGCTACCCGGATTCGTCGCGGGCCTGTGGGTGAGTGTCGATGACGGGGTCGCAGCCGTCGCGCTCGCCAATGCCACTTCAGGGCCGCTCACAGCGACTGTCGCGGCCGATCTCGTGGGCATCGTCTCGGAGGCCGAGCCCCGCATCCCCGAGTCCTGGAAGCCACTGCCGGAGGTCGATC
The DNA here is from genome assembly GCF_036169555.1 of Streptomyces sp. NBC_00306. GTDB lineage: Bacteria > Actinomycetota > Actinomycetes > Streptomycetales > Streptomycetaceae > Streptomyces > Streptomyces achmelvichensis. The sequence goes on along the minus strand of NZ_CP108032.1, from coordinate 4,035,437 downwards.
AGGAGCTCCTGGCGCTGACCGGGCCCTGGTACTGGGGAACTTACTCCTTCGGGCTGCGGCTGCTCGCCGACCGCGGTCTGGAACTGCTGCCGTTGCAGGGCGTCGGCAGGGGAGCACGGTTCACCGCGGAGGAGGACGGTACGTGGACCGGCCAGAACGGCTACTACGCCGGCGAGACCCTGCGTGTGGTGCGCCGAGAGGACGGTTCGGTCCTGCATCTCGACCTGGGGTCGTTCGTCTTCACCCGGGAGCCCTATGAGCCGGACGGCGGGGTGCCGGGTGGAGTGGACCCGGAGGGCTGGCGCGGACTGCCGCTGTGAAGCCGGCCCTTGCGAGCCTTTCCATGCAGTTTGCGAGCCTCTCCATGCAGTTCCGGTCGATGTTTCACGTGAAACGTGCGCAGCCGTGGACGGAGTCTAGGCCGACAACTCGCGCTCCAGGGGCGTACGGAACCGAGGGGTGATCCGGGCATCGCCCACCCCGCCAGCCGGGAGGCTTCCGTTTCGACAGCAGCGGTGGCCTCACGGCCGGCATCGGTGAGCAGGCGCCAGACGACATCGCCGTCCGGCCGTTGAGCCCAGCCACCGATGATGCGGCCGTTCCACCACACCGTCGGGCCGATGTTGCCCGAGCGGTCGAAGAGGGCCGAGCGGTGCTCCGCGTCGAGGTGGAAGCCACGGTCAGCCCAGGCCATGGCGCTGGGGTCGAGTCCCGGCAGCAATGCCGCCCAGGGCTCCGGTGCGACGTCGGGCCCGAGGTCGCCGGGGGCCACATAACCGGTCGCACCACCCTCGAGCCCGACCTCCTCGGCGGCGACGGCGATCAGCGCCTTGCGTACGTGGCCGAGGCTCCATCCCGTCCACCACTTCATATCCGCTTCGGTGGCGGGGCCGTACGCGAGCAGCCAGCGGCGTGCCAGTTCGGCACGGGCCTCGGCCGCATCCACCGCCGGCCAGGTCCGGCCGGCGGTCCAGCGGAACTGACTGGAGGTCCAGGAGCCTCGGGGCCGGTCGCGGCGAATGCGGCCGTCGGCGGCGAGCACCCTGATTACACGCGTGGCGACGCCCTGCACCGTCTCGTACTTCTTGCCGGGGAAGACAGTGATCTTCGTCCGCAGAGCGGGGACGCTGGCGGAGAGCTGGGTGCCCGTGGCGGGGCCACCCCGGACAAGAGCGGCGAGAACCGCCTCCTCCGCCTCGGCGAGCCAGCGCGCGTCCAGGCCACCGCCGTCCTCCTCCAGATGCGCGAGGAGAGTGCTGCGCTCCTTGACCGCGATGGCGTGGGCCGTGGATGCCTCGACGTACGGCGCGAGTTCGGCGGAGACGGCGAACAAGGTGCGGCGCATGGAGAGCAGCCGGACCAGTGTCACGTCGTCGTAGAGAGCCTGTTCCACAGCCTCGATACCCGGCGTCGAGAGGCGGGCGCAGGCGGAGAGGAACACTGTCGCGGCATCGGTGGCATGCAGCGCGACCACCGCGTCCGCTGCCTCCACCGGGTCGTCCCCTCGTGTGGAGGGGGCCAGACGATGCCGACGGCCGAGCCGGATACGGCGTTGCTCGTCGCTGATCGAATGCACGCGGACTCCCTGGGCGGAGAATTGTTCAGAGCTGGAGCTTGAACCCGACGTGGGACGCCTCGAAGCCCAGCCTCTCGTAGAAGCGACGGGCGTCGGTCCGGGAAGCGTCCGAGGTCAGCTGGACGAGCCGGCAGTCCTGTCGGCGCGACTCGTCGATCGCCCACTCGATGAGCCGCGTGCCGAGGCCGCTGCCGCGTTCGTCGGCGTGGATGCGGACACCCTCGATGATGGATCGCGTGGAGCCACGCCGCGACAGTCCGGGGATGATCGTGAGCTGGAGGGTGCCGACGACGCGGTCATGGCGGGCGGCCACCGCGAGGATCTGGTTCGGATCCCGGGCAAGGCGCTCGAATGCCGCGTGGTACGGGGCCATGTCGTCCGGTGACTCGCGCTGAGCGCCCAGTGGGTCGTCGGCGAGCATCGCCACGATCTCCGGGATGTCGTCGAGTACAGCGGCCCGTATTTCCAGATCACTCATGATCGGCAGATTACGCGGGGACCCGGAGTTCCTCGACGGTGCGGACCAGGGGAGCGAGCTCCGGAACCTTGGCGGCCTCGTCGAGAGCCTCGCGCAGCGCCGAGTCGTTGGTGGGGCGGGCCTCGGCAAGCAGGGTGAGGCCCGTCTCGGTCACGTCCGTGTAGATGCCGCGCCGGTCGGTGTCGCAGAGGTACCGGGTCAGCAGGCCACGGTCCTCGAGACGGGTGACCAGCCGGGTCGTGGCGCTCTGGCTGAGCACGACGGCGTCGGCCACCTGCTTCATCTGGAGGTGTCCGCCAGGGCCGCTGTGCTGGCGGCTGAGGACGTCGAGGAGTGAGTACTCGCGCATGCTCAGACCGTGCTTGCTCTCGAGTGCCCGCTCGATGTGGGCCTCGATCCTCCCGTGGAGCAGCGACAGAGCGCACCAGCTCTGGGAGAGCGCGGTGAGCGCGGGATCGGTCGCGGTCATCTGTCTTCCTCCTCCAGCCCGAGCGGCTACCTCGTCAACGATAGACGACACGCGCAATATTCCGCGTTTGCAATCATCTGCGCTCCCCTGACCTGCGAGTTCTAGCCTGCGGCCACCGAGAGCGGTGCAAAACGGCGGGTCCAATCGCCGGGGAGATCGTCGATTCCGTAGGTCATGACGGCGTTGAAGGCGATCGGTTCGAGGCCGCGCTCCTTCAACCAGGTCAGCAATTCCTCGTGGCGTACATCGATGTCCGTCCGGAAAGGCCTGTCCGTGGCCGGAGCGAGCGAGGTGATCAGAGCCTTGGCCGTATCCGTGTCGCGGGCGATCAGTGGACCGATGACATGCGTCTCCATGTTCGGCCAGGCCGCGGCATAGCCGGTCAGCACGCCTTCGTCCTCTGCAACGCGGAGCTGGTCCGCAAAGGCCGGCAGGCGCGTGATCATGTGGGTGCGGTCCAGTCCGAAGACCTCGGTGTCCAGGCGGACGATCCGGGGGAGATCCTCGGCGGTTGCCGGGCGGGTGGACACGGCCGTCGTGTCGGCCGGGTCCGGTCGGAAGTGGCCTCGGATCATCTCCGCGCGCCCGACGTTGACGAAGCCCAGCTGCTCGTACAGCGGACGGCCGCTGGGGGTGGCATGCAGGGTGAGCGGGGTGGAGCCGGCCTCACGCACCAGCTGCTGCATCATGCGACGTCCGATGCCCTGGCGTTCGTACCGCTGTGCGACCAGGACCATGCCGATGGCGGACAGCCCGGGGCCGTACGACGTGACCACGGAGGCCGAGACCAGCCCCTTGCCCGCCGGGTCATCGATTCCGTACCCCGTCCCCGCCGCCAGCAGCAGGCCCCACTTGTGTTCCTCGCGTGGCCATCCGCGGTCTTCGGAAAGATCGGCACAGGCAACGAGGTCGTCCCTGGTGAGACGGCGGATGGGTAGCTCCGGGAGCGGTGTCGACATGAGGATCAGGCTGTCTGACGCAGTGATCGCTCGTCCAGTGCTTTCGCGGAAGTGCTTGCGCTGCGCAGGCGACGGCCACGGCGGGTGAGTCCCCAGGGCTTCAGGACGGAGATGACGGTCATGAAGACATAGGCGCTGAAGGAGACGATCGGTCCCATCATCAGGCCGAGCGGATCGGGCAGTGCGGCGCCCGACGCAAGGGTCTCGACGGCGTCGTTGACACCGGGGCGGAGGGCGAAAGCCGACGCCGCGATGGTGACCAGGGTCAGCCAGAACTTCGTGTAGACCCAACGATGCCGTGCCAGCCCCCATTTGGTGCCGAGCGACAGAACAAGGCCGCTGAGCAGGGTCAGCAGGGCCACAGGAAGCACCAGCCAGTCGGTGAAGACCTTCATGGATCGTGCGGCGGCCTCGATCATGGCGGTCGATTCGGTGACGTTGGCCGAGATGGCGAGCGCGAGCAGACCGAGCGTGAGCCCGAGCCAGCCGGCGGCTGCGGCGACGTGGACGACGAGGATGGCCCGGCGAGCGGGGCGCCTGAGTGGTTTCACGTGAAACACAGTGCCGGGCAGAGCGATGTATGGCGTCTGACAGCGGGAGTAATCCCCGGTACTAGCCTCGGCGTACAGGGCGCACGGCGACCGACCGCACAGGGTGACCCTTCCGGCTGTGTCTCTCCGATGGCGCGCTGATGACATCCCCATGGCGCTCGGAAGACGAGGGCAGCCGTATGCGGGGACACCGTTGACTCACCCGCGATGACCGCCGCTATTCTCTGCTCGGCCGCAAACGTGAAGATCGCGGACCGGCTCTGTGCAGAGTCCGAGATGGGTCTGGACGCATGTGTTGCATGCGGTGATTCCATGTCCGACGCAGAGATATTGCGTCGGCGCCCACTGCGGCCGCTGTGCACGCCGACCGCGTCTCTCGGGCGTGGCCACACACATCGATGCGGGGGGCAATCTGCGCGAGGCCGTTGAACTGGTGTGTTTCCACGGGCGGTACGGATGACGGCAGCGGCCCGGCGGTGCCCGGTGAACAGGCATGGGTGGCATTGGAGCTTAACGGGTAAGCGGGTGTGGATGCCCGGACTTTCCGCTCTTTGTCCGTTGCCGGGGCGCCGGCTGACATGCTGCGTCGACGGGTGCTGCGGTCAACGTCACATTCCGAACCCGCTCGTCCCGAATCAGCCGGGGCCCATGGTTAGTGTGGTCTGGAAGTGGTCCTGGGGCAGAAGCGGGGAAGTGAGGCACGTTCCGAATCACCGGAAGTGCGGGGACCGACCGAGAGATGTTCGAGGCGAGGCAGACAATGGACGCTCCGACCACCACGTCGGCCGACTACGGCACTTCAGGCGAAAACGACAAGGGTGGCTGGTTCACCCCGCGCAGGCAGCCGGACCAGGGTCGCACCGGATCGGGTGACGCTCCGGAGGGCACCGGCCGAGAACGGTCCGCCGTCCCCAAACGGCCGGTGGCATCCATACGCCCGGTGGGGTCCGGTGCCTCCCGTACCGCTCCACCGCCTTCCGTGACGGAGTCCGAGGCTCCTCCCGCCGATCGGGTTGCCGCGGCGGACGACGACCCCCCTCACAGAGCCCCGCTCCCTGAGGCGCGGCACGACCAGGACCCGCAGCACGACACGGCGCAGGGCAGCCACCCGAGGCACAACGCCGCCCAGGGCGGGCACCCACAACAGCAGGCTACGCAGAGCCAGATACCGCAGCACGAGGCCGGTCACCCCCGTGAGACACCGATGCGGCTGCACCTGGCCGGCCATTCGCACGAAGGTCAGGGTGCTGAGGCCCCGGCGGCCCCCCAGGATCATGCGCACGAAGCCCACGCCGCTCACCGGGCCCAGAGCCGTGAAGCCCCGTCGTACGACGATCCCTTCGCGGAGCACCGGCCGCCCGCCGCACCTGCCGACAACGCCTCCCCCGACGCGATCCTCATCCGCCGGACCATGGCGGAGGTCGCTCCCGTCGCGGACAAGGTCACGTCGTACTTCTACGCCCTGCTCTTCGTCCGCCACCCCGAACTGCGCGGGCTCTTCCCCGCCGCCATGGACTCCCAGCGCGACCGGCTCCTGAAGGCGCTGCTCACCGCCGCCGAGCACATGGACAACGCCGAGGTGCTCACCGAGTACCTCCAGCACCTGGGCCGCGGGCACCGCAAGTACGGGACGCAGGCCGCCCATTACCCGGCCGTCGGTGAGGCTCTGATCGGCGCGCTGAGCCGGTACGCCACGTCCACCTGGGACGAGGAGACCGAGGCCGCCTGGGTGCGGACGTACACGACGATCTCGCAGATCATGATCGACGCGGCGGCCCAGAACGAGCGTCTCGCACCGGCGTGGTGGCACGCCGAGGTCGTCTCGCACGATCTGCGGACGCCCGACATAGCGATCATCACCGTCCGCCCGGACCAGCCCTACGCCTTTGTGGCAGGGCAGTACACCAGTCTGGAGACGCCCTGGTGGCCGCGGATCTGGCGGCACTACTCCTTCGCCGGAGCCCCGCGCTCGGACGGCCTGCTCACCTTCCATGTGAAGGCCGTTCCGGCCGGCTGGGTCTCCAACGCTCTCGTCCATCACGCGCGGCCGGGCGACGTGCTGCGGCTCGGCCCGCCCGCCGGGTCGATGACCGTCGACCACACCACGGACAACGGTCTGCTCTGTCTCGGCGGCGGCACCGGTATCGCGCCCATCAAGGCCCTGGTCGAGGACGTCGCCGAACACGGAACGCGTCGGCTCGTGGAGGTCTTCTACGGGGCGCGGACCAACTTCGACCTGTACGACATCGACACCATGCTGCGGTTGCAGCAGACACACCCCTGGCTGTCCGTCCGCCCCGTCGTGGACGACCGGGCGCACTTCCCGGACGCGGTCCGGGAGTTCGGTCCCTGGTACGAGTACAGCGCCTATCTGTCAGGGCCTCCGGGGATGATCCGCAGCGGTGTGCACGCGCTGCGCGGCATCGGCATCCCGGTCGACCGGATCCGCCACGACTCCCTCGAAGAGCTCGTCGCGGCCGGCGACTGAGGAACCGGCGACCGCCAGCGCGGGACCGAGGCACCGCGAGACCGCACAACGGTGACCGAGCAGTGGTGACCGACGAGCGGCGACCCCGGCCGGCCCCGCGTCAGCCCAGGTCCGGCGCGTGCATCGCCCGCACGCCCTCGATGTTGCCGTCCAGATAGTGCCGCAGCGACAACGGCACGAGGTGGACGGCCGCGATGCCCACGCGGCTGAAGGGCACCCGTACGATCTCGTACTCACCGCAGGGATCGTCCACCTCGGGACCGTGCCGCCGCGAGGGGTCCATGGACCCCAGCCGGCAGACGAAGAAGTGCTGCACCTTCACACCGGTGACTCCGCCGTCCGCGATGTGTTCGACGGTGTCGACGAAGCAGGGCACCACGTCGGTGATCTTGGCGCCGAGTTCCTCGTCCACCTCGCGGTGGAGCGCGTCCACGACGGTGGCGTCCTCGGGTTCGACCCCGCCGCCCGGCGTCAGCCAGTACGGATCCACGCCTGGCTTGGTGCGCTTGATCAGGACGAGGTTCTCGCCGTCGAGCAGGATGGCGCGTGCGGTGCGCTTGACCACTGGCCGTTCGGTCATGGCTAGAAAATGGCCCGTGGCGCCCGTTCTGAAACTCCTGGTCCCCGGGTTGTCACCAGTCGACCGCAGCGCGCAGCAGCCAGTCGTGCGCCCGCGCGATGTGCGGAAGGGCGAGCGTGCCGGTACGGACGGCGAGGAAGTACGTGCGCAGCGGGGGCACCGGGGGGTCGAGCAGCGCCACGAGGCGACCGCTCCGGAGGTCCTCCTCGCACAGGTAGCGCGGCAGAACGGCGAGCCCCGCGCCCGACGCGGCGGTCTCGAGGACCGCCCGGAGATCCGGTGCGATGATGGCGGCCGCGGCGGCAGGCCGGGAGTCGAAGACGGACGACCAGTAGCGCGAGACCAGCGGCAGCGACTCGTGGACCTCGACCACGGGAAGCTGTTCCAGCAGCACATGGCCGCCGTGCAGCTCTTCGGGCCCCAGCCGGGCCGCCCAGCGCGGCGACGCGACCAGGACGTGCTCCTCGTCGCAGAGCGGGGTCGAGGTCAGCAGTCCGCCGCGCGGCCGCGCCGTGGTGATCGCCAGATCATGGTGTCCGGCGGCCAGCCCCTCCAGCGTCTCCTCTGCGTTCCCGAAGGAGGCCCGCAGCGTCATGCCCTGGGATATCAGCGGGGTGAGGGCGGGCAGGGCCCGGAGCGAGGTGAACTCGGGGAGGCCCGCGAGATGCAGCGTCCGGACGCCCGATTCGTTGTCCAGACCGGTCTCCGTGATCTCCACGAGGGCGTCGAGATGCGGAGCGGCCCGGTGGGCGAGCTCGTCGCCGATGGTGGTGGGGGTGACGCCGCGGGCCTGGCGCAGGAACAGCGGGCGCCCCAGCTGGCGTTCCAGGGTGCGTATCTGCCCGGTCACCGCGGGCTGCGAGAGGCCCAGCAGGGCGGCCGCCCGGGTGAAGGAGCCGGCCCGGTGCACCGTGACGAATGTGCGCAGCAGGGCCAGATCCATGCCGAGCCCTCCCGACCGTCGACGCCCCGGACCGGACAACTATAAATAAGTCGATAGGTCGCTGTCGCTACTGTGATTGGACACTGACGCAGAGTCAACTAGCCTTGTTGGCGCGGTTCTTCGAGAAATGAACCGGGGCGGTCCGAGCCATGAGGGGGGAGGCTCGGACCGCCATTTTCCTGTATGTGCCGCTCAGCGGCTGACGTACCCGGGCGTACGCCCGGCTTCCGTGCGCACCTCGCTGCGCGCCCCCGGGACGGCCCGCGCGGAGGCGCCGTGCGCCCCCGGCCCATCGAACCGCCCGCCTTGCGCCCCCCTCGGGGCGGGGCTCCGTCGGCTCGGCGTGGCTCTAGTGCGCTGCCTCGTCCAGCGCGCGCAGTACATCCGCCACGAGGTCGTCCTCGTCCTCGGCGCCTGCCGAGAGCCGGATGAAACCTTCCGGCACCGCGTCCCCGCCCCAGCGCCCGCGCCGCTCCGCGGACGAGCGCACTCCGCCGAAGCTCGTCGCGTCGTCGACCAGCCGCAGCGCGTCCAGGAAGCGTTCCGCGTGCTCGCGATCGGGCAGCACGAAGGAGACCACGCTGCCGAAACGCCGCATCTGCTGCGAGGCGATCTTGTGCGAGGGGTCCGTCGGCAGCCCCGGATACCGCAGCCCTGTCACGTCCTCCCGCCCGCCGAGCGCCTCCGCGAGCGCCATCGCGTTCGCGCACTGCCGCTCGGACCGCAGCTGGAGCGTGGCCAGCGAACGGTGTGCGAGCCAGGCCTCCATGGGGCCGGGGATCGCGCCGACGACCTTGCGCCAGCGCCGCACCCCCGCGGCGCGCTCGGGGTCGCGGCACGTGACATGTCCCAGGAGAATGTCGCCGTGTCCGGTCATCCCCTTGGTGTCGCTGGCCACCGAGAAGTCGGCGCCCAGGTCCAGCGGCCGCTGCCCCAGCGGTGTCGCGAGCGTGTTGTCGACGGCGACGAGGGCGCCGGCGTCGTGCGCCGCTCGTACCAGCCGCCGGATGTCGCAGACGTCGAGCCCCGGGTTGGACGGGCTCTCGATCCACAGCAGCCGCGCGCCCGCGAGGACGGCGAGCTGCGCGTCGCCGCCGGTCGGCGCGGTCCGCACCTCGATGCCGTACACCTCCAGCTGCTCGCGCACCAGCGGGAGCGCCTGGTAGCCGTCGTCCGGCAGCACGACCGCGTCGCCGGCCTTCAGCTGGGAGAAGAGCACGGCGGAGATCGCGGCCATGCCCGAGGCGAAGGTCACGGTCTCGACCGCCTCGCCCGGTGCCTCCAGCTCGCCGATCGCCCGTTCCAGGTGGGTCCAGGTGGGGTTGTTGTCGCGGCCGTAGGTGTAGGGCCCGGTCGGCTCGCCCGGCAGATGGAAGTGGGCCGCGAAGACCGGGCCCGGCAGGGTCGGCTCGTACTTCACCGGGTCGGGCAGACCCGCCCGTACCGCCCGCGTGCCTTCTCCCGTGCCACCGCTCATGCCGACCACTCCTCGCCTTGCGTGTGTACCGCGCCGGACCGCCCTCGCCCGTCGCCACCACCATCTTCGGACACGTGCCCGGCCTGCCGTCGGCGCGTCCGCAGGTCGGACCCGTCGGACCCGCCGGGCCGGTCGTCCTCGGATCGGTCGTCCTCGGATCGGTCGTTCTCGGGTCAGTCCTTGTCGGGCAGGGCGACGTTCAGGGCCCACGACACGACCGAGATGATCAGACCACCCAGGACGGCCGTCCAGAAGCCCTCGACGTGGAAGTTCAGGTCGACCACATCGGCGAGCCATGAGGTGAGCAGCAGCATCAAGGCATTCACGATCAGCGTGATCAGGCCGAGCGTGAGGATGAACAACGGCAGTGTCAGCAGCTTCACCACCGGCTTGACCACAAAGTTCACCAGGCCGAACAGCAGGGCGACCAGGATCAGGGTCAGTATCTTCCTGCCGGTACTGTCCCCGGTGAGGGTGATGTCCCCGACCAGCCAGATGGCCACGGCCAGGGCCCCCGCATTGGCGATCGTCTTGACTACGAAATTCATCATGTGTCTGATCGTGGCAGACGTGATCGGGACGACGGCAGGGGCGGACGCACGATGAAGGCATTCCGACTGGACGAGCTGGAGGCGGAGCGTGCCGCGAACGACGGCGCATATCTGCAGTTCCTTCGCGAGCGGAACATGTCGGCCGGTCTCTACGCGCTCGACGCGGGTTCGCTGGACCCGCAGCTGCCCCACAACCAGGACGAGATCTACCTCGTCGTCAGCGGACGCGCCGCCATCACGGTGGGTATGGAGACGACCCAGGTCGGCCGCGGCAGTGTCGTCTACGTCCCCGCCGGAGTGGCCCACAAGTTCCACCACATCACCGAGGACCTGCGGGTCATGGTGATCTTCTCTCCGCCCGAGAGCTGACCCCGGACCCCGTGACTCCCTAAGGGTCCGGTCAGGGGAGTTCAAGGGATCGCGGGCCCCCGCACACCCCATACGTCCGCCTAGCATCGAGGGCAGGAACTCCGAGAAGCGAGGTAGAGGCGATGGCTGTGCGGGAAGTGTTCGCGGGGATGCCGTGGTGGGTGAAGTGGGTCGCGGTGCCCGTCATCGCTCTGTTCGTCTTCGGTGGCCTGATCACCAGCGTGATCGGCTTTGTGATCGGGTTGCTCTTCAAGCTCCTGGTCTTCGTCGCGCTCGTCGCCGGACTCATCTTTGTCGTACGGAAGTTCATGACATCGTCGAGTTCTCGGAGCGACTGGTAGCCACTGCGGGTCAGGGCGTTAACCCGGGAGGGGGAACGCTCGCCGAACCCCGGGTATCACGGGCGGGCGGCCATTACTGTGGCAGCCCATCCAGCCCGGGGGTGACCTTTGGCCACGGCGACGAACGCCACGACCCCTACGCTCATCGGTTCGGTGCAGCGGGCGTTGAGGCTGCTGGAAGCCGCCGCGTCCCATCGCGAGGGGGCGCCCGCCAAGGTGCTTGCGCGAGAGGCCGCGATTCCCCTGCCGACCGCGTACCACCTGCTGCGGACGCTGACGCACGAGGACTATCTCCGGCGCGAGAAAGGGGTGTTCGTCCTCGGCGGCGCGGTCGGCCGGCTCGCTCTCGGCGAGTCTGTGCAGAATCGTCGCAGCAGGCTCGAGGACGCACTCCGGCACTGGCGGGACGCGATCGGCGTACCGGTCTACTTCGCGCTCTACCGCGAGGGCGAGATCGAACTCGTCGCCATCTCCGACACCCCCTACGCACCCGCCGTCGCGGAGTGGGCGGACTTCCGTGAGACGGGCCATGCGCACGCGATCGGGCAGTGTCTGCTGAGCCAGCTGGACGAGAACGGCCGCCGTGACCATCTGGACCGGCATCCGGTCCAGCCGGTGACCCCCTACTCCGTGTCCGACAGCCGCACGCTGCTGGATCGGCTCGCCACCACGGGCAGGATGCAACCGGTCGTGGAACGCCAGGAATACGCGCTCGGCACGGTCTGCGCGGCCATCCCGGTCGCCACCGGTTCCGGGGCGGCCACGATGGCTATTTCGCTGCCCCTGCACCAGGAAGAGCGACTGCTTCCGGCTATTGAGCAATTGCGCAAGGGAATTGGCGGTCTGCTCGGCGCGCTCGCGTTCTCTATCAGTATCTGAAAAATCACTCCTTGTGGACCTCTGGCGCTTACACCACGATTGTGGCAAGAAGGCCAAGGGGATCGTTCTGGCCGTTTTCAGCAGGCCTCATTCACTGCGGAGTACATGATGCGCGAGTCGGTCCAGGCCGAGGTCCTGATGAGCTTCCTCGTCTCGGAGGAGCTCTCGTTCCGGATCCCGGTGGGGCTCCGCTACGAGACGGACGATCCGTATGCCGTGCGGATGACCTTCCATCTGCCGGGCGACGCACCCGTGACCTGGGCCTTCGGACGCGAGCTGCTGTTGGACGGGATCAGCGGGCCGAGCGGGGACGGCGATGTGCACATCGCGCCCACCGGCGCGGCGGGCCTCGGTGACCTTGCCATCCGGCTCCAAGTGGGCAGCGACCGTGCCCTGTTCCACGTCGGGGCGGCGCCTGTGGTGGCCTTCCTGGACCGCACGGACAAGCTCGTACCGCTGGGGCAGGAGCACCGGTACGGCGACTTCAGGGAATGCCTGGAGAGGGCGCTCGACGGCATCCTCGCCGAGGAGAACGCCGGCTGAGCGCCCCGTCTCACTTCTTGCGACGGCGGCCCTTGCCGCCCCGCCCCGGCGCCGCGCTGCGGGCCGGGGTGTCGCTCTCTCCTGCGGGCAGCCCCGGTCGGTCCGCCGAGACCACCAGCGCCGCCAGAATGGTCGTCACCGGTACCGACGCGACCAGACCGATCGATCCGATGAGGGTCCGTACGATCTCCTCCGCCACCAGCTCACTGTTGGCGACGGTACCGACGCTGCTCTGCGCGATCGAGAACAGCAGGAGCAGCGGCAGCGCGGCACCCGCGTAGGCCAGGACAAGGGTGTTGACGACGGATGCGATGTGATCGCGCCCGATACGGATGCCCGCCCGGTACAGCCCCTTGGCGCCCATGTCCGGGTCGGCCTGGTGCAGTTCCCATACGGCGGACGTCTGGGTCACCGTCACATCGTCGAGGACGCCGAGCGAGCCGATGATGACGCCGGCCAGCAGCAGACCGCTCATGTCGATGTTCGGGTACAGGCCGTGGATCAGGCCGGTGTTGTCGTCGGTGTTGCCGCTCAGGCTCGCCCAGCCGATGAACAGCGAACCGAGAAGCCCGATGAGCAGCAGGGAGATCAGCGTGCCCAGGACCGCGACCGAGGTGCGCGCTGTCAGTCCGTGGCACATGTAGAGCGCGATCAGCATGATGGCGCTCGCTCCGACCACGGCGACGATCAGGGGATTGGAGCCCTGGAGGATCGCGGGAAGGATGAACACGGTCAGGACCGCGAACGAGACGACGAGCGCCAGCAGCGCCATCACCCCGCGCATGCGGCCCACCAGCACCACCACCAGGGCGAAGATCCCGGCCAGCACCGCCATCGGGAATCCGCGGTCCACGTCCGTCACCGAGTACTGGAGGTCGCGCGGGGCGTCGGGGGCATACGCCACCACCACGCCCTGGCCCTTCTTCAACTGCCGTGGAGCGTCCGGCTGGACGATCTCGACGAAGGTGCGGCCCTTGTTCTTGCCGGAGGTGACCTCGACCGTTGCCTTCCCGCAGTCGCCCTGCTGGGAAGCGGCCGCCTCGCGCCCCTCGGGGGTGGTGGGGTCCGCGGTCGGTGGCACCTGTCCGGCGTTCACGTCCTTGCAGTCGACCTTCTCGACCGAGACCACCTTGCCCGACTCGGTCTGACGGTCGAAGCCCACTCCGGTGCGCTCGTGGCCGGGTGCGCCACCCGGCCAGAGCACGAGAAGCCCCACGACCACAGCGGTGGCGAAGGGGATCAGCACGGCCGCGATGACCTTGCGGAGGTGCCGGGAGACAGGTGCGGCGGGGCCATGGGAGTGCGAGTGGCCGTGCGGCTCGGGCGTCTGATGCGGGTCGGGCGGCGATGAGGTCACCGACAGATCATCGCAAGAACGGTTGGGGGCCTCTGTTCAGCGCGCCAGACATGACGCTAGCGTGGAGGCACCTTTGCACACGCGGGAGCTCGGAGCACCGGGCTGAGAGGGCGCTGACCTTCGTCCCAGTGGTGTTTCACGTGAAACACCGTCGGACGGAAGCCGCTGCGTCGACCGCCGAACCTGTTACCGGGTAATGCCGGCGTAGGGAGTAGGTCTCATGACCGTTCAGGATGCACGCACGCCTGCCGCCGACCAGGCGGAGCGCACGCCGGGCTGGCACAAGGGATACGTCGAGGGCTCGCGCCCCGACCTCCGGGTGCCCGTCCGCCAGGTGCACCTCACCAATGGCACGGACGTCACGCTGTACGACACGTCCGGGCCGTACACCGACCCCACCGTCGAGACCGATGTCCGCCGCGGCCTGGCGCCGCTGCGGGAGAACTGGATCATCGGCCGCGGCGACACCGAGGAGTACGCGGGCCGTCCCGTCCGGCCCGAGGACGACGGGATCAAGCACACCTCGCCGCGCGGCGGGCTGCGGAATCTCGACGCGGTGTTCCCCGGCCGCCCACGCCAGCCCCGCCGGGGCCGGGACGGGAAGGCGGTGACGCAACTCGCGTACGCGCGCCGGGGCGAGATCACCCCGGAGATGGAGTACGTCGCCATCCGCGAGAACGTGCCGGCCGAGGTCGTGCGCGAGGAGATCGCGGCCGGCCGTGCGGTTCTGCCGGCCAACGTCAACCACCCCGAGATCGAGCCGATGATCATCGGCAAGCGGTTCCTGGTGAAGGTCAACGCCAACATCGGCAACTCCGCGGTCACTTCCTCCATCGAGGAAGAGGTCGAGAAGATGACCTGGGCCACCAAGTGGGGCGCGGACACGGTCATGGACCTCTCGACCGGCCGCAACATCCACACCACCCGCGAATGGGTGCTGCGCAATTCCCCCGTGCCGATCGGCACCGTGCCGCTCTACCAGGCTCTCGAGAAGGTGGACGGCAGGGCCGAGGAGCTCAGCTGGGAGATCTACAAGGACACGGTCATCGAGCAGGCCGAGCAGGGCGTGGACTACATGACGGTCCACGCGGGCGTGCTGCTGCGGTACGTCCCGCTCACCGCCCGCCGCAAGACGGGCATCGTCTCGCGCGGCGGCTCGATCATGGCCGCCTGGTGCCTGGCGCACCACAAGGAGTCGTTCCTCTACGAGAACTTCGAGGAACTGTGCGAGATCCTCGCCGCGTACGACGTGACGTACTCCCTCGGTGACGGGCTGCGGCCCGGCTCGATCGCGGACGCCAACGACGAGGCGCAGTTCGCGGAGCTGCGCACCCTCGGTGAGCTCAACACGATCGCCAAGCGTTTCAACGTGCAGACGATGATCGAAGGACCCGGTCACGTCCCGATGCACAAGATCAAGGAGAACATCGACCTCCAGCAGGAGATCTGCGAGGAGGCGCCGTTCTACACGCTCGGCCCGCTCACGACGGACGTCGCTCCCGCGTACGACCACATCACCTCCGGTATCGGAGCGGCGATGATCGCGTGGTGGGGTACGGCGATGCTCTGCTACGTCACGCCCAAGGAGCACCTGGGCCTGCCGAACCGCGACGATGTGAAGACCGGCGTCATCACCTACAAGATCGCCGCTCATGCCGCGGACCTGGCCAAGGGCCACCCGGGCGCGCAGGAGTGGGACGACGCACTGTCGGACGCCCGCTTCGAGTTCCGGTGGGAAGACCAGTTCAATCTGGCTCTCGACCCGGACACGGCGCGGGAGTTCCACGACGAGACGCTCCCCGCCGAGCCGGCGAAGACCGCACACTTCTGCTCCATGTGCGGGCCCAAGTTCTGCAGCATGAAGATCTCGCAGGACATCCGGCGCCGGCACGGCGACTCGCAGCAGGAGATCGAGGAGGGGATGGCGGAGAAGTCCAAGGAGTTCGCCGCCGCCGGCAACCGGGTGTACCTGCCGATCGCCGAGTGAGCCCCGCGGCTCTCTGACCCGCGGTCCTCCCGTATCCGCGAGGTCGTACGTCCGAGGTGTCCGAGGCGCGCTCCCGCTTTCGCGGGGCGCGCCTCGGGGATCACTCCGGCTGGTGCTCGGGTCCGCCGAAATCCGGGCTGGTGAAGTCCGGACTGGTGAACGTGGGCCGCTGGCCCGCCGTCGAGCCCTCGGCGGGGCTCGAGTAGTCCGGACCGCTGTAGCCGACCTTGGGGATACGGCTCACCGGTCGCGGCGGCTTGCTCGACGTCGGGTCGGCGCTGGGGTCCGCCAGCGCCGCCCGCAGGAAGGGCAGCAGGCCCCGTTCGAGCAGGGCGTGCCGCCAGGCGTCCTTGGCACGTGCCACCTCGTCGGGCAGTTCACCGGTCACCTCTTCCGCGGGCACCTGCGTCGCGCCGTTGCGCAGCGCGGTGAGCAGCAGGGCCACCGCGGCCACCAGGATCGCGGCCGCCGTGAGAGCCCCGAAGAACCAGCCCGCCGAGACCAGGGTCTGCGCGAACGCGGCTGTCGGGCTGAGCGCTTTCAGGATGTAGCCGACGAGCAGGAATATCAGCGCGGCCGTACCGGCGAGCACCGGAGCGAGCACGGCGATGACGGCCGCGAAGCCCGCACCGCTCTCGGCTGCGGCCTCGCCGGTGACCGGCGCCAGCACGGAATGACGTACGGACGCGGCGGCCTTGGGGGCGCGCATCTCCTCGCGGATCTTTGTGTAGTGCTCGTACTCGGCCGCGGCGGCGGTGGTGATCAGCGCCGTCGCGTTGAGTGCCATCGTGCGCAGCTGTTCGGTGTTCAGTCGCTGCCCCACGGCAGCGAGGTCCGGACGGTCATGGGCGTTGCGCAGCGCGTCGTCGAGGATGCGCTCGTACTCGGCGCGGTCCTCGGTCAGCAGGTGCGGAGCGCTGTTCATGTGCATCCCCCGATGCTCCGTAGGGCCGGATTGACCGGGCGAACCGGGCAGTTGGGCGGAAACGGAGGAGAGCCTGCTACGGATAAGCCGATGGTAGAGCGGTTACGGCACGGGGTGACAGGGGGTTTCAGTAAATCGCCTGTCGTGCTCTGCTCAGTTGGGCAGCGGAAGTTGCACGACAAGCAGCTTTCCGGCCATGGTCACGCCGCCGTCCATGGCGATCGCGAGCCCGTCGGCGTACACATGCGGCCCTTCGACGACCGGACGGGCGCCGTCCTCGCCGTCCTCGGTGCCCACTTCGCCGAGCAGATACGGAATGGGGCTGTGGCCGTGCACGACGCGCGTGCCCCCGTATGTGCCCAGCAGTTGGCGGACGGCCTCGGGGCCGCCGTCGTCGCGGAAGGCGAAGCGCTTGGTGAACTTGCGGAACACGTCCCAGCACTCGTCGGCGTCATTACGGGTGATGATCGCGTGGACGGTGTCGTTGACGTCCTCGATCGTGGAGCCGTAGTCGAGGTACGCCGTCGTGTCGGAGTGCAGGAGAAGGTGCCCGTCCTCCTCCACGACCGCGTCGAGGCGGGCCATCCACTGGAGATGGACGTCCTGCAGCCGGTCCATGTCGGACTTCTGGCCGCCGTTGAGCAGCCAGGCGGCCTGGAAGGTGGCGGTGCCCGCACCGGAGTTGACGGGGGTGTCGCCGAACCGCTTGGCGCCGAGGAGCAGCAGTTCGTGGTTGCCCATCAGGGCCTTGCAGTAGCCGCCGGCGGCCGCGGCCTCCGCGGACAGCCGCATGACGAGGTCGATGACGCCGATGCCGTCGGGCCCGCGGTCGGTGAAGTCGCCGAGGAACCACAGACGGGCGTTGCCCGCGGACCAGTTGCCCTCGGTGTCGATGAGGCCCTGCGCGGTGAGGGCGGCGACGAGTTCGTCGAGATAGCCGTGGACGTCGCCGACGACATAGAGCGGACCGAGGCCGTCTTCGGCCGCGGCGGCTTCCTCCGGATCGACGTGCACCTGCACGGTGTCGCCCGGACCGCCTGCCCTGATCACCGGGAGGTCGCGCGCGGTGGGGGTGTACCCGTCCGGCATCTCGTCCTCGGGCACCGCGTTGCCGGGGTGCGAGGACGGCGCGGCGGGCTGCGGGGGCGGCTGTTCCTCGCGGCTCATGGGCGCCTGCCCCTGGGCCGGCACATAGGCGTGCTGAGCGTGTGTCCCCGAAGGCGCCTCGGCGGGCATCTCCGGAGGCTGCCCCTGCCCATGGGGCGACTGTGACTGCACGGGCACCTGTGCGTAAGGCGGGACACGGAAATCACGCAATGTCTCCGTACGCACCACGGGTCCCTGACCGGCCCCCTGAGTCATCGACCCCTCCACCACCGTCGCGCCGCCGTTCACCTCTCGGCCCAGCCTGGTCGGGGTGGTCCGCGGTGTCGTGCGCCCATCATAGGAATGAGGTCCGCGCTCTGTGACGCACCAGGGGTGGTGAATCCGTCCGCACCCCTGGCACGCCGGTCGTTTCGTCCCCATTCGGAAGGTCTAGTCCGGTGAGGGGGAACGCGGTGCGCTCACCGTCGTCCGCGGATTACGTCGCTGCGAGGACGTCCGGACGATCAGTTCGGTCGGTATCACCTGCTCGACCGGCCGGTCCTCGTCGATTCCCTCGATGGCGTCGATGAGGAGCTGGACGACCGCCGTGCCGATCCTGCGCGGCTTCAGCGAGAGGGTGGTGATGGGCGGCTCGGTCGTGGCGTACACCGTCGACTCGCTGCAGCAGACCAGCAGGAGATCCTCGGGGACGCGCAGTCCGTACCGCCGGGCGGCGGCGAGCAGATCGGTGCCGTTGGGGTCGAAGAGGCCGTAGACGGCGTCCGGCCGGTCCGGCCGCGCGAGCAGCCGGTCGGCTGCGACGGCGCCGGCACACGGGTCGTGCGCGGGGTAGGACTCGTAGACCGGGTCCTGGCCGACCCGCTCGCACCAGTTGAGATACGCGGTCGTGGACAGGCGCGTGTAGGTGTCCGTGGTGGTGCCGGTGAGCAGCCCGATACGGCGGGCGCCGGCGTCGGCGAGATGGTCGAGCAGATCGAGTACGGCGGCTTCATGGTCGTTGTCGACCCAGGCGGTGACCGGCAGGGTGCCTGCCGGGCGGCCGTCGGAGACCACGGGCAGGCCCTGGCGGACGAGCTCGGTGACCACCGGGTCGTGGTCGGAGGGGTCGATGACCACCGTGCCGTCCAGGGCGACGTTCGACCACACGTCGTGGCGGGATGTCGCCGGAAGGATCACGAGGGCATAGCCGCGGGCGAGTGCCGCGGAGGTCGCGGCTCTGGCCATCTCGGCGAAGTACGCGAATTCCGTGAAGGTGAAAGGTTCATCCCCGTACGTCGTGACGGTCAGGCCGATGAGGCCCGATTTACCGGTGCGGAGCGTGCGCGCCGCCGCGGAGGGGCGGTAGCCCAGCCGGTCTGCGACCTCGCGGACGTGCCGGCGCGTGGCGTCCGGGAGCCGGCCCTTGCCGTTGAGCGCGTCGGAGACAGTCGTGATGGAGACACCGGCTGCGGCGGCAACGTCTCGAATGCCTGCACGACCTTGCCGGCTGCCCCGGCGGGATGTGTCCGTCCGGCTCACCTGGTGCTTCCCTGCTGCTGTCATGGCGAGCCGATAGTAGGGCTCGGGCGGGCGGTTGAGCCGGTCGCATATGCCTGAGTTGACAGGCACGTTTCTGCAAGATCATAAGCCACCAACTCCCTTGGAAACCGAGGCAGTTGACGGGTCGGGCAACAGCGTCTCGGGCGTCCGGCGGCATCGGCCTGCCGAATGGCTCATGTTTCGAAGAGGTCTCAACTCACCACTACGGGTGATGCGCGCTACGGAGTGAGCCACAGGCGCACGCCAGGAAAGTGCGCGCTCCCCCCTTTTCCGGGCGGCCATTCGCACCGGCCGGGAATCCTCATAAGGTGAGGAGTATTGGTTCCGATGTGACGGACTCCTCGAGGAGGACCTGCGGTGAGCGAGACGAGCCCCAAGCTGCGCGCCGAGCTGGATGGCATCCCCACGTACAAGCCGGGCAGGCCCGCGGCGGCCGGCGGCCCCGTCGCGTACAAGCTGTCGTCCAACGAGAACCCGTATCCGCCCCTTCCGGGGGTGATGGAGCGCGTGACGGGCGCGGCCCACAGCTTCAACCGATACCCGGACATGGCCTGCACCGGCCTGATGAACGAGCTCTCGGACCGTTTCGGGGTGCCCCTGTCGCATCTGGCGACCGGCACCGGTTCGGTGGGTGTCGCCCAGTCCCTGCTGCAGTCCACCTCCGGCCCGGGCGATGAGGTCATCTACGCCTGGCGGTCCTTCGAGGCGTACCCGATCATCACCCGGATCAGCGGGGCGACGCCGGTGGAGGTGCCGCTGACCAGCGGCGAGGTGCACGACCTGGACGCGATGGCCGGCGCGGTCACCGACCGGACCCGGCTGATCTTCGTCTGCAACCCCAACAACCCGACCGGCACGGTGGTCCGCCGGGCCGAGCTGGAACGGTTCCTCGACCGGGTGCCGTCGGACGTTCTGGTGGTGCTGGACGAGGCGTACCGCGAGTTCATCCGCGACCCCGAGGTGCACGACGGCATCGACATCTACCGCGAGCGCCCCAACGTGGCGGTGCTGCGGACCTTCTCCAAGGCCTACGGGCTGGCCGGGCTGCGGGTCGGCTTCGCGGTCGCCCAGGAGCCGGTGGCCGCGGCGCTGCGCAAGACGGCGGTGCCCTTCGGTGTGACGCAGCTGGCGCAGGACGCGGCCGTCGCCTCGCTGCAGGCCGAGGACGAGCTGCTCGGCCGGGTCGGTTCCCTCGTGAGCGAGCGACTGCGGGTGTACGAGAGCCTGGTCAAGCAGGGCTGGACCGTCCCCGAGACCCAGGCGAACTTCGTCTGGCTGAGGCTCGGCGAGCGGACGGTCGACTTCGCGGCGGCGTGCGAGCAGGCCGGTGTCGTGGTGCGGCCCTTCCCGGGCGAGGGTGTGCGGGTCACGATCGGGGAGTCCGAGGCCAACGACATCTTCCTGCACACCGCGGACGCGTTCCGCGCGCAGATGTAGCGCCTGCACGCCCTCTGCTCGGCGCCGTTTCGGAGCGGCAGAACCCCCATGAGCCCGGTGCTCATGGGGGTTCTTTCCGAAAGGGGTACCCCCCGGTCGACAGTGCGAGCGGTACATGCGCCATAATGCTTGTGAATGTGAACGCGTTCACAAGCTAGTCCCGTTCCTCCCATGATCGGCGGGATTAACAGGACAAACGGCCGCTCGACCCTGCCGATGCTGTAAGGAGATGACGTCGTGGAGCTTGCTCTGGCGCCGGAAACGCTGGCGCGCTGGCAGTTCGGCATCACCACCGTCTACCACTTCCTCTTCGTCCCCCTCACGATCTCGCTGGCCGCGCTCACCGCGGGCCTGGAGACCGCCTGGGTCCGGACGCAGAAGGAGAAGTACCTCAGGGCCACCAAGTTCTGGGGCAAGCTGTTCCTGATCAACATCGCCATGGGTGTCGTGACGGGCATCGTCCAGGAGTTCCAGTTCGGTATGAACTGGTCCGACTACTCGCGCTTCGTCGGCGATGTCTTCGGTGCGCCCCTCGCCTTCGAGGCGCTGATCGCGTTCTTCTTCGAGTCCACCTTCATCGGTCTGTGGATCTTCGGCTGGGACAAGCTGCCGAAGAAGATCCACCTGGCCTGCATCTGGATGGTCTCGATCGGCACGATCCTCTCCGCCTACTTCATCCTGGCCGCCAACTCCTGGATGCAGCACCCGGTCGGCTACCGGATCAACAAGGAGCGGGGACGGGCCGAACTCACCGACTTCTGGCTGGTGCTGACCCAGAACACCGCGCTCACCCAGTTCTTCCACACCATCACGGCGGCCTTCCTCGTCGGCGGCGCGTTCATGGCCGGCATCGCGGCCTTCCACCTGGCACGCAAGAAGCACATCCCGGTGATGCGGACCTCGCTGCGGCTCGGCCTGATCACGATCATGATCTCCGGGATGCTCACCGCGGTCAGCGGCGATCTGCTCGGCAAGGTCATGTACAAACAGCAGCCGATGAAGATGGCCGCCGCCGAGGCGCTGTGGGAGGGCGAGGCGCCCGCGCCCTTCTCGGTCTTCGCCTACGGCGACGTGGAGAAGGGGCACAACAAGGTCGCCATCGAGATTCCGGGACTGCTGTCCTTCCTGGCCAACGACGACTTCACCTCGTACGTCCCGGGCATCAACGACGTGAACAAGGCCGAGCAGGAGAGGTTCGGGCCGGGGGACTACCGGCCCAACATCCCGGTCGCCTACTGGGGCTTCCGCTGGATGATCGGCTTCGGCATGGCGTCCCTGGCCATCGGGACGATCGGCCTCTGGCTCACCCGGAAGAAGTTCCTGCTGTCGCCGGGGCTGCGGACCGGTGAGGACGAGGTGCCCCATCTGGTGCTCTTCAAGAACAAGGCGCTGAACCCGCGGTTCACCAACTGGTACTGGGTCGTCGCGCTGTGGACCATGGCCTTCCCGCTGATCGCCAGCTCCTGGGGCTGGATCTTCACGGAGATGGGCCGGCAGCCGTGGGTCGTCTACGGGGTGCTGCGCACACGGGACGCGGTCTCCCCGGGCGTATCGCAGGGCGAGGTGCTCACCTCGATGATCGCGTTCACGACGCTCTACGCGATCCTCGCGGTGATCGAGGTCAGGCTCCTGGTGAAGTACGTGAAGGCAGGACCGCCCGAGCTCACCGAGGCCGACCTCAACCCGCCCACCAAGATCGGCGGCGACGACCAGGACGCCGACCGGCCGATGGCCTTCTCGTACTGAGCCCTGAGGAGCTGCTGAGGCATGGAACTTCACGACGTCTGGTTCGTACTCATCGCCGTCCTGTGGACCGGCTACTTCTTCCTCGAGGGCTTCGACTTCGGAGTCGGCGTCCTGACCAAGCTGCTGGCCAGGAACCGGGCCGAGCGGCGCGTGCTCATCAACACCATCGGGCCGGTCTGGGACGGCAACGAGGTGTGGCTGCTGTCCGCGGGCGGAGCCACCTTCGCCGCCTTCCCCGAGTGGTACGCCACGCTCTTCTCCGGCTTCTATCTGCCGCTGCTGCTGATCCTGGTCTGTCTGATCGTGCGCGGGGTCGCCTTCGAGTACCGGCACAAGCGGGACGAGGCGCTCTGGCAGAGCAACTGGGAGCACGCGATCTTCTGGACCTCGCTGCTGCCGGCTCTGCTCTGGGGTGTGGCCTTCGGCAACATCGTGCGCGGGGTGAAGATCGACGGCGACAAGGAGTACGTCGGCACCCTGTTCGACCTGCTCAACCCGTACGCGATCCTCGGCGGGCTGGTGACGCTGACGCTGTTCACCTTCCACGGCGCGGTCTTCACCGCACTGAAGACCGTGGGGGACATCCGGGTCCGGGCCCGGTCGCTGGCTCTCAAGCTCGGCCTGGTCACAGCCGCCCTGGCGCTCGGTTTTCTCGGCTGGACCCAGGTCTCGCGCGGCGATGGCACCAGCCTGGTCGCGATGATCGTCGCGGTGGTGGCGCTGGTCGCGGCCGTCGTGGCGATCGCCCGGGGACGCGAGGGATGGTCGTTCGCGTGGTCGGGTGTGACCATCGTGGCCGCGGTCGCGATGCTCTTCCTGACACTGTTCCCGAACGTCATGCCCTCTTCGCTCCAGGAGGACTGGAGCCTGACGGTCACCAACGCCTCGTCGAGCCCGTACACCTTGAAGATCATGACCTGGTGCGCAGGCATCGCCACACCGCTGGTGCTGCTCTACCAGGGCTGGACGTACTGGGTGTTCCGCAAGCGCATCGGTACGCACCACATCGCCGATGCTCACTAGTGGGGGATGTTTCACGTGAAACCGATCGACCCGCGTCTGCTCCGCTACGCCCGAGCCACTCGTCGCTTTCTGATCGCGGTGGTACTCCTCGGCCTGGTCGGGGCGGCGCTGGTCGTCGCCCAGGCGATGCTCATCGCCGAGGTGGTGGTGGGTGCCTTCCAGGACGGCATGGCGCCCTCCGGCCTCATGATTCCGCTGGCGCTGCTCGCGGCGGTCGCCGCAGGCCGGGGCCTGGTCTCCTGGCTGACCGAACTCGCCGCACACCGGGCGAGCGCGGCCGTGAAGTCGGAGCTGCGGGGCCGGCTGCTGGCACGGGCCACTGAACTCGGTCCCGGCTGGCTGAGCGGTCAGCGGACCGGGTCGCTCGTCGCCCTGGCCACCCGCGGAGTCGACGCGCTGGACGACTACTTCTCCCGCTATCTGCCCCAGCTCGGCCTCGCCGTCGTGGTCCCGGTGGCCGTACTGGCGCGGATCGTGACCGAGGACTGGGTCTCGGCAGCCGTCATCGTGGGGACGCTCCCCCTGATCCCGCTGTTCATGGTGCTCATCGGCTGGGCGACCCAGACGCGGATGGACCGTCAGTGGCGGCTGCTGTCGCGGTTGTCGGGTCACTTCCTCGATGTCGTGGCCGGTCTGCCGACCCTGAAGGTCTTCGGGCGGGCGAAGGCGCAGGCCGAGTCGATCCGGTCCATCACCGCCGAGTACCGGCGGGCCACGCTGCGGACCCTGCGGATCGCCTTCATCTCCTCCTTCGCGCTGGAACTGCTCTCCACCCTCTCGGTGGCTCTGGTGGCCGTCGGGATCGGCATGCGCCTGGTGCATGGGGACCTGGACCTGTACACCGGCCTGGTCATCCTGATCCTGGCGCCCGAGGCGTATCTGCCGATCCGGCAGGTGGGAGCGCAGTACCACGCGGCGGCCGAAGGGCTGTCCGCCGCGGACGAGATCTTCCGGGTCCTGGAGACCGAGCCACGACCGGCCGGTCACGCGGAGGTGCCCGGCACCCTGCGGATCGAGTTCGACAAGGTGACCGTCCGTCATGCCGGGCGCAGCGAGGCGTCCCTGGACTCGGCATCGCTCGTCGTGGAGAGCGGCGAGACCGTCGCGCTGGTGGGGCCGAGCGGCATCGGGAAGTCGACGTTGCTCGACGTCCTGCTGGGCTTCGTCGAACCGGCTCAGGGCCGGGTGCGCATCGGCGGGGTGGACCTGGGGGACATCGACCCTGACTCATGGCGCGAGAAGATCGCCTGGGTGCCGCAGCGTCCCCATCTCTTCGCGGGAACGATCGCGGAGAACGTACGCCTGGCCAGGCCGGACGCCGATGACGCCGCGGTGACGGCCGCGCTGCGGGACGCCGGGGCGTACGACTTCGTCAGCGCGCTCCCCGAGGGCGCGGCGACCGTGCTCGGGGAGGACGGCGCAGGACTCTCGGCCGGTCAGCGGCAGCGACTCGCGCTGGCCCGGGCGTTTCTCGCGGACCGGCCGTTGCTGCTGCTCGACGAACCGACCGCGGCCCTGGACGGGGAGACCGAGGAAGCGATCGTCGACGCGGTACGACGGCTGGCCGAGGGACGCACCGTCGTCCTGGTCGTCCACCGGCCGGCGCTTCTGTCGGTGGCCGACCGCGTGGTCACGCTCACGCGCCGAACCCCGGACGGGGTCAGGTCCGAACAGCCGCCCCGCCGCGTGCATGCGGCCGCGGCAGGGGAACCGGGCGCCGATCCCTGCCGGCTCGCGGACTCCATGAACGGCGAGTCCGCAGTAGGTGGTGCCCCGCTCGCCCGGGTGCGCAGAGCGGCCGGGAACCTGCGCGGCCGGTTCTGGCTGGCGCTGCTCCTCGGCGCTCTCGCGCTGGGATCCGCCGTCGGGCTCATGGCCGTCTCCGGCTGGCTCATCTCGCGAGCCTCGGAACAGCCGCCGGTCCTGTATCTGATGGTGGCCGTCACGGCGACCCGCGCCTTCGGCATCGGCCGGGCCGTCTTCCGGTACGCCGAGCGGCTCGTCTCCCACGACGCCGTGCTGCGGATGCTCGCCGAACTGCGCGTCGCCGTCTACCGGCGCCTGGAGCGCATCGCACCGGCGGGCCTGCGGCAGAGCCGGCGCGGTGACCTCCTGTCCCGCCTCGTCTCCGACGTCGATGCCCTGCAGGACTACTGGCTCCGCTGGCTGTTGCCGGCCGGTGTGGCCCTCGTCGTCGGCGCGGGTTCGGTCGGCTTCACCGCCTGGCTGCTCCCCGAGGCGGGAGCGGTGCTCGCCGTCGGACTGCTCGTGGCCGGCGTCCTCGTGCCCCTGATCAGTGGCCGGGTCGCACGGCGGGCGGAGCGGCAACTCGCCCCCGCCCGCGGCGAACTGTCCACCCGCGTCGCCGACCTGCTGCGCGGAACCGCAGAACTGACCGTCGCCGGGGCCCTGAAGGGCCGGGTCGACGGGACGCGTGCGGCCGACCGGCGGCTGACCCTGATCGCCTCACGAGGAGCCGCGGCCACCGCGCTCGGCGCCGGGCTCTCCGCGCTTGCCTGCGGACTGACCGTGGTGTGTGCCGCGTTCGCCGGGGTGCAGGCGGTACGGGAGGGACGCCTCGACGGGGTGTCGCTCGCCGTGGTGGTCCTCACTCCGCTCGCCGCCTTCGAGGCCGTGACCGGGCTCCCGCTCGCCGTGCAGTACCGGCAGCGGGTCAGGCGCAGCGCCGAGCGCGTGTACGAGGTGCTGGACGCGCCGGTCCCCGTACACGAACCGGAACACCCGGCGCAGGCCCCCGCGACGGCCTTTCCGCTCGACGTGCGCGGACTGCGGGCCCGGCACGCCGGTCAGGACCGGGACGCGATCACCGGCATCGATCTCACGATCACCGCGGGGACGAGGGTCGCCGTCGTCGGAACGTCGGGGTCGGGCAAGACCACCCTCGCGCAGGTCCTGCTCCGATTCCTCGACGCCGAGGCCGGGACCTACACGATCGGAGGTGTGGACGCGGCGGCACTGGACGGCGACACCGTCCGGCAGTTCGTCGGTTTGTGCGCGCAGGACGCCCACCTCTTCGACAGCTCCGTACGGGAGAACCTCAGGCTGGCGCGCACCGGCGCGACGGAGGATGAGCTGCGGAACGCACTGGCCGAGGCCCGACTGCTGGAGTGGGTGGACGCCCTGCCCGACGGGATGGACGCCCTCGTCGGCGAACACGGCGCCCAGCTCTCCGGCGGCCAGCGCCAGCGCCTGGCCCTGGCCCGCGCGCTGCTCGCCGACTTCCCGGTCCTCGTACTGGACGAGCCGGCCGAGCATCTCGACCTGGTGACCGCCGACGCGCTGACGGCAGACCTCCTGGCGGCCACCGAGGACCGCACGCTGCGAGGAGCGGCCACGGTGCTGATCACGCATCGGCTCCAGGGGCTCGACGCCGTGGACGAGGTCGTGGTCCTGGAGGACGGCCGGGTGGTGCAGCGCGGCCCGTACGCCGAGATCGCGGCGGTGGACGGTCCGCTGCGCCGGATGGTGGAGCGGGAGCGGGCGGCGGATCTGCTCGGCACCCGGGTGGCGGCGGCAGGGGTCTGATCCCGGCAGACGGCAACTTTCCCTCACAAACGCGGCTAACTACGCTCAAGGTCATGACCGAGCCCGAGCCGCAGGAATCGAGGGACCCCGCCGAAGCCGCGGCACAGGCGACCCGCGGCCTCCAGGGCCTGTCCACCGAGCTCACGGCCCGGGTCCCGCAGCTGCTGGAGGCCATGCGGTCCGTCGGCACCGGACTCGAACTGCACTCCACGCTCGACCGGATCTGCAAGACCGCTGCCGAACTCGCCGACGCCCGCTACGCCGCCATCGGCGTCGTCGACGAGGAGGGCGAAGGCCTCTCCGACTTCGTGACCTACGGCGCCGACGAGGAGGTGGCCCAGCGGATCGGGCATCCGCCGGGCGGCCGGCACGGGCTCCTCGGTGCACTGATCCACGGGCCCGCCCCCGTACGGCTCACCGATCTCACGTCCGATCCGCGCTTCACCGGACTGCCGCCGGGACATCCGCCGATGCGTTCCTTCCTCGGCGTTCCCATCCGCGTCCAGGGCGAGATCTTCGGCAACCTCTATCTGACGGAGAAGAGGAACGGAGCCGACTTCGACGACGAGGACCTCCACATGGTGCGCGTGCTCGCCACCGAGGCCGGCATCGCCATCGGAAACGCTCGCCTTTACGAAGCGGCACGCCAGCGGGAGCACTGGATCGACGGTTCGGTCGCCGTGACCACCGCCCTGCTCTCCGGCGGTGACGCCGACGACGCGCTGGCCGTCGTCGCCGAGCAGGCCCGAAAGCTCGCCGAGGCCGCCGCCGGGATCGTGCTGCTGCCGGCCGGCGAAGGCGGACTGGAGATCGTCGCCGTGGCCTCCGACCACCCCGCGACATCCCTCGGCATCGTCCTACCGCCGGAGAGCCCGGTCGTGGCCCAACTGCTGGCCGGCGAGGCGGTCTTCGTCACGGACGCGGCCACCGATCCGCGTCTGCTCACCCGGATGACGGGGCGCTTCGGCCCCAGCATGCTGCTGCCGCTGCGCAGCGGGGGACGGGTGCTCGGGGCGCTCGCCACTCCCCGGGCGCGCGGGGCCCGGCCGTTCAGCGAGGCGGAACGGACGCTCGCCGCACAGTTCGCCTCACAGGCCGCGCTGGCGCTGATGATGGCGGAGGCCCAGCGGGACCGGGAGCGGCTCGCGGTGTACGAGGACCGCGACCGGATCGCCCGCGACCTGCACGATCTGGTGATCCAGCGGCTGTTCGCCACCGGGATGATGCTGGAGAGCGCCCAGCGCCGGTCGGTCGTGCCCGCGGTGCAGGAGGGCGTGGGCAAGGCGGTCGACGAACTGGACGTGACCATCCAGGAGATCCGCACCGCCATCTTCGCGTTGCAACAGGGCCCTGCCGAGGTGCCGTCCGGGCTGCGCACCCGGGTCCTGCGGGAGATCAACATGGCGGCCGTCCCTCTCGGCTTCAGGCCCGGCCACCGCTTCCGCGGCCCCGTGGACTCGGTCGTCGGCGAGCTCACCGCGAAGAACCTGATCGCGGCGCTGCGCGAGGCGCTGTCGAACGCCTTCCGGCACGCGGAGGCGACCCGTATCGATGTCGTCGTCGATGCGACCGTGGCACTCGACGACGGCTCCGACGGTGTCCGGCTGACCGTCGCCGACGACGGGGTGGGCATGTCTGCGGGTGGGCGGCGCAGTGGGCTGCGCAATCTTGCCCGCCGTGCCGAGGCCCTCGGCGGAACGAGCCGCAGCGGCCCGGGGATCGGTGAGGACGGCCGCGGGACGACGGTGTTCTGGGAGGCACCGCTGTAGCCGGGCTTCGCCTCCTTGCCACGGTCGCACGGTCGAGGCGACAAGCCCCGCGTGGCTGTGGCCGTCCCGCGCAACGGGCCGGATCCTGGGCCAGGTGGCCGTACGACACCTCGGCGGTACCACAAATCGCGCGCCCGCCGGGTGACGATCCGGACATGTGCCTGAGACCCCGTGACCGGCTGCTGCTCGTCCCGGTGGTGCTGTGTGCCCTTCTCACGACGACTCCGTCCCCGGCCGCGGGCACACCGGTGGATCCGATGCCGCTGCCCACCGTGCCGGTTCCCGCGATCCCCGCTCCCCTGTTGCCGGGTCCCCTGCTCCCGGCTCCCCTGCTCCCGGCTCCCGTGCTCCCGGGTCCTCCGGCGCCGGCTCTCGTGGCGCCCGCCGACCCGGAGCCGCCCGCGCCGCCCGCCGCCGCACCGGAACCGGCCGCGCCACCCGTCGACGGCCCGGACATCAGCATCAGCGCGGAAGTGGCCCGGCTGTACGCGGAGGCGGCGCGCGCCACCGCGGGGTACGAGAAGGGCAGACGCGCCGCCGAGGCGCAGCGCCTCGCGGCCGGCAGGCTTCAGGACCAGCTCGATCAGCAGCGGGGCGAGATGAGCCTCCTGCGCGACGACTTGGGTGGGGTCGCCCGCGCGCAGTACCGGAACGGCGGATCGCTCACGTTCACCGCGCGGCTGCTTCTGTCGAAGACCCCCGACGAGCTGCTGCGAGGACGGCGTATCGCACGTCAGGCGGAGGAGGCCGTGGGCCGGCTGCTCGACCGGGCCCGTCTCGCGGAGCAGCGGCTGAGCGCGGCCGAGCGGCGGGCCAGGGCCGCCTGGCACGACCTCGACGTCCGCAGGGCGGGGCTGGCCGCGGCCAAGCAGCGCATCGCGACCAAGCTGGAGGCAGCGCAGTGGACGCTGCAGGGCGAGGCGGACCGGAGCGTGGCCGCCGGCACCTGCGCGGGCGCCGTACCCGTCGACGAGGACACGCCACCGGCGGCGGCGTGGGTCCCGCCGGTGGAGGACTACGCGCTGTCCGCAAGCTTCGGGAGCGGCGGGTCGCACTGGGTGAGCGGGCACACGGGCCAGGACTTCGCGGTGGGCATCGGGGCGCCGGTGCGCGCGGTGGGGGCGGGCCGGGTGCTCTCCGTCTCCTGCGGAGGCGCCTTCGGCATCGAGATCATCGTCCAGCACCCGGGCGGCTACTACACGCAGTACGCCCACCTGGCGTCCCTGGCCGTCGACCAGGGACAGCAGGTGCACACCGGGCAGTGGATCGGTCAGGCGGGCACCACGGGCAACTCGACGGGGCCGCACCTGCACTTCGAGGTGCGGCTCACGCCTCATCTGGGCTCGGGGGTCGATCCCGTGCCGTGGCTGGCGGAGCGGGGCGTCGGGCTGTGACGCCCCTCCGCCGCCTCACGCGGAAGGGGTTCGACACGGGATCGACACCCCGGACGCCCTCGCCGCGAACGTGCTCAGACGCCCTCGGGCGGGAGGTTCTGCAGGATGCGCTCGATGACGACCGCCACCCCGTCCTCGTTGTTGGCCACGGTCCGCCCCGAAGCCGCGGCGATCACGTCCGGATGGGCGTTGCCCATCGCGTACGAGGTCCCCGCCCAGGTGAGCATCTCCACGTCGTTCGGCATGTCACCGAAGGCCACGACCTGGTCGGAGGAGATCCCGCGGTTGGCACAGCACAGCGCGAGGGTGCTGGCCTTGCTCACGCCCAGGCCGCTGATCTCCAGGAGCGCGGACGGGCTGGAACGGGTGAAGGACGCACGATCGCCCGCGGCCGTACGTGCCAGGGTGAGGAACCCGTCGGGCGTCAGATCGGGGTGGTGGGCGAGCAGCTTGATCACCGGGGCGGCGGAGCCGGGCTCCTCCTCGTGGAGCAGCTTCTCGGCGGTCGCGACGGTCGCGCCGGGGTCGAGGAAGAACGGCGGGTACTGAGGCTCGTAGTGGATGCCGACGGTCGTCTCGACCGCGAAGGAGGTCCCGGGGGCGGCGTCCCGCAGGGTGCGTACGACGTCGAGGGCGATGTCCCGCTCCAGGGGCCGGACCTCCAGCACCTTCCCGCCCGCGTGCAGATCGACGACGGCGGCGCCGTTGGCGCATATCGCCAGGCCGTGGCCGTGGACATGGTCACTGACCACGTCCATCCAGCGGGCCGGGCGGCCGGTGACGAAGAAGACCTCTACCCCGGCCTCCTCGGCGGCCGCGAGGGCGGCGATGGTGCGTTCCGAGACGGACTTGTCGTCGCGCAGCAGCGTGCCGTCCAGGTCGGTGGCGATCAGCCGGGGGACGACGGGCGGAAAGGAATCGGTAGCTGAGGTCACCGATCCATTCTCCCGTACGCCCGCGCACGTGCGTGCGACAGGGCGCACATCTGAGTGCAGCTGGGCGTGACCGGGGGGATTCTCCGAGAAGAGCCGCGGGTTTCCCCCTGCGCTGCGGGGTGATCCGGGCGGGCGGAGGACTTCCCCGGGGCGGGACGGAGCACAGTTCCCGGGTCCGGGCGGAGGAGTCCTCGGGGCCACGTACGCTCGAAGGCATGCGTTTGAGCACCGTGATCCTTCCTGTCCGTCCCTGGCACGACGGCGGCCGTGACGAGTGGCTGCGAGCCGAGCAGCTCGGCTTCCACACCGCCTACACCTACGACCACCTGTCGTGGCGCACCTTCCGCGACGGCCCCTGGTACGGCGCGGTCCCGACGCTGACCGCCGCTGCCGCCGCCACCGACCGGCTGCGCCTCGGCACCCTGGTCACCTCGCCGAACTTCCGGCACCCCGTGACCCTCGCCAAGGAGCTGATCTCCCTCGACGACATCTCCGGCGGGCGGGTCACGCTGGGTATCGGCGCGGGCGGCATGGGCTTCGACGCGACGGCGCTCGGGCAGGAGGCCTGGACCCCGCGGGAGAGGGCGGATCGCTTCGCCGAGTTCGTACCGCTGCTGGACCGGCTGCTGACCGAGGACTCCGTCACCTACGACGGGCTCTTCTACTCGGCGGTCGAGGCACGCAACATCCCTGGTTGCGTACAGCGGCCGCGGCTGCCGTTCGCGGTGGCGGCGACCGGGCCGCGCGGGCTGAAGCTCGCGGCGCAGCACGGCCAGGCGTGGGTGACCACGGGCGACCCGAAGATCTTCGAGACGGGCACTCCGGCGCAGTCCCGCGAGGCGATCCGCGGGCAGATCGACAAGCTCGGCAAGGCGTGCGCGGAAGCGGGCCGGGACGTGGCGGACCTGGACAAGATCCTGCTCACCGGCTTCACACCGGACCGCGGGACGCCGCTGACCTCGCTCGACGCCTTCGTGGACTTCGCGGGCAAGCACTTCGAGCTGGGCTTCACGGAGATCGCGATCCACGCGCCGATCCCGGACTCGGACTTCGCCGCCGACCAGGCGGTCTTCGAGCAGATCGCGACCGAGGGGCTCGCGCAGCTGCGGCGCTGACGCGCACAGCGTCGCCGGATCCACGCACCCCGGACGCAGCGCACGGAACTACGCGCCGGGGAACCGCAGGAACTCGGTCGGGACGGCCTCCGCCAGCCACACGCCGTTCGCGCTGACGCGGAAGACATGGCCCGCGCGGTGCATCGCCCCGGAGTCCACGGACAGGATGACGGGGCGGCCGCGGCGCGCGCCGACCCGCGTCGCCGTCTCGCGGTCCGGCGACAGGTGCACATGGTGGCGGCGCATGGGACGCAGGCCCTCGGCGCGGATCGCGTCCAGATGCGCGGCGACCGTGCCGTGGTAGAGGTACGCGGGAGGTTCGGCCGGGGGCAGGTCCAGGTCGACCTCGACCGTGTGGCCCTGGTTGGCGCGGATACGTGTGCCGTCGATGGTGAAGCGCCGTTTGTCGTTGACGGCGACGACATGGTCCAGCTCGGCGCGGGTGAAGGGGAAGTGGTGCGCGGCCGCGGCGCGCATCAGCTCGTCCACCGGCACCCAGCCGTTCTCGTCGAGGGTGATGCCGATCCGCTCCGGCTGATGGCGCAGATGCTTCGAGAGGTACTTCGACACCTTCACGGTGCGCCGCTCGTCGGGCTCGGCGCCGCCCCGGTCGGGCTCGGAGCCGTGCTCGGCTCCGGACGGCTCAGGCTCGGCGACCGGCCGTCCGCGCGCGGAGTCTCGCTTGTCGGATCGGTCTCGCTTGTCGGATCGTCCGTCGGATCGTTTGTCGGGTCTTTCGTTCATGCGGTCAGCGTGCCCGGCCGATCACCCTCGCCGCCACCCAGAAAAATCGCTGCGAATGTTTGATCCACAGCCAACTGTGGTTATCCACAGGGGAATTGACGATTCTGTGGACAACTCCTGTTCGTTTTACGTGCTTTGGCCAAGTCCACTGGTGTCGCCTGTCCTTGACGCCAGAGCATCCAAGGTCCTTGCCTGAAGCTCCCGTTCGGTCGCCGCGGTGATGAACGCTGCCGCATGCTCCGCGCCAACCAGGGCCTGTACGGCCAGGATCGTCTCCGTCGGCAGGGCGACGGAACGCGCCTCGGAGCCGACGGGAAGAGGACCCTCCGACGTCAGGTGGAGTTGCAGGTGCTGGGTGGCGAACGTACGCATGGCGCGCGCCAGTTCGGCATCCACCGTCTGCTGTGCGAGCGGACGGAGTCGTCGCACCAGCGACGCCGCTTCGGCCGCATTCGCGTCGGTCGGCGGCCGGTGCCCGAGATAGCGGGCGAAGACGTGCTCGGTGGTGAACTCCAGGAAACGCGAAGCGATGTGCTCCACCTGGCCGCGAAGTTCCCTCAGATGACCGGAGATTGCCCGGAGCGGAACCCCGGCCGCGTGCAACTCGGCCGCCACAGCAAGTTCCTGAGGGCTGGGGACCAGGAACTCGTCGTCCCGCCCCGGCACGGCCTCCAGCACCCCGAGCTCCACCGCCTCGGCGACCGCGGCATCGTCCGGCTTCCCCCCGAACTTGGCGTTCAGCTCGTCCCGGGTGATCCGGGCCGCCTCCTCGTCGGTCCACGGGCCCTGCACCTCGGCGACCAGCCCGAGCACTCCGCCGAGTCCCCGGCCCGCGTCCCAGGCCTCCAGCAACTCCTTGATCGACGCCAGGGTGTAGCCCCGGTCGAGCAGATCGGCGATCTGCCGCAGCCGCGCCAGATGGGTGGAGCCGTAGACGTTGGACCGGCCGCGCCGTTCGGGCTTGGGCAGCAGCCCGCGGTCCTGGTAGGCGCGGATCGTACGGACCGTGGCGCCGCTGCGGTGCGCGAGATCCTCGATGCGGTACTCGGCGACTGACTGCTCGGACACGCCCGCTCCCTCGATGACAGACCGCCTACGACAGGGCGGCGCGGCCCACCGCCCCCGCCGCGGCGCGGGCCGCCGGCGAGGTCGCGAGATAGTCGACGGCCCTGCGCAGCGAACCTTCCTGCGAGGGATGGTACGACCGCCGGAAGTAGCGGGGTATCGCGGCGCCCAGCTCGCGCCAGGTGGGCAGCAGCCCTCTGGCGACCGCGCGGTTGTGCTCGCGCAGGGAGTAGCGCAGCCGGCCCGCCAGTTCGGGGTCGTGACGGATGAGATACGCCGTGCCCCAGGCCCACAGCCACAGCAGCACCGGGGTGGTGACCACCATGCCTTCGATGCGGCGTGCGTAGCGTGGCAGCCCCGAGCCTCCGCAGTGCTGGTACATGTCGAAGGCGACGGCTCGGTGCTCGACCTCCTCGGCGCCGTGCCAGCGCAGCAGGTCGAGCATGATCTCGTCGGCGTCCGCACGGTCGAGCCCTTCGGCTCGCAGCACCCAGTCGCCCAGCACCGCGGTGAACTGCTCGATCGCCGCGATGATCGAGAGCCGGAACCGCAGCCATTCCCGCGGCGGCACCGGTGCGTTGAACGGCGGTGTCTCGCCGAGGAGCTTCTCGAAGAGGAAGTCGACGTGCCGGGTGAAGTCCTCGGTGGCGAGCCGCTGGGCCGCCAGATGGTCCAGCACATGGGAGTGCTGCACGCTGTGGGTGGCCTCCTGCCCCATGAAGCCCTTGACGTCCTTCAGCAGCACCGGGTCCGACACCATCGGCAGGGCTTCCTTGAAGACCTTGACGAACCACCGCTCCCCGGCGGGCAGCAGCAGATGCAGCACATTGATCACATGGGTGGCGACGGGCTCGTCGGGTATCCAGTGCAGCGGGGTCCCGTCCCAGTCGAACGAGACCCGCCGCGGGGTGATGGCATGGTGACCGGTCTGCTCCTCGGTGCTCACAGCGGCGGCTCCAGCCGGGCGATCGCGCGCAGAGTCCTGGGCGTGAAACGGGACATGAAGCGAAGGCCGCGGGCCTCGGGCGTCACCGGCACCACCGCCTGGTTCCGTACGACGGCGCGCAGGATGGCGTCGGCGACCTTCTCCGGCGGGTAGTTGCGCAGACCGTAGAGCCGGGCGGACTTCTTCTGGCGCCGCTGCTCCTCGGCCGCGTCGACGCCGGCGAAGCGCGCGGTGGAGGTGATGTTGGTGTTGACGAAGCCCGGGCAGATCGCCGAGACCCCGATCCCCTTGCCCGCGAGCTCGGCCCGCAGGCATTCGCTGAGCATCAGCACCGCGGCCTTGGAGGTGCTGTACGCGGGCAGCGCCTTGGAGGGCTGATAGGCGGCGGCCGACGCGGTGTTGACGATGTGGCCGCCCTGTCCGCGCTCGGCCATCTGCCGCCCGAAGAGCCGGCAGCCGTGGATGACACCCCACAGATTGACGTCGAGGACCTTCTTCCAGTCCGCGGACGTGGTCTGGAGGAAGGAGCCGGACAGGCCGATCCCCGCGTTGTTGACGAGGACGTCGACCACTCCGTACTCGGTGGCGACCCGGTCGGCGAGCTTCTCCATCGCCTCCTCGTCGCTGACGTCCACCGCCTCGCCCCAGGCCTCGGGAGCCCCGATGAGCCGGGCCATCTCCGCGGTCCTCGCCGCGCCCTCCGCGTCCCGGTCCACGGCCACGACCCGGGCCCCGGCCTCGGCGAACGCGAAGGCGGTCGCCCGTCCGATGCCGCTGGCCGCGCCCGTCACCAGGACGAGCTGTCCGCCGAACCGCTCGGCGTGGGCGCCCCTGGCCGCACTCACCGGCGCCGCCGTGCCCGCCGGACTGCCCTCGTGCTGGGTCACGAACTCAGCAATCCAAGAGGCCAGTTGGTCGGGCCGGGTGCGCGGGATCCAGTGCCGGGCGGGCAGCGTCCGGCGGGTCAACTGCGGTGCCCAGGTGCCCAGGTCGTCGTAGAGCCGCTCGGACAGGAAGAAGTCCCCGGTCGGCGTGATGAGCTGCACGGGCGCGTGGGCGTAGGCGTCGGGACGGGGGCGGCGGAGCCGGGCACGGACGTTGTCGCGGTACAGCCAGGCGCCGTGGGCAGCGTCCTGGGGGAGCGAGGGTGTCGGGTAGTCGCCGGCGGCCGGCTTCTCCATGCGCCGGAGGATCTTCGGCCACTGCCTGCCGAGCGGTCCGCGCCAGGCGAGCTCGGGGAGCACCGGCGTATGCAGCATGTACACGTACCAGGACTTGGCGCCCTGGCCGAGGAGCTGTCCGACCCTGCGGGGGGTCGGCCGGCTCATCCGCTTCTTGATCCAGTGCCCGAAGTGGTCCAGCGACGGTCCGGACATCGAGGTGAAGGAGGAGATCCGCCCCTCTGTGCGCTCCAGCGTGACGAACTCCCAGCCCTGCACGGAGCCCCAGTCGTGCCCGACGAGATGCACCGGCCGGCCGGGACTCACCGCGTCGGCGACGGCGAGGAAGTCGTCCGTCAGCTTCTCCAGCGTGAAGCCGCCGCGCAGCGGGGTCGGCGCGGTCGAGCGACCGTGCCCCCGCACGTCGTACAGCACCACATGGAAGCGGTCGGCCAGCCGTCCGGCGACCTCGGACCACACTTCCTTGCTGTCCGGGTATCCGTGTACGAGGAGGACCGTCGGCCTGTCGGTGTCGCCCAGTTCGGCGACGCACAGCTCGATTCCTCCCGTACGCACCCAGCGCTCCCGCGCCCCT
The DNA here is from genome assembly GCF_036169555.1 of Streptomyces sp. NBC_00306. GTDB lineage: Bacteria > Actinomycetota > Actinomycetes > Streptomycetales > Streptomycetaceae > Streptomyces > Streptomyces achmelvichensis. The sequence continues at coordinate 3,998,843 of NZ_CP108032.1, read as the reverse complement.
TCGAGACTCACGCGTCCTCCGCCCAGCGCCGCACATGCGGCAGATCGTCGTCCAGCCAGAACGCGCTCTGCTCGGGGTCCCTGGAGTCGGTGACCACCAGGATCTCCTCGAACTTCGCGCCCGTGCCCCGGAATCCGAGGTGCGGTTCGACCGCCCAGAGCCCCGGACGGGGCGGGTGGTCGGAGAACTTGTATGGGCTCCACAGTGGTGACCAGCCGTCGCGATGACCGTGCAGCGCGTCGCTCGCGAGGCCCTTCAGCGACTGGGTGCCGAAGCCGAAGAGGCTCGGTGACCAGCGCCGGTCCTTCACTCGGTCGATCTTGTGGGCGATCACGCCGAAGGGATACGCGCGGTGCCGGTTGGCGTACCCCTGGCGGACCATGAGGCGCTCCACGTCCTCGTATATCTCGCGCAGCGATCGCCGCTCCCGCACCTCGCGCAGAATCAGCTCGCGGTGTGCCTGGAGATCGGAGAGCAGCTTGCTGTGCAGCGGGCTCGGGCCGAGACAGCCCGAATAGCCGATGTCCGCGGTGAAGCCCCTGTGCACCGGAGCCATGTCGAGAATGAAGGGCATGCCCGGCTCGAGCACGCGGTTCGTGGGGAAGAACTGCAGGGGCACCCGGAAGCCGACGAAGGCCGTGCGGTCGCCGAACCAGGCGAACGGCAGATGGAACCAGTCCCGCACCCCGCGCTCCCGCAGCCAGTCGCGCTGCATGCGCGCGGCCTCGCGCTCGGTCACGCCCGGCTTGAGCTGCGCCGCCACCGCCTCCGCGCAGTCGTAGGCGAGCCGCTGCACGTCTCTGAACCCCCGCAGCTCCGCGGTGAGTTCGCCTGCCACTGCTGAGGTCATGCCACTGTCCGTCCCGTGTCGGATGCAGTACGTGCCCGTAACTTGACACTGATGAATGTGACAATGCCCGGCGGCTACGTCAAGACCCGTGCCGAAGCCTGTGGAAAACACCGCCGTCCCCCGACGTCCCGGGGGCACTGAGGTCGCATGCCCCTACGGGTCCGTACCTCTGGAGTCGGACACGGATACAGCCGTCAGGGCTGACGCTCCCTGTGTCGTGCACCACTACCTTCGAACTGTGACTGTGATCGCGACCGAAAGCCTGAGCAAGCGGTTCCCCCGGGTGACCGCTCTTGACCGGCTCTCCTTGGACATCGGACCCGGTGTGACCGGCCTGGTGGGCGCCAACGGAGCCGGCAAGTCCACGTTGATCAAGATCCTGCTGGGTCTGTCCCCCGCCACGGAAGGCCGGGCCGCGGTGCTCGGCCTCGACGTCGCCACCAGCGGCGGCGCCATCCGTGAGCAGGTGGGTTACATGCCCGAGCACGACTGCCTGCCGCCCGACGTCTCGGCCACCGAGTTCGTCGTCCACATGGCGCGCATGTCCGGGCTGCCGGCGACGGCCGCCCGCGAGCGCACCGCGGACACCCTGCGGCATGTCGGCCTCTACGAGGAGCGGTACCGCCCCATCGGCGGCTACTCGACCGGCATGAAACAGCGGGTGAAACTCGCGCAGGCCCTGGTCCACGACCCCAAGCTCGTCCTCCTGGACGAGCCGACCAACGGCCTCGATCCGGTGGGCCGCGACGAGATGCTCGGCCTCATCCGGCGCGTCTACACCGACTTCGGGATCTCGGTCCTGGTCACCTCGCACCTCCTCGGTGAACTCGAGCGCACCTGTGACCACGTCGTCGTCATCGACGGCGGCGCACTCCTGCGGTCCAGCTCCACCAGCGACTTCACCCAGACCACCACGACCCTCGCGGTCGAGGTCACCGACACGGACAAGCACCCCGACGGGACCGCGACGCTCCGTGAGGCACTGGCGGCCGCCGGGATCACGCTCCACGCGGGCGTGGAGGAGGGACTGCCGGGAGCCGGCCACATCCTGCTGATCGAGGCCACGGGCGAAGAGACGTACGACGTCGTGCGCGACACCGTCGCCGGCCTCGGTCTCGGCCTCGTACGGATGGAACAGCGACGCCACCACATCGCGGAGGTCTTCCGCCCGGAGGCAGCGGCACAGGCGATGGAGGTGCAGGCCCGATGAGCACGGAGCTGTCCGGAACGGTCCCCGAGACCACCCGTATCCACAACATCGGCTACCGGAACTACGAGGGCCAGCGCCTCGGCCGTGCCTACGCACGCCGCTCGCTCTACTCGCAGTCGCTGCGCGGCGCCTACGGCCTCGGCCGTTCGGCGAAGTCCAAGGTGCTGCCGATGATCCTCTTCGCGGTGATGTGCGTGCCCGCCGCGATCATCGTGGCGGTCGCCGTCACCACCAAGATGAACGACCTCCCCCTCGACTACACGCGCTACGCGATCGTCACCCAGGCGGTCATCGGGCTCTATCTGGCCGCGCAGGCACCGCAGTCCGTCTCCCGCGACCTGCGCTTCAAGACGGTGCCGCTGTACTTCTCGCGCCCGATCGAGCGGATCGACTACGTCCTCGCGAAGTACGGGGCGATGGCGTCCGCGCTGTTCGTCCTCACCGCGGCGCCGCTGGTGATCCTCTACGTCGGCTCGCTGCTGGCCAAGATGGACTTCATGGACCAGACGAAGGGCTTCGCACAGGGCATGGTCTCGGTGGCGCTCCTCTCGGTGCTCTTCGGCGGACTCGGCCTGGTGATGGCCGCGCTCACACCGCGCCGCGGCTTCGGTGTCGCCGCCGTCATCGCGACGTTCACGATCACCTACGGCGCCGTCTCCACCGTCCAGGCCATCGCCTGGGAGACCGGATCGGCCGGAGCGATCAAGTGGCTCGGCCTCTTCTCGCCGGTCACCCTCATCGACGGCGTGCAGACCGCCTTCCTCGGAGCCACCTCCGCCTTCCCGGGCGAAGCGGGACCGGGCGCCGGTGCCGGCGTGGTCTATCTGCTGGTTGTCCTCGCGCTCGTCGCCGGCTCGTACGCCGTCCTGATGCGCCGCTACCGAAAGGTCGGGCTGTGACCGCCCGCCCGTCGCCCACCACCACCCTCCTAAGGAATGGGCTGCGCCCATGAGCACTCTGAACATCGAGCACACCTCGCGGTGGTTCGGCAATGTCGTGGCCGTCAACGACGTGACCATGACCGTCGGCCCCGGCGTCACCGGTCTGCTCGGCCCGAACGGTGCCGGAAAGTCCACCCTCATCAACATGATGGGTGGTTTCCTCGCCCCCTCCACGGGAAGCGTCACGCTCGACGGCCATGCCATCTGGCGCAACGAGTCCGTCTACCGCCAGATCGGCGTCGTACCGGAGCGGGAAGCGATGTACGACTTCCTGACCGGCCGCGAATTCGTCGTCGCCAACGCCGAGTTGCACGGTCTGGGTGCCAAGGAGGCCCAGAAGGCGCTCGCGACGGTCGAGATGGAGTATGCGCAGGACCGCAAGATCTCGACGTACAGCAAGGGCATGCGGCAGCGCGTGAAGATGGCGTCCGCGCTGGTCCACGACCCGTCGGTGCTGCTGCTCGACGAGCCCTTCAACGGCATGGACCCGCGCCAGCGCATGCAGCTGATGGATCTGCTGCGGCGCATGGGCGCCGCGGGGCGCACCGTGCTGTTCTCCTCGCACATCCTGGAGGAGGTCGAGCAACTCGCCTCCCACATCGAGGTGATCGTCGCCGGACGGCATGCCGCGTCCGGTGACTTCCGGAAGATCCGCCGGCTGATGACGGACCGGCCGCACCGCTATCTCGTACGGTCCAGCGACGACCGCGCGCTCGCCGCGGCCCTGATCGCCGACCCGTCGACGGCCGGCATCGAGGTCGACCTCGCCGAGGGCGCGCTGCGCATCCAGGCCGTCGACTTCGGCAGGTTCACCGAACTGCTGCCGCGGGTCGCCCGCGAGCACTCCATCCGGCTCCTCACGGTCTCGCCCTCGGACGAGTCCCTCGAGTCGGTCTTCTCCTACCTCGTAGCGGCCTGAAAGGAGCTGTGACGTCATGTACAACCCCACAGTCGCCCGGCTCACCTATCGGGCCGTGCTCGGCAGGCGCCGGGCAGCCATCCTGTTCGTCCTGCCCGCCCTGCTGCTCGTCATCGCGGTGGCGGTACGGAGCTTCAACGGCGTCGACGACCAGGTCGCCGCCGACGTCCTCGGCGGCTTCGCCATCGCCACGATGGTGCCGCTCATCGGTGTCATCGCAGGCACGGGAGCGATCGGTCCCGAGATCGACGACGGCTCGATCGTCTATCTGCTGGCCAAGCCGGTGAAGCGGCCGACGATCATCTTCACCAAGCTGATCGTGGCGATCGCCGTGACGATGGCCTTCTCGGCCATCCCCACCCTCATCGCGGGGTTCATCCTCAACGGCAACGGTCAGCAGGTCGCGATCGCCTACACGGTCGCGGCACTCGTCGCCTCGATCGCCTACAGCGCACTGTTCCTGCTGCTGGGCACGGTCAGCCGGCACGCGGTCGTCATCGGCCTCGTCTACGCACTGGTCTGGGAGACGCTGTTCGGCAGCCTGGTGCCCGGCGCCCGCACCCTGAGCGTCCAGCAGTGGGCGCTCGCGCTCGCCGAGAAGATCGGCGGCGAGGGCCTGATCGGCTCGGACGTCGGGCTTCCGCTGGCAGCGGTGCTGCTCGCCGGTGTCACGGTCGCGGCCACGTGGTACGCGGGCCAGAAGCTGCGGGTGCTGAAGCTCGCCGGCGAGGAGTGAGAGACAGCGACCCCGGAGACCACACCGGAGACATCGCCAGGTGCGTCGGCCCCCGCCAGGACAGGCGGGGGCCGACGCATTTCGCGTAACTGTACGTTTATCGGCTCGTTGTCCTCGGTGCGTGGAGGCAACTGGAGTGAGTGGCGTCGAGAGTTCGTGAAGTCGGGGATTGCCGTGAGGGCAGGGACTGCGCCCGGAACGGTCATTGAGTGAGTTGCACCGTGAGCCGACCTCCACCCCTGTGCCCGGGGAGAGGGCTGTCCACTGTCAGCTCCCCGAACAGAAGGCATGCTCATGCCACCAGAAGGTGCCCTGCTCGAATCGCGCGCGATGCGCGACAGCGTCCAGGGGTGTGTCGAAGCACTCGACAAGGTCAAGGCGCTCGCTCTGCTCCCTGACAACGTGCACGTATCCACAGAGGGCGTTGCGCGGTACTTCGAAGTATCCACAGAGGTCGTCAGGCAGGTGACCTCGCGGCATCGTGAGGAGCTCACCGAGAACGGGATGCGCGTGCTGCGCGGCTCTGACCTGCGGGAATATCAGAGTGACAAGTTGTCACTCTCATCCGCGAGCGGGGCGGGAAGTTATCCACAGCGCCGTTCCAGCCTCACTCTCTACACCCGCCGGACGGTGCTCAACATCGCGATGCTCCTGCGCGACAGTGACATCGCCCGCCGCGTCCGCACCTATCTCCTCGATGCCGAGGAGGGCTGGCGAGAGGCCCACGCCTCACTCGACCGGCGTGTCACCGCGGTCGAACAGTGCCTCGCCGGCGTCGGCACGGCGCTGTGCGAACTCGGCCCGGTGCTCAACCGGATGTCGCAGCGGCTCGACTCCCTGGACCAGCGGCTGGATGCCACCAACCGCGTGGTCGGGGCGATGAGCAACCGACTGTGCGAACTGTCCGACGACATGCTGCGCATGGACGCCAGGATGGACGACTTCGCCCGTCAGTTGAGGGATCTGCGCCGTCGCAGGCGCCGCTGACCGAACCGCGGCAATGACCGCGGGGACGCAGTGCCCGCGCCGCCGGTAATTCGGTGGCGCGGGACCGCCCCGGCCCGGCACAGTGGTCGGGCCGGGGCACACCAGTGCGATCGGTACCACCTACCGGGAGAGGAGCGCGACGATGACCGAGAGTACGAGTCCGTCGAGCTCCCGTCAGGGCAGCGCCGGGCAGGCACTGGAGTAGCCACCGAGACTCCACGCCGCCCGCGAGCAGCTGTCCGGGGGCGGCCGCTTCGAGCGCGCATCTGCGCGGGCCGCCCCGTCCCGGAGGATTGGCCGAGTGGTAAGGCAGCGGCTTGCTAAGCCGTCGTCGGGGCGGGAGCCCCGCGCGCGTTCGATCCGCGCATCCTCCGCCGTACGCAGGCCCCGTTACGCAGGTCGTTTCCGGCGGCCTTCGCCGAAAGCCGTACGCCGCACCCCGGCCGACGCGGACCTCGGCCTCCACGCCGCACGCCCCGCACCGGCCGAACGCGTCAGCCGAGCCAGCGCTCCAGGACCACGGCGATGCCGTCCGCGTCGTTCGACGAGGTGACCTCGTCCGCCACCGACTTCAGTTCCTCGTGCGCGTTCGCCATCGCCACGCCGTGCGCCGCCCACGCGAACATCGGGATGTCGTTCGGCATGTCGCCGAAGGCGATCGTGTCCGCGGCCTTCAGTCCCAGCCGACGGGCGGCCAGCGACAGACCCGTCGCCTTGCTCAGCCCCAGCGGCAGCAGTTCGACCACGCCCTGGCCCGCCATCACCACGTCCACCAGTCCGCCGACCGTCGCCCTGGCCACACTGGTCAGGGCGTCGTCGTCGAGTCCGGGGTGCTGGATGTAGACCTTGTTCAGCGGGGCGGACCACAGCTCGGCAGGGTCCTCGTAGGCCAGCACGGGCAGCGGGCCTTCCTGGACGCGGTAGCCGGGGCCGACCAGCACCTCGCCGTCGAGACCGTCCCGGCTCGCGGCCAGGGCCAGCGGGCCGACCTCGGCCTCCAGCTTGGCCAGAGCCAGACCCGCCAGTTGCCGGTCGAGCGTCACGGAGGTCAGCAGCCGGTGCTCACCGGCGTGGTAGACCTGCGCGCCCTGCCCGCAGACCGCGAGGCCTTCGTAGCCGAGGTCGTCCAGGATGTGCCGGGTCCAGGGCACGGCGCGTCCGGTGACGACGATGTGCGCGGCACCCGCCGCGGTGGCCGCGGCGAGCGCGTCGCGGGTGCGCTGCGAGACGGTGTCGTCCTCGCGCAGAAGCGTGCCGTCGAGGTCCGTGGCGATCAGCCGGTACGGGAGCGGCGGGGCCGAGCTCACTTGGTGATCGGCTCCAGAATCTCCCGGTCGCCGAGGTAGGGGCGCAGCACCGGCGGTACGCGCACCGAACCGTCGACGAGCTGGTGGTTCTCCAGGATCGCCACGATGGTGCGCGGCACGGCGCACAGCGTGCCGTTCAGCGTCGCCAGCGGCTGCACCTTCTTGCCGTCCCGCATACGGACCGACAGACGGCGGGCCTGGAAGCCGTCGCAGTTCGACGCGGACGTCAGCTCGCGGTACTTGCCCTGGGTCGGGATCCACGCCTCGCAGTCGAACTTGCGCGAGGCCGAGGCGCCGAGATCGCCGGTGGCGACGTCGATGACCTGGAACGGCAGCTCCAGACCGGTCAGCCACTGCTTCTCCCAGTCCAGGAGACGCTGGTGCTCGGCCTCCGCGTCCTCGGGAGCGACGTAGGAGAACATCTCGACCTTGTCGAACTGGTGCACCCGGAAGATGCCGCGGGTGTCCTTACCGTACGTCCCGGCCTCACGGCGGAAGCAGGGCGAGAAGCCCGCGTACCGCAGCGGCAGTTTGTCGGCCTCGATGATCTCGTCCATGTGGTACGCCGCGAGGGGCACTTCGGAGGTGCCGACCAGGTACAGGTCGTCCTTGTCCAGGTGGTACACGTTCTCCGCGGCCTGGCCGAGGAAGCCGGTGCCCTCCATGGCGCGTGGGCGGACCAGCGCGGGGGTCAGCATCGGCACGAAGCCGGCCTCGCCCGCCTGCGCGATCGCCGCGTTGACCAGGGCGAGCTCCAGCAGCGCGCCGATTCCGGTCAGGTAGTAGAAGCGCGAACCCGAGACCTTGGCGCCGCGCTCGACATCGATGGCGCCCAGCGCCTCGCCGAGCTCCAGATGGTCCTTGGGCTCGAAGCCCTCGGCGCCGAAGTCGCGAATGGTGCCGTGCGTCTCCAGGACGACGAAGTCCTCCTCGCCGCCGACCGGAACGTCGGGGTGGACGAGATTCCCGAGCTGGAGCAGGAGCCGCTTGGTCTCCTCGTCGGCTTCGTCCTGCGCGGCATCCGCCGCCTTGACCTCGGTCTTCAGCTGCTCGGCCCGCTGGAGCAGCTCGGCGCGCTCCTCGGGAGAAGCCTTCGGGATCAGCTTGCCGAGCGCCTTCTGCTCGGAGCGCAGCTCGTCGAAGCGGACGCCGGAGGACCTGCGTCGCTCGTCGGCGGAGAGCAGGGCGTCGACGGCGGCGACGTCCTCTCCACGGGCGCGCTGGGAGGCGCGAACACGGTCGGGGTCCTCACGGAGCAGGCGAAGGTCAATCACCCCACCAGGCTACCGGTGCCCACTCACCGCAACGCCATCGATATACCGCGCGTGTCACTTTGTCCGGATTGCCGGAATTGAGAAAGCTGCCGGGTAAATCGCCGGGTCCACCGTCAATGCCGGGGCCAATCGTCAATGGACAAGCCGCTATTCGCCGAAACGGGGCATTCCGTGAAGAGGGGAATTGACCCACTTCCCTTGCGGGGCGCGGAACTTGACCTGCTGTTGTCCACAGGGGTGCGGTGCCTCAGAAAGTTATCCACAGGCTGTGTGGGAGAACTGTGGACGGCGGAAGTGATCATTCCTGGGGCTTCATACGAGCCGAGGGATTCCCCTCCCAAACCCACCCCACACACTCATTCGGGTGGGAATTGCTCGCTCCAAAGAGTTGATCAATGAAAGGGAGGTGACGAGCGGATGACATGGGCGACCTGCTGCCCTGTGGATGGAAGTGGGGTGACTGGGCCGATTTGTCGACCATGTCGGATGGTGTTGTCGACTTGTCCCCAGGTCGAGACCCAGGCCTGTGGATAACTTCTGTGGACAACGAAAAGTCAGCAGGTAGGACAGTTTCCGGTGAGGCCGCGCGGCAGGGCGGAGCGGCTTTGTGTCAGGCCCGGCCGTCCTGGCAGCGCGCCAGCCAGTCCGAGGCCGACGTGAATTCCTCGTCCGAGGTGCCCCGCCGCAGTGCCCGTACGTCCTGTGGTGCGACGCCCGCACGGGGATACGAACCGAGAAAGCGCACCTTCGGGCAGATCCGCTTGAGGCCCATCAGCGCCTCGCCCACCCGCCGGTCGGAGATATGGCCCTCGGCGTCCACGGCGAAGCAGTAGTTCCCGATGCCCGCGCCCGTCGGCCGTGACTGGATGAGCATCAGATTGACCCCGCGCACGGCGAATTCCTGCAGCAGTTCGAGCAGGGCACCGGGGTGGTCGTCGCCCAGCCAGATGACGACCGACGTCTTGTCCGCGCCGGTCGGTGCCGCGGGCCTCGCGGGCCGGCCCACCAGGACGAAACGGGTCTCCGCGTTCTCCGCATCGTGGATCTCGGTCACCAGCGGCTCGAGCCCGTAGGTCGCCGCCGCGAACTCCCCCGCGAAGGCCGCGTCGTACCGGCCCTCCTGCACCAGCCGCGCACCGTCCGCGTTGGATGCCGCCGACTCCCACAGGGCGTCCGGCAGATGGTTCCGCAGCCAGTTGCGCACCTGGGGCTGGGCGACCGGGTGCCCGGTCACCGTCTTCACCGAGGACAGCTTGGTGCCCGGCCGTACCAGCAGCGCGAAGGCGATCGGCAGCAGCACCTCGCGGTAGATCATCAGCGGCTCGCCGGACGCCAGCTCGTCGAGGGTGGCGGTGACACCGCCCTCCACGGAGTTCTCGATCGGGACGAGGGCCGCCGCGGCGTCCCCGTTCCGCACGGCGTCCAGAGCCGCCGGCACGGACACCATCGGAACGAGCTCGCGGGTGGCCGCTTCCGGGAGCGTACGGAGGGCGGCCTCGGTGAACGTGCCCTCGGGACCCAGATAGGTGTAGCGCGTGGCTGACATACGGTCACCCTAATGGGCGCGCGCGGGTCACGACTCCAGGAGCCGCTGCCCCACGTACTCGCCCTCCCGCGGGCCTCCGGGCACCGCGAAGAGCCCGCTCGCCTCGTGCCGGACGAAGGGAGACAGGGCGTCTCCCCGGTCCAGCTTGCGCTGCACCGGCACGAAGCCGCGCAGCGGATCGGCCTGCCAGCAGATGAAGAGCAGCCCCGCGTCCGGCGTCCCGTCCGCGGCGATCCCGTCGTGGAAGGAGAACGGGCGCCGCAGCATCGCCGCCCCGCCGTTCTGCTCGGGTGCGGCGATACGGGCGTGCGCGTTGTCGGGGACGACGAGCCTGCCGTCCGGGCCCGTCTTGTCCAGCGCGATCTCGGTGGTCTCGGAGCCGCCGGTCAGGGGGGCGCCGTCGGACTTGCGCCGGCCGATGACCTGCTCCTGCTTCTTCAGCGTCAGCTGCTCCCAGTCGTCGAGCAGCATCCGGATCCGGCGCACGACCGCGTACGAGCCGCCGGCCATCCACGGGTGCGCGGTCTTCGCGGGGACGAAGATACGGCGGTCGAAGTCGGGTTCGGACGGCTTCGGGTTGCGGGTGCCGTCGACCTGCCCCATCAGATTGCGGGCGGTCATCGGCCTGTCGGTGGCACCGGGCGAACGGTTGAAGCCGTTCATCTGCCAGCGCACCCGGGCCGCCGCGCCCGCCGCCTTCTGTACCGCGCGCAGTGCGTGAAAGGCGACCAGGGAGTCGTCGGCGCCGATCTGCACCCACAGATCGCCGTTCGAGCGCTTGGCATCGAGCTGGTCGGACGAGAAGTCCGGCAACGGGTCCAGCTCCGGCGGACGCTGCGCCATCAGGCCCGTCCGGTCGAAGAAGGTGCGGCCGAAGCCGAACGTCAGCGTCAGCGACGAAGGACCCGCGTCCAGGGCGACCCCCGTGTCCCCCTCGGCGGCCGGGCGGCCCGCCATCAGCTCGGCGGCCAGCGCCGACCAGCGGCGCATCAGCGCGACCGCCTCGCTCCGGCCCGCCCCCGGCGCCAGATCGAAGGCGATCAGATGGCCGCGCGCCTGGAGGGGGGTGGTGATGCCGGACTGGTGCTCGCCGTGGAAGGGGACACCGGTGGAGCCGACCGCGGTCAGCGCCGCCAGGGTGTCGTCGGACGCGGTGGCGCCGGAGACGACGCCGCCCGCGGCGCCGAGCGCCAGTCCGCTGGCGCCGGCGGCACCCACGCTGCCCAGCAGCCGCCGCCTTGAGATGTTGTTGTCGCTCACGGGTGGATCAGCCGATCTTCACGTTCTTGTCGATGGTGGCCTGGTCGATGTCGGAGGTCCGCACGGTCACCTGGACCTGCCACTCACCGGGCATCGGGATCTGGACCGCGGCCGCGCTCCAGTGTCCCGCAGGGAGCCGGTCGGGCCGGATGGGCAGCGGGCCGATCTGCTTGGCGACCAGCGTGAACGACACCTTCACCTCGGGCACCTCCATCGGCTTGCCGGCCGGGTCGGTGAGGTAGAGATGCATCTCGTTCGCGCCCGGGCTCGCCGGACCGAGCGTGAGCCGGACCGTGCCCTTGCCGTTCTGGCCGCCGGTGTCGAAGGGCAGGGTGATCTCGGCGGGACCGGGCGCCGGTGCGTCGGCACCCTGGGCGGAGCTGCCGGTGATCCTGGCCGCCTCCTCCTCCGTACGGCCCGGTTCGGTGGACGTCAGCACGGTGGTCACGGCGAGCAGGGCGACGGCGACGGCCGCCTCGGCCAATACGGAACGGCGCAGCCCGGACCGCACGGGGTCCGCGTCCCTGGCCTTCTTCTTGGCCGCGGTGGCCACGGCGGCCTGCTGGCGGGCGAGCTGGGCGGCCCGTTCGGGGTCCGCCCCTTCGCCCTGTCCGCCCGCGGTCGTGGCGGAGTCGTCGGGAACGGTCACAGCAGCGGGCTCCGCCTCGGCCTGTTCCGTCTCCGCCTCTTCGGTCCGCACCGACTGCTCGGCCTGCTTCGCCTCGGCGAGCTGTGCGGTCCAGCGCCGCGACACCCAGGCGACACCGACCATGACGACGACCAGCGCCACCTTGGCCAGCAGCAGTTGTCCGTACGACGTCCCGGTCAGCGCCGACCACGAGCCGACCTGCCGCCAGGACTGGTACAGCCCGGTCACCGTCAGCGTCACGACGCAGATGAAGGCGACGCAGGAGAAGCGGTGCACGGCCGACGGTTCGATGGACGGTGCCCGGTACAGCGCGGTCAGCAAGGTGGCGAGACCGCCGAGCCAGCCGGCGACGGCCAGCAGATGCAGGACGTCCACCGGCATGGCGACCGTGGGCTGGATACCGGTCGACGCGTGCTCCGACAGCGCCCAGGTGGCCGCGACACCGGCCGCGACGACGGTGCCGCCCATGGCCAGCCCGAAGGTGAGGTCCTTCTTCTCGGCCGCGTCCTCCCGCCTCGCGTACGCGCCGAACAGCACGGCGATGAACAGGGCGGCCGCGCCGAGCAGCAGCAGCCGGGAGACGAGCGCCGCCCCGGTCTTGGTCTCCAGGACGTCCCGCAGCCCGCTCAGGTCGAAGGCGTCGGCGAGTTTTCCGGAGCCGGTGTACGGGGTGCGCAGCAGCAGCATTGCGAGGGTGGACGCGGTCAGCGTCACCCACCCGTACGCGACGAGCCGTTGGACCGGGCGGACGGACGCGGCGCGCTGCCAGCACAGCAGGACGAACGCGGCGCCGCCCGCGAGCAGGACGAATCCCGCGTACGCGGCGTAGCGCGCGATGTCGTAGAGCAGGCCGACCAGGCCGCCGCCGGCTTCGTCGTCGGGGAGGGCGACCTCGGTCTGGGAGGGCGCCCCGATCGAGAAGGTGAAGGCGCCGGAGACGGGGTGGCTGTCGGCGGAGACGGCCTGCCAGGCCACGGTGTACGTGCCGTCGGGCAGGCCCGGCAGCAGATCGACGCCGTAACCGACCTTGCCGCCGGTGGACATGTCACGGATCTTGGCCTTGTCCGCGCGCTTGCCGCTCGGTTCGAGGACCCGGATCGAGTCGTTGCCCATCGCGATCTGCTCGGAGAAGGTGAGCGTGACCTCCGTGGGGGCGGTCGCGACCACCGCCCCGTCCTTCGGATTGCTCCCGGTCAGAGCGGCATGGGCGGCGGCCGGGCTCGCCGCGGTGAGCAGCGCTCCGAGGAGCGTGCCCAGGAACACGGTCGCGGCCAGCAGCAGTCGGACCGGGGATGGGCCGAGGCGCGGGGCGGTGGTTGTCATGGCGTGGTTCAGTCCCCTCGGTGCTCAGTGTTCCGTCGGGTTGTACGTGGGAGCCTTGACGGGGAGTTCAACCGTGATCGGGTCGGACTTCTCGAAGTGCAGTTCCACGGCGACCTTCTCGCCCTGCTTGGGCTGCTTCTTGAGCGCCATGAACATGATGTGGTTGCCACCGCGTTCGAGGTCGAGTTCGCCGTCGGCCGGGATGTCGAAGGCCTCCACCTTCCGCATCCGCTGGTCCTTCGTCTCGTGGATCGTGACGTCGTCGGAGATGGCGCTGGTGACGGAGGTGAGCTTGTCGCCCTGGCCTCCGTCGTTGTGCACGGTCAGGAAACCGGCGGCCATGTCGGTCACCGGCTGCGGCATGAACCCGCCGCTGACCTTCAACTCCGGCGTGCCGTCCGAGGAGCAGCCCGCCAGCGCCAGCCCCGCGGACAGGGCTATGACGCAGGCGAGTGTCCTGCCGCGGCTCACGGCTTCTCCCCGCGGATCAGCTTCGGCAGGTCCCTGGCGTAGTCGTCCGCCGTCGTGTCCTCGCCGTAGAGCACATAGCCCGCGTCCGTCTTCGGGGAGAAGGCGACGACCTGGGCGCCGTGCATCGACACGACCGTGCCGTCCTTCTCCTTCTTCGGCGGGTCGATGCCGATGCCGATCCGGCGGGCACCGGCCTGGATGGCCGCGAACTCGCCGGTCAGCCCGGTGAAGGACGCGTCACCCGCGCTGGGCAGCCACTTGGCCAGCTCGGCGGGGGTGTCCCGCTCCGGATCGGTCGTGACGAAGACGACCTGGAGCTTGTCCTGGTCGGCCTTGGGCAGCTTCTTCTTGGCGATGGCGATGTTGCTCATCGTCAGCGGGCAGACGTCGGGGCAGTGCGTGTAGCCGAAATAGATCAGCGTCGGCTTGCCCTTGGTGCGCTCGCGCAGGTCGTACTTCTTGCCGGTGGTGTCCGTGAGGACCAGGTTCGGCTTGGCGAACGGCTGGTCGAGCACGGTCGCCGCCTCGGCGCCCTGCTGGGCGGAGACATCGGCGACAGGGCTCTTGGCGGATTCTCCGCCGTCGGAGCAGGCGGACAGGGTGAGCCCGGCGGCCGCAACGAGTGCGGCCGCCAGAGCGGTCTTCTTGCGCATGAGAGAAAGTTCCCGGAAGTGATGTGGGGTGTCAGGCGGTGCGGCGGCGGCCGGCCAGGACACCGAAGGCGACACCTGCCGCGCCGATCAGGATGCCGACGATCCCGAGGACGCGGGCGAAGGTGTCCGTGTCGTCGGCGGAGGCCGTCTCGGCCTTGGAGTCGTCGGCCGCGGTGTCCTTGGCGCCGGCCTTCGAGGCGGAGGCACCCGCGGCGCCGTGGCCGTCTTCGGCGGCGGCCGACAGCTTCAGGACCGGCGCGGGGGACTCGGGCTCGGCCGCGCCCTCCTTCGCCTCCTCGATCCAGCGCACGACCTCCTTGTTGTCGTACGTCTGGAGGGCCTTGAACACCAGCTGGTCGGTGTCCTCGGGCAGCCGGCCGAGGGAGACCGGGAACTGCTGGAACTCACCCGGAGCGATCTTGCCGCCGGCCGCGGTCCACGTGATCTTGGACGGGGCCTCGGTGATCTGCTTCCCGTGCACCTCGAGAGGCTTGGCCAGCTTGGTCTTGGTGACGACGGCCTTCCAGCCGGGAACGGGCTGCGGCATCACGGACGCCATCGGGTGATCGGCCGGGAGGTTGACCTCGAGCTTCACGGTCGAGGCGTCGTCACGCTCGTTGGGGACCTTGAAGTTGACCGTGGCGTAGCCGCCCTTGGCGGCTTCGCCCTGCGGCTGGACGCTGACGTGCGCGAAGGCGGTGCCGGACAGCAGCAGCACGGAGGACGCGGCGACACCGGACACGACGGCGATACGGGAAAGGTTCATGGCTTGGGAACACTCCACTGGTGAGGAGAGGTGATGTGTGCCGGGCGCGGGAGGATGCGCGGGCACCACGGCACCACTCCCGTCGAGTGGGCCGCGTCAGGCTGCGAGTTCGAGGCGGGCGGGCGGCCCGCGCCTGATCACCGTGTGCTGGAGTGCCTCTCCCGCTGCCGTCGGGGGAGGACCGGCCGACGCCGCTACGGCGCGCGCACCGGGCAGAGGGGTTCGTACGAGCCCGCCGCGCAGCGTCCGTACGAGAGCGAGCGCGGCGCGCAGCGGGCGCAGCCAGGCGGCCTCGGCCACCTCCTGGGCGGAGTCGGCCGACAGCCGGATCAACCGGGCCAGCGCCAGGTCTCCGCGGCGCAGCAGCCAGCCGGTCACGAGAGCCGCCAGCAGGTGCCCCAGCAGCATCGGAAGCGAAGGCCACAGCTCCGCCTGCGGCACGGTGGAGTGCGTCACAGAGGTGTGCGTGCCGTGCCCCGGCGGAGTGACTCCCGCCGCGGTGACGATCCGGTGCGCGTCCGCGGGAGTCAGGGACGAGGCGCCCGCCCCGCAGACCAGCTTCGCCGCCGTACGGATCAGTGCGTCGTCCGCCGCCGGCGCGAGCCGCAGCTGATGCTGCCCCAGACCGAACAGGGCGTGCAGGGCGAGCTGTCCGACGCTCAGGGCGACGGCGATCGACGGCAGTGCGCGAACACGGCCCGCAAAGGGCAGGACCAGCGCGAACATGCCCAGGAAGCCCACTGCGAGCGACCACGCCGCGACGCCCTCGCAGGCGGCGATCGCATGCCCCGTCCCGGACAGCACGACACAGACCGCGGTGAACACCGCGGCCCTCAGCAGCCGCAGACCGGCTCCGGTACGCGCAACGGGTGGGGACGACATGGCCGGGTCATCATCGCACTGCGTCAACGGGCCCCGTACGGCAGGTCCGGAAGATCCGCTTTGGCGGTATACACCGCCGCCCTGGTGGCGCGCGTCGGCCGAATGAGCGCACTCACGTCAACCATGTGCTTACCGAGCGTGTCTTGGGGCAATACGTAACGGTATGTCGAGCCGCAGCCAGGAGGCTGGAGCATGAGCATCTGGTGGTCACTCCACTTGCGGCGCGAAGCCGCGAGCATTCCGCTCGCCCGGCGCCTGCTGCTCGGCACGATGGAGACCGCGGGCGTCGACCCCGACATCTCGTTCGACCTCTCGGTCGCGCTCAGTGAGGCCTGTGCGAACGCGGTCGAGCACGGCGGCGACAAGGGGCACGGCGATGCCTCGGCCGACTACTGCGTCACCGCCTATCTGGACGGCGAGACGTGCCGTATCGAAGTCTCCGACTCCGGCCCCGGATTCCCTGTCTACGCCGCGGGCTGCGCCCACGCCCTGCCGCAGGCTCCGGCCTCCGCCGAGAGCGGCCGGGGGCTCTGTCTCATCGAGCAGCTCGCCGACCACGTCCACTTCGGCAACCGGCCGGGGCGGGGAGCGGTGGTCAGTTTCGACAAGGTCCTCAAATGGCGGGAGGACGCGCTGCTCAAGGTCTCGTGAGACGTCCTCGTCCGAGGATCCCTCCACCAAGACCCGGGGCAGCCACGCCCTCCCGGTCCCGAGTCGGCCCGATGTGCCCGGCCCGACTCGGTGCGTCTCGTCTCAGCCCTGCTTGAGCGCCGCCATCCAGGCCTCGACCTCGTCGGCCCGGCGCGGGAGCGCCGCCGACAGATTCCTGTTGCCGTCCTCGGTGACCAGGATGTCGTCCTCGATCCGGACACCGATGCCGCGGTACTCCTCCGGCACGGTCAGGTCGTCCGCCTGGAAGTAGAGCCCGGGCTCCACCGTCAGGCACATGCCCGGCTCCAGCGTCCCGTCGACGTACGCCTCGGTGCGCGCGGCGGCGCAGTCGTGGACGTCCATGCCGAGCATGTGGCCGGTGCCGTGGAGCGTCCAGCGGCGCTGAAGGCCCAGCTCCAGCACCCGCTCCACCGGGCCCTCGACCAGACCCCATTCGACGAGCCGCTCGGTGAGCACGCGCTGCGCGGCGTCGTGGAAGTCGCGGTACTTGGCACCCGGCTTGACGGCCGTGATACCGGCCTCCTGGGCGTCGTACACCGCGTCGTAGATGGTGCGCTGCAACTCGCTGTAGCGGCCGTTGATCGGCAGCGTGCGGGTGACGTCCGCGGTGTAGAGGGTGTGGGTCTCCACGCCGGCGTCCAGCAGGAGCAGATCGCCGGAGCGGACCGGGCCGTCGTTGCGCACCCAGTGCAGGGTGGTCGCGTGCGGTCCGGCGGCGCAGATCGAGCCGTAGCCGACGTCGTTGCCCTCGACGCGGGCGCGCAGGAAGAACGTGCCCTCGATGTAGCGCTCGCTCGTGGCCTCGGCCTTGTCGAGGACCTTGACCACGTCCTCGAAACCGCGGGCGGTGGAGTCGCACGCCTTCTGCAGCTCGCCGATCTCGAACGCGTCCTTGACGGCGCGCGCCTCGGAGAGGTTGACCCGCAGCTCCTCGTCACGCTCGGCGGTGACCTTGTCGGTCAGCGCGGCCTCGATGGCCGCGTCGTGCCCGCGGACGACGCGGACCGGACCGGTCGCCTCGCGCAGCTTCTCCGGCAGTTCGCGCACGTCCTTGGCGGGGATGCCCAGCAGCTGCTCGGCCTCCGCGAGCGAGTGCCTGCGGCCGACCCACAGCTCACCCTGGCCGGACAGCCAGAACTCGCCGTTCTCCCGGTCGGAACGGGGCAGCAGATAGACCGTGGCACGGTGGCCGCCGCCCTGCGGCTCCAGGACGAGGACGCCGTCCTCGCTCTGGTCACCGGTGAGGTAGGCGTACTCGGTGGACGCGCGGAACGCGTACTCGGTGTCGTTGGAGCGGGTCTTCAGATTCCCGGAGGGGATCACCAGCCGCTCACCGGGAAAGCGCGCCGAGAGCGCCGCACGGCGGTCGGCGGTGTGCGCCGCCTGTGCGATGGGCTCGAGATCGCGCAGCTCGGTGTCCGCCCAGCCGCTCGTCATGTTCTCCGCGAGCTCGTCGGACACGCCCGGGTACAGGCCGTTCTTGCGCTGCTTGATCGGCTGCTCTTCTTCTTCCGCGCCCGCTGCCGCAGCGGCCTCGTCGGAATCCGCCGGGGTGAGCTCCTCGGCCACGTCTGCCTCCTCGATACGACACTGGACCGTTGTCCATCGTATGTGCGAGGGGAAGACGTCCTGTCGCCCTGTGGACAACGTGTGAGGAATCAGTCGAAGCGGGCGGCCAGCAGGACGACGTCCTCTCCCGTCCCGTCCCGGTCGAGACCGTCAGGGAGCACCGTGCGCAGTACATGGTCGGCGATGGCGGCCGGGTCCTGGCGGGCCGCCCGGGGCACGCTCGCGGCGGCCGCGTGCAGCCGTGCGAACGCCCGGTCCATCGGGTCACCGGTCCGCCGCAGCAGTCCGTCGGTGTAGAGGAGCACCGTTTCTCCCGGCTCGGGCGAGATCTCGACGCTCGGTGCCTCCCAGCACGCGAGCATGCCCAGCGGCGCGGACAGGGAGGTCTCGACGAACTCGGTGCGGTGCTCGCTGATGAGCAACGGCGGGGTGTGCCCCGCCCCGGCCAGCACGATCTTCCCGACCGCAGGTTCGGCGTAGGCGAACAGCGCCGTGGCGGTACGGGCGGGTTCGGTCAGCCGCAGCAGCAGTTCGAGATCGGACAGGACGGCGACAGGGTCCTCGCCCTCCATCACCGCGTACGCCCGCAGGGAGGCGCGCAGCCGGCCCATCGCGGCGAGCGCGCTCGGGCCGGATCCGCTGACCGATCCGACGGCGAGGCCCAGTGCGCCCTCCGGCAGCGGCAGCGCGTCGTACCAGTCGCCCCCGCCCTGCGGTCCCGTGCGGTGGCGTGCGGCGAGCTGGACCCCGGGCACCCGGGGCAGCCTGCTCGGCAGCAGTTCCTCGGCGACGGTCGCCACGGTCTCCCGTGCGTGCTCCAGTTCCAGCAGGCGTGCCAGGTGTTCGGTGGCGTAGCGCATGTAGAGGCCGACGAGATGACGCTGACGCTCCACAGGGGTGGCGGGTTCGTCGTACATCCAGACGGCCGCGCCCAGGGTGCCCGCGGTCTCGGAGGCGAGGGGCTGGGTGAAACTCGCGGCGTAGCCGAGGCGGACCACGACGTCGCGGTGCAGGGGGTCGAGCGATTCGTCGGCGAGCAGATCGGGCTGGGCGACGGCCTCCGGGGAGGTGGCCGGGCCCGGCAGTCCACCGGGCCGACGGCCGTCCAGGATGCGGCCGTACGCGGTCGCGAGGCGCGGGACGGTCTCGATGTGCCCGAGTTCGGCGTGGCTGAGTCCGAGGCCCTTGGTGAACGCAGGCCCGTGGTCCGCGTCGAAGCAGTCGGCGCGCCGGGCGTCCGCCACCGGTTCGAGGACGACCATGCCCCGGCGCGCTCCGACGAGGGCGGCGCCGGCGCGCAGCAGTTCGTGAAGTGCTGTGTCCAGCGTGCCGGTCCTGGCCAGGCGCTCGGTCAGCTCGTGCAGGGTCGTGAGATCGGAGACCCAGCCGGCCAGCCGGTCCTGGAGGACCGCGCCGGGAGGGGTGGGCAGGGAGGGCAGCGAGTGGGCAGTGTGCGTGGGGTTGGGGACTGCCGAGTCGATTCCAGCCACTTTCGGCAGGTGAGGGGCGCTCATGGCAGCCGGCTTTCCGACTGGTGCGTTTCGCTCAATAGCATCGCAAACCCCCATGTCATTCTGCGCCGCTATCAATGCATCCACATGTACACGCACAAGGAAGGGGATGTCCAGCATTGGACCAGTGGGATTGGTGGTGTCTAGGTGACCATGAACTTGGCCGAAAAATGCACCCCGTGGCGGCGAATTGGGGTCGACTGAGGGCGTTCGGCAGTGGATCCCTCCAGGGCTCAGGCCCCAGAGGGACGCGTCATACCAAACGTGCTGGGTACGTAAACGGTGACGGCCAGGGGCAGTTGATTCCGCCCCGGAACCTGGCGACGGGCACGGGCGTCCTAACAGCCGTGGGCCGCGCCGCATCCCCGGGTGGCGGGGAAAAGTTTTGACGGGACGGCAAGCGCCACGCGCGCGCCACCCCTCGCCATGCGTTTAATGGACTACAGCCCACGTTCGGCCCCCGAGCGGCGATCCTGCCGCAGACGAAGCGGGGAGTCGCCCATGCCACCGGCAAGGGGCGGTGATGCGCCGACTTGTACGCACAGTGAAGAGCTGCACACATGTTGTGATGTGGACCTCGGCGTTCAACGGAAAGGAACGAGCGCTCATGCGCGAGATCCTCGGAAGGCGACGCAGGCTCCTGTTCCGGCGTAAGAGGGGGCCAGTACAGCTTCGGGCGGCGCTCACCTACGCCGCCGCGTGGCAATGGCCCGTCCTCCCCGGTGTGGGACTGAAGGCGGCCGGAAGCCGCGGTGACCGCGGGCGCGGTTGCGCCTGCCCGGACCCCGAGTGCGTCGTACCCGGCGCGCACCCCTTCGACCCCGGCATTCTCGCGGCGACGACCGACGAGCAGATGGTGCGCTGGTGGTGGGCCAACCGGCCGGCCGCTCCGATCGTGCTGGCCACCGGAGGACGGGCACCGTGCGCGGTGAGCCTGCCGGCGGTGGCCGGGGCGCGTGCGCTCTCGGCGCTCGACCGCATGGACATGCGGCTGGGCCCCGTGGTCGCGACGCCCACCCGGTGGTCGCTCCTCGTGGCCCCCTACACCCTCGAACAGCTCGGGGAACTGCTCTTCGTCAAGGACTGCGTGCCGAGTTCGCTGCGCTTCCACGGCGAGGGCGGATATCTGGTGCTGCCTCCGGCGGAGGCGGGAACCGGTCAGGTGCGCTGGGAGCGGGCTCCCTTGCCCGGTTCCGCCGCACCGTGGCTGCCGGATGTGGAGGCGGTGGTGGACGCGCTGGTCGAGGCGAGCACCAGCGCGCCGGACGGCGGCAGTCGGCTGGCTTACTGAACAGGCGCTTCTTCGGGCCGGCTCCCTCACTCGTAAGGGTTGGAGCCGGCCCGAGTTGTCGGGAAAACGGGCGTGCGGCGCACCGCGTGCCCGTATTCCGCGGATATCGTCGGTCCACCGTCAGGAATTCCGCTCGGTCGGCAGGTGGGCGCCATGAATCTCCGCATGATCGGGATCGCCTCGGTCGTGGTGGTCGCCGCGCTGTTGCCGCTGGCCGCCGTCGCCGGACCGGCCGACGGCCTGTTGTGGCCGGACGCGCCCGCCGCACAGGGACCCGTCGTCGACGCGAAGTCAAGTACGCGACCGGATCCGCAGACGGCCGAAACAGATCCCACCGAACCGCCCGCCGCAGCCGGCTCGGCTGTATCGCCCGCCTCCGCGGCACGGTGCGGTCCGGAACTGACATCGCCCGGCGGGATCGAGGCGCAGACCTGTGTGCTGACGCAGAGCGGCGATGCCTGGGCGCGTACGTACTACCGGAATGCAACAGGTGAGGAATTGCGTTCCGTACTCACTCTGATGGGACCCGGCGGGCGCACTATGCAGACCAACTGTGCGGTCGAAGCGGGTGACGAACCGGGTGTTTGTGAGACACCGCGGGAGCCTTCTCGGGGCGGATCCGGGGATTATTCGGCAGTTGCGGAGTTCGCGCCTGCCGAGGATTCGGACGATGCGCCACTGCTGCTGAGGTCCGGGAGCAACTCCCATGGCAGCGGGGGAAGTTGACGCGTCCACGCGGAACGGACCGCTCCGCGGAAATGGAAGCGCCCGGTCGCTGGCGACGGGGGATGCACCAGCGACCGGGCTTCCAGAACGGTAACAAGAGATCGGCGGTTCGCAAATTCGATCTCGGTTATTCGGACATCGATTCGGCTGCCCCCGGCGAGAGTTGTGACCGGAGTCACCAGTCTCTTCTCACGGCCGGGAAGGATGTCAGCTGAGGGTCACCTGGCGGTTGGTGAGACCGCCGCGGGCGCGGCGCTCCTCGGGGGAAAGCGGAGCGTCGGAGGCCAGCGCCTCGGACAGCCGCTCGGCGAACTCGGCCGCCGGCTTCTCGCACTCCTCGGCGCCCATCCCGGTCGGCAGGTCCCAGACGGGGACCATCAGGCCGTGGGCCCGGAACGAGCCGACCAGACGGGTCCCCTCGCCGAGCGAGGTGGCACCGGAGGCGTGCAGCCGGGCCAGCGCGTCCAGCAGCTTCTCCTCCGCGTGCGGCATGACCCAGCGCAGGTGGTTCTTGTCCGGCGTCTCGCACCAGTAGGCGGAGTCGACTCCCGTCAGGCGCACGGTGGGGATCGCCGCGGCGTTCGCGCGCTCCAGTGACGCGGACACCTCGGGCGTGGCGTTCTCCGCCGAGTCCGGGATCCAGAACTCGAAACCGGAATGGACGACCGGCGCGAACGCGGCGTCCGGGTCGAGGAGGTCCTGAAGTCGCGGACCGTCACCGGAAACCCGCTCCCCGGCGACCGGATTGCCCGGCTGGGAGGTGAGCGCGCGGTTGAGGGTGTCGGCGAGGTCGCGGCTCAGGTCGCCCGAGGACGTGTCGTTCTGCAGGCCGAGCAGGACCGAGCCGTCGTCGCGGCGCAGCGCGGGCCACGCCATCGGCAGGACGGTCGCGAGCGTCACGGACGGGACGCCGTCGGGCAGTCCGTCCTTCAGCGTCAGCTCGACCGTCGCGGCGGGCACCAGTTCGCGCAGGGCGACCCAGTCGCATTCACCTGCGAGGCCCTCGAACGGACGCTGGACCAGCTCGGTCACGGCGTGCGAGGCCGCGCGGCCGTGACATGCCTTGTAGCGGCGGCCCGAACCGCAGGGGCAGGGCTCACGCGCCCCGACCACCGGTACGGGTTCATCGGCGCCTGCGGCGCGGCCCCGGTCCGTGTGCGGAGGCTTCGACGCCTTGGTCTGGGGGCGCTTCTTGGCCATGGTGCGGCTTCTCCCGATTGCGGCGGTGCTGTGTGTGGGCGCGAGCCTAGCCGTCCGCCGCCCTCACGGTGGCACAGCGCCGCACACTCGCCCCGGCGGTGCTCACTTCGTCGGGAGCATCGGTCATGTCCGGGTCGCCGGGGACCCGGGTCGTGCCGTCATCACCGGAAGGCCGGCCGGGACCGCTGTGTTCGTGCCACCCGGTCCCTGCCCGTCGCGGCCAGGGGTGGTCGTGCCCCTCGGTCCCGCGGCGCCGTCGTGCTCGCTCCGCCGAGGGTCAGTCGAGGTCGTCGTACGCCTCGGCGAAGTCGAAGCCCGGGCCTGCGACGCGCGTAGCAAAATCCTCGCGCCGGTGCCCTTCCGTCACGATCACCCACACGGTGACCTCGCCGCCCGCGCTGTCGCGGACACCCCACTCCTGGGCGAGCGCGGTGATGATGTTGAGTCCCCGGCCGCCCCGTGCGGTCACCGACGGTGTGGACGGGACCGGCCGCGTGGGACCGCCGCCGTCCGTCACCTCGACCGTGAGCCGGCCCGCCTGGTCGACGCGCCACTCGGCGCGGATGTCCCCGTCGCCGATCTCGGTACGTCCCAGCGGTCTGCCGTGCCGGCAGGCATTGCTGAGAAGCTCGGACAGAATCAGAACTGCATCGTCGACGACCGATTCCGACACCCCGCTGCGGCGCAGCTGTTCCTGCATACGGTGTCGTGCTGCCCCCACGCCCGCAGGACCATGGGGAACGGCCATGCTCGACGACGTGGGCACCTCCTGTGCCACCACAAACGCCACCCCCGAGACCTCCTTTGCCCCACGCCACGGTGTGAATGCCCCAATGGACTGGACCGGAAACCGGCCAAGGCCGGGCCAGTGACGCACTCGTAACGATCGGATACGAACCGAACGCGCCGGTGCACTCCCTGTAAGGGGTGTTACAGACGGCCCAGCTGGGACAGCACCTGCCGCGGCCGGTTGGTGATGATCGCCTCGACACCCAGCCGGACGCAGAGCTCGACGTCCTCGGGTTCGTTGACCGTCCACACATGGACGCGCTGGCCCGCCCGGTGAAGCCGGGCGATGTAGCCGGGCTGGTTGCGGACGATCCGTATCCCCGGCCCCGCGATCCGGGCGCCGGAGGGCAGCCGTCCGTCGCGCAGCCGCGGACTGACGAACTGCAGCAGATACACGGTCGGGATGCGCGGCGCGGCGGCCGAGACCCGGTGCAGCGAGCGGGCCGAGAAGCTCATGACGCGTACGGGAGAGTCCGCGGGCGTCGGCGGGTCGGCGAGGCCGAAGCGGCCGAGGAGCTGGAGCAGCCGGTCCTCCACCTGCCCCGCCCAGCGGGTGGGGTGCTTGGTCTCGATGGCCAGCTCGACACGGCGGCCCGAGTCGGCGACCAGTTCCAGCAGCCGTTCCAGGGTGAGCACCGAGGTGAGCGACGGGTCACCCCAGTCCGGGCTCTCGGCGGAGTCCTCGCGGCCCTTCCAGGTCCCGAAGTCCAGCGCGCCGAGGTCGGCGAGCTCCAGGGCGGACACGGCGCCGCGGCCGTTCGACGTCCGGTTGACCCTGCGGTCGTGGACGCACACCAGATGGCCGTCGGCGCTGAGGCGTACATCGCATTCGAGGGCGTCCGCACCGTCGTCGATCGCCTTCATATAGGCGGCGAGGGTGTGTTCCGGGGCGTCTTCCGACGCGCCTCGGTGGGCAACGACCTGAATGTTGTGCTGCCGTGCTTGGGTCACCGCGTCATGGTGTCACCGAGACGGGGAAGGCGTGCGCAGGGGGCCGATCCCAGGCCGGGAAGCGGCCCGGCGGCGGATCCGTCCGGCGCTCTGGGGATGCGTCCTGATTGTCGGAAGTAAAGGATTGCGGGAATACACACAGGTCCTGCTTACAGTGGCCTGACGGGCTGTGGGAAAAGCTTGCGTCGGACAGCTGCTGACCGGTCCCCGCCGAGACAGCGCCGAACGCCGCCCGCCACCACCGCCCGACCAGGGCCGGAGTACGAACCGCCGCCAGGCACCGGACGAAGCACGACGACGCACGACGTGGAACCTGAGGAGAGAGCTGTGAGCACCGAGAACGAGGGCAACGAGGGCACTGCGCGGCCGGCCGCCCCGTCGGTACCTCCCGTGCCGGCCGGCCCTCCCGAGTTTTCGGGACCCTCCGGAGCCGAGCCCACGCCCGCCGCGTATCCCGACCCGCCCCGCCACGACGTGACGCGTCCCGCCGAGCCTGCTGCGGCTGCGGGCGAGCGTCCGGGGCACTCCGCGCAGCCCGAGCACGCCACCGCGCCGCTGTCGCATCCCGTGGGCGCCGCGGCGCCGGCCGGATCGCAGCAGCCCGGCACCGGCTGGCCGCCGCCCCCGCCCAGCCTGCCCTCCTACGGCGGCGGCGCCCACGGCCCTCATGGCGCTCACGGCCCCGGCGCGCCCCACGGCCCCGGCGGCGACGGCCCGGTCTGGGGCGCCCCGGTGCACGCGGGCGAAGGGCCGAGGCGGAAACGATCCGGCGGACTGGCAGCGGCCGTCCTCGTGGCCGCCCTGGTCGCCGGCGGTGTCGGCGGTGGCATCGGCTACTGGGCGGCCGAGCGCAACGACGACGGCATCAACTCCACGACGGTCTCCGCAGCGGATACCCCGAGGGAGATCCAGCGCGAGCCGGGCACGGTCGCGGCCGTCGCGGCCAAGGCGCTGCCGAGCGTGGTCACGATCGAGGCGAAGGCCGGCGGCAGCGGTGCCGACGGCACGGGCGAGAGCGAGGCGGGCACGGGCACCGGCTTCGTCTACGACAAGGAAGGCCACATCCTCACCAACAACCACGTGGTCGCCACCGCGGCGGACGGGGGCACGCTCTCCGTCATCTTCTCCAACGGCAAGAAGTACGACGCGGAGGTCGTCGGCCGGGCCGAGGGCTACGACGTGGCCGTGATCAAGCTCAAGAACGCGCCGTCGGGTCTGAACCCGCTGGCCCTGGGCGATTCCCAGAAGGTCGCCGTGGGCGACTCGACGATCGCGATCGGCGCTCCCTTCGGCCTGTCGAACACGGTCACCACCGGCATCATCAGCGCCAAGAACCGCCCGGTGGCCTCCGGTGACGGCTCCAGCGGCAAGAACTCGTACATGAGCGCCCTCCAGACGGACGCATCGATCAACCCCGGCAACTCCGGCGGCCCGCTGCTCGACGCACGCGGCGCGGTGATCGGCATCAACTCGGCGATCCAGTCGGCGGGCAGCGGCCTCGGCCAGTCCCAGGCGGGCTCGATCGGACTCGGCTTCGCCATCCCGATCAACCAGGCGAAGAACGTCGCGGAACAGCTGATCAAGACAGGCAAGCCGGTCTACCCGGTCATCGGCGCGACGGTCGACATGTCGGGCAAGGAGTCGGGAGCCAAGATCGCGACGGAGGGCGCGGGCGGCACGGCGGCCGTGACGGCGGACGGCCCGGCGGCGAAGGCCGGTCTGAAGTCGGGCGACGTGATCACCAAGTTCAACGGCAAGCCGATCGACAGCGGCCCGACACTGATCAGTGAGATCTGGAATCACAAGCCGGGCGACAAGGTGAAGCTGACGTACGAGCGCGGCGGCAAGGAACAGACGGTCGACGTGGTACTCGGTGAACGCCAGGGCGACAGCTGAGCCACAGGGGCGGGCTTCGCCCGGTCCCCGGCGGTCGGAGGGCCGTTCCACGCGGTGGTCACAAGGCTGCTGTCACCGCCTCGGTGGCGACCGAGGCGGTGATCGAAAGCGTGCTGCGACGCGCCGCGTCGGCCCGGTACTCTGTAGGCCGTTCCGCGGCAGGTGAGGCGGGGCGTGGGTGGGTTGCCCGAGCGGCCTAAGGGAACGGTCTTGAAAACCGTCGTGGCAGCGATGTCACCGTGGGTTCAAATCCCACACCCACCGCAGTTGAACGGCCCTTGACCAGGTCATACGGTCAGGGGCCGTTGTGCTGGGCGCTGCCCGCCGACCATCGATGTCCCAGCGGCTTCCCGCCCGATCGGGCGCGGAGGGGGGACGGGCCCCCTTTCGATACGCGGCTCCGGCCCGCTCGGTCGGCGATGGTCACAGCGGGTCCTCCAGCACCGGAATGCAGGGTGACAGCAACGGTTCCGCGTGTTCGGTCACCTCGCCGCGCACCAGCCTGAGGACGAGGACCTCGTTGTCGCGACCGGCGTGCTCGTCGTCCCGTACGTGCAGCAGGCCGTAGGACCCCGGTGCCCGCCGACCCACCTCTGCGAAGAATCCGAGAATCTCCTTGTCACGGTGGTTGGAGAAGCCCCCCAGGTGAAGCAAGGGCTCGCCGTTCATCCACCGCAGATCCAGGAGATACGGGCTGTTGATCTCCCGGATGCGGCGCTGGACGCCCTCGACGATCTCCCGCAGACGATCGGCCTCGCGGTCGTCGTCGTCGGCGCCGGCGCTCTCCCGCACGGTGATCCAGCCGTGGTATTCGAACATGGACGCAGCGTAGTGACCGCGCGGCCACTGCCGATCAGGATGCCCGTCTGCCGCGGGCAGGCTCGTCGGCAGCCCCCACTGCCGACGCGTCACCGCCCCGGTTCAGTTCTCGTCGAGCCACTCGCTCAGCCGGATCCGCACCTGGAAGCTGCTGTCGGTGTGCCAGACCACCGTGCCGCTGACCTGGGCTCCCAGCGCCGGCAGGGTTCCGCCGACCGGCATGGAGCCGGCGTCGGCCATGCCGACCGCATGAGGAGAACCGTTAATGCGGATGAAGATGCCGAACGGTTGGCGGCCGACGACCTGACCTGTGACAGGGGTGCCTATGGGGAGCGCGGACACGGTTGCCGGCCACGCCCGGCGGATCTGTTCCGGGAACGGATCGTCGGGCCCGCGTCGCCAGCCGAATTCGGTCATGAGGCGATCCTGCCAGCGAAACGGCACCCAGAAGTGCGGCGGGGTGGTCGGAACGCCCCGAAGGGGGCGGAAACGGCCGAGCGCCGTGGCCGACGGGCTCGTCGGGCACGGCGCTCGGGGCCGGCCGGGAAAGAGCGGTTCCCGGCGGCCGGTGGTGCGGCGATCAGTAGGTGGCCGGAACCAGCTTCGGGTCCGGGCCGTAGCTGTTGTCGTGGCGCTTGCCCTCGCTGGCGAGGAACACCAGCATGACGATGAAGCCCACCAGCGGGACGATGCCGATGAGGATCCACCAGCCGGAGCGGTCCGTGTCGTGGAGGCGGCGGATGGTGACACCCAGCGTCGGAAGCAGCACCGCGACGGTGTAGATGCCGCCCAGGATGGGGCTCGTGCCGGCCACGGCGTCGACGATCGCCAGCACGATGCTGATGATCACGCTGAACAGCGTGAACATCCAGTACTCCTGGCGGCGGGCCCGCCCGTTGAACACCGCGTACTTCTTGAGCACGTCCAGGTACCAGTGCATTACGTCCCCCCAAAGGACTGTGGTGGACCCGTCCTCATGGATCAGGCCAGGGGCAGAACCTATGGGCTTGAAGTGAGCGGGTCAAACTGTTACCTAAAGCTTGTCCGGCGGCCGACTGCCCGTCCGTTCGACCGTGGGGAAAGGCCCAGGTGGCAAGGGGGGAGGCCCCGTCGCGACGGGGGATACGCGACGGGGCCTCGACAGGGCTGGTGCCCGGACCACCGGGGGTCACGCATGGGGATTCGTGTGGCGTGGGCCACACCGGGACGGGGTGGGGCGGCGGCGGGGATGCCCCCCTCGTGAGGCACCCCCGCGTCTCCCCGTTTCCCCGTTCCCCCTTCCCTCTCCCCCGTTCAGCGGCCGCGGCCCGTGGTGAGCCGGTCCGCCGAGGCGATCGTCGCGCGGGCTTCGCGTTCGCTCAGGCCCGCGTGGACCGCCGCTTCGGTGAGGGCGTCGGCGAGGTCCTCCCCGATGCCGTTCTCGTACGCCCGGCATGCCGCCCAGAACAGACGGGTGTTGCGCTGGCCCTCGTGTGCCGCCAGGACGAACTGGACGAGGCCCTGACCGTGCGGCGGGCGTGATCGTGTGGCGTGCCGGGAGCGCGCGGGGGGTGCGACGAGCCGGAGCAGGGCGCGGGGGCACGGAGCGGGCGAGAGATCGGCGGTGCCGGGGGCCAGCCGGTACGCGCCGTGGGCGGAGACCGAGCCGGGGCCGACCAGATAGCCGCCCGCGCCGCGCACGTCGATGCCGGGGGCGAGCCGGCTCGCGGAGTTCGGTACGACGACGTCCGGCGGACCGGTCAGCCACAGATGGCGCCCGCCGCTCGGGGTGAGCACGGTGACCGTCTCCGGAATGGTGAACAGGTGCCGCAGCGCCAGGTGTTGGAGTGCGGAGACCGAGTCGGTCGGAGCCTTCGTGTCGAGGTCGATGCCGATCAGATGGTGCGGGGGGCGGCCGCATGCGATGCCGTAGCCGGTGGCCCAGGGCGCGGCCCCGAAGAGGGCGCGCACGCCCGCCGGGTCGGTGGTGGCGTCGTGGACACCGTGGCCGGGGAGGCCGCACTCGCCGCGGCACAGGACCGGCTCGGCCTCGCCGTGGTGCGGGGAGCGCAGGGCCGGAAGCTTCGTGGGGGACAGGGGGATGACGGGGAGCCCTCGCTCCGCGGCGGAGAGGGCGTGGGCGAGGGCCAGGGTCGCGGTCTGCCGGTCGGTGATGGCCATGGCCCCATTTTCGTACAAGCGTTCGAAGAAGGGAAGGGGGAAAGATTGGCCGAAAATATGCCGTAACGCTTCATCCCTTGCGGCCCTTGGGTTTTGTCACCTCTGCGCCGCTGAGCTGGGGTTCTGTGGCGACGAAGGGGGTTTATCGACATGTCATCACGCTTGCGGGGGAATCGCTCCGGGATGGGCGGTTCGCCGGGGATTCGGTGGGCAACTCTGAGATCGCGACGTCGTGACCACGATCCGGGGCGGTCGGCCAACTGCTCTGGAACCAGCCGTACTTCCGCAGTTCCGGTTCCTGGAGGAAATGACATGGCAAGCATCCGTACCGCCCGCGTCCTCGCCGCTGTCGCAGCACTGCCCCTCACGGCCGCCCTGTTCTCGGGCGTCGCCACGGCCGACAACGGAGCGTTCGCGGACGACGGATCGAACGCGACGGTGGCATCGATCGTCGGCAGCGGGGTCGGTGGCGGCAACTGGGGTAATTCGACCACCAGTCAGCAGGTGGCGAGCGGCGCCGGCGCGTCGAATCACAGCAACATCGCCAGCGTGAACGGCTCCGCGTTCACGGCCATCGATCAGTCGAAGACCGTCGTGAACTTCACGAACCTGTGGTGACGACCGGCCCGACGGGGGGTTCGATCCTGGGGTGAACCACCGCCTGCGCGACGGTACTTCGGTGCCGTCGCGCAGGCGGTTCTGTGCGGGGCGCGGTTTCGGGGATCTGGTTGAGGGCCTCGCGCGATCGCGGGCGCGGCATGACCTTGACAGGGTGGCGTCATCTGACGGACAGTCAGAAATCCCTGATCCCCCGCGATCCGTACGCCCGGGAGGCGGCCGCCGTGCACCTCGCCCCGACGGAGCGGCAGCAACTGCTGCGCGCCGAACTGCGCTCGTACTTCACAGCGTTGATGCCGGACGGTCCGCCGCCCCCGGCGGACGCGGAGGCGCAGCGGGCCCTGCTGCGCCGGATCGGCGCGGACGGCATGCTCGGCCTCGGCTGGCCCGTCGCCTACGGAGGCCAGGGCCGCGGCGCCGACGAGCAGTTCGTCTTCTTCGACGAGGCCCATCGCGCCGGGGCCCCGGTGTCGATGGTGACCCTCAACACCGTCGGCCCGACCCTGATGAAGTTCGGCACCGAGCAGCAGAAGTCGGCCTTCCTGCCGGGCATCCTCAGCGGTGAGATCGTTTTCGCGATCGGCTACAGCGAGCCGGAGGCCGGGACCGACCTCGCGGCTCTGCGCACCCGTGCCGTCCGCGACGGCGACTCCTGGCTGATCGACGGCCAGAAGGTCTTCACGAGCAACGGCCAGAACGCCGACTGGATCTGGCTCGCCTGCCGCACGGACCCCGCCGCGCCCAAGCACAAGGGCATCTCGATCATCCTCGTGCCGACCGGTGCGCCCGGGTTCTCCTGGACACCGATCGAGACCGTGGGCGGTCAGACCACGACGTCCACGTACTACGACGGCGTCCGGGTGCCGGCGGCGAACCTGGTCGGCGAGGGGAACGCCGGCTGGAGGCTGATCACCAACCAGCTCAACCACGAGAGGGTGGCGCTCGCCGCGATCGGGATGCAGGCGGAGGACTTCTTCGCGGCCGCCCTGGAACGGGCCCGTACACCCGATCCGGTGAGTGGCAGGCGCCGAATTGACGAGCCCTGGGTCCAGTTCCGGGCGGCCGAAGCACACGCCCGGCTGGCGGCAACGCGCCTGCTCAACTGGCGTTTGGTGGGCGATGTGGAGGCGGGCGGTCCGGCCCCGGGCGACGCGAGCGGGGTGAAATTCGCGGGAACCGAATCGGCGGTCGAGGTGTATCGAATGTGCCAGGAAATCGCGGGGGAGGCCGGACTGGTCCGGGCCGGATCGCCCGGGGCTCTCGGCACAGGCGCTCCGGGGGACGGGGAGCTGGAGCGGATGAACAGGGCAGCGCAGATCAACACCTTCGGGGGAGGGGTGAGCGAGGTGCAGCGGGAGATCGTCGCGACGATGCGGCTCGGTATGACGAGGGGGCAGCGGTGACGGACACGGACGTACCGGGGCTGTACGAGCGGCTCAAGGCGTACGAGGGCAGGGCGACCACGACGGGAGGAGCCGGGAAGGACCTGGTCAACGAGCCGATGATCAGGCACTGGTGCGAGGCGATGGGGGACACCAACCCGGCGTACCGGGGCCCGGACGCGGTGGCGCCGGCGACGATGCTCCAGGCATGGACGATGGGCGGGCTCTCGGGACACACGGCGCATTCGACGGTGCACGACGAGCTGTTCGGACTGCTCGACGACGCCGGGTACACCTCGATCGTCGCGACCGACTGCGAGCAGGAGTATCTGCGGCCGCTGCGGCCGGGTGACCGGATCACCTTCGACGGTGCGATCGACTCGGTGTCGCAGCGCAAGACGACCAAGCTCGGGACGGGCCACTTCATCACGACACGGATGGACGTCCGGGCGAACGGCGAGCTCGCCGGTACGCACCGCTTCCGGATCCTCAAATACGCGCCGGCCGCGCGAAAGCCGAAGGCCAAGCGGCCGAGGCCGGTGATCAACAGGGACAACGCCGGATTCTGGGCAGGGGTCGCGGAGCACAAGCTGCTGATCCAGCGCTGCACGGGCTGCGACACCCTGCGGTTCCCCTGGCTTCCGGGATGCCATGCCTGCGGTTCGGACCGGTGGGACACGGTCGAGGCGAGCGGCGCCGGGACCGTCTACTCGTACGTGGTGATGCACCACCCGGTCTTCCCCGGCTTCGCCGCGCCCGATCAGCACGGAGACACGACCGGGCCGTACGCGGTGGGGCTGATCGAGCTCGCGGAAGGCGTGCGGATGGTCAGCAATGTGACAGGGGTGCCGTACGACAAGGTGCGCATCGGGATGCCCGTGGAACTGGAGTTCCTGCGGGTGGACGAGGAGTTGGAGCTGCCGGTCTTCCGCGGCACGGGAGCGGGTGCCGATGGGACCGCCGGCGCCGACAGCGATCCGCACGGCGGCTCGGACACGGCCGGGGGTGAGGGCTGACCATGGACTTCACGCCCACGGAGGAGCAGACCGCCGCGCGGGAACTGGCGGCCCGGATCTTCGGTGATCTGTCCACGCCCGACCGGCTCGCCGCGGCAGGCACCGGGACGGACGCCGAGTTGTGGAAGGCCCTGTGCGCGGCGGGACTCGTCGCCGCCGTCGAGGACATCGGTCTGCTGGGACTGGTGCTGCTGCTGGAGGAACAGGGCCGGACGACGGCCCAGGTGCCGTTCGCGGCGACCTGTGCGTACGGACTGCTGACCCTCGTCGCGCACGGCACGGACGAGCAGCGCGAGCGGCTGCTGCCCGGGCTGCGGGACGGGACGGTGGTGGCGACGGGAGCGGTCACCGAACCCGCTGCGGTGCGGGCCCGCAGTGGTCCGTCCGCCGGTGCCGCCGGCCGGACGGAGGGACGTCTGACCGGCGCCGTCGGCTGGGTGCCCTGGCTGCGGGATGCCACGCATGTGCTGGTCGCCGACGAGGACCGGCACCTGTGGTGGGTGCGGGTCGCCGACGCGGAGACCGAGCCGGTGCACACCACCGCGCCCTGGTCGGCCGCGCGGCTCGTCCTGGACGGCACCCCGGCGGAGCGTGTCGGCGCCTCGGGCGCGCAGCTCGAAGGCACCCGGCACATCGGAGACGCGAGGCCGTATCAGCAGGTGCTGACCGCGAGCCGTATCGCCTTCGCCGGGCTGCAGGCGGGCGTGTGCGCCGGCTCGCTCGCCCGTGCCGTCGAACACACCACCACCCGCGAGCAGTTCGGCCGCCCTCTCTCCACCAATCAAGGCGTGCTGATCCGCGCCGCCGACGCCCATATGGACACCGAGGCCATCCGCGTCACGGCCTACGAGGCCGCCTGGCGGTACGACGAGGGTCTGGCGTGTACCACCCACGCGCTCACGGCGTCCTGGTGGGCGTCCGAAGCCGGAAAGCGCGTCGTCCACGCGGGCCAGCACCTCCACGGAGGCATCGGCGCCGATGTGGACCACCCCGTCCACCGGCACTTCCTGTGGGGACGCCAGCTCGACGCGTACCAGGGGTGCGGCAGCGAACTGCTGGCGGAACTCGGAGCGATGCTCGCGAAGGAGGGAGCCCAGTGAAGGCCGGTGACGAACTGCCGCCGCTGGAGATCGAGATCACCCGCACCCTTATCGTCGCCGGAGCCGTGGCCTCGCGCGACTACCAGGACGTGCACCACGACGCCGAACTGGCGAAGGAGAGGGGCTCCCCGGACATCTTCATGAACATCCTGACGACCAACGGCCTCGTCGGGCGCTACATCACGGACCGGCTCGGTGGGCGGGCCGTTCTCCGCAAGGTCGCCATCCGGCTGGGCGCGCCCAACTACCCGGGAGACACCATGGTGCTGCGCGGCACGATCGCCTCCGTCACCGGCGACACCGCCGAGGTCCGGGTCGTCGGCGCCAACGGCATCGGCACCCATGTCACCGGCACGGTGACGGTGACCCTTCCACCGGAGGGCACCGTATGAGCATCGGCCGCAGGGACGAACTCGGCGGGCGGGCCGCCGTCGTGGGCATCGGGGCGACCGAGTTCTCCAAGGACTCCGGGCGCAGTGAGCTGAAGCTGGCCGTCGAGGCGGTCCACGCGGCTCTCGACGACGCCGGCCTCTCCCCCGCCGACGTCGACGGCCTCGTCACCTTCACCATGGACACCAGCCCCGAGATCACCGTCGCCCAGGCGGCAGGCATGGGAGAGCTGTCCTTCTTCTCCCGTGTCCATTACGGCGGCGGCGCGGCCTGCGCCACCGTCCAGCAGGCCGCTCTCGCCGTGGCGACGGGCATCGCCGAAGTCGTCGTCTGCTACCGCGCGTTCAACGAACGGTCGGGGCGGCGATTCGGCGCGGGTGTGCAGCACCGGGAGCCGTCGGCCGAAGGTGCGGCCCTCGGCTGGAACCTCCCGTTCGGGCTGCTCACCCCCGCGTCCTGGGTGGCCATGGCGGCCCAGCGCTATCTGCACACCTATGGGCTGACCCCCGAGGCGTTCGGCCATGTCGCCGTCACCGACCGCCGCCATGCCGCCCGCAACCCGGCGGCGTATTTCTACGGGAAGCCGATCACCCTCGACGATCATGCCGCCTCGCGCTGGATCGTCGAGCCGCTGCGGCTGTTGGACTGCTGCCAGGAGACCGACGGCGGTCAGGCGGTCGTGGTGACCAGCGCGGAGCGGGCACGCGATCTGCCGCAACGCCCCGCGGTGGTCGTCGCCGCCGCGCAGGGCGCCGGCCGCGCGCAGGAGCAGATGACCAGTTTCTACCGCGACGACCTCACCGGACTGCCCGAGATGGGAGTGGTCGCCCGGCAGCTGTGGCGGACCTCGGGCCTGGCGCCCCAGGACATCGACGTGGGGATCATCTACGACCACTTCACCCCCTTCGTGCTGATGCAGCTGGAGGAGTTCGGGTTCTGCGGACCGGGCGAAGCGGCGGAGTTCGTGGCGGCGGACGCGCTGCCGCTCAACACCCACGGCGGACAGCTGGGGGAGGCCTATCTGCACGGGATGAACGGGATCGCGGAGGCGGTCCGCCAGATACGGGGCACCTCGGTGAACCAGATACCGGACGCGGCCAGGGCTCTGGTCACCGCGGGCACCGGCGTTCCCACATCCGGGTTGATCCTGGGCGCGGACGGCTGAGCGAGCGGGCTGAGCGGTGGCCCGGCCGCCCCGCCCGCCGTTCACTCGGCACATGCGCCTACGGAAATGCGCCGCCGCCGTCGCCCTCGCGCTGACCGCCCTGCTCGGTCTGCTGCTGGCACCGGAACCCGAGCGGTCCGCGCCCAGGGACACGGCGTACGCAGCCGCCGTCGATGCCCCAGCCGCCCCCGACGCCCGCGCGGCGCAACCCCCCACGGACAGAAGGGCCGACGCCAACGCGGACACCGATACGAACACCGAGCGGAACAACAGCTTCGAGCGGAACGGCAACGTCCGGCCGAACAGCAACGCCGACGCTCCGGCCGAGGGTTCCGGCGCGGTCGTCGACACGACCGCCGACACCGCCCTGACCTTCCGGGGCCTGGTGTTCGACACCTGCCAGGCACCGCCCCTGGCCGCGATGCGGTCCTGGCGCACCTCGTCCCCGTACGGCGCGGTCGGTGTGTCCTACGGCGGGCGCGGGCGGCGCTGCCCGCAGCAGCCCCACCTCACCCGGGACTGGGTCGCGGCGGTGCATCGCATGGGCTGGCAGGTGCTGCCCGTGTTCGCCGGCTCGCAGGCCCCCTGCGTCCGGGACGAGCGCAGACGCGCCGCCGTGATCGGCGCGAGCCCCGGTGCCGAGGGGCAGCGGGAGGGCAACGAGGCGGTGGAGCGTGCCTGGGCGCTCGGCATGGCCAGGGGCAGCGCTCTCTATCTCGACCTGGAGGCGTACGACGTGGACGACGCGGCGTGCGCCCGTGCCACGCTCGACTTCGTCCGGGCGTGGGACCGCGAGGTACGCCGCCGGGGTTATGTGCCCGGTTTCCACAGCACCGCCGACGCCGGGGTCCTGCACATGGAGCGCGCCCGGCTGGCCGGCACGGGCGACCTGCCCTCCGCGATGTGGTTCGCCCGCCGGAGCGCCGAGCCCGCCCTGTACGAGGACCTGTACGACGAGCAGGTCCTGAACCCGTACGCCTGGCGGCCGAAGCGGCGGATCCACCAGTACGACGGCGACGTCACCGAGAGCCATGGCGGTCACCGGCTGACCGTCGGCCGCAGCATGGCGGACGCTCCCGTGGCCCGGATCCGCCCGTGAGCGTCCCTGTCCGCGGCCGAGGAACCCGTGGCCTGGCCTGAGCGACCCGCGAACGTCGGCTGGTGCCGGTGGCGCGAGTCTCGGATGCCTGTGTCCGTCGCGGCGGAAGGGCCTCTTCCCCCTGACCTGAGGCGCACTGCCCCTGAGGGTCTCCTCCACCTTCAGGAGGTGAGGCCGGCACCAGCCGTACAACCTGAGGCGGACATGCCTTCGGGACCTGTGGCCGATCCGCCGAGTAGCACCCGCTCCTAGCGTGGACCTATGACCACGCCAGTCTGCACAAGCGTCTCGAGGCCCGCCGTGCCGGTGCCTCCGTCGTACGGCGCCGGCCCACGGCATGCGCCCCATGCTCGCTATTCGTCGTTCTCGTCGTACGTACGGGCGCGGGGGCCCGTGCTGCTGCGTACCGCCCGCTCGCTCACGGCGAACCCGAGCGACGCCGAGGACCTGCTGCAGACCGCGCTCACGAAGACGTATGTCGCGTGGGAGCGGATCGAGGACCACCGGGCGCTCGACGGCTATGTCCGCCGCGCCCTCCTCAACACCCGCACCTCGCAGTGGCGCAAGCGCAAGGTCGACGAGTTCGCCTGCGAGGAACTTCCGGAGCCGGAGACCGTACCGGCGGCGGACCCGGCCGAGCAGCAGGTGCTGCACGACGCCATGTGGCGCGCCGTGATGAAGCTGCCGGACCGGCAGCGCGCGATGGTCGTCCTGCGGTACTACGAAGACCTCAGCGAGGCCCAGACCGCCGAGGTGCTCGGGGTGTCCGTCGGCACGGTCAAGAGTGCGGTGTCCCGGGCGCTGAGCAAGCTCCGCGAGGACCCGGAGCTGTCTCCCGTGCGCTGAGCGACACCGTCCGTGACCAGTTCCCCTACCCGGGGGTAGTGACATACCGCGCGGTACGTGAGCAGAATCTTCCCACCTTTACTGCCACGTAGCGCTAGCGCCCACCGGGAGGACGCCGTGCTGAGCACCATGCAGGACGTACCGCTGACTGTGACCCGCATCCTGCAACACGGGATGACGATCCACGGAAAGTCGCAGATCACCACCTGGACCGGAGACGCCGAGCCGCAGCGGCGCAGCTTCGCGGAGGTGGGCAGCCGTGCGACACAGCTGGCCAACGCGCTCCGTGACGAGCTGGGGGTCGACGGAGACCAGCGGATCGCCACCCTGATGTGGAACAACGCCGAGCATGTCGAGGCGTACTTCGCCATCCCCTCCATGGGCGCCGTACTGCACACACTCAATCTCCGCCTCCCCGCCGAGCAGTTGGTGTGGATCGTCAACCATGCCGCCGACCGGGCCGTCATCGTCAACGGTTCCCTGCTCCCGCTGCTCGCCCCGCTCCTGCCGCACCTGCCCACGATCGAGCACATCGTGGTCTCCGGCCCCGGCGACCGCGGTCTGCTCGCCGAGACCGACGCGACGGTGCACGAGTACGAGGACCTGATCGCGGGCCGTCCGACCACGTTCGACTGGCCCGAGCTGGACGAGCGGACCGCCGCCGCCATGTGCTACACCTCCGGCACCACGGGCGACCCCAAGGGTGTCGTCTACTCCCACCGCTCGATCTACCTCCACTCGATGCAGGTCAACATGGCCGAGTCGATGGGGCTGACCGAGCGGGACACCACGCTCGTCGTGGTCCCGCAGTTCCATGTGAATGCCTGGGGCCTGCCGCACGCCACCTTCATGACCGGCATCAACATGCTGATGCCGGACCGTTTCCTTCAGCCCGGACCGCTCGCGGACATGATCGAGCGCGAGAGGCCCTCGCATGCGGCGGCCGTCCCCACCATCTGGCAGGGACTCCTCGCCGAAGTCACCGCCAACCCCCGCGACCTGACCTCGATGACGCAGGTCACCATCGGCGGCGCGGCCTGTCCGCCGGCCTTGATGGAGGCGTACGACAAGCTCGGCGTACGGCTCTGTCACGCCTGGGGCATGACGGAGACCTCCCCGCTCGGCACGATGTCGCACCCGCCGGCCGGTCTGTCCGCGGAGGAGGAGTGGCCGTACCGCATCACCCAGGGCCGTTTCCCCACGGGCGTCGAGGCCCGGCTGGTCGGTCCCGCCGGTGAGATCCTGCCGTGGGACGGCGTCTCCGCCGGTGAGCTGGAGGTCCGGGGCGCCTGGATCGCGGGCTCGTACTACGGCGGTGCGGGCGGCGAGGACTTCAAGCCCGCGGACAAGTTCAGTGAGGACGGCTGGCTGAAGACCGGCGACGTCGGCCTCATCAGCCCCGACGGCTACCTCACGCTGACCGACCGGGCCAAGGACGTCATCAAGTCCGGCGGGGAGTGGATCTCGAGCGTCGACCTGGAGAACGCGCTCATGGCCCACCCCGAGGTGGCCGAGGCCGCGGTGGTCGCGGTGCCCGACGACAAGTGGGGCGAGCGTCCGCTGGCGACGGTCGTCCTCAAGGAGGGCTCGACGGCGGACTACGAGTCGCTGAAGGCCTTCCTCGCCGAGAAGGTCGCCAAGTGGCAGCTGCCCGAGCGCTGGGCGGTGATCCCGGCGGTCCCCAAGACGAGCGTGGGCAAGTTCGACAAGAAGGTGATCC
Source organism: Streptomyces sp. NBC_00306 (assembly GCF_036169555.1). Lineage (GTDB taxonomy): Bacteria > Actinomycetota > Actinomycetes > Streptomycetales > Streptomycetaceae > Streptomyces > Streptomyces achmelvichensis. The sequence goes on along the minus strand of NZ_CP108032.1, from coordinate 3,960,149 downwards.
GCAAGCAGTACGCGGACGGTGAGCTGGACGTCACCCAGTTCTGACCATCACGCGTCGGGGGCGGTGTTTCACGTGAAACACCGCCCCCGACGCATCAGTTGATGCCCTCGGCCAAAGCCCCGGCCACCGCCGTCAGTTCGTACCGATCTTCGCGAGCAGGTCGACGATCCGCGACTGGACCTCGTTACTGGTGGAGCGCTCCGCGAGGAAGAGCACCGTCTCGCCCGACGAGAGCCGCGGCAGCTCGGCCCGGTCCAGGCCGGCCGAGGTGTAGACGACCAGAGGCGTCCGGTTCAGCTGGCCGTTCGCCCGCAGCCAGTCGATGATCCCGGCCCGGCGGCGGCGCACCTGCATCAGGTCCATCACCACGAGGTTCGGCCGCATCTGGGTCGCGAGGGTGACGGCGTCCGTGTCCGCACCGGCCCGAGCGACCTGCATTCCGCGGCGCTCCAGCGTCGCGGTGAGCGCCAGCGCGATCTCCTCGTGCTCCTCGATCAACAGCACGCGTGACGGGTGCTGTTCGCTGTCCCGGGGGGCCAGCGCCTTCAGCAGGATGGCCGGGTCGGCGCCGTAGGCCGCCTCCCGGGTGGCCTGCCCCAGTCCGGCCGTCACCAGGACGGGGACCTCCGCGGCCACCGCGGCCTGGCGCAGCGACTGCAGCGCGGTCCGGGTGATCGGACCCGTCAGCGGGTCGACGAACAGGGCCGCGGGGAACGCGGCGATCTGTGCATCGACCTCTTCGCGCGAGTGCACGACGACGGGACGGTAGCCCCGGTCGCTCAGCGCCTGCGAGGTCGAGACATCCGGCGCCGGCCACACCAGCAGGCGGCGCGGATTGTCCAGCGGCTCCGGGGGCAGCTCGTCGTCGACGGGCTGCGGCTGCGGCCGGTTGGCCACCTCCACCGCGCCGCCGGGACCGTCCAGCGGCTCCGGGCCCTCCGCGCCTTCGAGGGGTGCGCCTATGGCGTACGACCGGCCCTCGGACCGCTCGGCGGGGAGCAGCGACCCGTTCTGGGTCTGTGCCTGTCCCTGTCCCTGGGGTTGCGACTGCCCTTGGGTCTGGCCCTGCGTCGGAGCCTGTGCCGGGGCGGCCTGCGTCTGCGGATGCGGGCGGGCCGTGGTGGCGGCCGGCTCCGGGCGCTCCCCCTCGGCGGACCGCGTCCCCAGCTTGCGACGGCGTCCGGCGCCGAGCGTCTGGTTCTGCTTCTCGGCGATCTGCTGCGAGAACGGCACACCCTGTCCGAGTGTGCGGACGCTGAATGCCCGGCCCTGTGAGGCGTCCGCCGGGACCGGTGCCTCCGCGGGCAGCGGCTGGGCGACGCGCGCCTGCGCGGGCCGCGGCGCGGTCTGCGGCTCGGCGGCGGGCTCCTCGAACGCGGGCATCGGCAGGGCGACCGAGCCGGTGCCCTGCGACGTCGCGGCACCCGACTGACCCGGCGCCGCCTCGTCCTGCGTCGCCGCGTGCTGCCCGTTCGTACCGTCGTCGGTGGCGCGCGGATCGAATTCGGCTGCGTCCCCCCACCCGGGCGGGGCGTCCGGCATCGCACCCTGAGCGGGCGCCTGCGGCTGCGGCCGCGCGCGCCGCCGACCTGTCGGGGTGGGGTGCTGCTGCGGCGGCGTGTGATGGTCGGTGCCCGGCTCCGTACGGACGGAGTCGTGTCGGCCCGGCAGCGAGGCGTCCGCCTCACCCGCCCTCGGCGGGATGCGGTCGGCCTCGGCGGGCGGCAGCGCGAACGGGGTGCGCGGTGCTTCCGGCTCGGCCGGAGCCGCCGCCAGTGCCCTCCTGGCCCGGCGGCCGGAGGGGCGCGTCTCGATCGCGGTCGAAGCCGAGGAGGCCGGGGCGGCGGACGGAGCCGCGGGCAGCTCCGGCATCGCACCGTGCCGCGCTCGACGGCCCGAGCCCGGCCCGTCGACGGAGACACCCTGCGGCGGCACCGTTTCGCCGAGTGCGGCGCGACCGGACTGGGCGGCGCCCTCCGCGGCCGTCACGACGGAGCCCTCGGTCGGCCTGCCGCCACCGGCGGTGACGGCGACGGACTCCTCGGCAGGGCTCGGCCGGCCGCGTCGGCGACCGGTTCCGCCACCGCCCGCGTGGGCGGCATGGCTGCCGCCCGAGTCCTGGGCCGGGATCAGGTCCTGCTGCGGCTGTTCGCCGTGCGCGCGACGCCGGCCTGTCGGCGGCGCGGCCACCGGGTCCTCCATCGCGACGGGGCTCTCCAGGAACGCGTCCGTGGAAGCCCGCCGCGCGCGCCGCCGGCCACCGCCTGACGTGCCGGGGGAGCGCTGCGGCTGCGGAGGCGTCTGCTCCGGCAGGGCCAGCATCGCGCCGTGCTCCGGCGGTGCCACGGTTCCCGAGCCCTCGCCCAGCGGCAGTTCCAGGACATACGCGCTGCCGCTCATCCCCGGCACCTCGTGTGTCTGCAGCACTCCGCCGTGCGCCCGCACGATTCCGCGCACGATCGGCTCGTGCACCGGGTCTCCCCCGGCGAACGGCCCGCGCACCTCGATCCGTACGACGTCACCGCGCTGCGCGGCCGCCACCACGATCGTGGAGTCCACATACCCGCCGCCGGGCATCAGCTTGGCCTTGCCGGTGGAGTCGACACCGGCCACGTCCGCCACCAGGTGGGCGAGCGCCGTCGCCAGCCGTCCGGCGTCCACCTCGGCCTCGATCGGCGGAGCGTGCACCGCGAACTGCGCCCGCCCGGGGCCGATCAGCTCGATGGCACCCTCGACGCCGGCCGCGACGACCGCGTCGAGCAGCACCGGGATCTTGTAGAGCTGTTCCGCACCCGTGGCGAGCCGCTGGTAGCCCATGACGTTGTCGACGAGCGTCGTCATCCGGGCATAACCGGCGGCCAGGTGGTGCAGGATCTGGTTGGCCTCGGGCCACAACTGCCCCGCCGGGTCGGCGGCCAGGGTGGCCAGTTCGGAACGGAGTTCCTCCAGCGGCCCCCGCAGCGACTCGCCGAGCACGGCGGTCAGCTGGTCATGGCGGGCGGCGAGCTCGGTGTACTGCTCGTCCCGGCTCTCGATCTCCGCGGTGTAGCGGTCCGCGCGGTCGGCCAGCTCGGCCGTGAACCGTTCGGTGGTCTCCTCCAGCTCCTTGCCGAGCCGCTCGGTCGTCTCCGTGAGTTCGGACTTGTGCTGCTGGCTCAGCTCCTCGTAAGGACGGCGGTCGGTGAAGGTCATCACCGCGCCGACGAGCTGGTCGCCGTCCCGCACCGGCGCGGTCGTCAGATCGACCGGCACCTGCGAGCCGTTCTTCGCCCACAGCACCTGTCCGCGCACCCGGTGCTTGCGCCCGGACTTGAGGGTGTCGGCGAGCGCCGACTCCTCGTACGGGAAGGGCTCGCCGTCCCCGCGCGAGTGCAGGATCAGCGGGTGCAGCTCCTTGCCGCCGAGGTCGCTCGCCCGGAATCCGAGGATCTGCGCTGCCGCCGGATTGACCAGGACGACGCGTCCGTCGGTGTCCGTACCGACCACACCCTCGGCCGCGGCACGCAGGATCATCTCGGTCTGCCGCTGCGAACGCGCCAGCTCGGCCTCGGTGTCCATCGTTCCGGACAGGTCCCGCACGACGAGCATCAGCAGCTCGTCGCCGGTGTAGCCGCTGTACGAGTCGTATGCCTCGCGTCCGTCCTCGAGGCTCGCGCTGGTCACCTCGACGGGGAACTCGCTGCCGTCCGTGCGCCGCGCCACCATCCGCGTGGGCTTGGTCCGCCCGCGCTCGTCGGCCGCCTCGGGGCGCCGCATCGAGCCGGGGATCAGCCGGGAGTCGAAGGCGGGCAGCAGATCGAGCAGCCCGCGTCCGACGAGTGCGGTACCGGGCGTCTCGAAGAGTTCGAGGGCGATGGTGTTGGCGTTGACGACCGTGCCGTTGCAGTTGACGAGCACGAGGCCGTCCGGAAGGGCGTCGAGTATGGCTGCGAGGCGAGCAGCGCCTCGGGATGGCCTGCTGCTCACGACGACGGTTCCTCCCTGACCTACTGCATATTGCGGACGGCCGGTCCCATCTTGCCCCTCGGGCTTCAGCCTGTCACTGGAGGGAGTCTAAAGGCAGGCGAGGGGGCCGGGGCGGCGGATGAGGGGGAGCTCTCACCAAGGTTGTGTGCACATGCGGTACCGCCGGGCGCTATGACCTGGTGTTCGGCAGCACGGGCTCCATCGTGCGCCACCGTGAGATTTCGCAGCCGTTCGCCCGGTTGAACGTGGCGTCCACCCTCTGTCCCTGCCATGTGCCGGTGACCCGGGCGGTGGCCGGCCCCCCGGACTGCATGGTGCACATCTGGTCCTCGGGAACGGGCGCGAACGGATTACGCCTCTCCTTCGCGAGCCCGTCCAGCCGCGCGCACGCCTTGGCGGCTGCGGGGTGGGTGCCGCCGGCCGGGTCGCACATCAGCTCGTAGGTGCCGTCCGTCCGGGTGTTCCCGGTGTGGGAGACGATCACGGTCAGCCGGTCGGGTGCCGACAGCAGCGGCAACGGGAACGGCAGGGGGGTCGCTCCCGCGGCGGGTACGGCGCCGGCCAGCGCGGCGGCGGTCACGGTTGCGGTGAGGACGAGGCGGCGCAGCATGGGTGCTCCTGGATCCGGGAGTGAGGGACCGTGCGGGGGCGCGAATGCCCCGGCATCTCTAACGCTCCGTGCGCCCGGGCGTTGCGCAACCGGACCGCGCCGCCCGGACTACGGGCGCTCCGACCGGCCGACGGGCCCGGCGGCCCGTGCTTTGCCCTCCGGCCTGCGGGCCTAGTACCGTGGACGGCGATTGGTGACACCCCGCTCGGCTGTGTCATCATCTGCACGCACCACTCGCGCCCGCGTGAGTGTGCTGGAGGCGTCGCCTAGTCCGGTCTATGGCGCCGCACTGCTAATGCGGTTTGGGTCTTAAAGCCCATCGAGGGTTCAAATCCCTCCGCCTCCGCCAGTTGATCACCGAAGCCCCGGCCCGCAGGCCGGGGCTTCGGTCGTCCTCGGCGGGCTGTGCTTCTTCGGGCGTACGTGCGGGGATTCTTGGCCGCTGAGTCGCTGTTTTCGCAGGTCAGCTGGGGTGTGCTTAACGGATTTCACCTCACGGCGCGGGTCATGTAATGTTGTTCCCGCAACGCCGACCAGGCAGAAAAGCCCGGAACGCCAAGCACTCGTAGCTTAACGGATAGAGCATCTGACTACGGATCAGAAGGTTGCAGGTTCGAATCCTGCCGAGTGCACACTGCTCAAAGCCCCCTCGGGATCACTCCGGAGGGGGCTTTGTCGTGCCGTACAGCAGCGAAGTACAGCAACTGCGCTGATCGTCGTCAGCCGGTACCGCGCATCGCGTCCGACGGCTTGCCGATCGCGGCGCGCACCTGTTCCTCCCTCGCCTCGGCGCAGACCTCCATCGTCAGGGCGATGCGAGAGTGCCGCAGGATCCGCTGTGCCACCTTCGGGTGGACCTCGAGGGCGACCAGGAGAGAACTGCACGGACCTCGTGTCCGTGGTGTACGCGCCAACGGATCACAGGACCGAGTTCGGGGTCGGGGAGCGTCTGGTCGGTGGATTGCGGGCGGTATGACGGTGTGTCTGTACGACCACACAGGGTGCGTGTGGCTTGATCGTCGGGCGGTCCCGGCAGGGGCCCGAACACCAACCGACATCCGTGGCACGTCCTGAGTGCCGCGCTCATCGTCGAGGAGCCCCCACCGTGAGACCGACCCTGCAACATGCCATGCTCCAGCGACGTGGCGCCGGAGCCGCCGGTGAGCGGAGGCGCCCGGCCAGGCGTGCTGCGGTCCTGCTCGCCACGGTGGCACTGCCGGCGGCACTGGTCGTTCCCACGGCCACGCCCGCCGTGGCGGCGCCCGTGACCGTCACCTTCAACGCAGGCGCCAACCAGCCCTTCACCGTCCCGTCCGGCGTCACCCAACTGACCGTCACCGCCACAGGCGCCGCAGGACAAAACGGGTCCGGCGGCGGCACAGGAGGCAACGGCGCCACCGTCACCGGCACCGTCACCGTGCCGCCGAGCACCACCACCCTCTACGTCAACGTCGGCACGGGCGGGGGCGCCGGCGGCGGACCCGCGACTACGGGCGGTGCCGGCGGCGGATCCAGCGATGTCCGCACCTGCAGCTCGGCCGGTCCCGGCTGCACCCTGACCGGCGTCCCCGGCACGGACCCCCGTCTCATCGTCGCGGGCGGCGGAGGCGGCGGAGGAAGCGGCTTCCCCCCCACTTACCTCAACCCGGAGGCCACCGGCGGAGACGCCGGAATCACCGGGGGTGCCGGCGGCAGCAGAACGAACAGCGGCCAAGGCGGCGGCGGCGGAACCCAGACCGCCGGTGGCACAGCCGGAGCAGCATGCCCTGCCGTCGGTACATCCGGCACTCCGGGCACAGGCGGTGCGGGCGGCACCGGCGGAGGCGGCTTCGGGGCGGGCGGAGGCGGGGGCGGCTGGTTCGGTGGAGGCGGCGGCGGAGGCTGCAACCGTATTGATTTTCCTCCCGCTTACGGTCCCGGTGGTGGCGGTGGTGCGTCGAACCGTGTCCCCACGGGTGGTACCTCCGGACCTGCAGTGGGGCCGGCCCAGGTGACCGTCACCTACGAGCCGGCGCCCCCCACCTGCGCGACCGCCACGGCCACCATCACCGGTACCAATGGCAACAACATCCTGATCGGCACTCCCGGCAATGACGTGATCTTCGCTCTCGGCGGCAACGACGTGGTCGACGGCCGCGGTGGCAACGACATCATCTGCGGCGGCGACGGCAACGACGTACTGTCCGGCGGTGACGGCAACGACCGCATCGAAGGCGGCAACGGCGCCGACAACCTGAACGGCAACAACGGCAACGACGCCCTCTTCGGCGGTCCCGGCAGCGACGCGCTCTTCGGTGGCCCGGGCACCAACACCAACGACGGCGGCCCCGGCACCAACGTCTGCTTCAGCCCCTCCACCGGACCCGGCTGCTTCTGACCTCGCCCCACACGCCTCCGACTTGATCGACGAACATCAGAAACGGGCCCCAGTACATCCGCCCGTGATCGGCGGACGAGCTGACAGAAACGGAGGGCGCTGCCTCCATTCCGGTGAGTTCGCCGCTCACCGAACTCACTTCACACGTTCGTGATCGTTCGTCCTTATATGCGACAGATCAAGCGCGTAGCCGCGACCCTGGCAAGCTCCGCCGTCATCCTCACGACCATGACCGTCACCTCCGCCCACGCCGCGCCGCTCCCGGGCATCGGCACCGGCATCGGTCAGAACCTCAACCTGCTGACCGCCATCCTCGCCTTCGTCAGGCGGACTCTCGCCTAGGCCGCGGACGAGTGTGCAGACGCGAGAGGCCCCCGGAGGCGATCCGGGGGCCTCTCGCGTCGACGCGCGGGCGAACCGTGTCAGGCGCGCTGGGCCCGGTCGTACACCTTCTTCGCCAGGGCGCCCATGATCTCTGCCTGCATCTCCGTCGGGGTCAGGGAGTCCAGCGAGCTGTTGACCGAGACCAGGACGCCCTTGCCGGTGGTGGTGTTGAAGTCGGCCAGCCACGGGCCGCCGCTGGAGCCGCCGGTCAGGTCGCAGGAGATGGCCTGAAGGCCGTGCTTCTTCTTCGGCTTGCCGACGCAGCGGAGGAGTTCCTCGCCGCGCTGGGGGCGGGTGGCCGAGTAGCCGAAGGCGGAGATCGTGCCGCCGACGGCACGGTTGAAGGCGACGGCCTGGCCGCCCACGACGTCGGTGAGCTTGCGGCCCTTCTTGTCGGGGTCGACGACCAGCGTGGACAGGTCGTCGGTGGAGTCCGTCTCCCAGGTGCGCGGGGTCATGGCCGAGCGGACCGCGAACGCGCCGTACGGCTGCTGGCCCTTGCCGTAGGCGGGGACGAACACCATGTCGGTGTTGGTGTTGACGGGAGACGAGCCGCGTCGCACGCAGTGGGCCGCGGTCATCACGGCGGAGCGGTTGGCGCTCTTCACGGCCGTGGCCGTGCACCAGGTGTCGGCGCCGGACGCGTTGACGAAGAAGAGCCGCCCCACGGTCTTCAGCGTGGTGCCCCGCCACGGCTTCGCCTTCGGGCCGGTCGGGCCGAGGTCCACGGACTTACCGACGGCCTTGATACGGGCGGGTGTCCAGTAGGCGAGGGCCGTGCGGCGTTCCTTGGCGGTGTACGACAGGACGGAGACCGGGTCGGGCGCGGCCGCACGGGTCTGCCCGGCGGCGGCGGTCGCCGTGGCCGGGGCGACGAGGGCGAGAGCCGTACCGGCGACGGCGAGCACCGTGGCCCGGCTGCGAAGGCGCCGGATCATGGAAGGGGAGGTCGTGGGCATCGCGGATGTCTCCTCGGTCGGTGCGGGCAGCGGACGCGGGGCGCCGGTCCGCACGGCAAGACCGGGGAATCCGCCGGTTCGGTTGGCGCTGTCGATGATCTGTGACACACGTGTCTGGATCCGTGCCCGGTCGGCGGTGATCGACCACCGACCGGGCGCACAAGGAGAGTTGGCTTCGAGGGTGAGGTGTTCGCCCTCCGGCGGGACCGCCGGCGGGGGCAGGAGGAGCCACCCTGCGGCGACCGCCCCTGTCCGGTAGCGTCCGAAAGAGGCCTTGTGCACCGTTAAGGGGCCTTGTGCACCGTTGGGTGTCCGACAGAAGGAGTCGGGATGCGCCGGATCGTCGTCGTTGAAGCCCCCTCCGTGCTCGGGCTGCGGCCCTCCGGGGTGGAGGAGTTGCCCGCGGCCCTGATCGGGGCCGGTCTGGCCGAGCGGCTGGGGGCCGTCCACGGCGGGCGGGTCGAGGCGCCGGCGTATGTGGCCCGGCGGGACCCCGCGAGCGGGGTGCTCAACGCGGCCGCGATCGCGCGGTACTCCGGCGAGCTGGCCGACGTCGTCGCAGGAGTGCTCGATCAGGGGGACTTCCCGGTCGTCCTCGGCGGGGACTGTTCGATCCTCCTCGGCAACCTCCTCGCGCTGCGGCGGCGCGGACGGTACGGGCTGCTGTTCCTCGACGGGCACACCGACTTCTATCAGCCGGCCGCGGAACCGAACGGCGAGGCCGCCTCCATGGAGCTCGCGCTCGCCACCGGCCGCGGGCCCGACGTACTCACCGATCTGGAAGGACTCCGGCCGCTCGTGCGGGACGAGGATGTCGTGGCCCTCGGGTTCCGCGACACCGAGGAGTCCACGGAGGCCGGGATGCAGCCGCTGCCGCCGGAGTTGCACGCCGTCGGTCTCGAGGCCGTGCGGGCGGCCGGCGCCGAGGAGGCGGCCCGGGAGGCGGTCGGACGGCTCGGGGAGTACTGGGTGCATCTCGATGTGGACGTTCTCGACGACGCCGTCATGCCGGCCGTGGACTACCGCATCCCCGGGGGCCTGAGCTGGGCGGAACTGGAGAGCGTGCTCGGGATCGCGCTCGGTGACGAGCGTGCTGTCGGGTTCGACGTCACGATCTTCAACCCCCGCCTCGACCCCGAAGGCCTGATCACGGCCCGGCTCGTCGAATGTCTGCACGGTGGGCTCTCCGCGCGGATCGGCCGGAACTCGGCCTAGACCCGGGGCCTGTGTCAGTGCTCTCGGGTAACCTCCGCGTTTTCGGCCGGAGGTGCGTATGGCATGGCGGTGCTCCGGGCTCGGCTGGCCGCGCGGGGCGCGGATGGCCGTGCTCCGGTGGGACGGCGGGCGGATCAGTCCGCTGACCGCGGGCAAGGCGCTCGGGTTCCGTGCCGAAGGGGTCCGGAGCTGTGTCGGGGCGCGTGGCAATGCCTGCCCGCTGCGGGCCGTCGTGCCGGGGCGGGCCACCCAGGCCCGGTGTCCGGAGTGCGCACGGCTGGATCGCGCGCATTCGGTGGCGGCCGACACCATCGCCGACGACCCGCGGACGTACCGCGTCTATCTGGCCTGGTTCGGCCCCGGGATGGTCAAGGTCGGCATCACCGCCGAGGAGCGTGAGTCCGCGCGGCTGCTGGAGCAGGGCGCCGTCGTCTTCAGCTGGCTGGGGCGGGGGCCGCTGATGGCGGCGCGGCGTACGGAGGAGCTGCTGCGCAGCGCTCTGGGGGTGCCGGACCGGATTCCGTACGCCCACAAGAGGGCTGTGCGGTGCGAGCTGCCGGGTCCCGCCGAGCGTGCCGCGGAGATCGAGGACCTGCACCGGCGGGCGCTCGCGCTCACCGGCTGGGCCGAGTCGCTGGAGCGGCTGGAGTTCCTGGCGGTCGACCACGCCGAGGTGTTCGGGCTCGGCCGGCTTCCCGGGCCCGGGGCGGTGGTGCGGGAGCTGACCGACGGCGGCGCCGTCGCGGGAACGCTGCTCGCGGCCGCCGGGCCCGATCTGCATCTGCGGACCGCGGAGGGCGAACTGGTCGTCCTCGACACCCGGTTGATGACGGGCTGGTCGCTCATCGGGGCCGATCCGGCGGCGGGCGTCTCCGTGCCGACGGCCGACGCGAACGCGGGGGGCGGGGCCGTGCAGGACGGGTTGTTCTGACGAGTGGCGTACCGGTGCCGGACGGGATGATCAACGGAGTGCCGGGCCGTCCGGGAGGGCTCGCCACACCACCAGCCCCGATGGCCGGGAGCCCGCCGGCCGGGTGGCCCGATGCCCGCGTGGACCCGGTGATCCGGCAGCCCCGGCCGTCGTGAACCGGATCACGTTCCGATCCCGTACCGCGAAGCCGGTGGACACCCCACGGACCGGCGTCCGAAGGTGGGCGTCATGACCAACAAGCCCGTCAGCGACCAGGCCACGGAGGCCGCGGACGTACGCGCGTTCTGGGGCCGGCTCGGGCTCCCCGGGCTCGTCGACGTCCACACCCACTTCATGCCGGAACGAGTTCTGGCCAAGGTGTGGGCCTACTTCGATGCCGTGGGGCCCATGACGGGCCTGGAGTGGCCCATCACCTACCGGCACGAGGAGGAGCAACGGGTCACTCTGCTGCGTGAGTTCGGGGTGCGCGCCTTCACCTCCATGCTCTACCCGCACAAGGCCGGCATGGCGGCCTGGCTCAACGGCTGGGCCGCCGACTTCGCCGCCCGGACGCCGGACTGCCTCCACACCGCGACCTTCTTCCCGGAGGAGGGCGTCGAGACCTATGTCCGCGAGGCCCTCGACCGCGGCGCACGGATCTTCAAGTCGCATCTCCAGGTCGGCGCGTACGACCCCAACGATCCCTTGCTCGACCCGGTGTGGGGACTGCTGGCCGAGGCCGGCGTGCCCGTGGTGACGCACTGCGGCTCCGGGCCCGTGGCCGGCAAGCACACCGGGCCCGAGCCGGTCGGCCGGCTGCTCGCGCGGCATCCGCGGCTGCCGCTCGTCGTCGCGCACATGGGCATGCCCGAGTACAGCGACTTCCTCGATCTCGCCGAGCGCTACACGCAGGTACGGCTGGACACGACCATGGCCTTCACGGACTTCAGCGAGCGCATGGCCCCCTTCCCCCAGCAGCACAAGGGGCGGCTCGCGGATCTCGGCGACCGGATCGTGCTCGGCACGGACTTCCCCAACATCCCCTATCCGTACGTCCATCAGCTCCGCGCCCTCGAGGAGCTCGGCCTCGGGGACGACTGGCTGCGGGCCGTCTGCCACGACAACGGCGTCCGGCTCTTCGCGCCCGGCGGTCCCTGAGAAGACGCGGTCGCTGAGGCGACCTGAGGCGATCCCTGAGGAGAAGCGGTCCCCGAGGCGCCCCGGTTCTCAGGCAATTCACAGAAAGGCGCAAGAGCCTTTTCACGGCCGGGTCGCAGGCTGGCCGCATGACCGCGACCACGCCTCAGGGGCGTACCGAGTTGCTCAGGCCGGACGGCAGCCCCGTCCGGGTCCTCGTCGTCGACGACGAGACCGCGCTGAGCGAACTGCTGTCGATGGCCCTGCGCTACGAGGGCTGGGAAGTGCGCAGCGCGGGCGACGGCGCGGGCGCTCTCCGGTCCGCGCGCGACTTCCGGCCCGACGCCGTCGTGCTGGACGTGATGCTGCCCGACATGGATGGGCTCGCGGTCCTCGGACGCCTGCGGCGTGACATGCCCGAGGTGCCGGTGCTCTTCCTGACCGCGAGGGACGCCGTCGAGGACCGGATCGCCGGGCTCACGGCGGGCGGCGACGACTATGTGACCAAGCCCTTCTCGTTGGAGGAGGTCGTGGCGAGGCTGCGCGGACTGATCAGGCGCTCCGGGACGGCGGCCGTGCGGAGCGCCTCGCTGCTGGCGGTCGGCGATCTCACCCTGGACGAGGACAGCCATGAGGTCTGCCGGGCCGGTGACGCGATCCATCTGACGGCGACGGAGTTCGAGCTGCTGCGCTATCTGATGCGCAATCCGCGGCGCGTGCTCAGCAAGGCGCAGATCCTCGACCGGGTGTGGTCGTACGACTTCGGCGGCCAGGCCAACGTCGTCGAGCTGTACGTCTCCTATCTGCGCAAGAAGATCGACGCCGGGCGGCCGCCGATGATCCACACCCGGCGCGGAGCCGGGTATCTGATCAAGCCCGGCGAGTAGTGCGGAGGATGCGCGGCCGCAGATGGTCGCTGCGGACCCGGCTGGTGGTGTCCGCGGTGGCGCTGATCGCCGTGGTCGCGTCGGTGATCGGGGCCGTCACGACGATCGCGTTCGGCAGCTATCTGTACGGAAAGCTCGACGACCAGCTGCGCGGCATCGCGGTCCGTGCCGACCTGCCCGGACGTCCGCCCCCGGTACCCGGGGACACCGAGGGCCCGCTGGACTTCCTCGGCGGCGGCGGTCAGCCCTTCGGCACGGTCGGGGCGTTGGTACCGGACGGTGGCAGCGCGGGGTCCGAAGGCGCGAGGACCGTCGAGAACAACACTCCCGGCTACCGCCCGGACGACACCACGCCGCTCGATGCCGCGCAGCTCAGGGCGCTCGGCACGGTGCCCGCGGACGGCGAGGTGCACGACGTCACGCTGCCGGGGCTCGGCGGCTATCGCGTGATGTCCCTGCCCACGACGACAGACGGGTCGACGACCGAGGGGTCGACGGGCGACGGGACCGTGAGTGACGGAACGGCGAACAACGGGTCGGCCGGCGAAGGCACGGTTCTCGTCGGGATTCCGGCCGGCGAGGTGGAAGACGCGCTGAGCACGTTGATCCTCGTCGAGATCTGTGTGGCCGCGACGGGCCTGCTGGCGGCCGGTATCACCGGTACCGCGCTGGTCGGTGTCGCGCTGCGACCGCTGCGGCGCGTGGCCGCCACCGCCACCCGGGTCTCCGAACTCCCCCTGCACAGCGGCGAGGTCGCCCCGCTGGAGCGGGTGCCGGACGCCGAGGCCGATCCCCGCACCGAGGTCGGACAGGTCGGAGCCGCGCTCAACCGCATGCTGGACCATGTCGGTTCGGCGCTGACCGCCCGCCAGCAGAGCGAGACGCGGGTACGGCAGTTCGTCGCCGACGCCAGCCATGAGCTGCGTACGCCACTGGCCTCGATCCGCGGTTACGCGGAACTCACCCGGCGCGGCCGGGACACCGTCGGACCGGACACCCGGCACGCCCTCGGCCGGATCGAGTCCGAGGCCACCCGGATGACCGGTCTGGTCGAGGATCTGCTGCTGCTGGCGCGCCTCGACGCGGGACGCCCGCTCGACCGCGAGCGCACCGACCTTCCTCCCCTGGTCGTGGACGCCGTCAGCGACGCCCGCGCGGCCGGTCCCGATCACACCTGGCGGCTCGAACTCCCGGTGGAACCGGCGGCGGTCGGGGGCGACGCGGCCCGGCTCCATCAGGTCCTGGTCAATCTGCTGGCCAACGCCCGTACGCACACACCGCCCGGCACGACCGTCGTCGCCCGGGTGCAGGACCGCGGTCCCACCGTCGTGCTGGAGGTGGAGGACGACGGGCCCGGCATCCCGCCCGAACTGCTCCCGTACATCTTCGAACGGTTCGCGCGCGGGGACGCGTCCCGGTCCCGCACCGCGGGGTCGACCGGGCTCGGACTGGCGATCGTGGACGCGGTGGTGAGCGCGCACGGCGGTCGCGTCGGAGTCAACTCCCGCCCCGGGCGCACCGTGTTCGGCGTCGAACTGCCCACGTGGAACGACCCGCCGGGCGCCACTGATCCCCTCTCACAGACAGGGCACAGGCGCATCACACAGCCGTGACAGCCCTCCTGACGAGTGTCGTGACATGCGAACCGACATCCCAGAGGGAACCCTGCCGGCCCGGGAGCATCTGCTCGCCGGCACGGCCGGGCCGCCCGTACTCGACGTCGTGATCCCGGTCTACAACGAGGAGGCCGACCTCGAAAGATGCGTGCTGCGGCTGCGCGAACACCTCGCGCGGACCTTCCCGTACGGCTTCCGCATCACCGTCGCCGACAACGCGAGCACCGACAGCACGCCCCGGGTGGCGGCCGAACTCGCGGCGACCGTCCCCGAGGTGCGGTCGTACCGGCTGGAGGAGAAGGGGCGGGGGCGGGCCCTGCGGACCGTCTGGTCGCACTCCGATGCCCCCGTACTCGCCTACATGGACGTCGATCTGTCCACCGACCTCAACGCGCTGCTTCCGCTCGTCGCCCCGCTGATCTCCGGGCACTCGGATCTCGCCATCGGCTCACGGCTGGCCCGCTCGTCGCGGGTGGTGCGCGGGCCGAAGCGGGAGTTCATCTCGCGGGCCTACAACCTGATTCTGCGCGGCTCGCTCGCCGCGCGGTTCTCGGACGCCCAGTGCGGGTTCAAGGCGATACGGCGCGAAGTCGCCGAGCGGCTGCTGCCGATGGTCGAGGACACCGGCTGGTTCTTCGACACCGAGCTGCTGGTGCTGGCAGAGCGCGCCGGACTGCGCATCCACGAGGTGCCGGTCGACTGGGTGGACGACCCGGACTCGACCGTGCACATCGTGAGCACGGCGACCGAGGACCTCAAGGGCGTCTGGCGGGTGGGACGGGCCCTGGCGGTCGGCGCGCTGCCGCTGGACCGGCTGGCCCGCCCCTTCGGCGACGACCCGCGCGACCGGCAGCTCAGCGGGGTGCCCGGCTCGCTGGCGCGTCAGCTGGTCGGCTTCTGCGCGGTGGGCGCGCTCTCCACGCTGCTCTATCTGCTGCTGTACTCCGCGTTCCGGCTGGGAGCCGGCCCGCAGACGGCCAACGCAGGCGCGCTGCTGCTGTCGGCGATCGCCAACACGGCGGCCAACCGGCGGCTCACCTTCGGTGTGCGGGGGCGGGACCGAGCGGTACGGCACCAGGCGCAGGGCCTGGTCGTGTTCGCCATCGGGCTCGCGCTGACGAGCGGTTCGCTGGCGGCGCTGGACGCGGCCGCAGGCGATGCCTCGCACGGCACCGAACTGGCGGTGCTGATCGCGGCGAACCTGGCGGCGACGGTGCTGCGCTTTCTGCTCTTCCGGGCATGGGTGTTCCCGGACCGGCGGGGGGCGCCGGCACGGGGTGAGGCATCCCGGACGTGGGCGGTCCCGGAACCCGATGAGGGACCGCGGCCGCGGGGATTCCCGGACCGCGCGCCGGACGCATGTGCCTTCTCCGACCACACCTGGGACGACACCGCGCAGCTGCGCGCCGTCCCGCACGACAACGACCCGAGGGCCGCACGATGACGACGACACACGACAGCCACGCCTACCCTCCCCCGCCCGGCAATGCGCCCGGCAATGCGCTTGGCGATCCGCCCGGCAACGCGTCCGGTCCCGACGGCCTGGTGGCCGGGCCCGCGCAGGGAGGCCCCGGACGCGGGGGACCACCCGGCGGCGGACATGCGGCCGGCGGACGGGGAGCCCGGACGGCAGCCCGGCTGTGGCGCGGCCGGGCCGGTGACGCCCCCTGGGTACGCCCTGCCTTCGTCGGTCTGCTGCTCGTCACGGCGGTGCTCTACAGCTACGACCTGACCGCGTCCGGCTACGCCAACTCCTTCTACTCCGCCGCCGTCCAGGCGGGCAGCGAGAGCTGGAAGGCCTTCTTCTTCGGGTCCTCGGACGCCGCGAACTCGATCACCGTGGACAAGCCCCCGGCCGCGCTGTGGCCGATGGCCCTGTCCGTACGGCTCTTCGGGCTCGGCTCCTGGCAGATCCTGGTGCCGGAGGTGCTGATGGGGGTCGGCACAGTGGCGGTGGTGTACGCGGCGGTGCGCCGGCGCTTCACTCCCGCGGCCGGGCTGATCGCGGGCGCCGTGCTGGCCGTGACGCCCGTCGCCGCGCTGATGTTCCGCTTCAACAACCCCGACGCGCTGCTGGCGTTGCTGATGACGGTCGCCGTCTACTGCGTGCTGCGTGCGCTGGAGGGTGCGCGGACGACATGGCTGGTCGGGGCGGGTGTGGCGATCGGGTTCGCGTTCCTGACCAAGACCCTCCAGGCGTTCCTGATCCTGCCGCCCCTGGCACTGGTGTACGCGGTGTGCGCGCCGACGACGCTGCGGCGCCGGCTCGGCCAGCTCGCCCTCGGCGGGCTCGCGATCGTCGCCGCGGGCGGCTGGTGGGTGGCGATCGTCGAGCTGTGGCCCGCTTCCTCGCGCCCGTACATCGGCGGCTCCCAGAACAACAGCTTCCTGGAGCTGACCTTCGGCTACAACGGCCTCGGCCGGATCAACGGCGACGAGGTCGGCAGTGTGGGCGGCGGCGGTGGTGGTGGCGGGGGCCGCTGGGGGAGCAGCGGCATCGGCCGGATGTTCGACGCGTCGATCGGCGGCCAGATCTCCTGGCTGCTGCCCGCGGCCCTGCTGCTGCTCGTCGCGGGTCTCGTCGTCACCTCGCGGGCCGGGCGGACGGACACCGCGCGGTCGGCGTTCCTGGTGTGGGGCGGTTCGCTGCTGATGACCGCGGCGGTCTTCAGCTTCATGGCGGGGATCTTCCACGAGTACTACACGGTGGCGCTGGCCCCCTCCATCGCGGCCCTGGTCGGCATGGGCGTCACCGTCCTGTGGGAGGAACGGCACGCGTTCGCGGCCTCGGCGGCACTGATCGTGACGGTCGCGGTGACAACCGTGTGGTCCTTCACCCTGCTCGGCCGGACCCCCGACTATCTGCCGTGGCTGCGCTGGGCGGTGCTCATCGGCGGCCTGGCGGCTGCGGCAGGGCTTCTGCTCGCGGGGCGTGCGGGCCGGCGGGGACCCCGGCTGTCGCTGGGCGCGGCGGCGCTTGCCCTGGTCGCGGCATTGGCCGGACCGGTGGCGTACTCCCTCACGACCGTGAACGAGGGGCACGCCGGCTCGATCGTGACCGCCGGTCCCGCGGCGGCGCGGGGCGGTGGGGGCATGCGCGCCGCCGGGCCGGGCGGCGACGGTGGACGGGTGCCGCCGGGGCAGCAGGGCCAGGGACAACAGGGAGGTCCCGGTGGCGGGGCGGCTCAGCCCCCGAACGGCCTTCCCGGGCAGGGCGGTCCGGCGCAGCGCCAGGGCATGGGGCCCGGCGGTGCGGGCGACGGCGGCGCTCGCGAGGGCGGCGGGGGAGGCGGGGGAGGCGGCATGGGCGGCCTGCTCAACGGAGCGACCGTGAGCTCCGAGGCCGAGGCGACACTGCGGCAGAACGCGGGCGACTACACCTGGGCCGCCGCGGCCATCGGCTCCCAGAACGCGGCCGGCTACCAACTCGCCAGCGGTGAGCCGGTGATGGCGATCGGCGGCTTCAACGGCAGCGACCCGTCCCCGACGCTCGCGCAGTTCAAGGAGTACGTCGCCGCAGGGAAGATCCACTACTTCGTCGCGGGCGGCCAGGGCGGCCAGGGCGGCCAGGGGGGCGGACAAGGCGGCGGGCCCGGTGGCAACAGCAGCTCCGCGATCACCTCGTGGATCGAGTCGACCTTCACGGAGGTGACCGTGGGCGGCACGACCCTGTACGACCTGACCGCCGAGAAGTAGTGCCAGTTCAGGGTCGCTGTACGGCGTAAGGGAGTTTGCTGTACGGTGTACGGGATATCCCCCGTACACCGTACAAGGAGTGCGTATGACGGCCACGGCCACCGAGACCGGCACCGCCCTCCCGGGCCGCCATCCGCAGCGCTGGATCATCCTCGGCGTGATCTGCCTCGCCCAGCTCACGGTGCTGCTCGACAACACCGTCCTGAGCGTCGCCATCCCCTCCCTCACACGGGAACTCGACGCCTCCACCGCCGACATCCAGTGGATGATCAACGCCTACTCACTCGTGCAGTCCGGCCTGCTGCTCACCGCGGGCAACGCGGCCGACCGCTACGGGCGCAAGAAGATGCTGGTGGCAGGGCTCGCGCTGTTCGGCATCGGCTCACTCACCGCCGGGCTCGCCCAGTCCTCCACCCAGCTGATCGCCGCACGCGCCGGTATGGGCGTCGGCGGTGCGCTGCTGATGACCACCACCCTCGCCGTGGTCGTGCAGATCTTCGACGACACCGAGCGCGTCAAGGCCATCGGCCTGTGGTCCACCGTCAACTCCCTCGGGTTCGCGGCCGGTCCGCTGATCGGTGGGGTCATGCTCGACCACTTCTGGTGGGGCGCGATCTTCCTGGTCAACATCCCCGTGGTGGCCATCGGTCTGTTCGCGGTCATCGCCCTCGTACCGGAGTCCAAGAACCCGCAGGGCGACCGGCCGGACCTGCTTGGCGCGCTGCTCTCCACGATCGGTATGACCGCCGTCGTGTACGCGATCATCTCCGGGCCCGAGCACGGCTGGACCTCGACGCAGGTCGTGGCATCGGCGGCGACCGGTGTCCTGGTGCTCGGCGTGTTCGTCCTGTGGGAACTGCGGATCCCGCATCCGATGCTGGACATGCACTTCTTCCGCAACCAGCGGTTCATCGGGGCGGTCGCGGGGGCGATCCTCGTCGCGTTCGGCATGGGCGGCTCGCTGTTCCTGCTCACCCAGCATCTGCAGTTCGTGCTCGGATACGGGCCGCTGGACGCGGGTCTGCGCACCGCTCCCCTGGCGCTCACCGTCGTCGCGCTCAATCTGACCGGCGTGGGAGCCCGGCTGCTGCCGAGGATCGGCACCCCGGGGACCATCGCCGTCGGTATGACCCTGGTGTCGGCCGGCCTCGCGTCGATCGCGCTCCTCGGCGCCGACGGATACGGCGGGATGCTGCTCGGCCTGGTGACGATGGGCGCGGGAGTGGCGCTCTCCATGCCGGCGATGGCCAACGCGATCATGGGGGCCATCCCTCCGGAGAAGGCGGGCGTGGGCGCGGGGGTGAACGGCACGCTGGCCGAGTTCGGCAACGGCCTCGGCGTCGCCGTGCTCGGCGCGGTACTGAACTCCCGCTTCGCCGCACTCGTTCCCGCGGTGGCAGGCGCCGTCTCGCTGCCCGCCGCCCTCGCGGCGGCCGGGAGCCCGGCCGAGCGGGCCCGGATCTCGGACGCGTTCGCCTCCGGCCTGGAGACAAGCCAGCTGGTCGGCGCGGTGGCCGTGCTGGCCGGCGGTCTGCTGGCCGCGATGCTGCTGCGGCGGGCGGAGCGTGCAGACGAGGTGCGGGCGGCGGCATAGCATCGGGAGCGGGCGAGTCGAGGAGAGTGGCGCGATGGTGGGTGCGGCCGACCGCGCGAAGGGTCCTTCGCGGACCAGTGTGTGGCTGGAGGGCAAGCCGGCCGGCCGGCGCGCCGGCGGCAAACCGGCCCAGCCGACGGGCCTGGACCGCGAGAAGATCATCGCCGCGACGGTACGACTGCTGGACTCGGAGGGCGCGGCGAAGTTCTCGATGCGCCGGCTGGCCGCCGAGCTCGATGTCACCGCGATGTCCGTGTACTGGTACGTCGACACCAAGGACGACCTGCTGGAACTGGCGCTGGACGCGGTCTTCGGGGAAGTACGGCTGCCCGACGTCGGCGACGCGTCCGAGTGGCGCGGGCAGCTGCGCGCACTGGCGGTCGAGTACCGGGGGGTGCTGGTGCGCCACCCGTGGGTCTCGGCGCTGATCGGCACGTTCCTGAACATCGGCCCGCACTCGATGGGCTTCTCGCTGGCGGTCCAGGAGGTCATGCGCAACACGGGACTTCCGCCGCACGGCCAGATGGGCGGGCTGTCGGCGGTCTTCCAGTTCGTCTACGGCTTCGGCACGATCGAGGGCCATTTCATCCAGCGCTGCGCGGCGGCGGGCCTGAGCCAGGACGAGTACTTCCGCGAGGCGATGGGCTCGATCAGCGAACAGCCGGACTTCAGCCGGCATTTCGGAAACGCGGCGGAACTGATGAAGGCGCGGGGCGGGGAGACGGTGGCGGAGATGAGGGAGAGGGACTTCGACTTCGCGCTGGAGCTGTTGGTGGCGGGCATCGAAGCGATGGTGGCTCGCGCGGTGTGACGGAGCGGAGCGTGCGGCTGCGCACGCGTGCGGCTGACTCTGAGCCGGTCAGGGGGCTGCACCTTCAGCCTGCGGGCTTGTTGCGGGGCTCTGCCCCGGACCCCGCGCCTCAATCGCCGGCGGGGCTTGGATGGCCCGGCTGATCACCCCATGCCCGCGGGGCTGGATTTGCCCGCACAGACCCGCGGGGCTGGAATGGCCCGGCTGATCATCCGCCCCGAGGCCGGATTGACCCGGTCCAGTCGAAGGGGCTAGGTGCTGCCAAGGGCGTTCACTTCAAGCCCGTCCGGCGATTGAGGACATGCCCGTAGGGCATGCGGGACAGTCCCGGGCGGGGGGTGGCTTCGTGGCGCGGGCTCGTTGCGGGGCTCTGCCCCGGACCCCGCGCCTCAATCGCCGGCGGGGCTTGGATGGCCCGGCTGATCACCCCATGCCCGCGGGGCTGGATTTGCCCGCACAGACCCGCGGGGCTGGAACGGCCCGCACAACCCGGCGAGGCTGGCTTGCTGAATGCGCGTCTGCCAGCCCGCGGCCCGCACAGCTCGGTGGGGCTGGAGCGCCCTCAGGAGCCGCTGAGGCGGGCCGGGAAGCCGCCCTTCGCGATCGGCCCCCACCGCCCCGGCGTCACCCGGATGATCGACTTCCCCTGCTTCCGCATCGCCTCCCGGTACTCCGCCCAGTCCGGATGCTCCCCCGAGATGTTGCGGAAGTACTCCACCAGCGGTTCCACCGAGTCCGGCGCGTCGATGACTTCCGCGTCGCCGTCGATCTGGACCCACGGCCCGTCCCAGTCGTCCGACAGGACGATCACACTCACCCGCGGATTCCGCTTCGCGTTGCGGGTCTTCGCGCGCTCGGGGTACGTCGACATCACGATCCGGCCCGAGTCGTCCACCCCGCACGTGAGCGGGGAGCCCTGCGGTGACCCGTCCGCACGGGCCGTCAGCAGGATCGCCCGGTGCCGGGGGCGTACGAACTCCAGCAACTCGTCCAGTTCCACCGTGGTGTTGGTGGCGATGTTGGGTGCCATGGCCGCAGCCTAATCCTCGGGCGCCCGTCCTTTGGGACCCAATCCTCAGGCGCCCGGCAGCGCGTCGCCCTGGACCGCCTGGATCGCCAGCTCGATCTTGAGGGTCGTGCCGATCGCGGAGATCCCCGCCTGGACCACCTGGTTGTAGTTCATCGCGAAGTCCTCCCGGTGCAGCTCGGTGGTCGCCCGGAAGGCCGCCCGGACGCCGCCCCACGGATCGGGGCCGGTGCCGAGGTACGCGAGGTCCAGGTCCACGTCCCGTACGACACCGTGCAGGGACAGCGCGCCGTGCACCGTCCAGCGGTCCGTGCCGGTCGGTGTCAGACCGTGGCTGCGGTAGACGATCTCCGGGTACTGCTCGACGTCCAGGAAGTCCGGCGAGCGCAGGTGCTTGTCGCGCAGGCCGTTGCCCGTGTCGATGGTGGCCGCCCGGATCACCGCCTCGACCCGCGAGGAGCCGAGGTCCGGCGCGATCGCGATCCGGCCGCCGAAGTCGGTGAACCGGCCGCTCACCGAGGAGATGCCGAGGTGCTGGGCGACCGCGCCCACGGAGGAGTGGGCGGGGTCGATGGACCAGGTGCCCGGCGGTGGCAGTTCGGCGCCGCCCTGGCGGGCCAGTACGACCGTGCCGATCTCGGCGCGCCCGCTCGCGGTGACCATCGCGGTCGACGCGGCCGGCGCGTAACCGAGCGCCGTGACGACGACCGTGTAGGCGCCCGCGGACAGCGGGGCCGCCGAGCGCACCGCGCCGTCCGCGTCCGCCGTCTCCCGCAGCACCTGTGCGCCGGTCATGTCGGTGACCGTCACGACCGCGTGCTGGACGGCCCAGCCGTCCCGCGTCCGTACCTGTGCGCGAAGTCCCATCCCGTTTCTCTCCTTGCGAAAAATTGCCGGGGCGGCAGGCCGTCCCCTGCCTGCCGCCCCGGCCCCGGGCGCGCGCTTCCGCTACAGAGCGCAGCTGCCCGGGGGTCCGAACTACTCGCCCGGGTGGGCGAGTTCGATGTCGTGGCCGTCGACCCCGCCGCCGGCCACGCTCAGCGCTCCGGCCACCGGCGGATAGCCGGTCGCGATGACCGTGTACTCCCCCGCGTCCAGGTCGGCGAAGGCGTACGCCCCGTCGTCCCCGGTCGTCGAGGTGGCGGCCACGTTGCCGGCGGCGTCGACCAGGGTGACCCGTGCGTCGGCCAGCGGCCGGCGGTCCGGGCCGCCGCGGACGGTTCCGCGGACGAGCGCCCCTGCCTGGAGGACGGCCTCGACCCGGGTCACGCCCTGGCCGCCGATCTCCACGGGGAGGGCCAGCGGCCGGAAGCCGGTGGCGTTCACGGCGACGGTCACCGCACCCGGTACGAGCTCCGCGAAGGCGAAGTCGCCCTGCACGGTGGTCTTTCCGGTGCCCAGCACATCGCCGCGGACGTCCGTGACGATGACCATCGCGCCGTCGACCGGCAGGCCGCTGTCGGCGGCCCGCACGATGCCGGCGAGTCCGCTCGTGCCCGAGAGCAGGATGTCGAACGCCACCGGGTCGTCACCGACGACCACCGTGGAGGCCTGCGGCTGGAAGCCGTCGGCGGAGGCGATCAGGACGTACGAACCGGCGCCGGGAGCGTCCAGTGCGTAGCTGCCGTCGTGCTGGGAGACCGAGCGGCCGAGCTGGCGGCCGGCCGGCGAGATCAGGGTGACGGCTGCCTGCGGCACCGCCGCACCCTCGTTGCCGCGCACCACACCGTGCACGGACGGGCCGACCGGGGCGGCGACGACCGCGACCGGGGCGTCGGCCGCCAGGGACAGGGCGGCAGCGGGTGCGCCGACCGATGCCTCCACGGACGCCGCGGGCGCCGGGGACATCGCCGGCTCGGAGGACTCCGACGACGCGTGGCTCTTCAGTGCGACCTCCTTGATGAACAGGGTCACGAGGAAGGCCAGCAGGGCGAAGGGCGCCGAGAACAGGAAGATGTCGGCGATGCCGTGTCCGTACGCGGTCTCCATCACCGTACGGATCGGGCCGGGCAGCGTGTCCAGGTCGGGGATGCCCCCGCCGGCCGTGCCGCCGTGGCCCAGCGCCGCGCCCTGCGGACCGAGTTCGGCGAGTCCGTCCTTGACGTAGTGCGTGACCCGGTTGGCGAGCACCGCGCCCAGCGCGGAGACGCCGATCGCACCGCCCAGCGAGCGGAAGAAGGTGACGACGGAGGAGGCGGAGCCGAGGTCCTCGGGCGCGACCTGGTTCTGCGTGCAGAGCACCAGGTTCTGCATCATCATGCCGAGACCGAGGCCCATGACGGCCATGAAGATCGCGATGTGCCAGTACTCCGTGTCGTACCGGATCGTGCCGAGCAGACCGAGGCCGCCGGTCACGAGCACACCGCCGCCGACCAGCCAGGCCTTCCAGCGGCCCGTCTTGGTGATGACCTGGCCCGAGACCGTGGAGGAGACGAACAGACCGGCGATCATCGGAATGGTCATCACGCCGGACATCGTCGGCGACTTGTCGCGTGCCAGTTGGAAGTACTGGCTGAAGAACACGGTGCCGGCGAACATCGCGACACCGACGAAGAGCGAGGCCAGCGAGGCCAGCGTGATCGTGCGGTTGCGGAACAGCCGCAGCGGGATGATCGGCTCGCTCGCCCTGGACTCGATGAGCAGGAAGAGCAGCCCGAGGGCGATCGAGCCGCCGACCATGGCGTAGGTCTGCCATGAGATCCAGTCGTACTTGTCACCGGCGAAGGTCACCCAGACCAGCAGCAGCGAGACCGCGGCGCTGATGAAGAGGGCACCCGCCCAGTCGACCTTGACCTGGCGCTTCACGACCGGCAGCTTCAGCGTCTTCTGGAGCACGATCAGCGCGATGATCGCGAAGGGCACACCGACGTAGAAGCACCAGCGCCAGCCGAGCCACTCGGTGTCGGTGATGATGCCGCCGAGCAGAGGACCGCCGACGGTTGCGACAGCGAACGTCGCGCCGAGGTAACCGCTGTACCGGCCCCGCTCACGCGGGGCGATCATGGCGGCCATGATGATCTGCGCGAGTGCCGTCAGGCCACCGACGCCGATGCCCTGCACGACGCGGCACGCGATGAGCATGCTGGTGTTCTGCGAGAGGCCGGCGACCACCGAGCCCGCCATGTAGATGACGAGCGCTATCTGGACCAGCAGCTTCTTGCTGAAGAGGTCCGCGAGCTTGCCCCACAGCGGGGTGGTCGCGGTCATCGACAGCAGTGCGGCCGTGACCACCCAGGTGTAGGCGCTCTGGCCGCCGCCGAGGTCCGTGATGATCTCGGGCAGGGCGTTGGAGACGATGGTGGACGACAGGATGGCGACGAACATGCCGAGCAGCAGCCCGGACAGCGCTTCCATGATCTGCCGGTGGGTCATCGGCGTGCCGTCGCCGGCGGGTTGAGCGCCGTGCTTGGCGTGGCCGCCCCGCACACCGGACGGTGTGGTCGTAGCCATGAAGTTCCTTTTCTTACGTCTTGTCACACGGATGTACGGGAGTGCGGCTCGTCGTGGTGGCGCGCCCGGCAGTCTCCGAAGGAGTCGCGCAGGCGCGCCAGCATCACGATCAGCTGTCCGACGTCGTCGTCGGACCAGTCCTCGAGGTTGTGGGCGAACATGTCCGTCGTCCGCCGGGCGAGCTCGTCGAGCATGTCCAGCCCCGCGGGGGTCAGCCGGAGGATGCGGGAGCGCCGGTCGCCCGGGTCGGGGGAGCGCTCGATCCATCCGCGTTCCGCCGCATGGGCCACATGCCGGCTGGTCACCGACATGTCGACGGCCAGCAGCTCGGCCAGCCGGCTCATCCGCATCTCGCCGTGCCGGTCCAGCAGGGTCAGTACGGCGGCCGTGCCGGACGGGCACTCGGCGGGGAGCATCCGTGCCAGTCCGCGCTTGATCGCGCCGATGGCACTGAGCTGCCGGGCCAGTTCCGCGTACTGACTCTGTGCGGCCATGGCCGTACCCCTCCCGACATCTTGTTGCTTAGGGCAACCATAGAAGTTATTGGTTGCTGAAGGCAAACGAAAGCGGGGCTTGCAGTAGTAAAGGAACTCAAAAGGCTTCGCATGCGCCCGGTCATGGCGCACCCGGGGAGCGGTCCGTCGCTCGCCCGGGGTTGGGCAGGACACCTGCGTTCGCTAGGGTCCTGCCCCATGGCACACAACCCCCACGCTCCCCAAGGTCAGGGCCCCGAGGGCAACTACGACCCGGCGGGCAGCACCCAGATGTTCCGCGCGTTCGTCGACGAGGGCGCGCCGCAGACCCGGCAGCCGGCGGCCACCGCCCAGTCCGGTTCGCGCGTCGGGCTCATCGTCGGCGTCATCGCCGCCGTCGTGATCCTCGGCGCGGTGGCCTGGCTCGCCCTGGGCTGACCCGCCCGCTTCCTCACGTCACCGAAGACGTCGGGGAAACGTACGAGGCACCTCACCGGTACGTCACCGCGGCCGCGCGTCCGTCAGGTCCAGGTGGCGGTGACGTCCTGGGTCTCGATGTGCATGCCCAGCGGCACCCGCCAGGCGTCCACACACACGGTGTACGCCTGTGTGCGCGCCGCCCCCGCGGCGATCGGCGCGGGCAGGGGCTGAGCGGACCGGACGGTCGCCCAGTCGATGCCGAGCGCGCCGATGATGTGCGTGGCGAAGGTGACCGTGCCCGAAGCCACCGGCGACCGGCCGGTGTTGCGGAACGTCACGGTGACCTGCTCGCACCAGCGGCGGTCGAGTGCCGCGCGCACCGGTTCGCCGACGCTGAGCACGGCGGGTCCCGGCGGGGGCTCCGGTGTGGGCTTCGAGGGTGGTTCGGCGGGCGGTGTGCCGGGCCGGCCGGGTGTGTCCGTGCCGCCGGATCCTCCCGAAGCGCCCGGTCCGCCCGAGGCGCTCCCGCCCGGACTGCCGGAGGCCGGACCTCCAGCACCCGGAGTACCTGTGCCGCCCGCCGAAGCGCTGGAGCTTCCGGGGCCATCTCCCGTACCGCCCGCGCCACTTCCGTCGCCGCCCGCGGACGGCGTACCGGACGGCTGCCCGCCCTTCGGCGGTGTCGCGCCCGGTGGCTCACCGGGCCCGGTGGTCCCGTCCAGCGGTACCAGGATCACGTCACCCTTCGGCGGAACCGCGGCCGTGGGCCCTCTCTCGGGCCCCGAACCCGCGGCACCGACCGCCGCGTATCCGTCGTCGCCGCCGCTGCCGCACGCTGTCAGCGTGCCGCCGAGGCAGAGCGCCACCGCCACGAGAGCCGTTCTGGGACGTCGTCGCATCGCGTCAGTGTGTCTGACGGACCGTCAATAAGGAACCCGGCCGCAGCCGCCGGATCGGCGACCGGGCCGGGCCGGCGGACGTCAGTCGGAGATCAGTCCCTCCCGCAGCTGCGCGAGCGTGCGGGTCAGCAGCCGGGAGACGTGCATCTGCGAGATGCCGACCTCCTCGCCGATCTGGGACTGCGTCATGTTCGCGAAGAACCGCAGCATGATGATCTGCCGCTCCCGGGGCGGGAGTTTGGCCAGCAGCGGCTTCAGGGACTCGCGGTACTCCACGCCCTCGAGCGCCGAGTCCTCGTACCCCAGACGGTCCGCCAGCGAGCCCTCGCCGCCGTCGTCCTCGGGGGACGGCGAGTCCAGCGAGGACGCCGTGTAGGCGTTTCCGACGGCCAGGCCGTCGACCACGTCCTCCTCGGAGACCCCGAGCACGGCCGCGAGTTCGGGCACGGTCGGGGAGCGGTCCAGCTTCTGCGCCAGCTCGTCGCTCGCCTTGGTGAGCGCGAGCCGCAGCTCCTGGAGCCGGCGCGGCACCCGCACCGACCACGAGGTGTCGCGGAAGAAGCGCTTGATCTCGCCGACGACCGTCGGCATGGCGAACGTCGGGAACTCCACGCCTCGTTCGCAGTCGAAGCGGTCGATCGCCTTGATCAGACCGATGGTCCCGACCTGGACGATGTCCTCCATCGGTTCGTTGCGGGAGCGGAACCGCGCCGCCGCGTAACGCACCAGGGGGAGATTGAGCTCGATGAGGGTGTCGCGCACATAGGTGCGCTCCGGGGTGTCGCCCGCGCCCTCGGCGTTCTGCGCGTCGAGTGCGCGCAGCCGCAGAAACAGGGAGCGGGACAGAGTGCGAGTGTCGATGGCCTCCGAGCTGTCAGGCGTGACAGGTGCGGGAGCGCTCTTTGTGAGCGTAAGCACCTTCGAGCTGCCCTGTTCTGCGGACATGCCACCCCCTTGAGGTCGCGGACGGTCGCGGTGGCCGCGACCAACGGAGGAACGCAGCTTCCCCTGAAATACCGGCGGCGAGGCTGCGGCAAACGCGTCTCCGGCAGAATGTCACATGTCGGCAACACGCTGTAGTGACATGTCGACAAGTAATGGGCCAAACTCCGCAGGCGGCAGGGGGTGTACGGATGTGGGCCCGATGAAAAGCGTCCGACCGGGGTATACCCGTTCCGGCTACGCCTCGATCCTGTTTGCGGATCGCAATCGGGCGAAGCTGCGCGCCAGAAGTCTTGACACATGCATCTGGGAGACTCCCAGCTCCTGGCTGATCTGTGACTGCGTCAGATTGCTGTAGTACCGCAGCATCAGGATGCGCTGTTCCCGTTCGGGCAGTTGTACGAGCAGATGCCGTACGAGATCCCGGTGTTCGACGCCCGCGAGGGCGGGGTCCTCGTAACCGAGCCGGTCCAGCAGGCCGGGCAGCCCGTCACCCTCCTGCGCCGCCTCCAGCGAGGTCGCGTGGTACGAACGGCCGGCCTCGATGCATGCCAGCACCTCGTCCTCGCCGATCTTCAGCCGCTCGGCGATCTCGGCGGTCGTCGGGGAGCGGCCGTGAGCGGTCGTCAGGTCCTCGGTGGCGCCGTTGACCTGGACCCACAGCTCGTGCAGCCGCCGCGGCACATGGACGGTCCGTACGTTGTCGCGGAAGTAACGTTTGATCTCGCCGACCACCGTGGGCATCGCGAAGGTCGGGAACTGCACTCCGCGGTCCGGGTCGAAGCGGTCGATGGCGTTGATGAGGCCGATCGTGCCGACCTGGACGACGTCCTCCATCGGCTCGTTGCGGGAGCGGAAGCGGGCGGCGGCGTAGCGCACCAGCGGGAGGTTCGCCTCGATCAGCGCCCCACGCACCCGGGAGTGTTCCGGGGTGCCGGGCTCCAGGTCCTTGAGCTCACCGAAGAGCACCTGTGTCAGGGCCCTGGTGTCGGCGCCCCTGCTCTGTGGCCGCGCGGTGGCGGGCGGGTCGTCCGGCCGCTCGTTCTGGGGCAACACCTGAGGCGCAGTACTGGCCGGCACGGTCACGCCACCCCTTTGCGGTCAACTACGGTCAACTCATCCGTCAAAAGCGGTCATAGCATCACAAGACATGTCCACTGTGTGCAAGCACCCGAAAACACCGTGTTGACGGCAAGTTGTGATCTAAACCTCAAAAACCCCCCGCCCAGCGGGCGGAGGGCCGGAGAAGCAGGTGGTTCAGAACTCGTAGTCGGCGATCACCCAGGTGGCGAACTCACGCCACTGTCCGGCGGCAGCCTGATGGGCCGGATGCTCGATGTACCGCTTCAGCGCATCGCCGTCGGCGACGGCGGAGTTGATGGCGAAGTCGTAGGCGATCGGCCGGTCGGTGATGTTCCAGCCGCACTCCCAGAACTCCAGCTCGGGCACGAGCCCGTCCAGCTCCCGGAAGGCCTGCGCGCCGGCGATCACCCGGGGCTCGTCGCGCCCCACTCCTTCGTTGAGCTTGAACAGGACCAGATGGCGGATCAAGGGGCGCTCCCAGCGTCGGTCGTTCGGACCACCGACAGACCCGGGGGCCTGTCGTTCGGATCAGCGACAGACCCTAATTGACGAGCTCGGTCATGAAGTCCCCGACGCCCTGCGCGGCGGTCGAAATGCCCTCGAACCCTATCTGGACCAGGTCGGCGGCCTTCTCCGGAGACGTGATGATCGTGTAGAGCACGAAGACGACGACGACATAGACAGCGATCTTCTTCGTCTGCACCATCAGCCCTTGCTCCCTGCGTCCCCTGGCCCCTGCGCCTCCCCCGTTCGTGGAGTCGCGTGAGTCTAACCGAGCCTTTCCGGACCAAGAACCCGGTGATCGTGGCCGGTTGCCGACGGGGTCCCGGGCCCGCGGGACAGGTCCGTACGAGTGGTCCCGGAACAGACGAAAGGGCCCGGCTCGATGAGCCGGACCCTTTGCCGAGAGCGGTAGCGGAGGGATTTGAACCCTCGGTGAGTTTCCCCACACTCGCTTTCGAGGCGAGCTCCTTCGGCCGCTCGGACACGCTACCGGGAGAGAGCTTAGCCCAAGGTGGGCCGTGCTCCGAAATCGGTATCCGGATCCTTGCTCAGCGCTCGCGGAAGAAGGCCGTCAGGAGCGCCGCGCACTCCTGCTCGAGCACGCCGAGCACCACCTCGGGCCGGTGGTTGAGCCGTCTGTCCCGTACGACGTCCCACAGCGAACCCGCGGCGCCCGCCTTCTCGTCCCGGGCGCCGTAGACCACCCGGTCCACCCGGGACTGCACGATCGCGCCCGCGCACATGGTGCACGGCTCCAGCGTCACGACCAGCGTGCAGCCGGTCAGCCGCCAGCTGCCGAGGCGCTCGGCGGCCCTGCGGATCGCCAGGACCTCGGCGTGGGCCGTCGGATCGCCCGTCAGCTCGCGTTCGTTGTGCCCGGCGGAGAGCACCGTGCCGTCCTCGCCCAGCACGAGGGCGCCGACCGGCACATCGCCGGACAGCGCCGCACGCTCCGCCTCCGCCAGGGCGGCGCGCATCGGCGCCTCCCAGGGTCCGCGTACCGGGTCCGAGCCTGTCGGTACGCGATCGGGTGCCGCTCCCGTCACTAGCGAACGGTCTCCAGAACCTCGGCCGCGCCCAGCGACTCGGCGATCTCCGGCAGTGCCTCCGTATCCAGTGCCAGCAGCTCCTTCTCCGACAGACCGAGGTCCGTCAGGATGTCGCGGTCACCGACCGGTCCCGCGGGCACGGTGTCGAGCGCGGAGATGGGGTCGACGGCTTCCTCGTCGTCGTCCTCGTCCGCCTCGCCGTCCTCGGTGCCGTCGAGGTCCAGGGTGTCCAGATCGTCGGCCGGGTCATCATCGTCCCCGCCGAGCAATTCGTTGGTGAGGATCTCCCCGTAGGAGGAGCGCGCGGCGGCGGCGGCGTCCGAGACGAAGATACGAGGATCCTCCTCGCCCTCCACCCGGACGATGCCGAACCAGGCGTCCTCCTGCTCGATGAAGACGAGCACCGTGTCCTCGTCCACCGAGGCCTCACGTGCCAGGTCGGTCAGATCCGACAGCGTCTCCACATCGTCGAGCTCTGTGTCGCTCGCTTCCCACCCGTCATGAGTGCGCGCGAGCAGTGCGGCGAAGTACACCGTGACTCTCCCACTGATCAGAGGTGTGACGACCGGCGGTGCGCTGAGCGTGCCCCGCCCTCTCGGAATCGTGGCAGAAAGCGGGCCATTGCGAGAGGTCTTCCGTCGTTGCGTCGGCCATCAGTTCTCACAGGCACCGTTTGCGTGGGCCCGTCACCAGCGGAACGTGCGCATGCGCATCTGCTGACGCATCCGTGCCGCACGGGCCCGGCGCGGCTGCACACGGTCGCGCAGCGCCTTGGCCTCGTGGAGCTCACGGAGGAACTGGGCGCGCCGCCTCCTGCGCGCCGCCTCGCTCTCGCTCTCGCTCCCTATGTCGTGCTGCTCACCCTCGGGCTCAGGCATCGCCCACACACCACCCCACGGCTTGATCCGTCTTCCCCTCGGCCCCGGGGCCTGGGGGGATCTCCTCCACCTTCCCTCCGGAACCTGCCTTGATGCGAGCGCGGGCTACTGTTGACGCCATGCGGATCCACGTCGTCGACCACCCCCTGGTGGCGCACAAACTCACCACGCTGCGCGACAGGCGCACCGACTCCCCGACCTTCCGGCGTCTCGCCGACGAGCTGGTCACCCTGCTCGCGTACGAGGCGACCCGGGACGTGCGCACCGAGCAGGTGGACATCGTGACCCCGGTGACCGGGACGACGGGCGTCAAGCTCTCGCACCCGCGCCCGCTGGTCGTGCCGATCCTGCGGGCCGGCCTCGGCATGCTGGACGGCATGGTGCGCCTGCTGCCGACCGCCGAAGTGGGCTTCCTCGGGATGATCCGCAACGAGGAGACGCTGGAGGCGTCGACGTACGCGACCCGGATGCCCGAGGACCTCTCGGGCCGGCAGGTCTACGTCCTCGACCCGATGCTGGCCACCGGCGGCACGCTGGTCGCGGCGATCCGCGAGCTGATCAAGCGCGGCGCGGACGATGTGACGGCGGTCGTGCTGCTGGCGGCGCCCGAGGGTGTCGAGATGATGGAGCGCGAGCTCGCCGGCACCCCGGTCACCGTCGTCACGGCGTCCGTGGACGAGCGCCTGAACGAGCACGGCTACATCGTCCCGGGCCTCGGCGACGCGGGCGACCGCATGTACGGCACGGTCGACTAGGAACTGATCCGGGCGATTTCGGCCGCCGGGACGACCGTGTCCCGGCGGCCTTGTCGTGCGGTGGCGCCTCGGTGCCGGGAGTGGCCTCTCAGCACTTCCCGGCGGGAGCGGGTGCGGGCTTCGCGAGCACCGTCAGCGCCTGGTCCGCGTCCGGCTTGGCCGTGAGCGCCGTGAAGCGCGTACCGAGAATCAGGTCCACGTCCGCCGTCTTGCGTGCGTCCGTCTTGGTCGTCGCACCCCTCAGCTGGGTGCCGAGGACCGAGAACGGACCCTTCGACGCCGTCGGCGCGCCGAGCAGTATCCCGATGCCCGGAACCTTCTTGTCGTAGGCGGCCGGCGCGTTGCCCACCTTGCCGATGGCAAAGCCGCGTTTCTTGAGTTCGTCGGCCGCCGCCTTGGCCAGACCGGACCGCGGAGTGGCGTTGTAGACGTTCACCGTGATCTGTCCCGGCCTGAGGGCCACGGGAGCCGCCGCGGAGGTCTTCGCAGCCGGTTGGCAGTTCGCCTTGTGGCTCGCCGACGTCTTCTTCCCGTCACTGGTGAAGACGTCGATGAGCTGCAGCGTTCCCCACCCGGCCAGCCCGAGGGCGACGACCGCGGCAACGACTGCCGTGACGATCCTGCGGCGATTGCGGGGGCGTCGCATGCGGGGGTACTTGTCGCCCGTGATGCGGTACTTTCCGCCCATGCCGGGGGGAGTGAGCATGCTCATGGGCGCAGCGTAGTGCGACCCGGAGTCCATGCCTACTAAACGATCAACCGATTGCGTCCGTACGGACTTCGAAAGAGCCCGAAAGGGTCAGTGGCCGACCTCTCGGCGAGCGCCTCGCGGCGAGTTGTGCGGGTCAGCCGAGTTCGAGGACGCGGGCGTGCAGCACCTGGCGCTGCTGGAGCGCGGCGCGTACGGCGCGGTGCAGGCCGTCCTCGAGATAGAGGTCGCCCTGCCACTTCACGACATGCGCGAAGAGGTCGCCGTAGAAGGTCGAGTCCTCGGCCAGCAGCGTTTCCAGATCGAGCTGACCCTTGGTCGTCACGAGCTGATCGAGGCGGACCGGGCGCGGCGCGACATCCGCCCACTGCCGTGTGCTTTCCCGGCCGTGGTCGGGATACGGCCGCCCGTTACCGATGCGCTTGAAGATCACACGGAAAGCCTACCGGGCAAGCGGCTCCGGGCGCAGCCATGGCAGCCCAATGCGATCCTGGGCAAAACGGTACAGACCGGAAATCGCACGCCACAGACCGGAAATCCGAGGTCCGTCATGGCCGAGACCGTGCCGCAGCCCGCGCAGGAAATCGCCTCGGGCTACGCCGTCGACGGCCCCGCGCTGGAGCTGGGCGCCCTGCTCTGGGACGGGCAGTGCCTGCCCCAGGCGCCGGTCCGTATCCCGCTCTCCATGCTCAACCGGCACGGACTGGTCGCCGGGGCCACCGGCACGGGCAAGACCAAGACGCTCCAGCTGATCGCCGAGCAGCTCTCCGCGAACGGGGTCCCCGTCTTCCTGGCCGACATCAAGGGCGACGTGTCCGGTGTCTCCGCGCCCGGGCAGGACGGCCCCAAGGTGCGCGAGCGGGCCGCGCAGGTCGGGCAGGAGTGGCAGGCCGAGGGCTTTCCCTGCGCGTTCTACGGGCTGGGCGGCATCGGCGCCGGCATCCCCGTGCGCGCGACCGTCACGAGCTTCGGGCCGGTGCTGCTCTCCAAGGTGCTCCAGCTCAACCAGACGCAGGAGCAGTCCCTCGGGCTGATCTTCCACTACGCGGACTCCAAGGGCCTGGAGCTGGTCGATCTCAAGGATCTGCGCGCGGTGGTGGCCTTCCTGGTGTCCGACACCGGCAAGGCGGAGCTGAAGAACATCGGCGGGCTCTCGACGGCCACGGCGGGCGTCATCCTGCGCTCGATCACCGCCTTCGAGCAGCAGGGCGCGGGCGGGTTCTTCGGCGAGCCGGAGTTCGACACGAGCGAGCTGCTGCGGACGGCCCCGGACGGGCGGGGTCTCGTCTCCGTACTGGAGCTGCCGTCGGTGCAGGACAAACCGCAGCTGTTCTCCACCTTTCTGATGTGGCTGCTCGCCGATCTCTTCGAGGATCTGCCCGAGGTCGGCGACGTGGACAAGCCGAAGCTCGTGTTCTTCTTCGACGAGGCGCATCTGCTGTTCAACGGGGCGTCCAAGGCGTTCCTGGAGTCGATCACGCAGACCGTGCGGCTGATTCGCTCGAAAGGGGTCGGCGTCTTCTTCGTGACGCAGACACCCAAGGACGTGCCGTCCGATGTGCTGGCGCAGCTCGGCAACCGGGTGCAGCACGCGCTGCGGGCGTTCACGCCGGACGACGCGAAGGCATTGAAGGCGACGGTGAAGACCTTCCCGAACTCGGCGTACGACCTGGAAGAGGTGCTCACCGGGCTCGGCATCGGCGAGGCCGTGATCACCGTGCTGAGCGACAAGGGAGCGCCGACACCCGTCGCCGCGACCCGGCTGCGGGCACCGCAGTCCCTGATGGGCCCGATCGACGCCGCGGCGATGCAGGCGGCGGTGACCTCCTCGCCGCTGTACGCGCGCTATGCGCAGGCGGTCGACCGGGAGTCGGCGTACGAGAAGCTGACCGCCGAGCAGCAGGCGGCGGAGGCGGCGGCCGAAGCGGCGGCGCGGGACGCGGAGGCGGCGAAGCAGGCCGCGAAGGACGCGGCGAAGGCGCCGAAGGCCTCGCAGCGGAAGGACGAGTCGCCGGCCGGTCAGGTGATGGGCAGCGGGGTCTTCCGCTCGCTGGCGCGCTCGGTGGGCACACAGCTCGGCCGGGAGATCTCCCGCTCGCTGTTCGGTACCGCCCGCCGCAGACGCTGAGAACGACGCTCCCCCACGCCCGGACGGGCGCGGGGGAGCGGTCCTGCTGGGTGAGCTTGTCGCTCGGTGTTCGTTACTCGGTGACCTCGTGGCCGTGGCCGTCGTGAAGACCGCCGCCGCTGCCGGCGTCGCCCTCCGTCGGGACGGTGGTGACCGGCTTCCTGAGCGAGCTCAGGTCGTGGGCGTACGTGCCGACCGCGTTGGCGATGACGCCGATGTTCACGGCGAACGCCTTCATGTTGATGTTGCTGAGGTCGTCACCCTTGGCGTGGTAGTTCGGGTCGTACGCGACACCGGCGGTGCCGCCGAACTTCGCCGCCTGGGCCGGGGTCTTGAGGCCCTCGGCGCCGGTGAACGTACCGCCGGAGGGGATGCCGACCTCGATGAACGGCCCGTAGTCCGAGCGTCCGGTGAAGTCCGTGCCCTCGTGCGGGGTGCCGCGCTTGTCGAGGAACGTGTTGATGTCCCGCTCCAGCTGCGCCGAGCCCGCCGGGCCGGGGCCCGCGCCCACGCCGTCGGAGTCGTCGCCGTCGTAGACGAAGAGCCCGTAGTTCGGCGAGGCGATCATGTCGAAGTTCAGATAGAGCTTGATCTCCTTCTTCCCGAGGTCGCTGAGGTTCGCGACGTACGCCTCGGAGCCGAGCAGACCGTTCTCCTCCGCGGACCACCAGGCGAAGCGGACCTTGTTGGCCGGGCGCTTCTCGGCCTTGGCCAGCTCCTGGGCGACTTCGAGCAGACCGGCGGAGCCGGAGCCGTTGTCGTTGATGCCGGGGCCGGCGGTGACCGAGTCGAGGTGCGAGCCGAGCATCACGGTGTTGGCCGCGTTGCCCGTGCGCGTCTCCGCGATCACGTTTCTGGTCGTGCGGTTCTGCTGGAGCTGGCGGATCTCGAAGGAGACGTTCACCGCGCCCTTGGCCAGATCGGCGACGAGCTTCTCGCCGTCCGCCTGGGTGACCCCGCCGGTCGGGATCTTGCCGGTGGCCACGTCGCCCAGGGTGCCCGCGAGCGCGCCCTCGGTGTTGTTGTAGACGATGGCGCCGACCGCTCCGGCGGCGGCCGCGGCGACCTGCTTCTCGCCGAAGGTGCAGCCGCCGCGCTTGATGAGCGCGATCTTCCCGGTGAAGGTTCCGGAGGCGTAGTCGGCGGGCTCGCAGCCCGTCGTCTCGTCCACCGGCACGGCGGCCAGATCGGCCTTGATGCCGCCCACCGGGGTGGACTTGGTGTACGTCATCGCCGAGATCGCGACGTCGCGCGGCGTGGGCGAGACCACGGAGAGCTTCTCGGCCTGCGTCTCGGTGTAGACGAAGTTGAACTCTTCGTACGAGACGTCGTAGCCGTACTTCTTCATCTGCTGGTAGACGTACGCGGCGGACGCGTCGTGGCCCAGCGAACCGGCGGCCCGGTGGCCGCCGGTGGTGTCGGCTATCTGCTGGAACTTCTCCAGATGCTTGTGGGCGTCCTTGGCGGACGCCTTGCCGACCAGCTTCTGGGCGAGCTTCGACGCGTTCTTCGCCGCCTGGGCGCCAGGGTCCTGGCGATGAGCGGCGGAAGGGGATGCGGATGCCAGCAGGAGCGGGGTGGCGAGTGCGGCTGCGGCCATGGTGGCCACGGCTCTGCGACGGGATGCCTTCACAGAGATCCTTCCCGGTGTGGACAGGTGGAAGGGAAGTTAGCGACGCACGGCAGTTCTGTGAACGGATGTGCCTCAACTCACGTCGCAATTCATCTCATTGACACCAGGAGTGGAGGGATCCGCTTCAACACGCCGATGATCAGCCTCCCTTGGCCGCCTTCGCCGCCGCCTTCATCTCCTGCTTGTGCGCCCGCACCTTGGCCAGGGAATCGGGTCCCGTGATGTCGGCGGCGGAGCGGTAGGAGCCCTGCTCGCCGTACGCGCCGGCGGCCTCCCGCCACCCCGTGGGCCGGACGTCGTACTGCTTGCCGAGCAGCGCCAGGAAGATCTTCGCCTTCTGCTCGCCGAACCCGGGCAGCGCCTTCAGCCGGCCCAGCAGCTCCGCGCCGCTCTGCACGTCCTGCCACACCCCGCTCGCGTCACCGCCGTACTCGTCGACCAGGTACTGACAGAGCACCTGCACGCGCTTGGCCATGTTTCCCGGGTAGCGGTGGACCGCGGGTTTCTCCTTCAGCAGCTCGGCGAAGGCCTCGGGGTCGTACGCGGCGATCGCGGCGGCGTCCAGGTCGTCCGCGCCCATCCGCCGGGCGATGGTGTACGGGCCGGAGAACGCCCATTCCATCGGAACCTGCTGGTCGAGCAGCATCCCGACGAGAGCGGCGAGCGGACTGCGGCCGAGCAGTTCGTCGGCCTCGGGTTGCTGGGAGAGATGAATGGTGGGGCTCATGTCCCGATGATCTCTCCGGGCGCGGCGGGCCGCCAGTGAGCAGGGCGTCCGGGGCGCCGTCCGGCGGACACGCTTGTCGAACGGGACAGCCCTTACCCCTGGAGCAGTCCGCCCGTCGCGAGGAGCTCGTCCACCGCGTCCGTGATCTGCCGTGCCGTACGCCCCTGGCCGCGCGAGAGGTGGTCCAGCAGGCTCGGTGCGAAGGGTGCGAGCAGCAGATGGGCGAGGAGGGCGGCGTCGGCCTGCGGCCGCAGCTCGGCGACCAGCATCGCCACATGGGTGTGCATGGTCGTGTACGGGCCGCTCGTGTACCGCCCGCACGGTGACGCCGTCTCTCCGGCGACCAGCATCTCCCGCTGGTCGATGACGCGGTCGGCCAGGGCGTGCAGAAAAGCGTGCAGCCGCTCGGCGGGCGGTGCGCCGGGGCCGAGCGGGGGCGGACCGCCGAGGAACGCCGCCTGGAACTGCTTCTCCCGCTCGTCCAGTAGCGCGTTCAGCAGCTGGGCCACATCGCCGAAGCGGCGGTAGACCGTGCCCACGCCGATGCCGGAAGCCTGGGCGACGGCGTTCATGGTGAGTGCCTCGGGGCCCTTCTCGGCCACGATCGCGGACGCCG
Source organism: Streptomyces sp. NBC_00306 (assembly GCF_036169555.1). GTDB lineage: Bacteria > Actinomycetota > Actinomycetes > Streptomycetales > Streptomycetaceae > Streptomyces > Streptomyces achmelvichensis. The sequence goes on along the minus strand of NZ_CP108032.1, from coordinate 3,922,694 downwards.
CCCGAAGGATTCTGAGCCGGTTGCGCGCCGCGTCCGCGCGCTCGACGGGCGGCTGCCGGTCGGCGAGCGGCAGCTCGGTGCGGTGTGGCACTCCCATGGCACCGAGCGTATCGGACAGGTTTCCGGCCGGTCCCGGACCGTACTTGAAAACTGGATAGCTGTCCGTTTAGCGTGGGCGGCGAACGAAACGGATAATCATCCGTTTCTCTGCGGCGGCCCGTGTGCCGTCCCGCAGCGTGCGTCTCCCCGGAGCGCCTGCCCACGGAAAGAGCCTTGTTCCTCGGAAGGGGACCCCCTCATGGCCACCAAGATCGCCGTCATCTACTACTCCTCCACCGGCAATGTGCACCAGCTCGCGCAGGCCGTCGCCGAGGGGGCCGAGAAGGCGGGCGCGGAGGTCCGTCTGCGCCGTGCGCCCGAACTCGCGCCCGACGCCGCGATCGACTCCAACCCCGCCTGGCGCGAGCACGTCGAGGCCACCAAGGACATCGAGGTCGCCACCCACGACGACCTGACCTGGGCCGACGCCTACGCCTTCGGTACGCCGACCCGCTTCGGCAATGTCGCGGCCCAGCTCAAGCAGTTCATCGACGGCACCGGCGGGCTGTGGGCCCAGGGCGCGTTCATCGACAAGCCCGCCACCGCCTTCGTCTCCGCCGCCAATGTGCACGGCGGGAACGAGTCGACGCTGCTCGCGCTCTACAACACGCTGCACCACTGGGGCTCGCTGATCGTCTCCCCCGGCTACACCGACCCGGCCGTCTCCGCCGCCACCGGCAACCTGTACGGCACGGCACACGCCTCGGGCGCGGGCGAGCCCGGCGAGAACATCCTGGAAGCCGCGCGCTATCAGGGCCGGCGTCTCGCCGACATCACGGGCCGGCTGCTGACCGGCACGCCGACCGCCTGACGCGGCGCCTGACGCGGCGCCGAAGCCGGCCGACGCGCGGAGCGCGCGGCTCGCACCTCTGCGCGGAGGGCGGTTCGCCCACGGCCCAGGGCCCGTCCCACGGATCCTGCCCCCGGTTCGCACGCGGACCGGGGGCAGCGGTCGTGATGTGTCCCGGCACGGCCGGCCCGTCCCTCAGCCCGCGCCGCCCCCGCGTCCCAACCGGGCCTCCAGGCCGTCCAGTACGCACTGGAGTCCGTCCTCGAAGCCGTCGTTGCGCGCGCCGTTGGCGTCCGCGTCCCGCTGGGCCGCGTACAGCCTCCGCAGCCGGGGGTGGCCCTGGACCGCCTGTTCGGCGGCGGGCAGCAGGCTCTCCATCAGATCCTGTTCGGCCCGGCCGCTGCGCTTGACCGTCGTCAGCCATGCCGCCTCGGTGGTCGACACCCCGATGACGTACGCGAACACCGTGCTCACGCCCCGGTCCGCCGCCTCCAGCGAGAAGCCGCCGTCCTCCAGCACGCCGAGCAGGGCGTCGGAGAGCCGCATCATGTTCGGGCCCAGATAGGCCACGCCCACCTCGCCGAGCACCGAGACGATCCAGGGGTGCTGCAGGAAGGTCGAGCGGAGGCTGTGGGCGCAGCGTGTGGTGGCCGCGCGCCAGTCCGCGGGGTCGTCGGCGGCCGGCACCTCGATCTCGCCGTAGACCTGGTCCACGACCAGCTCGAACAGCTCGTCCTTGTTGGCCACGTAGGTGTACATCGACGTGGCGCCGGCGTTCAGTCGGGTGCCGAGCTTGCGCATGCTCAGGGCGTCGAGCCCTTCGGTGTCCAGCAGTTCGAGTGCCACGGACACGATCTGGTCGCGGCTCAGGGCCGGCTGTTCCCGCCGCTGCCGCTGGGGGCGCGTCCACACCGACTGGACCTGCTGCTTCTCCGCTGACATCCGGTCTCCTCTTCGTCTCGCCGCCAGGATAGCCCAGCGCACGAACGATGTGCGCCTTGCGTACGACGTGCGTCAGCCGTACAGTGTTCGGAGTAGCGAACGACGTATGGACAGACTCGGAAAGGCTGGACGATGGAGACCGAACGCCCCGAACGCCACCCACGGCGCTGGCTCATCCTGATCGTGCTCTGCCTCAGCACGCTGGTGCTGGTCATCGACAACATGGTGCTCACGGTGGCGGTCCCTCCGATCACCGAGGACCTCGGGGCGAGCGCGCAGGACATCCAGTGGATCATCGACTCGTACATGCTGGTCTTCGCCGGTCTGCTGCTCACCTCGGGCAGCCTGTCCGACCGCTTCGGGCGCCGGAAGGTCATGATCATCGGCCTGGCGCTGTTCGGGGCGGCGTCGGTGCTCGCCACCTGGGCCGGCAGTCCTGAACAGCTCATCGCCGCCCGCGTGATGATGGGTGTCGGCGGTGCCCTGATCATGCCGAGCACCCTGTCGATCCTGATCACGGTCTTCGACGAGGCCGAGCGGCCCAAGGCCATCGCGGCCTGGAGCGGTGTGGCGATGATCGGCCTGGTCGGCGGTCCCGTTCTCGGCGGTGTCCTGATCGCCAAGTTCCGGTGGGGCGCGGTCTTCCTCATCAACATCCCCATCGCGGCGCTCGCGATCATCGCGGCCGTGGCGCTGATGCCGGAGTCCAAGGGCCCCTGGCGCAAGGCCGATCCGCTCGGCATGGTGCTCTCGATGGCCGGCATGGTCGCCCTGGTCTGGACGATCATCGAGCTGCCGAAGCTGGGCCTCACCGACCCGGCCACGCTGACCTCGCTCGCCGTCACGGTGCTGTGCCTGGGCGGGTTCGCGTACTGGGAGATGCGCGCCCCCTCCCCGATGGTGCCGCTCTCCCTGTTCCGTGATCGCGTCTTCACCGGGTCCAGCTTCTCGCTCGTCCTGCTGACCTTCGCCAACGGCGGACTGATGCTGGTGCTCACCCAGTTCCTCCAGTTCGTGCTGGAGTACTCGCCCACCGAGACCGGTCTCGCCTTCACCCCGCTGGCCGTCGCCGCGCTGCTGTTCAACGTGCTCGGCGCCTCGCTGGTGCAGAAGCTGGGCAACCGCGCCGTCGCGGTCATGGGTCTGATCGTCGTCGCGTCCGGCTTCGGCGTGCTCACGACCCTGTCCACGGACGACGGGTTCGGGATGCTGGCCGCCGCGATGGTCCTCATGGGAGCGGGCAGCGGACTGGCGATGCCCGCGGCGATCGCGGCGCTGATGGGCGCGGTGCCTCAGGAGCACGCCGGCGTCGGGTCGGCGCTCAACGACACGATTCAGCAGGCGGGTGCGGCCCTGGGCGTGGCCATCATGGGCGCGGTCCTGTCGAGCACCTACACCGGCTCGATGCCCGGTTCGGCGCCCGAGCAGGCGCGGGAGTCGATCGGCGACGCGCTCGCCGTGGCCGGCCGCACCGGTGACGCCGGACTGCTCGACTCCGCCCGGGACGCCTTCACCGACGCGATGTCCGCCAGCTTCGTGGTCGGAGCCGCTGGTGTGCTGGCCGCGGCGGTGCTGGCGCTGCTTCTGATGCGGGGGCGTACGCCCGATGCGCAGACCGGCGCCGGGGACGATTCCGTGAACGACGGTTCCGTGAACGACGATTCCGTGAACGATGACGCGGTGAAGGACGCCTCGGTGAAGGACGGGGCGCTGGAGGGGACGGCCGGGCAGACGGCCGGCTGAGGTCCGGCACGGACGGCTCGTGGAGAAGGCCCCGACGGTTCGCCGTTCGGGGCCTTCGATGTGGTCCGGGCCGTCCGGACCGGGCCGCGATTCAGGGAGCCGTGAAGAGCTCCGGGAAACGGGGAGCGAGCCAGGGCCTGCGACCCCAGGCCAGCACCCGGCCCCGGGCGATGGCGCCCCGTGGGTCGCAGCGCCCGAGGGCCATGAGCAGGAAGGTCACCGGCTCGGTGAGGATGGTGCAGTCCGGGCGGCCGGGCGTCCGGGCCTCCACCGCAGCGCTGCCGTCGGTGAAGGTCACGCCGAAGCGGGCGCCTCCCCACAGGCGGATCGTGTACGCGGCGCTCAGCCCGGCGGCCGTGGCACCGTCGACCACCCGCGGCATGGCCACCATCAGGAAGGGCAGGGTCAGCCCGACCCGCGCCCGGTCGATCATGTGCGGACGGCCGAGGGCACGGGCCACGTCGTAGCCGTGGCCGAGCATGTGCGTCAGCAGGTACGAACCCAGTTCCGCCCGGCTCATCGGGCCGAGCGGGGTGAAGACGGTCTCGTCGGGGGAGTTCCGGTCCGCGGCGTCGAGGAAGGCGGCGGCCTGCTCCACGATCATCGCGGCCAGCGGAGCGGCGTCCCGCTCGGCGAATGCGGCGAGCGCGTGTTCGTTGGCGGCCGCCAGGCTCTGCGGTGTGCCGTCGCCGTGACTGCGCTCCCGCCCCGCCGCTATGTCGGCCATCAGCTCGTTGGCCTGCGCGAGATGGGCGGCGGCGGCTCCGAGGCTCCACTGCGAGTCAGGTACCGGGACGCCGGTGTCGCTGACCCCGCGCAGCAGCGCGGCGATGTCCTCGGCGGTGTCGCGTATCGCGTCGGCGAGCCCCTCGGGAAGCGCGCCGTGTACGTCATGCCCTGTTGTCCCTGTCACGGCTCTCCCGGTCCCGGTCCCTCATCCACGGAGGACTTCCGTGGCGGACTTCCACGGCGGATCGCACGGTTCCGCCGGCGAACCTGTTGGAGATCGCCCGCGGTAGACAACCAGGTCGCGGGCACGACGACAAGGTCTCGGTCACGACGAGGAGGGTGCTGGGGCGACCCGCCGGTGGTGGGGTTCCGGATGACCAAAGAATCGAACATATGATTGAATTCGAGCTATGGCCCACACCGCTTTCCCGTCCGACCTGGTGCAGGCCCAGCGCGACTGGAACCGCACATATGCGCAGCTCGCAGAGGGTGCACCGCACTGCACGACGTTGCGCCGCCGCCTGCTGAGACTGTCGGTGCGCGTCCTGTGGCACCCGTACTGGGAGACCGAGCGCGGCCGGTCACCGGCGGCCCGGGTCGAGCTTCGCCGACAGGCAAGGGAACAGTCACAGGCACGGGAACAGGCACGGGATCGGGATCGAGATCGGGACCAGGCACGGGATCGGGATGTGCCGGCTCGCGACTCGTTCCGCGAACGTGACGTGCCGGCTCGCGACACCCGCCGCGTCAGGGATGCGCGCAGGTGATCACTCGTGCCGGTGGTCCTGCCCGCGTGTCCTCGCAGGCAGGCTCTCCCGGCGGGAGAGTGGTCGGATGCGTCTGCGGATCACGTTCATCGCCCTGGCCGTGCTCGCGGCCTCGACCGGCTGCGTTGCCGTGCCCCATACCGGGAAACCGGGTACCCCGGGTCTGGCGCCGGCGGGCGACCGGTCGACGGCACCCCTGGAACCACGGCCGACGGAGCCCGTGAACCCACGCCACCGCCCGACCCAGGCGCCCGTGCGCGAGACGCTCGCGGTGACCGGACCGGGCGCGGCGGCCACCGGGGCTCCGGCACGCCAACACCCCGAGGACCGGCCGGTGTCGGCTCCGCGCCGCGGGGCACAGGAGCCACCGGCGAGGCGCGCCCGGCCCGCGGCCGAACGACGTGCCCAGCCCCCACGGCCCCGGCGGCCGCGCCCGGTCGTCCGGGCCCCGCGCCCCCGGCAGACGTACGACATGCGCAGCCTGTGCGCGATCTCCGACGGCATCGCCGATCCGTCGCTCACGGAGCTGTGCCGCGGGGCGTACGGCCGATGACGACGGCGGGTCGGGTCAACTCGCGCGTACACAGGAACATTTCGCCGTGGCAGGCCCGTCCCCGTCCCCGTTCCGGTCCGGGAGGGGCGGTCCCGTCGGCGGTGCACCCGTAACTCACCAGTTCCCACGGGATATCCGCAACCGGTGACCACGGAATGCCGTTAGCGACTAGCCCTGCCTTCTCGACCTGCCTGGGAGTCCTTCTGTGGCCGCAGACACCATCAATACCCATCCGCCCGTGCCCGGTGTGAACGCCGTCCCCGGCCAGGTCTCCGACAGTGGCTGTGCCGAACGGCCGGTGGAGGAACAGGACTTCACCTTCGCGGGCTTCCGCTACACGTGCCGTGTCGCGCGAGGCGCGCGTCCCGATGCCGAGCCCATTCTGGTGCTGGGCGGGTCGTCGCAGGACCGCTTCTCCTGGACGCGCCACGAGAAGTGGCTCTCGCACGCGCATTCCGTCATCACCGTGGATCTCCCTGGCTACGGCAGCGCCGACTTCCTTCCGGCGACGTACGGCATCGACTTCCTCGCCGCGGCCGTACGGGACCTCCTCGACTCGCTGGAGCTGCCCCGGGTCCATCTCGTGGGCGCCTGCTACGGCGGTGCCATCGGTCTGCGGTTCGCCCAGCACTACCCCCACCACGTCGCCCGGCTGATGCTCGTCGGTATGACGACGAGGATCCCGGACGACTACGCCGCGGCCATGGTGCGCTGGGACGGCATGATCCGGGAGGGGCGGACGGAGACGATCGCCCGCGAACTGGCCGACCGCTTCATGTCTCCGCCCGGCACGGGCCGCGTCCGCAAGCACGCCGCCGTGGCCCGCCTGGTCCACCAGCAGATCGCCTCGCAGAGCCCCGAACAGCTGCGGAAGTCGGCGGAGCACAACACCCGTCTGATGCGCCACGAGTGGTACCGGCCCGAGCCGGTGCCGCACATCCCCAGCCTGGTCGTCACGGGCGAGCACGACACGCTGACCACACCCGCCATGGGCCGCGACGTGGCCGCGTGTCTGCCGGCGGGCCGGTTCATGACCATCGACGAGACGGACCATCTCGCGCCGGTGGAACGCATCGCCGACTTCGCGGACCTGGTGACGCGTTTCTGCACCGACAGGACGCTGGAAGGGCTGTCCTACGCGGCGGAGCCGGAGACGGTCGCGTTCGCCGGGGCGTCCTGACGTCGTGACCACGGCGGGGTCGAGCGCCGCGAGCGTCACCCACGGGGCCGCGAGGCGGGCCGGGACCCGGATGAGCCGGACTGTGCTCCGAGCGCCCGAGAGCCGGTCGTAAGCGGACCGTTCGTACGCGGGCCGGTCGTAAGCGGACCGTTCGTACGCGGATCGGTCGCACGTGGGCTGTTCGTACGAGGGAACAGGGTGCCGCCCGGCGCCAGGGGTCCCCCTCCGGAGCCGGGCGGTCCCGCATCGGCAGCGTCCCAGGTCTGCCGGTGCGGTCGGTGGCAGTGGCCGCCGCTCGCGACCCCTCCCGCCACCATCGATTCGGAACCGGGCCGCCCGGAGCTTGGTCGCCTGAGAGAACATCACCCGCCCGGTCCACCACGGCCCCGCCCGGCCGGATCCAGCCTTGCCGGGGTTGGAGCCGCGGGTTCGGGGCGGGGCCCCGCAATGGGCCCGGGCTTTGAGGCGACCCCCCGGCCCGGGACTGTCTCGCGCGTCCTGCGGGGTTGTCCTCGATCGCGGGCCGAACTGAGGGTGAACGTCCTTGTCGGCAGCAGGCTCTTCGGCTTTCGCCGGGGAGGGCCCGGTAAGTCCAGCCTCGCCGGCGTTTGAGGCGCGGGGTTCGGGGCGGAGCCCCGCAACGAGCCCGGGCCTCGAAGTGACTCCCGCCCGGGGCCGTCCCGCCCGCCCTGCGGGCATGGCCTCGATCGCCGCACGGGCTCGCGCCGCAGCCCCCTCTCCCGCCGCGGCGATCGAACGATCTTCATTCGACTGAGTGATGCACCAATCCGCCCGCCGTCCTGGTTCCGAACTGTGTTTGTGACGATGACCAGGACGAACATCTGCCGGAACGGGTTGGCCGCGGTGAGCGGCCTGCTCGCCGGCTGTGCGGCGCTCGCCGTCGCCGAGTTGGTCTCGGCCGCCGTCAGGCCCGAGGCCGGACCGGTGACCGCGGTGGGCGGAGCGGCCATCGACCGGACACCCGCGGGCCTCAAGGACTGGGCGATCCGCAGCTTCGGGACGAACGACAAACTCGTCCTCCAGCTGGGGATCCTGGCCACGCTCGCCGCCCTCGCCCTGGTGCTCGGACTCGTCGCGCTGCGCTTCCGGCGCGTGGGGTCGGCCGGTGTGCTGCTCTTCGGCGTGGTGGGTGCGGCCGCGGCCGTCGGCCGCCCCGACTCGACCGGAGCGGTGGACGGGCTTCCCTCGTTCGTCGGCGCCGTCGCGGGGGCGGCGCTGTTGTACGTCCTCGTCGGACGGCTCACGGCCCGCCGCGAAGCAGCCGATGCCGGTGCCGAACTCGGGTGGGACCGGCGGGGGTTCCTCGCCACCGCGGGCGCGGCCGCTCTCGTCTCGGCCGGCGCCGGAGCCCTCGGCCGCGGCCTCAACACCTCGCGGGGGAAGGACGCAGTCGCCTCACGCGCCGCGGTGAACCTCCCGGCCGCGGCGTCCCCGGCTGCTGCCGTCCCGGCCGGTGCCTGGCTGCGGGCACCGGGCATCAGCCCGTTCTCCACGCCCAACAAGGACTTCTACCGGGTGGACACCGCGCTGGTGGTCCCGAAGGTCGACGCGACCCGCTGGCGGCTGCGTATCCACGGAAAGGGCGTCACGCGCCCGGTCACGTACACGTTCCAGGATCTGCTGGCACGGGAGTTGATCGAACGCGACATCACCCTGACGTGCGTGTCCAACGAGGTCGGCGGCCCGTACGTGGGCAACGCCCGCTGGATCGGGGTGCGTCTGGCCGACCTGCTGCGCGAGGCGGGCGTCAGGCCGCCACGCCGGGGCGGCCCCGCCGACCAGCTCGTCGCCCGGTCGGTGGACGGCATGACGCTCGGCACGCCGGTCGACGACGTGATGGACGGCCGTGACGCGATGCTCGCGGTCGGGATGAACGGCGAACCGCTGCCGCTCGCCCACGGGTTCCCGGTCCGCATGATCGTCCCCGGCCTGTACGGATACGTGTCGGCCTGCAAGTGGATCGAGGACATCGAACTCACCACGTTCGCCGACTACGACCCCTACTGGGTGAAGCGGAAGTGGGCCCGTAAGGCCCCCATCAAGACCCAGTCGCGGATCGACACCCCCAAGCCGTTCGCCCGGCCCGCGGCAGGCACCGTCATGGTCGCCGGTGTCGCCTGGGCCCAGCATCGCGGCATCGACCGGGTCGAGATCCGTGTCGACGACGGCCCCTGGCGTCCCGCCGACCTCGCCGCGCAGGCCACCACGGACACCTGGCGGCAGTGGTCCTACCCGTGGAAGGCCACGCCGGGCAGCCACACCCTCACCGTCCGCGCCACCGACCGGACGGGCGAAGTCCAGACCGACAGACGTGCCCGCACCATCCCCGATGGAGCGAGCGGCCGGCACTCGGTGGTCGTCACCGTCGACTGAACCGGCACCCCCGGGCCTGCCCCCAGGTTCCTCAACCCCTCCGTTGGTGACACAACGTCACTATGCGAACACTCAAGGAGACATCATGAACGCTCTGCGCTTCCGTCGTGCCGCCGTCGCCGTGGCCGCCGCCGCGGCCCTGCCTCTGACCCTGACCGCCTGCGGCGGCGACGACAGCTCCGGATCCGCCTCCGACAAGGCGTCCACGGCGGCTCCGTCGACGGAGAAGTCGATGCCCGCCGACGACGCCGCCACGGCGGACGGCCCGTTCGGCCCTGCCTGCGCGTCGGTGCCGAAGGACGGGGCGGGCAGCTTCGACGGCATGGCCAAGGACCCGGTCGCGACCGCCGCCTCCAACAACCCGGCGCTGTCCACCCTGGTGGCCGCGGTGAAGAAGGCGGGTCTGGTCGACACCCTCAACAACGCCGAGAACATCACGGTGTTCGCCCCGACCAACGACGCCTTCGCCAAGATCCCGAAGGCCGACCTGGACAAGGTCCTCGCCGACAAGGCGATGCTCACCAAGATCCTGACCTATCACGTCGTGGGCCAGAAGCTCACTCCGCAGCAGCTCGATAGCGGTTCCTACGCCACCCTCGAGAAGACCCGGCTCACGACGGCCGGCTCGGGAGAGGCGTACAAGGTGAACGACGCCTCGAACGTGGTCTGCGGCAATGTGCCCACCGCCAACGCCACGGTCTACATCGTGGACACCGTACTGATGCCGAAGTAGCGGCAACTGCCCACGGGGCAGGCGGAAGCGACCGGGGCGGCCTCTGAGGGGTCGCCCCGGCGCGTTGCGGTGGGGCCGGGGGCGCCCGGCGGTGAGCGTGACGACCGGTCGACCGGCATCGTCCACCCGTACGCACGCGGCGGGCACCGGGACTGTCCCGGTGCCCGCCGCGTGTACTGCTGTCCGGCCCCGGCTCAGGCGGGGAGGGTGATCGCGCCGAGCGGCACGGTCGTGGGCTGCGGAGAGCCCCCGGCCGGCTCGACGGTGACCGCCACGGCGGTCGCGTCGCCCACCGGTCCGTCGAGCAGGGTGAGTTGCCTGCCCGACGCGCTCTGCAGCAGTCCGGCCGGACGCGGATTGCCGCTCCCGGCGTACCAGGCTTCGTACACCTTGTCCGCCGGCAGTTCCGGCAGTCCCGCGACGACCAGCGCCGCGGCGTCCTCGCTGCGCGAGACGGCGACCGTGGCGGTGGCCCCGCCGGACAGGGCACGCGTCTGAAGGCGGGCGTCGGGTGCCGCCAGCACATCCGCGACACTCGCCTCCCGTTCCTCGGCCTGGCGCGCCGCGGTCCGTGCGCTGTCCGCCTCCTCGTGCTGCCACACGGCGATGCCGCCGAAGGCCGCCGCGGCCGCCACGCAGGCCGCCATGACGAGGCGGGGGAGCCGCTGGGCGGGCCGTCGCATCCGTTCGCTCGTCAGCAGCTTGAACTCCTGACGGGTGCCCGCCGTGCGCCGCAGCACGCTGTCCCTCATCGCGTCGGGAGGCGTGACGGCGACGGCCAGACCCAGCCGGGCGGCCGTGGCCCGGAGCTCGGCGACCTCCTGCCGGCATGCCTCGCAGGCGGCCAGGTGCGTCTCGAAGGCCGCCCGTTCGTCCTCGGGCAGTGCGTGCAGCACATAGGCGCCGGTGGCCGTGTGCAGGTCGGCCGTGGTCATGCCGTCACCCCCAGGCAGTCGCGCAGGCGGATGAGCCCGTCCCTCAGCCGGGTCTTGACCGTGCCCAGAGGGAGCGAGAGCGCCTCGGCCACCTGCTTGTAGGTCAGCCCCTTGTAGTAGGCGAGGGTGACGGCCTCTCGCTGGATGTCCGTGAGAGTCCGTACGCAGCGGCGTACCTGCTGCCACTCCAGACGCGTCTCGACGTGTTCCGTCACCTCGTCGAAGGGGGTGGTCCGGTCCAGCAGCGCCGCCTTGTACTCGCGGTCGACGCTCGCCTGCACGGCTCGCACCCGGTCCACCGCCCGGCGGTGGGCCAGGGTCATGATCCAGTTCTTCGCGCTGCCGCGTTCGGGCTCGAACCGGGCCGCGGTCCGCCACACCTCGACGAGCACGTCCTGGGTCACCTCCTCGGACTGGGCCGGATTCCGCAGTACCTGGCGCACCATTCCCATGACGGGCGCGCTGACCAGGTCGTACACCCGGGCGAACGCGTCATGATCTCCTTGGGCTGTCCGGATCATCAGCGCGTCGAGATCGCGCTGTGTCGACGGCTGCCCGGTTCCCTGTCCGCGGTCGGCGGATTGCACCTGGATTCCTCACTGACCTGCTCGATGGTGCCGTGGATGGCTCATGGGACGTTTTCGCGGTCTATGTCATTGCTGGTCATTACTGGTTCGTCACCGGAGCGAAGAGGGATTGGTCCACGGCCCGGCCGGTGCGTCACGGGCCGGTGGGTGCGGGCGGGGTGCGAGCGCGCAGGTCAGCCGATGTGCGACAGCGCGGGACGCCGGCGTCGTAGGAGCGCCGTACGAGAGCCGTACGAGAGCCGTACGAGCGGCGTACGAGCGGCGTACGAGAGGCGAGCACCGCGCCGTGTCCGGCCGGGTCGCCGACCGACGGCAGTCACGGACCGAGGAGGGCGGGCCGGTACGGATCCGGGGGGCCGCCGGGCCCTTTTGCCGGGCACCCGGCCGTGAAAACGGAGTCACCCCGCCCGCTCATGAGTCGGCGAGGTTTGAATCGCCATTCTCGGCGCACGCGGTAATCGAACAGTGAATTACTTCGAGGGGCAGGGGATCACACATGGGCATCATCGCCTGGATACTCATCGGTTTGCTCGCCGGCATGATCGCCAAGGCTCTGATGCCTGGCAAGGACCCCGGCGGCATCATCATCACGATGCTCATCGGCATCGCCGGCGGCCTTCTCGGAGGCTGGCTCGGCAAGGTCATCTTCGGCGTCGACTCCATCGACGGCTTCTTCGATCTCTCCACGTGGGTCGCGGCCGTCGTGGGCTCGCTCATCCTGCTCGTCCTCTACCGCCTCATCACGGGCAACCGCCGCTCGCACCGGCACGCCTGACCTCGCACAGCGGACGCGCAAGCGGCCCCCGCCCTTCTCGGGCGGGGGCCGCGCCGTGCGGGGCGCGAGGCCTGCGACACCCCGGCCGGGGCGTCCGTTCTCAGCCCTGGGCCTGGATCTCCGCGTCGGCAACGGCGATGGCGATGCCGAGTGCCGCGGTGAGGTTTCCTGCCGCCGTCATCACACGGGCCGTGCCCACGATGGGTGCGATGGCGACGAGGACGTCCTGCAACTGTTCGGCGGTGATACCGGTCCTGAGAGCCGGGTCGATGTGGGCCGCATAGGAGATCGGCGGGGCATCGGAGGCTGCGAGGGCCGCGATGCGGGTCAGCAGGAGCATGTCCGGGGGCAGTCCGCAGCGTTCGACGGAATCGATGGTCATGGCGGCGAGGGTGTCCAGGACAGGGGTTTCCGATGCAGTGGACATTTCTGTCCCTCCTGAATGTGTGTCCCGTGAATGTGTGTCCCGACGGAGGAAAGCGCGGCGGAAGGAGCGAATGTCCGCTGTCAGAGGTCGGATTCGACGTCGGATCCGGTCCGATGCCGATGTCGATTCGGTGGGCGCGAGCGTCGGGATTCCCTTCAACCCTAGAACTCATCCGCGCCGTGCGCATGGCACGTGATACGCCGCGGCGGGCTCCGGCCGCGGGGGTGCGGCTCCCTGCCCGCGCGGGCCCGGCAGCCGCGTGTCAGGCTGGATTCAGGGCCGCTCCACCGTCGTCGAACGGGAAGGGCAGCGGCACCGGCACGCCGGCAAAGGAGACAGCGCGTGGAAGAGAGGGCATTCATCCAGGCGGTCTCGGAGCGCACGGGCCTGTCGCGGCAGGAGTCGGCCGATCTGACCCGCGCGACGCTGGAGACGCTGGCCCATCGGCTGAGTTCCGGCGAGACCCGGAACCTGATGCCGGAGCTCCCCGAAGGTCTGGCGGAGTCGGTCCGACGCGGTGCCACCCCCCACATCGAGGTTTTCGACTACGCGGAGACCGTGCGGCGTGTGGCCGAGCGCAACGTGCTCAGGACGGACGAGGCCGACAGCGGCGTCCGTGCGGTGCTCGGCACCCTTCGTGAGGCGATCAGCGAGAAGGAGTTCGGGCATCTGATGTCGCAGCTCGGATCCGACTTCTCCCAGCCGATCGCCGACTGACTGTCGCCCACTGACCGTCGCCGACTGATCGTCGTCGACCGATTCTCCTTCGCGCCATCCGCCGAGGGCGCACCCCGCTGACACGCTCAACGGGGAGGAAAAGTCCACCGCGTGGGCTCGAAGGTGTCCTGCGTCGGGAATCCGAACGCCTTCAGAGGATGCATCTCGTAGACCTCGTACGGCGGTCCTCCGGAGGTGGGCGCCCCGTACTCGGCGTCGAGTTCTTCGCCGACGACCTCCGTCGGCCAGGCGAACACCTCCTGCATCGTCCGCGACGCCAACTGCAGCCGCTCGCGGTCCGTCACCCGCCGGATCAGCCCCTCCACCACGACATGCAGGAGTCCGATGTCGGTGGTGATCGTGGCGCGTCCGTCCGCGCGCATGTTCCGGCTCTTGACCGCGTCGTGCTTCGAGGCGACGACGAAGGACGACCCCGTCCACGCCGCGAACACCGGCCGGACGTGCGGCGACCCGTCGCGGCCCACGGTCGCCAGCCAGGACGTGGCGGAACCCTTCCGCAGCTCACCCGACACCATCTCCCAGTCGGCCGGGGGAAGTTCCGCGCCTCCGTCGGGTTGTGTGCCCCTGCCCCGGCGGGGGATCACCTCGGTGATCGGCTCGATCCGTGTCATGGGAGGTCCTCCTCGATTCCGTTCTCCTGTGCCTGCTCAGTACTGACCGCGTTTCCCCACCGAAGTCATCGGCCGCCGCGACGGTCAGCGGTCCGGGTCCGCCCGCGACGGACGACCGTCGGCGGTCGGTCGTCGGGGGCCGGCCGCCGGGGTCAGCCGCCGGGAGCCGGTCGTCGGCGTCCGGCGGGTGGCCGGTTCGTCGCGGAATGCGGCGGCCGGCGGGCACGGCGGGAGTTAGGATCCGGGCCATGGCCCTGACCAGGAACGCCGTCGACCGGTTCGAGGCCTCCAGGCCGCGCCTGGAGGCCATCGCCTACCGCCTCCTCGGCTCCGCGAGCGAGGCCGAGGACGCCGTGCAGGACACGTTCCTGCGCTGGCAGGCCGCCGACGTGGACCGCATCGAGGTCCCCGAGGCCTGGCTGACGAAGGTCCTCACCAACCTGTGCCTCAACGAGCTCACCTCGGCCCGTGCGCGCCGCGAGACCTATGTGGGGCAGTGGCTCCCCGAGCCGCTGCTCGCCGGAGACCCGATGCTCGGCCCGGCGGACACCGCCGAACAGCGTGAGTCGGTCTCGTACGCGGTCCTCACCCTGCTGGAGCGCCTGACTCCCAACGAGCGCGCGGTGTACGTGCTGCGGACGGCCTTCGACTACCCGCACCGGGAGATCGCCGAGATCCTCGACCTCACCGAGGCCGCCTGCCAGCAGATCTTCCACCGCGCCAAGAAGCACGTGGCGCAGGGCAGGTCCCGTACCGAGATCGACGAGGAAGCGGCCCGGCGGATCGTCGAGGAGTTCCTCGCGGCCGCCACGAGCGGGCAGACGGATCTGCTCGTGAAGATGCTGACCAAGGACGCCGTGTCGGTCGGCGACGGCGGCGGCAAGGTCCCGGCCAAGGCCACTCCGTTCGAGGGCGCTCTCGCGGTCGCGAAGTTCATGCGGGGTCTGTTCAAGCCGAGCAAGGCCAAGCGCAATCTGGTCGGCGGCTCGCCCGGGGTCTACGCCGCGACCGCCAACGGCGTCCCCGCGGTCGTGGCGGTCGTCGACGGCCGGGTGGTCGGCATCATGTGCGTGGAGGTCGGCGCCGACGGCATCGCCGCGTTCCGCAACCAGGTCAACCCCGACAAGCTCGACCGCGCGACCCGGCGGTGGGCGGCCGCCGACCGCGGGGAACCCCTGTTCACGGCCTTCTGACCCCGATGTGACCTGCTTCACATCCGGTTCCTGTCAGGAATCGGCGGGCTGCCCGGTTCAAGGGGCGAAACCGCGCGAGACAGGAGCCCTGACATGCAGCACCGCATCATCGTCCTCGGAGCCGGGTACAGCGGAGCCATCGCCGCCGGGCGACTCGCCAGGCGGCTGCACCGCGAGGACGTCGCCATCACCCTCGTCAACGCCGAGTCCGACTTCGTCGAGCGGGTCCGCAACCACCAGCTGGCGGTCGGCCAGGACCTCAAGGCCCGGCCGTTCAGCGAGATGTTCGCCGGCACCGGTGTCGAACTGAAGCTCGCGAAGGTCACCGGCGTCGATGTCGACCGCAAGACCGTCGCCGTGGCCGGCGCGAACGGCGACGGCGCGGCCGAGGAGCTGTCGTACGACACCCTGGTCTACGCCCTCGGCAGCGCCTGGAACGACCAGGGCGTCCCCGGCACCGACGAGCACGCCCACCAGATCGCGAGCCGTCCGGGAGCACTCCGGCTGCGCGAGCGCCTGGCCCGGCTGGAGGCAGGCGGGACCGTGGTCGTCGTCGGCGGCGGTCTCACCGGCGTGGAGGCCGCGACCGAGATCGCCGAGGCCCGCCCGGACCTCGACGTCGCCCTCGCCGCCCGCGGCGAACTCGGTGACTGGCTGTCGCCCAAGGGCCGCACCCACCTGCGGAAGGTCTTCGGCAAGCTCGGCATCACCGTGCACGAGCACGCCGCCGTCACCGGGGTCGAGGCCGACCGCGTCACCACCGCCGACGGCACGGCCGTCCCGGCCGCGGTCACCGTGTGGACCACGGGCTTCGCGGTCCACCCGATCGCGGCGGCGACCGCCCTGGACGTCACGGAAGCGGGCCAGATCGTGGTCGACGGGACCATGCGCTCGGTCTCGCACCCGGACGTGTACGCGGTCGGCGACGCGGCCATGGCGATGGGCCCCGCCGACAAGCCGCTGCGGATGTCGTGCGCCACGGGCACCCCCATGGCATGGCAGGCCGCCGATGCCATCGCGGCACGCATGACCGGCCGCAAGCTCCCGAAGACGCCGCTCCGCTACTTCAACCAGTGCATCTCGCTGGGCCGCAGGGAAGGCCTGATCCAGTACGTCACGGCCGACGACCGCTCGGTCAACGCGGCCCTGACCGGCCGGCTCGCCGCGGTCTACAAGGAACTGATCTGCAAGGGAGCGGCCTGGGGAGTGGCCAACCCCCTTCTCGGCCTCCCGACCCGGCCCCGCCGGGTACTGCCGCAACCGACGGGTGCGGGCGCGCCGGTCACGGCTGCCTGACGCACGCTTTCGGTCATGGGCGCCCTCGCACGGGGGCGCCCACGGCGGTTCACCCGCCCGAACAGGGCCGCGTGACCAAGCCCGGCGCCGCTGATCTCTGCCTGTGCCTGTTCGCATGGTCCTCTGGGAGGCGGCGAAGCTGTGCCGGCCCAGGCAGTTCACGTTTCGGTGCTTGTGTGGCGAGAGCCGGGCCACGTCTTCGTCGCGGATCTCATGGCCCTCGGCACTCAGCTGGGCGACCGCGACGCCGATGCAGCGGATCGTCCGGAGAACGACCGCACGAGCGCGGCACGTTGCGCACCGTCCGATGGTTCGCGGATGTGGGGGCGCGTCAGGTTCCTCGCACCGTGACGCGGCTCTGTTCCGGTGCGGCCGAGATGGTCCGCACGGTGTGGCCGTGCGGCTCAGGCTTCGGTCTGCTCGAAGTACACGGACTTGAACGTCACCTCGGGGCCCAGCTGGGTGCCCTCGGCAAGTGTCGTGGGCGTGCCCTGGCAGTCCTCTTCGGTGTAGACGTTGGCATCGGCGCCCTGCACCGAGTTGTTGGGCGCGAACGCGGTGTCGGACTTGCCCTCGACCTCGGGGATGTTGATGCACTCGCCCGCCCCCGGCTGTTCCAGCAGCGCCGCAGTCGGATTGGCGGAGTCGCCGTACTGGTAGAGGAAGCTTCCGTCGAGCGCGTGGGCCGAGGAGGGGATGGCCACGATGAGGGCGACGGCGCCGATGGCGGCGCCGAGGGTGAGACGAAGACGCATGGGGGACCTCTGGCTGGATGGACGTCGGCCGGCGGCCGACGTTCCGTCCCGGAGCATGTCGTGGAGCGTCGACACCTTCGAGGAGCCGTCCCGGCGCGTGCGGGTGATCTTGGAGCGGGTAGAAGTGGAGCCGATTTCCACCGGGTGGTCCAGCGTGGTGATCGTGCAGTCGCCGGCGGCATCCGGGAATCCGAAACGGCTTGAACGCGCTGCGGGTTCAGCTCCCGTCCTGATCTCAGAAGGAACGAGAGGCCGGTGGCCCCGAACCGTGCGGTTCGGGGCCACCGGCTCTTCTGCCGGATGCTCGGGCCCTCGCCGGTTTCGGCGATCCGCTCGTGGATGCAGCCGAGGATCCGCTCCTGCCGGAAGCGACTGCTGACAGACGCGGGGGTCCGGGACGGCCGGCCGCATGATGCTCGTCACACCATCGCCACCGTGCTCATGCTGCACGGTGTCCCGGCCCGTGTCATCGACCAGATCATGGGAGGGGAACCGGGCACCTCCGCCGGCAATGCGGGCGAGGTACCTGCATGTGCCGGACGCGATGCTCAAGGATGTGGCCCGGAAGGTCGCCGAAGCCATCTGGGGACCCCCGGAAGCGCCCCCTGTGGACAAGAACCAGGACAACGAGGGCTGGGGACAACGCCGAAGGGCCCCACCTCGCGGTGGGGCCCTTCGACGTATTGCCCGGTGAGAGCAATGGCGGAGGATACGAGATTCGAACTCGTGAGGGGTTGCCCCCAACACGCTTTCCAAGCGTGCGCCCTAGGCCACTAGGCGAATCCTCCGCCGCAAACAATACAAGACGTTGAGGAGTGCTCGCGAACCTGTTCCCGGCAGCCCGGCCCGGGGGATCGAGCACCGGTCGTCATCGGGTAACCTGGGCGCAGCCCCTCACGTGGCGCTATCTGACTGAACTCCCCCAGGGCCGGAAGGCAGCAAGGGTAGGTCGGCTCTGGCGGGTGCGTGAGGGGCGTTTTGCGTTCCGGGGTGCCCGCCTTCCGGTGAGGGCGTCGCACGTGAGTACGTGATCGTCGGCCGTGCGGACGGGAACGATCTCGGCGGCCCCCGGCGGCCACGCAGGGGCGGCGACGGTTGTCGGTGCACCCCGATAACCTCGTAGGCGTGTCGTCCCTTGCGCTGTACCGCCGCTACCGCCCCGAGTCGTTCGCCGAGGTCATCGGGCAGGAGCATGTCACTGACCCGCTGCAGCAGGCGCTGCGGAACAACCGGGTCAATCACGCGTACCTGTTCAGCGGTCCGCGCGGTTGCGGCAAGACGACCAGTGCGCGCATCCTCGCGCGCTGTCTCAACTGTGAGCAGGGGCCGACGCCGACCCCCTGCGGTGAGTGCCAGTCCTGCCGCGATCTCGCGAGGAACGGCCCGGGGTCGATCGACGTCATCGAGATCGACGCCGCTTCGCACGGTGGCGTGGACGACGCCCGCGATCTGCGCGAGAAGGCCTTCTTCGGTCCCGCCGGCAGTCGTTACAAGATCTACATCATCGACGAGGCCCACATGGTCACCCCGCAGGGCTTCAACGCTCTGCTGAAGGTGGTCGAGGAGCCCCCGGAGCACCTCAAGTTCATCTTCGCGACCACCGAGCCGGAGAAGGTCATCGGCACGATCCGGTCGCGTACGCACCACTACCCGTTCCGTCTGGTGCCGCCCGGGACGCTGCGCGACTACCTCGGCGAGGTGTGCGGCAAGGAGCAGATCCCCGTCGCGGACGGTGTGCTGCCGCTGGTCGTCCGGGCCGGTGCCGGGTCCGTGCGTGACTCGATGTCCGTGATGGACCAGCTGCTCGCCGGTGCCGCCGAGGACGGCGTGACGTACGCCATGGCCACCGGCCTCCTCGGGTACACCGACGGGTCGTTGCTCGACGCGGTCGTGGAGGCGTTCGCCTCGGGCGACGGGGCCGCGGCCTTCGAGGTCGTGGACCAGGTCATCGAGGGCGGCAACGACCCGCGCCGCTTCGTCGCCGACCTCCTGGAGCGGCTCCGCGACCTGGTGATCCTGGCCGCCGTGCCGGACGCCGCCGAGAAGGGCCTCATCGATGCCCCGGCCGATGTCGTCGAGCGGATGCAGGCGCAGGCTTCCGTCTTCGGGGCGGCCGAGCTGAGCCGGGCGGCCGATCTCGTCAACACCGGGCTGACCGAGATGCGGGGCGCGAACTCGCCCCGGCTTCAACTGGAGCTGATCTGCGCGCGGGTGCTGCTGCCCGCCGCGTACGACGACGAGCGTTCGATGCAGGCCAGGCTGGACCGGCTGGAGCGCGGCGCGACCTTCTCGGCGGCCGGTCCCGGTCCCGCGATGGGCTACATCCCCGGGCCGGAGGCGCAGGCGCACATGCCCGCCCACGCGGCGCCTGCGGGCGGTGGACCGGCCGCGGCCCGTGCGGCGGCCCGCGGGCCCGTGCCGGACGCACCGCCGGCCGCTCAGCCGCCGTCCGCACCGAGCACCGCGCAGCCGGCCGCCGCCCAGTCCGCTCCGGCACCGGAGGAGTACGCCGCGCCCGCGGATCCGCAACCGGCCACGGGCACCCGCCCCGGCGCCTGGCCCACCGCGGCGGCCCCCGCGTCCGGCTCCGCCCCCGCGTCCCCACCCGCTTCCGGCTCAGCACCCGATACCGCGCCCGAACCCCCGCGCCGGCCCGGTGGCTGGCCCACCGCCTCCGCGCCGGGCCAGGGCGGCACCCCGCCCGCGGCCTCCCGGCCGGCCCCCGCGGCGCAGGCCCCGGCTCAGGAATCCGCCCCCGGCCCCACACCCGGCATGGCCCAGGGCGCCGGCCAGGTGCGGAACATGTGGCCGGACATCCTGGAGGCTGTGAAGAACCGACGGCGCTTCACCTGGATCCTGCTCAGCCAGAACGCGCAGGTGGCCGGGTTCGACGGCACCACGCTCCAGCTCGGCTTCATCAACGCCGGCGCCCGCGACAACTTCGCGAGCAGCGGCAGCGAAGAGGTGCTGCGGCAGGCACTCTCCGAGCAGTTCAACGTGCAGTGGAAGGTCGAGGCGATCGTCGACCCCTCGGGGGGCACCGGCGGTCCGGGTGGCTCAGGCGGTGGCTCCGGTGGTCCGGGCCCGGGCGGTCCCGGCGGCGGCGCACCGCCCTCGTCCGGCGGCGGGTACGGCGGCGGCCGGCCCCCGCAGTCCGGGTTCGCCCCCCAGAGCTCCGCCCCGCAGGCGTCCGCACCCGCGCCCGCTCCTGCGCCGCAGCCCGCGCAGGCCGCACGCCCGCCCAGAGCCGCGGCCGCCCCCGAGCCCTCGCACGCCTCCGGGCCCGCACACACCCCGCCGTCCGTCCGTATCGAGGACGACGTGCCCGAGGACGACGACCCCGACCTGGTCGACTCCGCGCTCTCCGGTCACGACCTGATCGTGCGCGAGCTGGGAGCCACGGTCGTGGAGGAATACACGAACGAATAGGGCCCCCTCCTTCGGAGGCCCGTACAGGACGAGCCGCGCACGGCGGTTAGGCTGGCTGCCGTGAAGGTCCTCGTCATCGGCGGCGGCGCCCGCGAACACGCCCTGTGCCGCTCTCTCTCACTCGACCCCGACGTCACCGCTGTGCACTGCGCGCCCGGAAACGCCGGCATCGGCGAGGTCGCCGAGCTGCACCCGGTCGACGCCATGGACGGCGCGGCCGTGGCCCGGCTCGCCGGCGAACTGGCTGCCGGGCTCGTCGTCGTCGGTCCGGAGGCCCCGCTGGTCGCGGGCGTCGCCGACGCCGTGCGCGCGGCCGGCATCCCCTGCTTCGGCCCCTCTCGGGAGGCCGCCGAGCTGGAGGGGTCCAAGGCCTTCGCCAAAGCCGTCATGGCGGCCGCCGCGGTACCCACGGCCCGCAGCTATGTCTGTACGACGCCCGAGGAGATCGACGAGGCGCTCGACGCCTTCGGTGCCCCGTACGTCGTCAAGGACGACGGCCTCGCTGCCGGCAAGGGCGTCGTGGTCACCCACGACCTCGGTGCGGCTCGCGAGCACGCGCTCGCCTGCGGCCGGGTGGTGATCGAGGAGTTCCTGGACGGTCCCGAGGTATCGCTCTTCGCGATCACCGACGGCCGGACCGTCGTGCCGCTCAGCCCCGCGCAGGACTTCAAGCGTGCCCTCGACGGCGACGAGGGCCCCAACACCGGCGGCATGGGTGCGTACTCGCCGCTGCCGTGGGCGGACCCCAAGCTGGTCGACGAGGTCATGGAGACGGTCCTCCAGCCGACCGTCGACGAACTGCGCCGCCGCGGTACCCCGTTCTCCGGACTGCTGTACGCGGGCCTGGCGATCACCTCGCGCGGCGTCCGCGTCATCGAGTTCAACGCGCGCTTCGGCGATCCCGAGACCCAGGTGGTCCTCGCCCGGCTGAAGACACCGCTCGGCGGACTGCTGCTGCACGCCGCCGACGGCACCCTCGACCTCCAGCCGCCGCTGCGCTGGCGCGACGAGGCCGCCGTGACGGTGGTCGTCGCCTCGCACAACTACCCGGACACCCCGCGCACCGGCGACCCGATCGAGGGGCTGGACGAGGTCGCGGCGAAGGATGCGCCGCACGCGTACGTCCTGCACGCCGGGACCCGGCGCGACGGTGACGCCGTCGTGAGCGCCGGTGGCCGGGTGCTCTCGGTCACCGCGACCGGAAAGGACCTCCACGAGGCGCGGGAACGCGCCTACGCCGCGGTGGGCCGGATCCGGCTGGACGGTTCGCAGCACCGGACCGACATCGCCCGCAAGGTCGCGGAGGCGTAGACCCCCGGGCGCCGCGCCGCCGACGGGCCCACCCGCGGCCGCCGAGACCCCCGGGCGTCGCCGCGCCGCCGACAGGCCCACGCGCGGCCGTCGAGACCCCCGGGCGGGCCAGGCCGCCCAGCAGGCCCCCGCAAGCCCGCCGAGGAGCAACCCCGGCGGGCGGATGCCCCGTGCGGCGACCCCCTGACGCGCCAGGGCCGCCATACGGTGCCCCGCGCACGACAGCAGGTGCGTCCCCACGCAGCGGCGCCCCTCCACGCAAGCCCGCGCAGGAGTGAACCCCCCGCCCCGCGATTCCGTCATCACCTATGCCCAGAGCCATTCCATCGAGTGACGGCTGAGCCATCCGGATGACGCCCGCCGAAGGCCCAACTATGGTGCGGCGCAAGCGTTCCGGCACTTGGCCCACCGGCATTGCGATGTCACTGGCGGGTGCCACAGTGGGTGAGTGACCTACACCGTCGCAGGGCAAAGGGGGTGAGAACCGATCGTGTCCGGTACCGGTATCGGTGAGTCGATCGGGGCCCAGGCCGCGCGGTCGCGTGCACTGGCCGTGCTGCGCACCCGCGGCAGGGCCCTGGCCGTCGGCCTGCTGCCCGCGGCTGTCGCCGTCGTGCTCTTCGCGGGCGGTGTGTCCGGCCATATGAGCGGCGAAGCATGGAGCACGGCCCGCTGGGCCGTGGGCATCTTCGCTGCGGTTGTCCTGGTGGTGGCCGCGGTGGTCGCGGCCGTGATCGTCCGGGCGTCCCCGGCGCTCAGCCCCACGGTGGAGCTGTCCGAGCGGGCCGCACCCGATCTGTACCGGCTGGTCAGGGACCTGGCCGACCGTCTCGGCGTGCCCGCGCCCTCCGCGCTGGCCCTCACCCCGGACTGCGACAGCTGGCTCGAGGACCGTACGCACCCGGCGCACGCGATATCCGGAGCGCGCCGTCGGCGTACGACGGAGGCGCCCGTGCTCGTCATCGGCTCGCCCTTCCTGTGGTGGATGCGGGTCGCCGAGCTGCGGGCCCTGCTGGCACCGGTGGTCGCCGGCACCGGCCCCTCCGCGCAGCCCGACATAGCCGCGGCCCGCAGATTCGTCCGGGGCCTGGACGCGGCGGTCGCGGTCGGGGCGAGCCCCGGCCGGGGTGCGATACGCGCGGCGGCGCTCGGCTTCGTCGGCCGGGTCGCCCGGCTGATGCTGCACAGCTGTCAGACCCACGCGGCCGAGATGGAGCGCGGGGTCGCCGCGGCGGCGTCCGAGCGCGCACAGGCTGTGGACTACGGCCTGCGGATCGTCGCCCAGGAGCAGGTCGGCCTCGCCTACGCGGGCTGGGACCGGCTGCTGACCCGGGTGGCGCTGCCGGCGTGGCGCATGGGCCGCTGGCCGGCCCGACTCGACGCGGGCGTCGTCTCGGCCCTCACCGAACTGTCCCGCCGCGACCGTCTCGCCGAGGGCTTCACGTCCCGGCTGGGCGAGCGCCCCGCCTGCGATCTGCTCGAGGAGCCGGGCGCCATCGACGAGGCCGCCTCCCTGCTGGCCGCCCGCCTCTTCCACGGCGGTCCCGCGAAGAACAGCCCCGGGTGGTCGCCGGTGGACTGGCAGCAGTACCCGGAAGAGGTCGTCGACCGTAAGTGGCGTACCGAGGCGGCCCGGCTGCACCGGGTCCTGGACGAGCTCGGCGTACCGCAGTCGACCGGTCCGGACGGGCCGACGCTGGACCGCGTGATGGAGCATCTGTCCGGGCGCGGGACGGACACCGGTGACCATCTCGCGGCCGGGATCACCGCCCATGTCGCCCGCGAGGAGGAGGCGGCGCTGCCGGTCGCCAAGAGTCCCGGGGACACGCTGGCCGGCTGGGCCGCGGACCCCCTGCCGCTCTTCCCGCTCCAGCCGCCCCGGACGGGGCGTGAGCTGCTCGCCGACCACGTGACCGCGATGGTCTGCTGTGCCGCGGTCGACACCGCGGGCGCCGCCCCCGGCCTCGACTGGCTGGACGGACCGGCGCTGCTGATCCGCGGCGAACGCTGCGGAGACCTCACGACCCGGGTGCTCAGCCTGACCGAGGACGGTGACGCGGCCCCGCTGCGCACCTGGATCCGCACGCTCGGCGTGCGCCCGGAGAAACCGGTCCGCCTCGTCTGACGCGACTCCCGGCCGGACGAGCGTCCGCTCCTCGGGGCCCGCCCTGCACCGGGCAACTGCCCGCTCTCGTCAATAGCTCACTGCCGCAACAATTAGCGACGAAGGGTGACGGTGTGCGTGCGTTATGTGATGTGCTGGGACCGGCGCTGAACGAACTCGGCGCTTCCACAGTTGTCCTGGGGCATCGAGGGAGGGTGCGGCATGGGGGCGGAGCAGATCAGGCGGTGGGAATCGGGCGCTCTCGCCCACGCCGTCTCGGACCCGTTCGGGCAGGGGCCGCTCCCCTGGCTCCGCGGCAGCGAGCACTACTTCGACGACACCGGTCACGTCGTGCCGTGGTACGCCGACCCGGACCGGGGCAGAAGCGCCCGCGGCCCCCGCACGGCCGACGACGTCCACCGCCAGATCAAGGGCTTCACGTCCACCGGTGCAGCGGCGCCGGGCGAGGCGCTCGACTTCCACATCACGGTCGACCCGCCGCAGCAGTTCTCGGTCGACGTCTATCGCATCGGGCACTACGCGGGCGACGGCGCCGCCAAGATCACCACCAGCCCCCGGCTGTCCGGCATCGTCCAGCCACCGCCGCTCGCCGCGGACCGCACGGTCTCCTGCCACCACTGGTGGCTCTCCTGGCGGCTGCAGATCCCTTCGTACTGGTCGGTCGGCGCCTATGTCGCCGTGCTGACCACCCTCGACGGGTACCGCTCCCACATCCCCTTCACCGTCCGCGACGACCACCCCGCGGACCTGCTGCTGCTCCTGCCGGACGTCACCTGGCAGGCGTACAACCTGTATCCCGAGGACGGCCGTACCGGCGCGAGTCTCTACCACGCGTGGGACGAGGAGGGCCGGCTCCTCGGTGAGCAGGACGCCGCCGTGACGGTCTCGTTCGACCGGCCCTACGCAGGTGCCGGCCTGCCCCTGCACGTCGGTCATGCCTACGACTTCATCCGCTGGGCCGAGCGGTACGGCTACGACCTCGCCTATGCCGACACCCGCGATCTGCATGCCGGCCGCATCGATCCGACCCGCTACCGCGGCCTGGTCTTCCCCGGCCATGACGAGTACTGGTCGGCGCCCATGCGCCGCACGGCCGAGCGCGCCCGCGACCACGGCACCTCGCTCGTCTTCCTCTCCGCCAACACCATGTACTGGCAGGTCGAGCTCGGCCCCTCGCCCTCCGGGGTGCCCGACCGTCTTCTCACCTGCCGCAAGCGCCGCGGACCCGGCAAACCGGCCCTGTGGCGCGAGGTGGACCGTTCGGAGCAGCAGCTCCTGGGCATCCAGTACGCGGGCCGTGTGCCCGAGCCGCATCCCCTCGTCGTCCGGAACGCGGACCACTGGCTGTGGGAGGCGACCGGCGCGGGCGAGGGCGACGAGCTCGCCGGCCTGGTCGCCGGTGAGGCGGACCGTTACTTCCCGCGCACCGCGCTCCCCGACCACCGGCGCCGCATCCTGCTCGCGCACTCCCCGTACCGGGACAGCGAGGGCGTGGTGCGTCACCAGGAGACCTCCCTGTACCGCGCTCCCTCCGGTGCCCTCGTCTTCGCGTCCGGGACTTTCGCCTGGTCACCGGCGCTGGACCGGCCGGGCCACCGGGACACGCGTGTGCAGCGTGCGACGGCCAATCTGCTGGACCGGATCTGCAAGCGGGACTGACCCGCGTCGAGAACCGCCCTCCGGATGCGGGAGAATCGGACCGCTGGGACAGATATACGGGGAGGAACCGTGTCCGGATTCGTCGAAAAGCCCGAACCGCTTCAGGTGCCGGGCCTGGTGCATCTGCACACCGGCAAGGTGCGCGAGCTGTACCGGAACGAGGCGGGCGACCTCGTGATGGTCGCCAGCGACCGTATGTCCGCGTATGACTGGGTGCTGCCCACCGAGATCCCCGACAAGGGCCGGGTGCTCACGCGGCTCTCGCTGTGGTGGTTCGAGCGGCTCTCCGACCTGGTCCCCAACCACGTCCTGAGCACCGACCTGCCCGAGGGCGCCCCCGCCGACTGGGAGGGGCGCACCCTGGTGTGCAAGTCGCTGCGGATGGTCCCGGTCGAGTGCGTCGCCCGCGGCTATCTCACCGGCTCCGGCCTCGCCGAGTACAAGGAGTCCCGTACGGTCTGCGGCCTCGCGCTTCCCGAGGGCCTCACCGACGGCTCGGAGCTCCCGGCCCCGATCTTCACCCCCGCCACCAAGGCGGCCGTGGGGGACCACGACGAGAACGTGAGCTACGAAGAGGTCGCCCGTCAGGTCGGCGCCGAGACAGCGGCCGAGCTGCGGCAGGCGACCCTGGCCGTCTACGGCCGGGCCCGTGACATCGCCCGGGAGCGCGGCATCATCCTCGCGGACACCAAGTTCGAGTTCGGCTTCGACGGCGACGACCTCGTCATCGCGGACGAGGTGCTGACCCCCGACTCCTCGCGGTTCTGGCCGGCGGCCACGTGGGAGCCGGGCCGCGCCCAGCCCTCGTACGACAAGCAGTACGTCCGCGACTGGCTGACCTCGCCCGCCTCGGGCTGGGACCGCCGGAGCGAGCAGCCGCCGCCCGCGCTCCCGCAGGAGGTCGTGGAGGCGACGCGCGCCAAGTACCTGGAGGCCTACGAGCTGCTGACCGGCACCAGCTGGTCGTAGCGCCCGGCGGGCCCGGAGCGACGCGGGCCCGGGGCGACGCGGGCCGCGGAGACACGCGGCCCGCGGAGACTCCGGCGCACGAAGACACGAAGAAGGCCCCGGTCCTGAGGACCGGGGCCTTCGTTCCGAGCGGACGACCAGGTTCGAACTGGCGACCTCAACCTTGGCAAGGTTGCGCTCTACCAACTGAGCTACGTCCGCATGCGCCGTGGCGCGGAGACCACTATACCCAACCTCGCTCGCGTGCGAGACGGACTGCCGCATGCCGGTTCTCCGCACCCAGTTTCGAGGCCGCCGACGACAGGTAGTTCCGCACGGTCCCCTGTGACAGCGAGGCCCGTTCCGCGATCTCCGCGACCGGTGCGCCGTCCGCCGCCAGCGTCAGTACCTCCGCCTCGCGGGCGGTCAGCGGCGAGTCCCCGGCGGAGATCGCGTCGGCCGCCAACTCCGGGTCCACGTAACGGTTTCCGGCGTGCACGGTACGGATGATCTCGGCGAGCCGCTGGGCACTGAGCGTCTTCGGGACAAAGCCCCGCACACCCGCCGTCAGCGCCCTTTTCAGATGTCCCGGCAGGCCGTGGCTGGTGACGATCATCGTCCGGCACATGGGCAGTTCGGCCCGCAGTGATGTGGCCACACTCACACCGTCGGCGCCCGGCATCTGGAGATCGAGGACCGCGACGTCGGGCCGGTGCGCCAGCGCCATGGCCAGCGCCTCCGAGCCCGAGGCGGCCTCGGCGACGACCACGAGGTCCTCCTCCAGCGCGAGCAGCGCGGCGAGCGCCCCGCGGATCAGATGCTCGTCGTCGGCGAGCAGTACGCGTACGGTCACACCGCCTCCCTCATGTCAGCTCGTGCCAGCGGTACCCGGGCCGTCAGCCGGAACCGTCCACCGTCCACCGGGCCCGTCTCCAGGGCGCCGTCCACCGCGGACAGCCGCTCCCGCAGACCGGTCAGACCCGAGCCGGGCGCGGCCACCGCGGCACCCGCTCCGTCGTTCTCGACGACGAGGACGACGCCGTCGTCCGCCGTGTCCACCGCGATCGTGCAGCGCCGTGCGTCCCCGTGCCGCAGCACGTTGGTGGTGGCCTCCCGGACCACCCAGCCGAGCGCGGACTGCACATCGCCGGGCAGGACCGTGTCCCCGGCGGTCACGGTGCAGGCGATGCCGGCGGCCGCCAACACGCCCCGCGCCCCCTCCAGTTCGACGCGCAGATCCGCCTCGCGATAGCCGCGCACCACGTCCCGCACCTCCCGCTGCGACTCCTGCGCGATGCGCTGGACCTCGGTCATCTGGTCGACCGCCTCGGGCCGCTCGCGCCGGGCCAGCTGGACCGCCAGTTCGCTCTTCAGCGCGATGACGGCGAGATTGCGTCCCAGGACGTCGTGCAGATCGCGGCCGAAGCGCAGCCGCTCCTCGGCGACCGCGAGGCGTGCCTGGACGTCCCGCGCCTCCCGCAGCTCCCACATCACCGCCAGTACCCACATCGACGCCCGCGAGGTGAAGGCCATCCACCCGGTGCTGAAGGCGAGGGCAGGGAGGACGATGAGCATCTCCTGGACCGGGCTGCCGGTCGCCGCGAGCAGTCCGGCCACGGCGAGGAGCACGCCGAGCTGGACCACGACCGAGACCCGGTTGGGCACGAGCAGCGTGTGGACGGTCAGAAAGGGGACGACCGCCGCCGCCAGCATGGTGGGCAGCAGCCCTTCGAGATCGACGGTGGCCGCCAGCACGGCCACCCCGCCGGCCGTGGCGGCCGTCGCGGCGGCGGCCTGGCCCAGCAGCCGCGGGGGCAGCTGCCCCCTGCCCAGGTACACATCCATCGCGTGCCGGAGGAGACGGCCGCACAGCACGCCCGTCACGACGCAGCAGAGCAGCGTGGCCAGCAGGACGGGCGTCTGTCCGCCATTGCGCACCGGCCTGGTCATCAGCAGCAGCGCCAGCCCGACGGGCCCGAACCAGATGATCAGATGCACGGTGCCGCGGGTGTAGAGGTCCACCTTGGCCAGACCGCTGCGTTTGCTCCATGCCTTCACCGGCACACGTACTCCCGAGGTCAGCGACGGGGTTCCCAGCGGAACCACCGTTGCACAGCGAACACCGAGACCACGACCCAGGCCAGTGCGGTCACGGCGGCGCCCAGCAGTTCCCCGGAGCCGGTGTCGCCGAGCCAGCCGGCCCGTACGAGCGTCATCGCTCCGGTGAGTGGCAGCAGTTCACAGACCGAGGCGATCTTGTCCGGCAGGACGTCCAGCGGAAAAAGCAGGCCGGAGCCCGGCAGGGAGATCAGGAACATCGGCATCGTGGTGATCTGCGAGCTCTCCACGGTGCGGGTGAACGCGGAGGTGGCGGCGGCGAGGGCGGCCATCAGCAGGGTCCCCAGCAGGATGCCGACGACGAGCAGGTCGGGCCGCCGGGGTGCGCCGAGATCCAGCAGGGCCATGCCGGCGATCACGATCAGCAGACACTGCGCGAGCGCGAGCCCGACGGCGGGCAGCGCGGTCCCGGTGAGGATCTCGTGGTCCGGCACCTCTCCCGTGCGCAGCCGCTTGAGCACCAGTTCCTCGCGCCGGGCCACATAGGCCGAGACGAGGTTGAGATGGACGACGAGGATCAGCACCATCCCGATCGCGCCGGTCATCGTCGCTTCGCCGATGCTCATCCCGGTCGGGCCGAGGTCCATGCCGTCCAGCGTCGACGCCATCAGCATGATCATCGCCGGGGGCATCAGCAGGGCCACGAAGAGGGTGGTCCGGTTGCGTACGAGGAGGGTCAGCTCCGCGCGCCCGAGCGCGTTGAGCCTGCGTGTGGTGGCGTTCATGTCACACCCCTGCCGTTTCGGTCTGCGCGATGTCGAGGAAGGCGTCTTCGAGGGAGGCGGAGCGGGCGTCGAGCGCTTCGAGGCGTACGTCCGACTCCCGTGCCCAGCGCAGCAGTTCGCCGAGGTCGTCCTGGAGTTCGTGCGTACGGATCTCGACGCGGCGGCCCAGGGCGCCGGCCTGGAGCGACAGCGGCAGCCGTCCGGCCGGGAAGCCCTCGGGAAGCAGGAAGCGGATCCTGGCGGGCCGGGACGCCGTCACCTCGGCGGGGGTGCCGCCGGTCACGATCCGCCCCCGGTGCATGATCGCCAGCCGGTCGGCCAGCGACTCGGCCTCCTCCAGATAGTGCGTGGTCAGCAGCACGGTGGTGCCGCCCTCCCGCAGGGCGCGCACCAAGTCCCAGGTGTCGCGGCGCCCTTCGGCGTCGAGGCCGGTCGTCGGCTCGTCGAGGAAGAGCACCTCGGGCCGTCCGAGCAGCGCCAGTGCCAGATCCAGGCGCCGCCGCTCACCGCCGGAGAGCTGCTTGACGCGGACGCCGGCCCGCATTCCGAGCCCGACGAGTTCCAGGGCTTCCGGGACGGGCCGTGCTCCGGTGGTGCAACCGGCCCACATGCGGGCGGTCTCGGCGACCGTGAGGTCGGAGGGGAAGCCACCTTCCTGGAGCATGACCCCGATCCGGGGCCGGACGGCGGTGCGGTCGCGGTACGGGTCGTGGCCGAGGACCTGCACGGTCCCGCCGGTCGGCCGGGCGAGTCCTTCGAGCAGTTCGACGGTGGAGGTCTTGCCCGCGCCGTTCGTCCCGAGCAGCGCGAAGATCTCGCCGCGGGAGACAGAGAAGGAGATCCCGCTCACGGCCTCGAAGCCCCCGGTGTAGGAGCGCCGGACCTGCTCGGCCCTGATCACGTGGTCGTCTGAGGTCATGTCTCAAGGCTTCCGCCCGGACGGACCCACGAGCAGTGCGCCCTGTCATCGGCCCCGATGACAAATGTCATGGGCGCGGCAGGCGGTCCGGAACCGGCGGGCGTGTACGGGAAGACGACGAAGGCCCTGGTCGATGACCAGGGCCTTCTTTCCGAGCGGACGACCAGGTTCGAACTGGCGACCTCAACCTTGGCAAGGTTGCGCTCTACCAACTGAGCTACGTCCGCATTGCTCCCGCTCAGCTCTCACTGGGCGGTGCCGCATCACCTTACCCGATCCTCGCGAGAGGACGGTAAAGCGATGAGAGCGGGTGACAGGAATTGCACACTGCGCCTTCCCCCTGGAAGGGGGATGTTCTACTACTGAACTACACCCGCACGCTGCGTGAGGTGGGGCCTTGCGGCCTCGCCCCTCGGCGTGCTCCAGACTCTAGCCGAACAGCAGGGGTGCTGTGCAACTCGGATCGGCGCGCGGCGCTCAACTCGCTTCGCGGAACGCCTCGTAGACCGCCTTCGGGATGCGTCCGCGCGCGGGCACGTCCATCTTGTTGGACTGCGCCCAGGCCCGTACGGCGGCCGGGGCCGGCTCGAGCGAGGTGTGCGTGTAGGCGGTGCGGGCCCTGCCGCGTCTGCCGGCGTCTCTCTGCTTCCGGCCGGCCGCGACGTACGGGGCCAGCGCCTTGCGCAGTTTCTTTGCATTGGCGGGATTGAGGTCGATCTCGTACGACTTCCCGTCCAGGGCGAACGTGACCGTTTCCGCCGCTTCTCCGCCGTCGATGTCATCGAAGAGCGCGACCACTACTCGCTGAGCCACGGATATCGGTCCTTTCCCTGCGGTGTCACCCGTTCTGACATGCGGTGCCACCGACTTTCCGGCTGCCGAGGGGCAAAGCTGCTTTCCTCTGTATTCCTTTGTACAGCGGCCGACGACACATTGTGAAGCCCACTCAATTACATGCGCGTGTCTGGAGCAATGGCGGGCGGGATATTTTTCCTGGATTTTCTCCGTGCGTTACCCAGGATGTTCTCCGGATATCTACGCGAGTAGATTTTCCGGCCGGGTACGCTGAGGGAACCGCCCTCGCAACACACCACCGGGAGTGCCCGTGGCACGCGTCGTAGTCGACGTCATGCTCAAGTCCGAGATCCTCGACCCCCAGGGACAGGCAGTTCAGCGCGCACTGCCCCGTCTCGGATTCGACGGCATCGCGGACGTACGTCAGGGAAAGCGTTTCGAGCTGGAGGTGGACGGGCCGGTCGACGACGCCGCCCTCGCCCGCATCCACGAGATGGCCGAAACGTTCCTCGCCAACACCGTCATCGAGGACTTCGTCGTAAAGGTGGAGTCGTGACAGCTCGCATCGGAGTCGTCACTTTCCCCGGAACGCTCGACGACCGGGACAGCCTGCGCGCCGTGCGTCTCGCCGGCGCCGAGCCCGTCACCCTCTGGCACCGCGACAAGGACCTCAAGCAGGTCGACGCCGTGGTCCTCGCCGGAGGTTTCTCCTACGGGGACTATCTGCGCGCGGGAGCCATCTCCCGCTTCTCGCCGGTGATGGAGACGCTCATCGAGCAGGCCAGGGCGGGACTGCCGGTCCTCGGTATCTGCAACGGCTTCCAGATCCTCACCGAGTCGCATCTGCTGCCGGGCGCGATGCTGCGCAACAACCACCTCCACTTCATCTGCCGCGACCAGAAGCTCCGGGTGGAGAACGCGACGACCGCGTGGACCGCCGACTACGAGGCGGGCCAGGAGATCTCCGTACCGCTGAAGAACATCGACGGCCGCTACGTCGCCGCCGAGCGGGTCCTCGACGAGCTCGAGGCCGAGGGCCGGGTGGCCTTCCGCTACCTCGACGGCAATCCGAACGGCTCGCTCCGTGACATCGCCGGCATCACCAATGCCGAGGGCAATGTCGTCGGTCTGATGCCGCACCCCGAACACGCTGTCGAGCCGCTGGTCGGCACCGGCCGCACCGACGGCCTCGCGTTCTTCACCTCGATCATCAAGAAGCTGGTCACCGCATGACCCTCGACACCGTCAAGCACGCCACCGAGACGCCGGACGTCGACCAGCCCTGGGCCGAACTGGGCCTGAAGCAGGACGAGTACGCGCGGATCAACGAGATCCTCGGCCGCCGTCCCACCGGCGCCGAGCTCGCCATGTACTCCGTCATGTGGTCGGAGCACTGCTCGTACAAGTCCAGCAAGGTCCATCTCAAGCAGTTCGGTGAGAAGGTCCCCGAGAACGACGCCATGCTCGTCGGCATCGGCGAGAACGCCGGCGTCGTCGATGTCGGCCAGGGCTACGCGGTCACCTTCAAGGTCGAGTCGCACAACCACCCCAGCTACATCGAGCCCTACCAGGGCGCGGCCACCGGCGTCGGCGGCATCGTCCGCGACATCCTCGCGATGGGCGCCCGCCCCGTGGCCGTCGTCGACCCGCTGCGCTTCGGCGCCGCCGACCACCCCGACACCAAGCGGGTGCTGCCCGGTGTCGTCGCGGGCATCGGCGGCTACGGAAACTGTCTGGGCCTGCCGAACATCGGCGGCGAGGTCGTCTTCGACGCCTGCTACCAGGGCAACCCGCTGGTCAACGCCGGCTGCATCGGTGTGATGAAGCACGAGGACATCCACCTCGCGCAGGCCTCGGGCCCCGGCAACAAGGTCATCCTGTACGGCGCCCGCACCGGCGGCGACGGCATCGGCGGTGTCTCGGTCCTCGCGTCCGAGACCTTCGACGCGACCGGCCCGGCCAAGCGCCCCGCCGTCCAGGTCGGCGACCCCTTCCAGGAGAAGCTCCTCATCGAGTGCACGCTGGAGATCTTCCGCGAGCACCTCGTCGCCGGCATCCAGGACCTCGGCGGTGCCGGGCTGTCCTGTGCCACCAGTGAGCTGGCGAGCGCCGGCTCCGGCGGCATGCGGGTCGAGCTGGACACCGTGCCGCTGCGCGACTCCTCGCTCTCGCCCGAGGAGATCCTCATGAGCGAGTCGCAGGAGCGCATGTGCGCGGTGGTCGAGCCCGACAAGGTCGACCGCTTCCTGGAGATCTGCGAGAAGTGGGACGTCATCGCCACCGTCATCGGTGAGGTGACCGAGGGCGAGCGGCTGGAGATCTTCTGGCACGGCGAGCAGATCGTGGACGTGCCCCCGCGGTCCGTGGCGCACGACGGCCCGGTCTACCACCGGCCGTTCGCCCGCCCCGAGTGGCAGGACGCCCTCCAGGCCGACGACGCGGGCAAGCTGCCGCGGCCGTCGACCTCGCAGGAGCTGCGCGAGCAGGTCCTGAAGCTGGTCGCCTCGCCGAACCAGGCCTCGAAGGCCTGGATCACCGACCAGTACGACCGCTTCGTGCAGGGCAACACCGTCCTGGCGCAGCCCGAGGACGCGGGCATGGTCCGGATCGACGAGGATTCGAACCTGGGCGTGGCCATGGCGACCGACGGCAACGGCCGGTACGCCAAGCTCGACCCGTACACGGGCGCGCAGCTCGCGCTGGCGGAGGCGTACCGCAATGTCGCCGCCTCCGGTGCCAAGCCGCTCGCCATCTCCGACTGTCTGAACTTCGGTTCGCCCGAGGACCCGGCCGTCATGTGGCAGTTCGCCGAGGCCACCCGTGGTCTCGCGGACGGCTGCCTGCAGCTCGGCACCCCGGTCACCGGCGGCAATGTGTCGCTCTACAACCAGACCGGTGAGACGGCGATCCACCCGACGCCGGTCGTGGCGGTGCTCGGTGTGATCGACGACGTCACGCGCCGTACGCCCATCGCGTTCGCGGAGGAGGGGCAGCTGCTGTACCTCCTCGGGGACACGAAGGAGGAGTTCGGCGGCTCTGCCTGGTCGCAGGTCGTCCACGACCACCTCGGCGGTATGCCGCCGGCCGTGGACCTCGACCGGGAGAAGCTGCTCGGCGAGATCCTGATCTCGGCCTCCCGCGACGGCATGATCGACGCGGCGCACGACCTGTCCGACGGCGGTCTGATCCAGGCGGTCGTCGAGTCCTGCCTGCGCGGCCGGACGGGTGCGCGGCTGGTCGTTCCCGACGGTCTGGACGCCTTCACCTTCCTGTTCAGCGAGTCGGCGGGGCGCGCGGTCGTCTCGGTGCCGCGCAGCGAGGAGCTGCGTTTCACCGACATGTGCGGTGCGCGAGGTCTGCCGGTGACCCGTATCGGTGTCGTGGACGGGGATGAGATCGAGGTCCAGGGCGAGTTCGGCATCGCGCTGAGCGAGCTGCGCACGGCGCACGAGGAGACGATCCCGGGTCTGCTGGTCTGACCGCAGCATCCGCTGAGCCCCTGCCCCCTTCCGGGGGCGGGGGCTCCGTCGTGTCCGGACACCGGTCCGACCGTTGCGGGAGATTACGTAATTACGTATGTTGGCATCATGGAGCTGGAAGAACGGGTCGCCGCGCTGGAACGCCGGCTCGCCGCCCTGGAGCAGGCGGACCGCGCGGCACCCCGGCTGGGCGAGGGCGACTTCTGGGCGCTGGAGGGCCTCAAGGAGCAGCTCGCGGAGGCCGGCGCGCAGAGCGGGGGAGTGCTGTTCACCGGGGCCGTGCGGCTGCCGACGCAGGAGCAGTACGAATGGCAGTACGGCCTGCTGTGCGAGCAGCTGCTCGACGGCGACTGGTCGGACGCCGCGGACTCCTTCGCCGCTCTCGGCCATGCCGTACGGCTCCGCCTGCTGCGCGAGATCCTCGGCGGCCGGCGCACCGCGGCCGAGCTCACCGAGCTCGAAGGGCTCGGCACGACCGGCCAGATCTACCACCACCTGCGCCAGCTGACCGCCGCGGGCTGGCTGCACACCGCGAGCCGTGGCCGCTACGAGGTGCCGGGAGCGCGGGTGGTGCCCCTGCTGGTCGCGCTCGCCGCGGCCCGCCCGTAAGCCCCCGTCCGATTGCAGGAACCGCTCGACCACCCCGATCGCCACGAGAGGTGATGACGATGTCCGTCCAGAAGCTGCTGATGGTGACCCAGCGGGTCTGCTGGGTCGTCTTCTTCGCGCTGGTTGTCACGAGCCTCGTCACGGAGCTGCCCTTCTCCCCGCACTGGGTCTGGCTGCCCGGCGCTCTCGCTCTCGCCATCGTCGTGGAGCTGAGCCGCCGCGCGCGCCGCGTCCACGCCCACCGGCCGCCCGCCGTCGAGGTGGAGGCCCCGGTCGCGGGCCGGTGGTCCGCGCTCAACAGCCCGGCGGACAAGGTGCCGAGCCACGGGGTCCACGGCTACGGTCAGACGTACGCCATCGACATCGTCGCGGAGCCCGAGAAGGGTGCGCGCCCCGCGTTCGCCTGGCTCTGGCCGCTCGCCCGCCGCAACAGCGCCTTCCCGGCCTTCGGCGCACCGCTGTTCGCGGTCGCCGACGCCACCGTCGTGCACGCCTCGGACGGACGGCGCGACCATCTGAGCCGCAACTCCCTCGTGATGCTGGTCTACATGCTGCTCGTGGAGGCGAGCGTGCGGGACATCGGCGGTGCCTCCTGGGTCGTGGGCAACCACATCGTCCTGGACCTGGGCGACGGCACCTATGCGATGTACGCCCACGTCCAGCGCGGTTCGCTGAGCGTCCGCGCGGGCGACACCGTCCGGGCCGGGCAGCAGATCGCCCGCTGCGGGAACTCCGGCAACTCCAGCGAGCCGCACGTCCACTTCCAGCTGATGGACGGGACGGACCTGGACACCGCCCGGGGCGTCCCGTTCGCGTGGCGGGGCATCGGCGTCCCGCGCAACGGCGAGACGTTCACCGCCGGGTCCATGGAGGACTCCTCGCAGGCCGTCTCCCCGGACCCTTCGCAGGCCACTTCCCCGGCCGGAGAAACAGCCCTGCCGACGCACGGCGATTGATTACCCTCGGGCCATGCCACCAGCCAGAAAGCGCACCCGCAGCTACGACCCCGGCAAGATCCGTACGGCCGTGCTGACCCAGTTCGGCCACGTACGCGACGGGGTGTCGAAGCTCACGCCGGAGCAGCAGGAGCTGCCCACCCGGCTGGGGGACTGGACGGTGCGCGAGCTGGCCGCCCATCTGTCCATGGCCGTCGCCGTCGTCGCCCGCAACCTCGCCCTGCCGGAGCCCGCGCGGCAGGAAGTCGCCCTGCTGGAATGGCCGTTCGCCACGGCATCGGCCGCCGGCCAGGTGGACGAGGACGTCCGCGCACTGGTGGCCGGCGCCACCACCGACGAGCTGTACGAGCACGCGGCCACGCGTATCGAGGAGGCGCTTGCGGGGGTCCCCGACGACCGGCTGATCCCGACCCGGTTCGGAGCCATGCGCCTCGGCGACTTCCTCGTCACACGCACCGTCGAACTCGTCGTCCACACCGACGACCTGAACGACGCGGCCGGGACGGCGATCCCGTACGACCGGCAGGCGCTCGCCGCCTGCACCCGGCTCCTGGCCGACGCGCTCGCCGTGAAGGCGCCCGGGGGCTCGGTCGAGGTCCGGGTGCCGCCCTACGCGGTCGTCCAGTGCGTCGAGGGTCCCCGGCACACCCGGGGCACCCCGCCCAATGTCGTCGAGACCGACCCGCTGACCTGGATCAGGCTCGCCACCGGACGCACCGGCTGGGCCGAGGCACTCGATGCCGCGAAGGTGAGCGCCAGCGGCGAGCGGGCCGACCTCGCCGCGCTGCTGCCGGTGCTCGGCTGAGCCGGGCAGGCACGCCCGCCCGGCGTACGGGCGGGAACCGGAGCGCGGTGTGCTCCGTCACATCGGTATGCGTAACCAGCTGAGCATTCCTGTCACTGCCCTGGCCCTCCTCGCGCTCGCAGCCTGCGGCACGGAATCGGGATCCGGTTCCGGGTCGGGCGGCGACGGGGGCGGATCGGTCACGACCGACCTGCCCCTGACCGGCGTGCACTGGACCGTCGACAGCGTCACCGTCGACGGCAAGAAGTCGGTTGCCCCGAACGGCGCGCATGTCGAGATCACCGACAAGGGCCGCGCCCAGGGCAACTACGGCTGCAACCAGTTCGGCGCCGCCGTGAAGGTCGAGGGCGACACCGTCACCGTCGGCAAGGGCGAGATGACCGAGATGGGCTGCGCCGAGGACATCCAGGGCTTCGAGGAGGCGATGAAGGACGCCTTCACCGGGAAGCTCAAGGCCAAGCTCGTCGACAAGAACCTCACCCTGACCACCCCGAAGGGTGACTCGATCACCCTGACCTCCGAGCCGGCCGCACCCCTCGCGGGCACCAAGTGGACGGTGAACTCGCTGCTCACGGGCGATGTCGCGACGTCCCTGCCGGCCGGCACCGAGAAGAACGCCTATTTCACCCTCGCCAAGGACGGCTCCGTACGCGGCAGCCTCGGCTGCAACACCTTCAGCAGCACGGCGAAGGTCTCCGGCTCGACGATCACCTTCGACCGCCTGGCCAGCACCCGGAAGATGTGCGCCGGCACCGCGGGCACGGTGGAGAACCACATGCGCAAGGCGCTCGAGGGAAAGGTGACGTTCAACCTTCAGCACCGCGGTCTCACCCTCACCGCGGCGAATGGAAAAGGCATCTCCGCGAACGCCACCACCGGGTGACCGTGCGGTCACCGAGAGACCCGGGTGGTCCCCAATTCGGACCAGTGGTCGATCTCGCCTACACTCGGTGCCGTGCCACGTGGTGACGGTCGACTCAGTCATGATCTTCTCCCCGGTGAGAAAGGCCCCCAGGACGCTTGTGGCGTCTTCGGTGTCTGGGCTCCGGGCGAAGAGGTCGCAAAGCTCACTTACTTCGGGCTCTACGCCCTTCAGCATCGAGGTCAGGAATCCGCGGGAATCGCGGTGAGCAACGGCTCCCAGATCCTCGTCTTCAAGGACATGGGCCTCGTTTCGCAGGTCTTCGACGAGACGTCCCTCGGATCTCTGCGGGGACACATCGCGGTCGGTCACGCCCGCTACTCGACGACCGGCGCCTCCGTGTGGGAGAACGCGCAGCCGACATTCCGGGCCACGGCCCACGGCTCCATCGCGCTCGGCCACAACGGCAACCTGGTCAACACCGCCGAGCTCGCCGGGCTCGTCGCCGATCTGCCCCGGCAGGACGGACGCTCCACCCAGGTCGCGGCGACCAACGACACCGACCTCGTCACCGCGCTCCTCGCGGGCCAGGTCGACGACGACGGCAAGCCGCTGACCATCGAGGAAGCCGCCGCCAGGATCCTCCCCGACGTCAAGGGCGCCTTCTCGCTCGTCTTCATGGACGAGGGCACCCTGTACGCCGCCCGGGACCCGCAGGGCATCCGCCCGCTCGTCCTCGGCCGGCTGGACCGCGGCTGGGTCGTCGCGAGCGAGTCCGCGGCCCTCGACATCTGCGGCGCGAGCTACGTCCGCGAGATCGAGCCGGGCGAGCTCATCGCCATCGACGAGAACGGTCTCCGCACCCAGCGATTCGCGGAAGCGAAGCCCAAGGGCTGTGTCTTCGAGTACGTCTACCTGGCGCGCCCCGACACCGACATCGCCGGCCGGAACGTCTACCTCTCCCGTGTGGAGATGGGCCGGAAACTCGCCAAGGAAGCGCCCGTCGACGCGGACCTGGTGATAGCGACGCCGGAGTCCGGCACCCCCGCCGCCATCGGCTACGCCGAGGCCAGCGGCATCCCCTACGGCTCCGGCCTGGTGAAGAACGCCTATGTGGGCCGTACCTTCATCCAGCCCTCACAGACCATTCGCCAATTGGGCATCCGCCTCAAGCTGAACCCCCTCAAGGAAGTCATCCGGGGCAAGCGCCTGGTGGTCGTGGACGACTCGATCGTCCGCGGCAACACCCAGCGCGCCCTGGTCAAGATGCTCCGCGAGGCCGGCGCCGCCGAGGTCCACATCCGGATCTCGTCCCCGCCGGTGAAGTGGCCCTGCTTCTTCGGCATCGACTTCGCCACCCGCGCGGAGCTCATCGCCAACGGCATGACGGTCGACGAGATCGCCACCTCGATGGGTGCCGACTCGCTCTCCTACATCTCCATCGACGGCATGATCGAGGCCACGACCATCGACAAGCCGAACCTCTGCCGCGCCTGCTTCGACGGCGAGTACCCGATGGACCTCCCCGACCCCGAGCTGCTCGGCAAGCAGCTTCTGGAGACCGAGCTTGCGGGCGGCGCCGACGCCGCCGACGCGCTCCGTCGCCCGTGAGACCCCGCTCAACGACACGAAAGTTCTCCGGCAATGTCTGCTGAATCTTCCGAGCGTGCCCTGCACGCGGGCACCGGTGCCAGCTACGCGGCCGCGGGTGTCGACATCGAGGCCGGCGACCGCGCCGTCGAGCTGATGAAGGAGTGGGTGAAGAAGACCCAGCGCCCCGAGACGGCGGGCCTGGGCGGCCTCGGCGGATTCGCCGGCCTCTTCGACGCCTCCGCCCTCAAGCGCTACGAGCGTCCGCTGCTCGCCTCCGCCACGGACGGCGTCGGCACCAAGGTCGATCTCGCCCGGAAGATGGGCGTGTACGACACGATCGGCCACGACCTCGTCGGCATGGTCGTCGAC
This sequence comes from Streptomyces sp. NBC_00306, assembly GCF_036169555.1. Taxonomy (GTDB): domain Bacteria; phylum Actinomycetota; class Actinomycetes; order Streptomycetales; family Streptomycetaceae; genus Streptomyces; species Streptomyces achmelvichensis. The sequence goes on along the minus strand of NZ_CP108032.1, from coordinate 3,882,745 downwards.
GACCTCGTCGTCTGCGGCGCCGAGCCGCTGTTCATGACCGACTACATCTGCGTCGGCAAGGTCCACCCCGAGCGGGTCGCCGCCATCGTCAAGGGCATCGCCGAAGGCTGTGTGCTGGCCGGCTGCGCCCTGGTCGGCGGTGAGACGGCCGAGCACCCCGGTCTGCTGGGCGAGGACGACTTCGACGTCGCCGGCGCCGGCACCGGAGTGGTGGAGGCCGACCGGGTGCTGGGCCCGGATCGTATCCGTAAGGGTGACGCGGTGATCGCCATGGCGTCGTCGGGCCTTCACTCGAACGGGTACTCGCTCGTCCGCCATGTCCTTTTCGACCGGGCGAACATGTCGCTGGACCAGCAGGTCGAGGAGTTCGGCCGCACGCTCGGCGAGGAACTGCTGGAGCCCACGAAGATCTACTCGCTGGACTGCCTGGCCCTCACCCGGACCACCGAGGTGCACGCCTTCAGCCACGTCACCGGCGGCGGGCTCGCCAACAACCTGGCCCGCGTCGTGCCCGACGACCTGCACGCGATCGTCGACCGGTCGACCTGGACGCCGGGTCCGGTCTTCGACCTCGTCGGCACGGCCGGCCAAGTCGAGCGGCTGGAGCTGGAGAAGACGCTGAACATGGGCGTGGGCATGATCGCCGTCGTCCCCGAGGCATCGGTGGGCGCGGCGCTGACCACGCTCGCGGACCGCGGTGTGGACGCCTGGGTGACCGGAGAGATCACCGAGCGCGGCGACCGGACCACCGGGGCGGAGCTCACCGGCGACTACGCGAGCTGAACAGCACAGAACCCGGTCCGGGGCGGGCCCCGGACCGGGTCGGTGGTGACGACGTCAAGCGCCGCGGCGCTGCGACGACGGGCCGGACTCTTCGTCCTCGTCCTCGTCGTCGTTGTACAGATCCGCGTACCGTGCGTACGGGTCGTCTTCCTCGTCGTCGTCCTCGAACGGCTCGCTGTTCGGCGGCTGGCTCGAAATCGGACTCGGAGTGGAAGCGCCCAGCTCGTTGGCCAGACGCGACAGATCAGTCCCGCCGCTGTTGTACTTCAGCTGGCGGGCGACCTTTGTCTGCTTGGCCTTGGCCCGGCCGCGCCCCATGGCTCGACCCCCTCGGTGACGGGGCTCGACGGCCCCAGAGTCTTGACACGCGTTCATGAGTCGGAACGGGCTCTCCGTGGAGAGACCGGTCCGTAGAGCTTCAACGGTACCTGCTTCCGCGGCCATACGGTACGCCGCCCGCATGAGGTGCCACTTCACAGAACCCGCGAGGAGCCCCGTCCTCGCTGGTCAACTGCGATTTTAACCTCTTCTTGGCGGTCGACCCGCCGACCGGGGTGAGTCTTGTCTCCCGATACGGCGGGCCGGCGTCCGTGCGGTCAGCTCCGGCGGGCGTCCGCCATGCGCTGCTCGGCGATCCGGTCGGCCGCGGCGGCCGGCGGAATGCCGTCCTCCTTCGCACGTGCGAATATTGCCAGCGTGGTGTCGAAGATCTTCGACGCCTTGGCCTTGCAACGGTCGAAGTCGAAGCCGTGGAGCTCGTCGGCGACCTGGATCACTCCGCCGGCGTTCACCACGTAGTCGGGCGCGTAGAGGATGCCGCGGTCCGCGAGGTCCTTCTCGACGCCCGGGTGGGCGAGCTGGTTGTTGGCCGCTCCGCAGACCACCGTGGCGGTCAGTGCGGGGACGGAGCCGTCGTTCAGCGCGCCGCCCAGCGCGCAGGGCGCGTAGACGTCCAGACCCTCCGAGCGGATCAGCGTGTCGGTGTCCGCGACGGCGGTGACCTGCGGGTGCTTGTCGCGGATACGGCGTACGGACTCCTCGCGGACATCCGTGATGACGACCTCGGCGCCGTCCTCGATCAGATGCTCCACGAGGTGATGGCCGACCTTGCCGACGCCGGCGATACCGACCCGGCGGCCGCGCAGCGAGGGCTCGCCCCACAGGTGCTGGGCGGAGGCGCGCATGCCCTGGAAGACGCCGTAGGCGGTGAGGACGGAGGAGTCCCCCGCGCCGCCGTTCTCGGGGGAGCGGCCGGTGGCCCAGCGGGTCTCGCGGGCGACGACGTCCATGTCGGCGACGTAGGTGCCGACGTCGCAGGCGGTGACGTAGCGGCCGCCGAGGGAGTCGACGAACCGGCCGTACGCCAGCAGGAGCTCCTCGCTCTTGAGGGTCTCGGGGTCACCGATGATGACCGCCTTGCCGCCGCCGTGGTCGAGACCGGCCATGGCGTTCTTGTACGACATCCCGCGGGAGAGGTTCAGCGCGTCGGCGACGGCCTCCGCCTCCGAGGCGTACGGGTAGAAGCGGGTGCCGCCCAGGCCGGGGCCCAGGGCGGTCGAGTGGAGGGCGATGACGGCCTTGAGGCCGGAGGCGCGGTCCTGGCACAGCACGACTTGCTCGTGGCCGCCCTGGTCCGACCGGAACAGGGTGTGCAGGACATCGACGGGGACGGGCGCGCCGGTCAGATCGGTCACTGTGGTGACTCCCAAGTACGAAGCGGCGGATGTGGAGGACCCCCTTGGGGTCTCCCCGTCGCTTGTGGCAGGGGAAGGGGTGGGGAGGTCCGGTTGGGCACGAGGGTAAGTCCTACGTCAGGGTAGATCCGACGCAGTGCCGAGGATCACCCCCTGGCGGAGTACGGGCGTGGAAGGATTCGCGACATGCCAGCGCTGTCCTCGGTCCCCGTTCCCTACGCGGCCTACCTGCGGGTCTACGAACCGCTGGCGGCCTTCCCGGACGCGGAACGGGCCCACTGGACCCGTTACGCCAAGCGGGAGAGCACCCCCACGGCGCAGGACGAACTGCGGCGCTCGCTGGCGGACTTGCTGCCCACCCCGCCCGTCCCGGTGCCCGTCCACGAGAGCGGCGACGCCTTCGTCACGGAGATCGACGGCGTGGTCTGTGTCTGCCCCTGGCGGACCCGGCTGCGCGGCTGGCTGGCGCTGGAGGAGCTGACCGAGCAGTTGCCGGCGGCACTGCTGGACGCGGCGCTTCCGCCGGTCGTGCGCGGACAGGCAGCGGCCGACTACGAGCAGTGGCGGGAGCGGAACCCGGATGCCCGGCCGTGGATCAGGACCGCGGTGTGGCAGGTGCCGGTGCGCTGGTTCGCGCTGTTCTCGGACGAGGAGCGCGTCTACGAGCCGGCCGGGCCCGAGGCGGCCGTGCTGCGCTACCGCACGCCGATGGTCCAGGCGCGGCGCCGGGTGGCCCGCTCGCTGCGGACGCTGCGGGAGTCGGCAGACGGCGGTCTGCTGACCGACGGGCTGGTGGACGTCGGGAAGTGGCTGGAGGAGTTCCACCCGCGCTCCCTGGTCGAGCTGGACTACGGCGGCCTGGTGCACGCGCTCGGTGGAGCGCACCTCGAGGAGGACCGTTCGGCGGCGGATCTGGCCGCGGGGATCACGGCGCTGGGGGCCGGCGACAGTGACGGCGCGAGCGCGGCGTACGCCCGTCTCGTAGAGCGCTGGCGGGCCGTGAGGGACCTTCAGTTCGCAAACTGATCGATTCTGGGGCTCGATGAGATCGCCGAGCCCTTCCGTCCAGGACGTAGGTCCCGATCCGGGCCTTTGTCTCAAGCGTGACGGACTGCACTAACTGGGCCCTTGCGCCTATCGCCTACCCTCGTGTCAAAATAGGACAAGGAGTCCGGGGAGGACTCCTTCCGTCCAACTTCAGGCGGATTTCTCGGTATTGCGCTCTATGGGGGGTCTGGTGACTCCTGATCGCTCTGTGACTGATCGTCACTGTGGCGTGACTGTCCGTTATGGCATGGTCCATCGGCTTCCGCCACTGATGAACACCTCAGAGGGCAATTCCGTCGGTTTGGCCGACGTGGCTGGACAGATGGTGTAGTTGTAGTGCCGAGGACAAGCCGTTCGTCCTATAACCGACTCGGCCCGCGTCCGCCATTTCGGGCAACGCGGGTCAAGGTGCAGAATTTAGAGGAAAGAACCGAGAAGGTTCGGTTCTCCCGAGGAGGCCGCTCATGACCGCTCGCACCCCTGATGCCGAGCCGCTGCTGACCCCGGCAGAGGTTGCCACGATGTTCCGCGTGGACCCGAAGACGGTCACCCGCTGGGCGAAGGCAGGCAAGCTCACGTCCATCCGAACTCTCGGTGGACATCGCCGGTACCGCGAGGCTGAGGTCCGCGCACTGCTTGCGGGTATCCCGCAGCAGCGCAGCGAGGCCTGAAAGCCCCGTTGAAACGGGCGTATTCGGGACCCCCATCCCGGTAAGCCCACCCATAGCTCCACATGACGGGCTCTGCCCCAACAGACTTCGTCATCGATCGCGCTGGACTCCGCCGGGTCCAGCGCGATCTTTTTTGTGCGCTTCTTCGGGCGTCGGCATCTCCCCTGCACAGGGCGCTCCCGGAGAGCGCGGGAGGCCCTTTGGGGGCAGTGCAATGGCACATATTAAATTGGTCGGTTGTAGGGAGGGGTTAAGGAGGGGGGTTCTGAAAACCCATGCGGTGACTCCCGTCACACTGCACGACTCTTGCCAACTCCCCGCCGCACGCCCCCGGAACGGGCCGCAACCCGCCCGACGTCACGCGTCGGCGGTGCCTCCGCTCTCCGCGCCGCCGGGAGTTGCGGCCGGCTCGGGAGCCTCGGAGGTCCGGCGAGACCCGGACCCCTCGGATGTCTCGGAGGCCTCGGGCGTCCCGGACGCCACGGGCGGGCGGAGGCCGGCGGGTTCGTTGTCCGCCGACGGTTCCATGGCGAGCCTCAGGAGGCGATGACAGATGGGGCAGTTGCGCGTCAGATGCCGATAGCCGGAAGCCGCCGCCAGATGGGCTCGCAGAAGTGCCCTCGTCTCGTGCCGCCTCGCCGTGGACGCCGCCATGCACGTCACCTCCGGTGTGTGCCGTCCCCGCCCTCGCCCGCTCGTCCGTCTCGTCCGTCGTGTCCGGACGGCAGGCCGGCGAAGGGCCCCTAGTCAGTGGGTACCGGCGGCGGATGGCGTCGTCAAGACGGCGAGAACGACGAAGGCCCCGCACCGTGATGGTGCGGGGCCTTCGTCGTCTGTGCGGTCCTGACGGGATTTGAACCCGCGGCCTCCACCTTGACAGGGTGGCGAGCACTCCAAACTGCTCCACAGGACCAGGTTTTGCAGCTCCGAATCGTGCGCTGTGCTGCGAGAAGAGACTCTACAGCAGGCCGGGCCCGGCGGTCGAACTCACGGTGAGCGACGGCCTTGTCACGGCGATCGCCACGGGGTTCGTCACGGCGATCGCCCCAGGGTCCGTCACGGCGCGGCCGCGTCGATCGCCTTCACGATCCGCTTGTCGGAGACCGGGTACGCGGTGCCCAGGGCGTGGGCGAAGTAGCTCACCCGCAGCTCCTCGATCATCCAGCGGATGTCCAGGACCTCCTGCGGCACCGGCCGTCCCTGGGGCAGCTGCTCCAGGAGCCACGCGTACTCGTCCCGCATGTCGTGGACCTTCTCCATGCGCGTGGTGTCGCGCTGCACCGACGTCGGCATCTGCTGGAGCCTGCGGTCCACGGCGACCAGATACCGCATCAGGTCCGGAAGACGGCGCAGACCGGTGAGGGTCACGAAGCCCGCCGGCATCAGGGCCGCCAGCTGGGTCCGTACGTCCTGGACGTTGGCGGCGAGGGTCGGGCTCTTCGTGTCCTTCAGCCGGCGCTCGCACGCCTGCCAGGCAGCCAGGATCTGCTGCACCTGGCCCACCGTCCGTACGGTCGCGTCCACGAGGTCGGCACGCACCTTGTCGTAGAGCTTCCGGTACGACTCCTCGTCCCATGCCGGTCCGCCGTGGTCCGCGACCAGCTTGTCCGCGGCGGCGGTGGCGCAGTCGTCGAACAGGGCCTGCACCGAACCGTGCGGATTGCCCGACAGAGCGAGCTTCTGCTGGTTGCTCAGCTTGTCCGAGGCGAACTTGGCGGGGTTGACCGGGATGTTGAGCAGGATCAGCTTCCGCGTGCCCCGCCACATCGCCTGCTGCTGCTCCGCCTCGGTGTCGAAGAGGCGTACGGCGACGCTGTCCCCCTCGTCGACGAGCGCGGGATACGCCTTCACCGGCTGGCCCGCGCGCCGGGTCTCGAAGACCTTCGTCAGCGTCCCGATCGTCCAGTCCGTCAGACCGGTGCGCTCCAGGGACTCGCCCGACCCCGAGGGGCCCGCCGTGGCGGCCGCTGCCGCCTTGGAGAGCGCCTGCCGGGCCTTCGGCTTCAGCTGGAGCTTCAACGCCTCCAGGTCCTTGTCCTCGGCCAGCTTGCGGCGGCGCTCGTCGACGATCCGGAACGTGATCTTCAAGTGGTCCGGGACCCGGGTGAGATCGAAGTCCTCGGCGCCGACCGGCACCCCCACCATGCGCTTGAGCTCACGCGCCAGCGTCACGGGCAGCGGCTCCTGAAGGGGCACGGCCCTCTCCAGGAACGCCTTCGCGTAGTTCGGCGCGGGAACGTAGTGGCGGCGGACCGGTTTCGGCAGGGAGCGGATCAGCTCGATGACGACCTCTTCGCGCAGGCCCGGGATCTGCCAGTCGAAGCCCTCGTCCGTGACCTGGTTGAGCACCTGGAGGGGGATGTGGACGGTCACACCGTCGGCGTCGGCCCCGGGCTCGAACTGGTACGTCACCCGGAACTTCAGCGGACCCTGCCTCCAGGAGTCCGGATAGTCGTCCTTCGTGACCCCCGCGGCCTTCTCGTTGATGAGCATCTCGCGCTCGAAGTCGAGGAGTTCGGGCTCCTCGCGCTTCTTGTGCTTCCACCACGAGTCGAAGTGCGCGCCGGACACCACGTGTTCGGGGATGCGCTGGTCGTAGAAGTCGAACAGCGTCTCGTCGTCCACGAGGATGTCGCGCCGGCGGGCCCGGTGCTCGAGCTCCTCGACCTCGGTCAGCAGCTTGCGGTTGTCCGCGAAGAACTTGTGGTGCGTGCGCCAGTCGCCCTCGACCAGGGCGTTGCGGATGAACAGGTCGCGGGAGGTCTCCGGGTCGATGCGCCCGTAGTTGACCTTCCGCTGGGCGACGATCGGCACGCCGTACAGCGTGACCTTCTCGAACGCCATCACGGCCGCCTGGTCCTTCTCCCAGTGCGGCTCGCTGTAGGTGCGCTTGAGCAGATGCTGCGCGAGCGGTTCGATCCACTCCGGTTCGACCTTGGCGTTGACCCGCGCCCACAGCCGGGACGTCTCCACCAGCTCGGCCGACATCACGAACCGCGGCGGCTTCTTGAACAGCGCCGAGCCGGGGAAGACCGCGAACTTGGCGCCGCGCGCACCCAGGTACTCGTTCTTGTTGTCGGTGTCCTTGAGGCCGATGTGCGACAGCAGGCCGGCCAGCAGCGAGATGTGGACGCTGGTCTCGGGCGCGTCGTCCTCGTTCACCTCGATGCCCATGGACTTGGTGACCTGGCGCAGCTGGGCGTAGATGTCCTGCCATTCGCGGATGCGCAGGAAGTTCAGATACTCCTGCTTGCACATCCGGCGGAAGCTGGAGGAGCCGCGCTCCTTCTGCTGCTCGCGGACATAGCGCCAGAGATTGAGGAAGGCGAGGAAGTCGGACGTCTCGTCCTTGAAGCGCGCGTGCTGCTGATCGGCCTGGGTCTGCTTCTCGGCGGGTCGCTCGCGCGGGTCCTGGATGGAGAGCGCGGCCGCGATCACCATGACCTCGCGTACGCAGCCGTTCTTCTCGGCCTCCACGACCATCCGGGCCAGCCGCGGGTCCACGGGCAGCTGCGAGAGCTTGCGGCCGAGCTGGGTCAGCTTCTTCTTCGGGTCCTTCTGGGCAGGGTCGAACGCGCCCAGTTCCTGGAGAAGCTGCACACCGTCGCGGATGTTGCGGTGGTCCGGCGGGTCGATGAAGGGGAACTTCTCGATGTCCCCGAGGCCGGCGGCGGTCATCTGGAGGATGACGGAGGCCAGGTTGGTCCGCAGGATCTCGGCGTCGGTGAACTCGGGACGGGACTCGAAGTCGTCCTCGGAGTACAGCCGGATGCAGATGCCGTCGGAGGTACGGCCGCAACGGCCCTTGCGCTGGTTGGCGCTGGCCTGGCTGACCGCCTCGATCGGCAGCCGCTGGACCTTGGTGCGATGGCTGTAGCGGGAGATACGGGCGGTGCCCGGGTCGATCACGTACTTGATGCCCGGGACGGTCAGCGAGGTCTCGGCGACGTTCGTGGCGAGCACGATCCGGCGGCCGGTGTGCGGCTGGAAGACGCGGTGCTGCTCGGCGTGCGAGAGCCGCGCGTACAGGGGGAGCACCTCGGTGAATCGGTACTGCTTCTTGTTGAGCGCGTCCGCGGTGTCGCGGATCTCCCGCTCACCGGAGAGGAAGACGAGGATGTCGCCCTTGCCCTCGCCCTGGAGCTCCTCGACGGCGTCCGTGATCGCGGTGATCTGGTCGCGGTCGCTGTCGTCGCCCTCTTCCTCGAGAAGGGGCCGGTAGCGCACCTCGACCGGGTACGTACGCCCGCTGACCTCGACGATCGGGGCGTCCCCGAAGTGGCGCGAGAACCGCTCCGGGTCGATGGTCGCGGAGGTGATGACGACCTTGAGGTCGGGGCGCTTGGGCAGCAGCTGGGCGAGATAGCCGAGCAGGAAGTCGATGTTGAGGGACCGCTCGTGGGCCTCGTCGATGATGATCGTGTCGTACGCGCGCAGCTCGCGGTCCGTCTGGATCTCCGCGAGGAGGATGCCGTCCGTCATCAGCTTGACGAAGGTGTTGCCGCTGACCTGGTCCGTGAAGCGGACCTTCCAGCCGACGGCCTCGCCGAGCGGCGTGTTCAGCTCCTCGGCGACCCGTTCCGCGACCGTCCGGGCGGCGATCCGTCTCGGCTGCGTATGGCCGATCATGCCGCGCACGCCCCGGCCGAGCTCCATACAGATCTTGGGGATCTGCGTCGTCTTTCCCGAGCCGGTCTCGCCCGCGACGATCACGACCTGGTGGTCCCGTATCGCCTCCAGGATCTCGTCCCGCTTCTGGCTGACGGGCAGCTGCTCGGGGTACGTGATCGCGGGCATGCGCTCCGCGCGCCGGGCGGTGCGGGCAGCGGACTGCTCGGCCTCGGCGGCGATCTCGTCCAGCACGGCCTGCCGCGCCTCGGGCTTACGGATGCGGCGGGCGCCTTCGAGACGACGGCCCAGCCGGTGGGCGTCGCGCAGCGATGCCCCGGCCAGGAGGGTCTGAAGGTCGGCGAAGGAAGTAGACATACGGATCCCAGGATCGCACCCCCGGGAAAGCACTGGCGAACGCATTTCGCCCACAAGCTGGTGCAGTATGGAGCAGATCCGTTCACCTCCCCACGAAGGGCCGCACGTTCATGCCCATCGGCCGCCACCGCCGGTACCGCTCCGCGGTGACCGCGACCGCGTTGCTGGGCATGCTCTTCGCGCTGCTCCTGTGCTCCCCGTCGTACGCGAACCCCGCCGACGACGTGATCGTGGTGACCGCGCAGGGGCAGGCGCCCGGATGCGGCAAGGGGGCGCCGGACGGGGACCGGGGGGCGCATCCCGCGACCCCGCCGCGCGGCTCGGCGGCGTACGAACTGCTGCCGGCGCCGCATGACGCGCCCTGCTTCACGGGCCCGGTCCTGACCGCCGCGACCCCGGTCATCACTCCCGACCGGGCCCCGCCGCCACCCGCCCCGCCCACCCCGGTGGATCTGTCCGTCCTGCGCGTCTAGAAGGCGACGGGCCGCTCGCGCGTGTCCGTTCACGGCGTCCTTCTCGCTGTTTCTTCTCGCTCAGGAGTACCGAACCACCATGCCTTCCTCCCCCTCTGCCCGATCGTCCCGGCCCTCCGGCACGACCGTCGCCATCGCCGCGGGTGTGCTCGTCGCCGCGCTGCTGCTCGGCTTCGCCTCGTACACCGCCACCCGACCTCAGTCGCCCTCGAAATCCGGCCCCGCCGCCGAGGTGTCCGCAGAACCGGGCGCCGGCACCTATCCCGAACTGGTGAAACTCGCCCGCCGCGACGCCGGTGACCCCCTCGCCATGGGCCGCGCGGACGCGCCCGTCGTGATGGTCGAGTACGCCGACTTCAAGTGCGGCTACTGCGGCAAGTTCGCCCGCGACACCGAACCGGCGCTGGTGAAGAAGTACGTCGACGCGGGTGTCCTGCGCATCGAGTGGCGCAACTTCCCGATCTTCGGCGCGGAGTCCGAGTCCGCCGCACGCGCCGCCTGGGCGGCCGGACAGCAGGGCCGGTTCTGGCAGTTCCACGCCGCCGCGTACGCCGAGGGCGCCAAGGAGAAGGGCTTCACCGGCGACCGGCTGGAGGCGCTGGCGCGCGAGGCCGGGGTGAAGGACCTCGCCCGCTTCGGCCGCGACGTGGACAGCGCCGCCGCGAAGAAGGCGGTGAAGAAGGACCAGGACGAGGCGTACGGTCTCGGCGCCACCTCGACGCCGTCCTTCCTGATCAACGGCCGGCCGATCGCGGGCGCGCAGTCGGAGCGGACGTTCACCGAGGCGGTCGACGCGGCGGCGAAGGCCGCCCGATGACCGACCTCGGCTATCTGGCCGCCTTCCTCGGCGGCCTGCTCGCTCTGGTGAGTCCGTGCAGCGCACTGCTGCTCCCGGCGTTCTTCGCGTACTCCCTCGACTCGGCCGGCAGGCTGCTCGCCCGCACCGCGATCTTCTACGCGGGCCTGGCGACCACCCTCGTCCCGCTCGGCGCCGCCGGCTCGCTGGCGGGCCGCTTCTTCTACGGCAACCGTGACCTGCTGGTCACCACCGGCGGCTGGCTGATCATCGTGCTGGGTCTCGCCCAGATCCTCGGCCTCGGATTCGCCTCCCGCCGGATGGCCGCGCTCTCGGGCCGCATCCGCCCGACGACGGCCCTCCCGGTCTACGCCCTGGGCCTGGTCTACGGCCTCGCCGGCTTCTGCGCGGGCCCCATCCTCGGCAGCGTGCTGACGGTGTCGGCCCTCAGCGGCAGCCCGGCCTACGGCGGACTGCTCCTCGCGGTCTACGCCGCGGGCATGGCGGTCCCGCTGTTCCTGCTCGCACTGCTGTGGGACCGCTACGACCTGGGCAGCAGGCGCTGGCTCCGCGGCCGCGCACTGACCATCGGCCGCCTGCACCTGCACACCACCTCGCTGGCGTCGGGCCTGTTCTTCGTCGTCCTCGGCACGCTGTTCCTGCTCTTCGACGGCGCGACGGCCCTGCCGGGCCTGCTGTCGGTCGACGACTCGTTCGCCGCGGAACAGTGGGCGGGCGACGTGGGCAGGGCGGTCCCGGACTGGGCCCTGCTGATCGCGGTGGTCGCGGTCGCTGCGGTGGTGCTGGGGGTACGGGGGTGGCGGAGGCGGGAGGAGGCGTAGGGGAACGACGAAGGCCCCGATCCGGGGATCGGGGCCTTCGGGTGGTGGCTGGGGCCGGGGTCGAACCGGCGACCTATCGCTTTTCAGGCGATCGCTCGTACCAACTGAGCTACCCAGCCACGCGATCACTCGCGTGACCACAGCGGTCCTGACGGGATTTGAACCCGCGGCCTCCACCTTGACAGGGTGGCGAGCACTCCAAACTGCTCCACAGGACCAAGCAATGTGCGAGACAAGTCTCGCACAGGGTGATGCGTGCCCCCAACGGGATTCGAACCCGTGCTACCGCCTTGAAAGGGCGGCGTCCTGGGCCACTAGACGATGAGGGCTAAAGGCCCGCCTGGGCGCCTCGCAGCGCGTCGGGGACGTGAGAAGCATATGGGATGCAGGGAGGTATCGCCAAAACGGTTTAGGGGGTCGCCGAGGGGGAGGGTGAGGAGACGCTCGGGGACGGCACCGCACCCGGCTGGTTGTCCTCCGGGAGATGGCGGCTGACCTCGGCCGTCGTCAGTCCCAGGCCGCCCAGCGTGATCTCGTCCCACGCCTGGAGCTTCCTCGTCGAGCGGTCCAGATAGAGCAGCGAGGCCCGCACCTTCTCCGGCTTCTCGTTCTGCACGGCCCGCAGGCCGCCGCCGCCCGTCGAGCCCTCGATCTTCAGCCGTGTGCCGAGTTTCATCACCTCCGTCTGGCGGCGGTGGACATGGCCGGCCAGGACGAGCGGGACCGTGCCGTCGGTCTGGCGGGCCGCCACCGGGTTGTGGGCGACCGCGATGTCCACCGGCGTGCCCGCCCGTTCCTGGTCGCGCAGGGCGGAGGCGAGGCGGATGCCGGTCATGCGTTCGGCCGGGTCGCCCTGGGCGACGACCGAGCGGTCCGGGGTGAACTGGGGGTCCCCGCTGCCCGCGATCCGCACCCCGTTGACCGTGACGGCCCTGCCGTTGTCGAGGACGTGGACGTTCTTCATCCGGGAGAGGTACGCCTGTGTGACGTCGGAGTCGTGGTTTCCGCGGACCCACACATAGGGGGCGCCGAGATCCCGGATGGGGTCCAGGAAGCCGTTCTCGGCAGCCGTTCCGTGGTCCATCGTGTCGCCGGAGTCGATGATCACGTCGATGTCGTACTGCTCCACCAGCGAGCTGATGATGTGCCACGACGCCGGGTTGAGATGGATGTCGGAAACGTGCAGCACCCGCATGCTCAGCGGGTCCGGCTGATAGGTGGGCAGGGTCGACGTCGCGTCGTACAGCTTGGTCACATTGGTGACCAGGCGGGCCAACTCCTGCTGGTAGACGTCGAATTCGGTGACGATGGAGCGGGCGTTGCCGACCAGTGACGGGGCGCTGGAGAGCAGCCCGGAGAACTTCGGCTCCAGGACGGACTTCGGGTTCCAGGTGGCGTACGCGGAGACACCGGAGGCCGCCAGCAGCGCCAGGGCCAGGCCGCCGGCGGCGAGGGCGCGGCGCGGGCGGCGGTAGACGGCGAGGCCGAGGGCGGTGGCGCCGGAGACGACGGCGACGCAGGAGCGCACGGCCAGTTCGGTGGTGCCGTCGGCCACGTCGCTGGCGACCTCGTCCTGGAGGCCGGCGAGCCGTTCGGGGTGTTCGACCAGTGCCTGGGAACGCACCGGGTCGAGCTGGTCGACGTCCACGTCCAGCCGGATGGGTGCCACATGGGAGTCGAGTTCGAGGGCGCCCAGCGGCGAGACGTTGATCTTCGTGCCGCCGGTCAGGTCCGGGCGCAGCGTCATGCTCGTGTTCATCGGCCCGACCGGGGTGCGGACGCTGCCGACGATCAGCAGGCCGAGCCAGGCGCCGAACAGCACGACGACGGTCAGTCCCAGTGCGCGGGCCCACGGGTGCGGCGTATGGACGAGGGCGCTGGTCGGTTCGGTGTGGCGGGAGCGATAGAGGCGTTGCAGCCGTGTCGTCGCGGCTCGGACCGGTTCCGGGACCTTGCGTGCCATTGGGCGCGTATGCCCAGTGATGCGGGGCGGCATGCCGGGCCGGCCGGGCGTACGGGGAGGGCTCGGAGGCACCCGGGCCGGCCGAGCGGCCCGGCCCGGGGCGACCGGCCGGACGGCGTACGTGACAATGGCCACGTGCTGGAGATGACGCGCGAGGAGTTCGAGGAACTGGTCGCCGAGGCCCTGGACAGGATCCCGCCGGAGCTGACGCGGCTGATGGACAACGTCGCGGTGTTCGTCGAGGACGAGCCGCCCGCGGACGACCCCGAGCTGCTCGGGCTGTACGAGGGGACGCCGCTCACCGACCGCGGCGAGTGGTACGCGGGGGTGCTGCCGGACCGGATCACGATCTACCGGGGGCCCACGCTGCGGATCAGCGAGACCCGGCAGGACGTGGTCGAGGAGACTGAGATCACGGTCGTGCACGAGATCGCGCACCACTTCGGCATCGACGACGAGCGGCTGCACGCACTGGGGTACGGGTGAGCGAGGACCCGCCCTCCGGTGCGGGAGACGCTGAGGCGGGAGATGCCGCTGCGGCGTCCGGTACGCCTGATGCATCAGCCGAGGCGATCGACCCGGATGTCGACCTGCACGTGCCCGAGCAGCGCGCGGAGACCGCGCGCGGCCACCGTCTTCCCGTCCTGCTTGCCATCTCCGCGGGCGGTGTGGCCGGGGCGCTCGCCCGCCACGCGGTGAACCGCCAGTGGCCCGCGGCCGACGGCACCTTCCCGTGGGCGACGTTCTGGATCAACGTGCTGGGGTCCGCCCTGATCGGCGTCCTGATGGCGCTGATCGCCGAGGGCGGCCGGCGCGCCCATCCGCTGGTCCGGCCGTTCGTCGGAGTCGGGGTGCTCGGCGGTTTCACCACCTTCTCGACGTACGCCCTGGACCTCCGGAACCTCCTGGAACGCGAGGAGGCCGGGCTCGCGCTCGCCTACGCCGGCGGCACGGTGGCCGGCTGCCTCGGCGCCGTGTGGCTCGCCGCGGTGACGACCAGGGCGGTAGTGGCCAGGGCTGCCGCGGGCGGAGCGGTGCCGAAATGACCTGGCTGCTGGTGGCCCTCGGCGCGGCGGTCGGCGCACCTCTGCGCTATCTGACGGACCGTGCGGTGCAGGCCCGCAGCGATTCGCTGTTCCCGTGGGGCACCTTCGTGGTCAACGCCGGCGGCAGCCTGGTGCTGGGCGCGGTCGCGGGCGCGTCGGTCTCCTCGGGCGCGTACGCCTTGCTGGGCACCGGCCTGTGCGGGGCGCTCACGACGTATTCGACCTTCTCCTACGAGACGCTGCGGCTGGCCGAACGCGGCCGGGGGCTCCTCGCCGCGGTGAACGTGGCAGCATCGGTGCTGGTGGGGCTCGGATCGGTGTTCCTGGGCGCGGAGTTGGCGCGCGCGTGGGCGCACTAGAAGGCGGCCCGGGGGCGCACGGCTGGGCACCGGACCGTCGGGACAGGGTCGTGTACTTGTCAGGCGTCGGGGCGTGTCCCTTGTGGGGCACAGGGAGTTGGGCACGGAAACCGTGCCCTGTGTCCCGGAGGTGCCCCTCGTGCGCCAGTTGTCCGCCCCCCGCCGTCTGGCTGTCGCCATGGTCACCTCACTGGCCGTCGCGGCCTCGGCCGGCTGTATGAGCGTGAGCGACGATCCCGGCGGCAAACCGGCCCCCGGCAAGTCCTCCGGCCGCCCTGGTGCGGTGGCCGAACCGGACGGCGGGGAGGGGGTGTCCGGCGGCCGTCACGCCGACGGCGGACGGAAAGGTTCCGGCAAGGCCGGCGACAAGAGTGACGGCCCGGACGCATCGTCCAGCGCCAGCGGTACGGCCGCGCCCTCCGCGCGGCCCCCGAGCGGCGGTCAGCAGCCCCGGCCGCCCGAAGGGCCCGAGCCGACGCGAGGCGGATCGTCCCCTTCCGCGCAGCCGTCGCAGCCGCAACCCCCGGTCGAGCCGTCCGAGCCGCCGCCGGTCGACCCGCCCACCCTGCCGCCGAGCGAGCCCACCGATGCGCCGTCGGCGTCGTCCGCGCCGGAGGTGCACGCCGGTGCCATGCGGCTGGTCGACGGACAGGGCACACTGGGAGTACCCAGCGCATCACCGCAGATGGGGCCGATGTAACCGGGGTCACTCCCTGGTGGTTTGCCTTGGGCGGGGGAGGGTGCGTATGGTGGTAGATCGTTTGATCCCATTGCCCGGCGCCGAAAAAGAAGAGCGCCGCGTGGCGCGTACTCTCCCTAGCCGTGGCTGACCGCATCGAGGCGGTCGAATTGCGAATCACGGAGTTTGGGCGCGTGCCGAGACTCCGGAAGGTTTCGCATTTCGCATGTCCACTTTCAGCACTGATCACGCCGTCATGCCCGAGAACGAGTCGGCCGAGGCCGTTGTCGAGACCGTCGAGGTCTCCGACGCCCCCGAGACCGCGGACGTCTCCGAGGCTCCCTCGACCCCCGAGGTGACGTTCTCCGACCTCGGTCTGCCCGAGGGCGTCGTCCGCAAGCTCGCGCAGAACGGTGTCACCACCCCCTTCCCGATCCAGGCCGCGACCATCCCGGACGCCCTGGCCGGCAAGGACATCCTCGGCCGTGGCCGCACCGGCTCCGGCAAGACCCTCTCCTTCGGTCTCCCGCTGCTCGCGACGCTGGCCGGCGGCCACACCGACAAGAAGAAGCCCCGCGGCGTCATCCTCACCCCGACCCGTGAGCTCGCGATGCAGGTCGCGGACGCCCTCCAGCCGTACGGCGACGTGCTCGGCCTCAAGATGAAGGTCGTCTGCGGCGGTACGTCCATGGGCAACCAGATCTACGCGCTCGAGCGCGGTGTCGACGTCCTCGTCGCCACCCCGGGCCGACTGCGCGACATCATCAACCGCGGTGCCTGCTCGCTGGAGAACATCCAGGTCGCCGTCCTCGATGAGGCCGACCAGATGTCCGACCTGGGCTTCCTGCCCGAGGTCACCGAGCTGTTCGACCAGATCCCGGCCGGCGGTCAGCGGATGCTCTTCTCCGCGACCATGGAGAACGAGATCGGCACCCTCGTGCGCCGCTACCTCGTCGACCCGGTCAGCCACGAGGTCGACAGCGCCCAGGGCAACGTCACGACCATGACGCACCACGTCCTCGTCGTGAAGCCGAAGGACAAGGCGCCCGTCACCGCGGCGATCGCCGCCCGCAAGGGCCGCACCATCATCTTCGTCCGCACCCAGCTGGGCGCCGACCGCATCGCCGAGCAGCTCTGCGACTCGGGCGTGAAGGCCGACGCGCTCCACGGCGGTATGACGCAGGGCGCGCGTACCCGGGTGCTGGAGGACTTCAAGAAGGGCTACGTCAACGCGCTCGTCGCGACGGACGTCGCCGCCCGCGGCATCCACGTCGACGGCATCGACCTGGTCCTGAACGTGGACCCGGCCGGCGACCACAAGGACTACCTGCACCGCTCGGGCCGTACCGCCCGCGCCGGCAAGTCCGGCACGGTCGTGTCCCTGTCGCTGCCGCACCAGCGCCGCCAGATCTTCCGTCTCATGGAGGA
Organism: Streptomyces sp. NBC_00306; assembly: GCF_036169555.1. Classification (GTDB taxonomy): domain Bacteria; phylum Actinomycetota; class Actinomycetes; order Streptomycetales; family Streptomycetaceae; genus Streptomyces; species Streptomyces achmelvichensis. Next base: position 3,865,978 of record NZ_CP108032.1, on the reverse strand, counting down.
CGCGGGCGTCGACGCCTCGCGCCACATCGTGGGCGGAGCGGGCGCGTTCGACCCCGAGGTCGCCGAGATCACCGGTGCGCGTTCGCTCACCGAGGTCCAGGCCGACTCCGCGAACAACGCCGCCAAGCAGGCCGAGCGCGAGGCCGCCGACCTGACGAAGCAGCTGGAGCGGGTGCAGCGCCGCGCGGTGGAGCTCCGCGAGGAGGCCGACCGCCTGGTGGCGCGTGCGGCCCGTGAGCGGGGCGACGACCCGGAGACGGCGATCGCCGAGGTGGCCGAGGCCGCCACGGCGGAGGTCGAGGCCGCTGTGGCCGCGGCCGCCGTGCCGGAGCAGACCGAACGCCGCGACGACCGCGGCAACTTCGAGCGTCGTGGCAACGACCGCCGTGACGACCGCGGTGGCTTCAACCGTGACCGTCGCGACGACCGCGGTGGCGACCGTGGCGGCTTCAACCGTGACCGTCGTGACGACCGCGGTGGCGACCGTGGTGGCCGTTCCTTCGAGCGTCGTGACGACCGTGGCGGCTTCCGCCGTGACAGCAACGACCGTCCGTCCGGTGGCTTCCGCCGCGACGACCGCCCCTCCGGCGGCTTCAACCGTGACGACCGCGGTGGCGACCGTGGTGGCCGTTCCTTCGAGCGTCGTGACGACCGCGGTGGCTTCCGCCGTGACAGCAACGACCGTCCGTCCGGTGGCTTCCGCCGCGACGACCGCCCCTCCGGTGGCTTCCGCCGCGACAACGAGCGCCGTGACGACCGCCCCTCCGGCGGCTTCCGTCGCGACGACCGTCCGTCCGGCCACCGTGGCAGCGACCGCCCGTTCAACCGTGACCGCCGCGACGACCGCCCCTCCAGCGGCTACCGCGCCGGCTCGGCGGACCGCCCGTACGGCCGCCGTGACGACCACCGGGGTGGCACCGGCACCGGCACGAACACCGGTTCCTTCGGTCGCCGTGACGACAAGCCGCGCTGGAAGCGCAACGGCTGATCCGCCTCCCGGCTCTTGAGCCGGACCTGCTGAACGCCGACAGGGCCCGCACGACACTTCGGTGCCGTGCGGGCCCTGACGTGTTGCGGGGACAAGGCGCCTCCCGAGGGGGCTGCGCCGAGCGGTACGGCCCACCTCACTGACTCGTGGCACCTCCCAGGAAGAGCGCGACAAGCCGTTGATCGGATACCCGATCGGCTCACGAGTCAGCTCGGGCTATGCTCGGGGTGTCCTGCCGAGGGCCGTTAGCTCAATTGGCAGAGCAGCGGACTTTTAATCCGTTGGTTGTGGGTTCGAGTCCCACACGGCCTACCACCCGGCCGACCGGTCTCCGGTCGGCCACCACCCGAGCGCCCGGACCGGTTCCACCGGCCGGGCGCTTCTGCGTCCGCGGGCGGCTCGCACCGGCTCGCACCCCGCCCGTCCGCCCCTCACGACGCCACGTAATCCCCCGTCACCAGCCGGTGGATCAGCGTCACCGGGCTGCCGTCCGGTGTCGTCGCGCAGATCTCGAACCGCAGGTGCTTGCCCGCCGGGACGTCCACGTTGTGCAGGAACTGGTGCGTACCCGCGCCCCACTTGGTGAGGTCGCCGTAGCCCGAGGGTGACGAGCCGTCCGGGTTCGTGGCGTAGAAGCGGCCGTCCAGCCGGGTGCCCTGCGGGGCGTCGCCGATGGTCAGTTGGACGTAGAGCGGGCCGATCAGGGTGCGGGGGCCCGCGTGGATGACCGCGTCCCGGAAGGCGAGGCCCACCCAGGAGCCGGACGGCAGTTCGACGTCGAAGGCGTTCGACTCGTGCAGTTTGGCGATGGGCATGTCGTCCTCCTCGGGCGGGCTGGGATTCGCGGCCTCGGCGACGATGCCGGGGAAGACCACCTCACGGAACTGGGTCACCCGGGCGTTGCCGGGGCAGATCGTGCCGCCGACCGCCCATTCCTCGTGCAGCCGGTGGTAGCCGTAGCCGGGGTCGTCGTGGGTGCGGCAGATCCGCAGCGGGATGCCGTGGCGGTGGTGCAGCCACGCCCCCAACCGGATCAGCCGGTCGACCTGTTCGTCCGTCCACCGGTCGGTGGCATTGGTGTTGCTCGCCGTCTCGATGGAGACCGCGCCGGTCCCGTCGGGGCGCCGGTTGGCCTGATAGTTGGCGTCGGCCCGGGTCTCCGTGCCGATGTACTGGCCGAGGTCGCCGGCGTAACCGAGCCCGAAATGGCTTTCGAGATTGGTGCTGTCCCGCCAGTACTCGTACACCCGCTTCGCCGTCCAGGGCGCCGCGATGCTGTGCAGGATGAACTGCGTGGGCCGGATGGCGGGTTGACTGTCGGACTCGGGCTGAAGTTCGTACTTCGTGGCGTTCGGATACCAGGCCATGCGTCCCCCAATCAGATCGATGCGTGGGCTCTCACGCCGGTGGACCCTTAGAGGATCTCGGGGGGAGCGGGCTCAGGGATGGTCCAGAACACGCCATAGTCGGCCCGCTTCCTCGTACAGGGGCGCCGTTGCGGCCGGTGCGGGCCATCGGTGAGGTCGTCGGTGCGGGTCATCCGGGAGCCGTCCCCGTGACCCCGCGTCCCCCAGGCCGTTGTCCCGGCATGACCAAGACACAGCGCATCCTCACCGCCGTTGCCATCGCCGCCGGCGCCACCGCCATGGCCGCCTCCGGTGCTCACGCCTCGGGACACACCGCCGAGCAGGCGGGCGCCGGAGCACCGTCCCTGAACCAGCTCGACCAGCTCAGCCAGCTGGGTCAGCTCACCGGAGTCGTGGCCCCCGTGACCGGGGTGCTGGGCGCCGTCCAGTAGCACCGGCGCTCCGGGCAGCACGAGGCGGCTCGGAGCGGTGCCGTACCCCGGGCAGGCGCCCGGCCGGGTGGTCCCGAAAAGATTTCCCGGGATTCTTCCGCGAGGTGTCGAGAACCCTTCACCGGCTCCGACGTCCCCTGTGAGAGTTGCCCACGAGGGTGACCGCGCATCCGAGGGAGCGAGTCATGAAGTATCTGGTGATGGTCCAGGGCACGCAGGCCGACTACGAGGCCATGTCCGGCAAGCCTTCCGCGCAGAGCCCCGCGTGGAGCGAGAAGGACATGCAGGCGATGTTCGCCTTCATGGGAGCGATCAACAACGACCTCGCCGAGTCCGGTGAACTCGTCGACGCGCAGGGGCTCACCGAGCCCGCGAAGACCCGGACGGTGGCCGCAGGCAAGGACGGCCGGCCGGTCATCACGGACGGGCCCTACGGTGAGACCAAGGAGGTCCTCGCCGGGTACTGGGTCCTGGACTGCGAGAGCCTGGAGCGGGTCACCGAGATCGCGGCACGGGTCGCGCAGTGCCCGGCTCCCGAGGGATCGACCGAATACCCCGTCGTCATCCGGCCCATCCAGGACGCCGCCGGAGGCGAATGTTGAGCCGTACGACCGCTGTCGAGGACCTGCTGCGCCGGCACGCGCCGCAGGTCCTCGGCGCGTTGGTACGCCGTTACGGCCACTTCGACCTGGCCGAGGACGCGGTGCAGGAAGCCCTCCTCGCGGCCGCCGAGCAGTGGCCGGACTCCGGTATCCCGGACAACCCCCGCGGCTGGCTGATCAGGGTCGCCTCGCGCCGGCTGACGGACCAGCTGCGCAGCGAGGAGGCCCGGCGCCGTCGCGAGGAGACGGTCGCGACCCTCATGCCCCGCGACGCCTTCACCGCTCCGGCCCCCGGGGAGAGCCGGGCGCCCGCCGAGGACGACACCCTCACTCTCCTCTTTCTCTGCTGCCATCCCGAACTCACGCCCGCCGCCCAGATCGCCCTGACGCTGCGTGCCGTGGGCGGTCTGACCACCGCGGAGATCGCCCGCGCGCATCTGGTGCCGGAGGCGACGATGGCGCAGCGGGTGAGCCGGGCCAAGCAGAGGGTCCGGGGCCTGCCGTTCCGGCAGCCGGGTCCCGAGGACCGTGACCGGCGGCTCGCCGCCGTGCTCCAGGTCCTGTATCTGATCTTCAACGAGGGCTACACGGCGACGTCCGGCAGGGCGCTGCACCGCGCCGATCTGGCCCGTGAGGCGATCCGGCTCACCCGGGCCGTACGCCGTCTGCTGCCGCGGGAGGGTGCGGTCACCGGTCTGCTGGCGCTGATGCTGCTCACCGACGCACGCAGCTCCGCGCGGACCGGGCCGGACGGAGAGCTGATCCCGCTCGACGAGCAGGACCGCGGTCTCTGGGACCGGGCGGCGATCGACGAGGGGTCGGCGCTGGTGGAGGAGGCCCTGGGGCAGGGCCCGGCCGGGGTCTACCAGCTTCAGGCGGCGATCGCGGCGCTGCACGACGAGGCCGCGCGTGCCGCGGACACGGACTGGCCGCAGATCCTCGCGCTGTACGACCTGGTCGTACGGCTGGCTCCGGAGCCGATGGCCGAGCTCGGGCGGGCCGTCGCGGTCGCGATGGTGCACGGGCCCGAGGCCGGGCTCGCGGAGCTCGACGGGCTGGAGGACGGGCTGGCGGGCCACCACCGGCTGGACGCCGTACGCGCGCATCTGCTGGAGAAGGCGGGGGACGTCGAGGGCGCACGCGCCGCCTACCAGCTGGCCGCCCAGCGCACGCTGAGCATCCCCGAGGCGCGCTATCTCCGGGCCCGGGCGTCCCGGCTGCTGCACTGAACCGCGCCCCGGCCCGTAGGACGCCCGCCGGCTCACCCTGCCGAAACGCCGCTTGACCTTTACGCAGCGTCAAGATTTAGCGTCTTCGTCATGGAGTGGTCGATCCAGGAGATTGCCCGGCGCGCCGGGACGACGAGCCGCACGCTGCGGCACTACGGCGAGCTCGGTCTGCTCGAACCCACCCGGGTGGGCAGCAACGGCTATCGCTACTACGGCCCGGACGCGCTCGTACGGCTGCAGCGGATCCTGCTGCTCCGGGAGCTCGGTCTCGGCCTGCCCGCGATCGCCGAGGTGCTCGAAGGGCAACGGGACACGGGCGCCGCGCTGCGGGCTCATCTGCGCCTCCTGGAGCAGGAACGCGAACGCATCGGGCGGCAGATCGCCTCGGTGCGGACCACTCTCCACAAGACCGAGAGAGGGGAAGAACTCATGGCCGAGGAAGTGTTCGACGGCTTCGACCACACGCAGTACGAGCAGGAGGTGACCGAGCGCTGGGGCCGGGACGCTTACGAGAAGGGCGACCGCTGGTGGCGCTCGCTCAGCGACGAGGAGAAGCGCGCGTTCCAGGACGAGCAGGTCTCCATCGCCCAGGCCTTCGCCCAGGCGCTCCGGGACGGCCGGTCCGCCGACAGCGACGAGGTGCAGGCGATCACCGCGCGGCAGTACGCCTGGCTGTCGACGACCGTGACGCCCTCGAAGTCGTACTTCATCGGTCTCGGCGAGATGTACGTGGCGGATCCGCGCTTCACCGCCGCGTACGACCGGCACGGCGAGGGGACGGCCGTCCTGGTCCGGGACGCGATGAAGGTGTACGGGGAGCGGCACCTGACCGACGAGTGATCACGCGGTGCCCGCTCGCCGGTCTCCACTGCTGGTCGCGGGCCGCTGGTCAGCCGCTGGTCAGCGGCTGGGCAACGCTCTCGCCAGTTCCTCGTCGGTCGCGGGGCGGGCGGCGGCGAGGGTGGTGCGCAGCCGTTCCACGTCCAGGCCGGGGGCGGTGCGCGCCCGCAGCAACAGGGTCCCGCGGCGCTGGACGACGTAGTGGGACACCTTGCCGTCGACGTGACGCTGCTTGACGACGGTGAAACCGTCCCCGGCGTCCAGGCAGACGATCTGGCCGGGGAGTTCCTCGGGGCAACCCGCGTCGGGCCGCGCGGTGACCTCGTAGTCGAAGCCGGGGACGGCGCCGGGCCGGCCGCCCGCGCTGTAGTGGAGACGGAAGTCCGCTGCGAGACGGCCGGTGCCCGGTTCCGTCTCGAAGCCGCCGGGGGGATCGATGACCAGCAGCTGGGCGCGCGGGAGGGGGCTGTGCGCCAGTGCGCCCGCCAGCCTGTCGTCCTGCGCGCCGGGCGGGAGCACGTACGCGGCCAGGCCTACCGCGGGCGCCATCAGCGCCGCGGCGGCCCGGACGAGCGGCCCGGCCCTTCGACGCGCGAGCGGGCGGAGGATCGACGGACGTACGTTCGGCCGCACGGACTGTTTCCCCCTCATGCGCGAGATGGTGACCCACCGGAAACGTGAGCGACAGGGCGGGGGCTCCACTAATTGGAGTTGATCTTGCTCCGGATGGCGTAGAGTGGTGTTTACCGACGCGGGGTGGAGCAGCTCGGTAGCTCGCTGGGCTCATAACCCAGAGGTCGCAGGTTCAAATCCTGTCCCCGCTACTGAAACAGCGGCCCGGCACTCGTCTCGAGTGCCGGGCCGCTGTTGTTTCCCCCCTCTGCGGGCTCGTGTTTCGCCCGGTTGGCCGACGGAGAGTCGCTCAGCGGCGCGGCTCCGGACAGCCTGGGTAGGGCGCGGTACCGTCCGCAGCCGTGGGCGGACCGGGGAGGAGAGCACCGTTGGCGCAGTTCCAGCAGAGTCGCGTGTACGGCGCCCGCCGCTTCCTCCGCGCCCTGCCCACGCTGATGATCATCGGTGGGCTGGTCTTCGACCTGGCGACCCCGGCGCAGTTCACGGCCGTGCCGTTGTTCGCCGCCGCCCCGCTGATCGCCGCTCCGTTCTTCTCCTGGCTCACCACACTGCTGACGGGCATCACGGCGGTCCTCGCGGTGCTCGGGCTGCACTTCTACAACCACACCGCCGACGAGGTCACGGCGTACACCGAGGTCTTCACGCTCATCACCGTCTCCGGACTCGCGCTGCTCATCAACACCGTCGTCAGACGCAGCGGTGAACGGCTCGCCTCCGCCCGGGTCATCGCCGAGACCGCTCAGCGTGCCGTGCTGCCCGCGCCCGCCGACCGGATCGGCGGGCTGCACGTCGCGGCGCGGTACGAGGCCGCGCTCGCCGACGCGTTCATCGGCGGTGACCTGTTCGCCGTGCAGGAGACGCCCTTCGGGGTGCGGCTGGTGGTCGGCGACGTCCGCGGCAAGGGGCTGGAGGCCGTCGAGGCGGTGGCCGTCGTCATCGGCGCGTTCCGGGAGGCTGCCGAACAGGAGAGCTCCCTGGAGGGCGTCGCCCAGCGCCTCGAGCGGGCGCTGGCGCGCGAGGGCACGCGCCGGGACAGCCTGGACGCGGTCGAGGGCTTCACCACCGCCGTACTGGGGGAGATCCCGCGCGGCGCCGGAATCGTCCGGCTGGTGAATCGCGGCCACCCGGAACCCATCATTCTGTACGCCAACGGCGACCTGGCATTCCTGGAGCCGTCGAGGGCCGCGCTGCCGTTGGGCATGGGCGATCTGGACTCCTGGCCGGACCAGGCGGTGGAGTATCCGCTGCCGACGGGGGCGACCCTGTTGCTCTACACGGACGGTGTCAGCGAGGCGCGCAACGCGGCCGGTGAGTTCTACGATCCCGGCGCGCGGCTCTCCGGCCGGCTCTTCCCCGGGCCCGACGAACTGCTCGACGCGCTCGTCGACGACGTGCGCCGGTACACCGGCGGCGGCTCGAAGGACGACATGGCGCTGCTGGCGGTCGCCCGGCCGGCGGAGGGGCAGCCGGAGCGCCGCAGGACGGTGAAGGTCGTGCCGCCCGCGTGAGGAGCGCCGGGCCCCGCGGGACGGTCTCGGTTGTCTCGTCCGCTCGGCCCGCTCGGGCGGCCGCGCACGCTGCGTAGTGGGAAGATCCCCCTCCGCATATCATTTGACGACCCGTCAGTAATGTGACGAAGCCCGAGGTGCGATCAAGTCGCCCGTATCCGGCTGCTTGTGTCCCGATTGGTCCCGTGGGAAGTCGTTAACGATCACCCGGAACAGCTTGGAATACGGTCCTCGCGTCTATTAACGTTCGATAACGCAGCGCGGTCGTCCCAGCCGTCGTCAGGACGGCGCCGTGCGCGTGCGCCGAATTCCGCAAGGGAACCGGGGAACCAATCCTTGGGGTGAATCGGGCACCTTCCACCGCGACTTCCGCGGCGGGTGGCGCTCGTAGGAGACCTTCCTGCTCCGAACCCGTCAGCTAACCCGGTAGGCGAGAAGGAAGGAAAGGAGCACGCCTCAGTGGCGTCCAACAGGCCTGCCCCAGAAGCACCCTTCGCCAATGACTTCTTCGGTGCGGAGGGCGCGGAGCGGTCCCTCGAAGAGTGGAACCCCACCGAGGACTCCGTCCGTCCGGTGCGCGGTCGGCACCGTGTAGCCAAGCAGCGCGGCGGACTTGCCCGAAGCTCCACCGTGCTCGGCGTCGGCGTGATCGCCGCGGTCGGCGCGGGTGGCATCGCGACCGCCCAGGACAAACCCGCGGTCTCCATCTCCCTTCCCGACGCGCTCTCGGACAATCTCCCCGACGCCAAGTCTCTTCCCGGCGTCGGTTCTTTCATGTCCGACGACTCCTCGGACGTCGTCGACGAGGCGGCCACGTACTCGGCGATGGGCATCGCCTACGCCGACACCGCCTCCGACACCGACCAGGGCGGCGCCGGCGAGGCGCTGCGCTCCCGCATCCTCCAGCAGGCCGAGCAGCAGCAGGCCAAGGCGGAGGAGTCGGCCAGGGCGGCGGCCGCGAAGGCCGCGGCGGACAAGGCCGAGGCCGCGGCGAAGAAGAAGGCGGAAGAAGTGGCCGCGAAGGCCGCCGCCGCGAAGAAGAAGGCGGAGGCTGAGGCGAAGGCCAAGGCGGAGGCCGAGCGTCTCGCGCAGCTGGCCAAGAGCTACTCGCTCCCCACCTCCTCGTACACGATCACCTCCACGTACGGCGAGTCCGGCTCCCTGTGGTCCTCGGGCCAGCACACCGGCCTGGACTTCGCCGCCCCGACGGGTACGCCCGCCAAGGCCGTCCACAACGGCACCGTGAAGTCGGCGGGCTGGTCCGGCTCGTACGGCTACCGCATCGTTCTCGAACTCGAGGACGGCACCGAGGTCTGGTACGCGCACCTGTCGTCGATGACCGCGAGCGCCGGCCAGAAGGTGGCGACGGGCGAGACCATCGGCCGCGTCGGCGCCACGGGCAATGTGACGGGCGCGCACCTGCACCTCGAGGTCCACACCCCCGGCGGCTCGGGCATCGACCCGATGGCCTGGCTGCGGGACAAGGGCCTGACTCCCTGATCCTGCGGGACCGTTCCCGCGTATCTCGATCCCCGGCAGTCCTGGCGCTCACCCCCCGACGCCAGGACTGCCGGTTTTTGCTGCGCCCGGATCTCCTGGCGCGGGCAGGATGCGGTCGCCCACCGGTGCGCGGTCAGGTCCGGTACGGGTTGTACGCGCCGTAGTCGCGGTGCGGAGGCGGCACACGCACCCGCCCGGTGGCCCGTGCCGCGTACGTCAGCGCCGGCGCCGCCACGTCCCTGCGCTGCCACAGATGGTGCAGCAGCTCCTGCTCGCGCTCCACGAAGTCCGGGTCCGCCGCGCCCCGGTGGGCCCGGTGGCGCAGGAACGCCAGCGACGTCGCGAAGTGCTGGTACTCCGACACCGCGTGCGCCGCGGTCGGCCCGTGCATGCGCCGGGCCACATCCCGGGCGAGGGTGCGCGCCCGCATCGACGACAGCGCGGGCGGCTGGTCCGCCGACAGCCATCCGGCCGCGGCGTAGGCCGGCAACTCGGTGGCTATCGTCCGCAGTTCCCGCTGCCGGCTCCATATCGTGAGCCAGGTCAGCAGCCCGAAGACGGGCACCATGAACGCCCCGTACACGAGATAGAAGCCCCACGGGCCGAACAGGGACGTCGAGCCGTTCCACAGAGCGTGCGTACCCATCGCCAGCGCGAGTCCGAGCAGCGGCAGCACGATGCGCCGGACGCGCATGCGCCGTGAGGCCAGCGCCGCGATGCCGAAGCCGATACCGGTCAGCACGGTGAAGAGCGGGTGTGCGAACGGGGACATGACGATCCGTACGAAGAACGTCGCCGCGGTCACCGAGGCGATCCCGGAGAAGCCCATCTGCTGGTCCTCGCCGAAGGCGTTGCCCAGATAGAGGATGTTCTCGGTGAACGCGAAGCCGGTCGCGGTGAACCCGGCAACCACGACGCCGTCGACGATGCCGCGGAAGTCCTGTCTGCGGAAGCGGAAGATCAGCAGGATCGCCGCGGCCTTCGCGCTCTCCTCGACGACCGGCGCGATGACCGTCGCGCCGAGTGTGTCCGCGCCCGCGGGGTCCGCCGTGGCGGTGGCTATCCACTGCGTCGCGAAGGTGTTCGCGATGATCGCCACGAGGGCGGCGGCGAACGCGCCCCAGGCGAAGGCGAACAGGAGGTTCCGCCAGGGACCCGGCTCGACCCGGTCCAGCCAGCGGAACGCGGCGGTGAGCAGGGGCACCGGCAGGGTCGCCAGCCCGAGTCCGACCAGGAAGCCCTGGGTGCCGGTCTGCTCCCGTACGAGCGACAGGATGACGAGGCCCGAGAGAGCGAGGAGCGTGATCAGCACCCCGGCCCGGACGGCCTTGCTGTGCCAGAACCGGGAGACACGGCGGGGCTTGTAGCGCCACCGGGCACGCTCCGGCACGGCGGCGAGCAGCTCGTCGACACGCTGCTGCTCGAACGCCGGGACCGCGGGGTGCGGTGGATGGTGCTGCGGGGGCGACGACTCGGACACCCACTGACCCTAACGAGGGACACCGACAACGGGCGACGGTGTGTGGGGGTTGGCTGGCCCTGGCCGGGGCGGGTGGCTGTGCGCCGGCGCGCGCCGCCGTTCTGTCGGCGTTTCGCCGGGCGGGCGCCGCCGTTCTCTCGGTCAGGCTCCTGCGGTGCGGCGGAACAGCAGGTCGTGCACCTTGTGGCCCTTGTCGATGCCCTGGCCCTCGAACCGCGTGAGCGGCCGGAAGTCGGGGCGTGGCGCGAAACCGCCGTGCGCCTGGGTGTTCTCGAAGTCCGGGTGGGCCGAGAGCACCTCGAGCATCTGCTCGGCGTACGACTCCCAGTCCGTGGCGCAGTGCACGATCGCGCCGGGCTTCAGCGAGCCGGCGACGAGACTGAGGAATTCGGGCTGGATCAGCCGGCGCTTGTGGTGCCGCTTCTTGGGCCAGGGGTCGGGGAAGTAGACGCGCAGACCGTCGAGCGAGCGGGGGGCGAGCATCTCGCGGAGGAGGATGATCGCGTCGCCGTTGGCGACCCGGACGTTGGAGAGGCCGTTGCGCTCGGCGAGGGCGAGGAGGTTGCCCTGGCCGGGGGTGTGGACGTCGACGGCGAGGATGCCGGTGGTGGGGTCGGCGGCGGCCATCTGGGCGGTGGCCTCGCCCATGCCGAAGCCGATCTCGAGGACGACGGGGAGCCCGTCGAACATGGCCTCCAGGTCGAGGACGCGGTGCCCGTCGATGTCGAAGCCCCAGATGGGCCAGAGCCGCTGGAGAGCATCGCCCTGCCCGGCGGTGACACGACTGCGCCGCGGCTGAAAACTGCGAATGCGCCGCTCGTGGTGCGACCCGGCGGGGTCGGGAGTGGGCCCATCGGGGAACCGGGGGGCGCGGCGGTCGCGGATGGGCTGGGGGGCGGGTTCTTGGGACTCAGACACAGTGGGGCCGATTTTACGCTGTGGGTGAGGGTGCGGGTTCTTGTGTGGTGCGGGTCCGGGGGCCCTCCGGGCTCGACTCCTCGGGGTCGGCGGCGTACAGGTCTGTTGTCTTGGTCACCCGGGTGTTGCCGCCGATCCCCTGCGGGGACGACCCTGCACGCCCCCTGCCGGCGCTCGAGGACGTGCCTCGTTGCGGTGCGGGCACACGCGAACCAGAGCGGTTCGGGATAAACAGGACAGGGCGTCGGCCAGCGCTCGCGTCGCGAGGCCTTATATGCACCTGTCTGGGCCCGGCGGCGCGAAGCTGCCGTGGCATGCGGGGCCGTGGGGCGCAGCTCCACAAACCCCTCTCTCTTCCGCACCGAACAGGTGCGGCCACCCGCCCCGTGGGGCCACACCGACTGATCCGCACGGCCCTGGCTCCTGCGGCGCGAAGCCACCGGAGCCAGGGGGCGTGGGGCGCGGCCCCGCTAAGCGGACAGCGCTCGCAGCGCCCTGCGCGCCACCTCGCGGCCGATCGGGAGCGAGGCCGTCGCCGCCGGGGACGGGGCGTTCAGGACGTGGACCGCGCGCGGGGACTCGCGGATCAGGAAGTCGTCCGCCAGCGTGCCGTCCCGCAGGACCGCCTGGGCGCGGACTCCCGCCGGGGCGCGGCGGAGGTCCGATTCCGTGATCGAGGGCAGCAGGCGGCGGACCGCCGTCGTGAAGGCGCGCTTCGAGACCGAGCGGTGCAGCTCGCCCGCGCCGTACCGCCAGTGGCGTTGGGCGATCCGCCAGGAGCCCGGCCAGGTCAGGGTGGTCGCCAGGTCGCGAGGGCGCAGGGTGGACCAGTCGTAGCCCTCGCGGGCCAGCGCCGGGACCGCGTTCGGGCCGACGTGGACCCCGCCGTCGATCCCGCGTGTCAGGTGCACCCCGAGGAACGGGAACGCCGGGTCCGGCACCGGATAGACCAGCCCCCGGACGAGCGAGGGGTCCGCCAGTTCGTAGTACTCGCCGCGGAAGGGGATGATCCGCATGTCCGGCTCGTCGCCCGTCATCCGGGCCACCCGGTCGCACTGGAGACCCGCGCAGTTGACCATCGCCCGCGCTCTGAGCACCGTGCCGGAGGACGTGCGCACGGCGACTCCGAAGGCGCGGCGGTCGACCGCCAGGACCTCCTCGCCGCAGCGGATGTCGGCGTCCGACGCGGCCGCCAGCTGCGCCGCCACCGCGCCGAAGTCGCAGATCCCCGTCGTGCCCACCTGGATCGCCGCGAGCCCGCGGACCTCCGGTTCGTGCTCCATGATCTGTGCGGGGCCCAGCTCCCGTACCGGAATGCCGTTCTCCCGGCCGCGCTGGACCAGGGCGTGCAGCCGGGGCAGCTCGTCGCGGCCGGTGGCGACGATCAGCTTGCCCGTGACCTGGTGGGCGATGCCGTACTCCGCGCAGAACTTGACCATCTCCGCCGCCCCGCGCACCGCGAAGCGCGCCTTCAGCGACCCCGGCCGGTAGTAGATCCCGCTGTGGATCACCCCGCTGTTCCGCCCGGTCTGGTGGCGCGCCGTCCCCGGCTCCTTCTCCAGGACGATCACCCGGGTCCCCGGGGCCGCGCGCGTGAGGGCGTACGCCGTCGACAGACCGACGATCCCACCGCCGATCACCAGCACGTCGCAGTCGAAGCTCTGCCCGGACGCCGTCACCGCGTCACCTCCCACCCCGATAGTGCACTGGCCCGCTGACAATGCCGTTAAACCAGCTGAAACAGGGAGGCGTGTACGCAGTCATGTCCGCTCGGGTCTACGCGGGTGCCATCAGCAGCGGCCTCGCCCGCTCCCGGAGCTCCACGACCCGCGGTTCGTCGCCGTACGGTTCCAGCCGGTGCAGCAGGTCCCGTACGTACTCCGTGGTCCGCGCCGAGGAGATCCGTCCCGCGACCTCCACCGCGCGCGTGCCCGCCGCGCACGCCGCGTCCAGGTTCCCGGACTCCAGCTCCGCGACGGCGCTCACCACGAGCCGTAAGCCGTGCGAGCGCACGAACTCCTCCGTCGGCCGCGACAGGGCCTGCTCCGTGAAGCGCCGTACCTGCCGTGGTGCCTTCAGGTCGCGGTAGCACTCGGCCGCGTCGGCGGCGAACCGGTCGTAGGAGTAGAAACCCAGCCAGGACGGATCCGGGTCGCCCTCCCGTGAGCGCTCCAGCCAGCCCTCGGCCGCCTTCAGCGCCCCGCCGGCCGCGGCCGCGTCGTTCGCCTTGGCGTGGGCGCGTGCCTCGACCAGCCGGAAGAAGCTCATCGTGCGGGCCGTCGCCAGGCCGCGGTTGCGCTCCAGTGCAGCCTGCGCGAGGTCCACGCCCTCGTCGGCGAAGCCGCGGTAGGTGGCCTGGAGCGACATCGAGGCGAGGACGTATCCGCCGAGCGGCACGTCGGCCGCCGCGCGGGCGAGCCGCAACGCCTGGATGTAGTACCGCTGGGCGGCCTCCTGCTGGCCCGTGTCGAAGGCCATCCAGCCCGCCAGCCGCGTCAGTTCGGCGGTCGCGCCGAACAGCGCGCGGCCGACCTCGTCGGAGTACGAGGCGAGCAGCAGCGGCGCCGCGTCCACCCGGAGGCACTCGGGGACCATCGACGAACGCCAGTCCCCACCGCCGTACTTGGAGTCCCAGCGGCGGGCGTCCTCCGCCGCCTCCCGCAATTTGGCCACATCGCTGTGGCCCACGCGGGCGGGCGAGTCGTCGGTGAGGGCGTCCAGAGAACGCTCCACCGAGGAGTCGGCAGGGGTTATCAGCCAGCGCGACGCAGGCGTCGCATAGGCGCTCACCGCGAAGGAACCGGCCAGCGACTGCCATATGCCTCCGCTCCCGGCCCGCCGGCCCGCCAGGTCGAGGCGGTACAGCTCGGTGGCCGATTTCACCGCCTCGCCGACATCACGCGGGAAGGCGAGCCCGACCTCGGGGGCCGGGTCGGCGTCCGCGAGACCGATCTCGTGCAGCGGCACCGGACGGCCGAGCTTCGCGCCGATCGCGGCGGCGATCAGATGGGGCGCGGCACCCTGCGGCACCATGCCCTTCGACACCCATCTCGCCACGGACGTCTTGTCGTAGCGAAGGGTCAGCCCGCGCTGCGCTCCGAGGTCGTTGACCCGCCGGGCAAGACCGGCGTTGCTGATTCCCGCGAGGGCGAGAACGGTGCCGAGTTTTTCGTTCGGCCCGCGTTGCTCCCTGGACATGCGCCACCCCTCGACACACAGACGGCCGCCGCGTCGCTCTGCAGCGCACGGCATTCGTACTGCGTCCTCCCCGGTTGGCAGCTTCGCGGTCCCGGCTGCAAAAGCACCTGGCCGAGCCCTGCGGAATATGCGCCCCGGCGGAGAACATCAGTAAACACAGCGTAGTTCGCCGCATCCTGACCGTTAAGGGGCGGTGTTCCGTATGGCGAGATTGTTGTGCGTTGGAGCAGCCGGACGGCCGGCGGTGCCGCGCCGCCGTGCTCCGTGTGTGTGGCCGTGCGCCCGTCCGTGCGCTCTGGTCCGGCAGGTGGGGGACCGCTTCCATGAGTGCTGCGTGGGTCGGCCCACTGCGTACTGGAACCAGTGGGCTGGGGGACACCGCCGCCTTCAATCCCCGCGGGCGGCGGACCGGTCCGGGAGGCGAACAGCGCCTCCCGGACTGTCGTATGCCGGGCCAAAGCCCCCGAAGCGCCCCCGAGAATGGCCGAATGACGACTGTCCTGCTCGTTCCCTTTGCTCTGATTTGGGTATAGGTCGCTCGTTCCGCCGCTCGTTGAACCGGCAGCAAATCGCCAACCGCGGGGGCGCGTTCACTTTTTGCGCGCGCTACCCGGAGCCCCTCCTGTGCGCTGCCTTCGTGGCAGCATGTTCCCGAACGGCCGGGGCTCGACGGCCATGGTTTGTCCACAGCCTGTGGAGGCGGCGATGCGGTGGTTGGTGGGGTGGAGCAGTATTGCCGCAAACTTCGGTACGGCCGGGGCCGTCGGGGAGTCCGACGAGGGCCGCACCGTCCACCCCGTCGGCTCGCAGCTCCTGTGGGGCGACCCGGACCCGCTGTGGGCGGTCGGTGACTGGCGCCCCGACGAGGTGCGCGTCGTCACCGCCGATCCGCCGGCGCATGTCGTCGGGCAGGTCCCCATCACCAGACTCGCCGTCCTCGGCTGCTGCGCGGCCGGGGACGGCGAGCTGCGGGCCGGACTGCTGTCCGCCCGCGGCGGGGCCCTTCGCCATCTGACCTCGTGGGCCGGCAGTTACACCGCGGTCGTCCAGATAGGGCGCCGGATCACCGTCATCGGCGACCTGGCCGGCGCGAGACCCGTCTTCTACACCCCCTGGGCCAACGGCACCGCCTACGCGACCGCCGCCCTACCGCTCGCCGATCTCATCGAAGCCCAGCTGGACATCGGGCACTTGGCCGCGCTGCTCGCCTGCCCCGAGACCCCGGAGGCGTTGCGCGACTCGACTCCGTACGAAGGGGTCAAGCGCATCCCGCCGGGGCACGCGCTGATCCTGCGCGAGGGCTCCCGCGAGATCACCGGCTACGAGCCGGTCGCCTCGCTCGCCGTCGCGGGCCCGCAGATCGAGGCGGCGCGCGCGGTCGACGGCGTACGGGACGCCCTGGTCGACGCCGTACGCGCGAGACTCACCGCCCCCCGGCACGCACCCGAGACGCTGCCCCCGGACCCCGGTCCCGTGCCGGGCATGGGTCCCGCGGAGCGCCGCGCCGCCCGGGGCGGACCGGCGCCCGGCATCGGCGCGGACCTGTCCGGCGGCAGCGCGTCCGGCACGCTCGCGCTGCTCGCCGCGGGGCTGCCCGGCGTCCCCGGCACGGTGCTCGGCCACGGCACCGGAGCCGGTGAGCGGCTTCTCGCCGTCACCTTCAACGATCTGACCGAGGACGGCCGCGAGGCCGAACTGGAACGGGCGCGCGCGATCGCCGAGAACCCGCGCCTGCACCATGTGGTCGTCGCGGCCGGCGAGGAGGGGCTGCCGTACGCCTCCCTGGACAGCGGGCCGCTCACCGACGAACCCGCGCCCTCACTCGTCACGGCGGAACGCCACCGCGGCCGGCTGACCGGCGGCAGCGCGGACCACTTCACCGGTACGGGCGCACGGCAGGTGCTGGACGCGCACCCGGCACGCCTCGCGGATCTGCTGCTGGACCGGCGCCGGCGCCATCTGCTGCGGCCTGCCGCAGCGCTGGCGCGGGCCGAAGGCCCTTCGCCGCAGGCGCTGTTCATCCCCGTGACGGTGTACCGGGCGGCGCGGCGGCTGGCGCGTACGCCGTACCGGACGGGCCTGGAGACGGCCGCCGACCTGTTGCTGGAGGCGAACCGCAAGAGCGCGGGGGCGAACGGCACCGGCCCGCTCGGTGCGTCGCTGGCGGCCCTGACCTGGTCGCGGCCCGGCCCGGCCGCGCGGTGGCTCACGGGTGAGGCGTTGGCTGAAGTATCGGTTCGTCTGATGGCGGCGGCGACGCGCCCGGTGATCGTGCAACGTCCCGGTGAGGCCCGCGCCCGGGCCGCGCTGACCCGCCACGCGTCCGACCACCGCATCCTGGAACAGGCGGCCGAGGTCCGCAGCCAGCGCCTGCACGCGCCCTTCCTCGACAACCAGGTCGTCCGCGCCTGCCGCGACCTCCCCGAGTCCCTGCGGGTGCGACCGGGCGCGCGGGCGGAGATCCTGCGCACGGTCCTCTCGGGTGCGGGCATCCACGACCTGCCGCCGGGCTGGGGTGCGACCACCCAGGCCACGTCGACCGCGACGGCACGCAAAGGCCTCCGCGCGGCACTGCCGACGCTGATGGCCCTCTTCGACGCCCCGCTGCTCGCGGACGCGGGCCTCGTGGAGGCGCGGGTGGTCCGCAAGGCCCTGAGGGCGGCCTCCGAGGGCGAACAGGTGCCTCTGGACGGCCTGGCCGACCTGATCTCCACGGAACTGTGGCTGCGGCGACTGCTGTCGCGCCGTGGCACCTGCTGGACGGGCTCGGCGGCCCCCCGGCAGCGTGCGGTCGCCGGAGGAGTACCACCCCGGCGAACACTCCAGCCATAGGCGGCGGTTGGGCCCGAGGAGGGCTCAGGCTCACCTCCGTACGGCCGCGGGTGGACCTCGGTACGGCCTCGGGCTCCTTGTACGGCCCGGCTGACCTCCGTACGACCGCGGGCTCTCCGTACGGCCCGGGGGCGCGACCCCCCGTACAGGTACCGGTACGGGCCGCCGTCAGCCGCAGCTGATCTGCGACTGGGCCCAGTTCGCGAGCGCCACCGAACCGAACGGCGTGACCGGCTCCACGACCAGCCGGATCCTCTCCCGCCCGCCGATCGCCGCATGGACCGGTACGCCCGCCTGCCCGCCGCGGATCACCGGCGAGCGCCACAGCCGCGCACCGTCCCCGTAGACGGAGAACCGCACGGCACCGCGGCCCAGCGTCAGGTCGTCGATGCCGACCACCGCGTCATAGCTGGTGCACCGGCGGTTGAGGGCGATGGTGACCGACGAGGGCGCGTGCACCGTCACCCCGTGTCCATAGCGCCGGCCGTCGACCGACATTCCCCAGCGCTGCCAGATCCAACTGCTCTGCCCCAGCAGCACCTCGGGTCCGGTGTGGTCACCGAACACGCTGTATTCGAGCCGGTTGACCTGGTAGACCCGCGGCTCCGGCGGAGGCGGGGGAGGTGTGGGGCGCGGCTCGGACGGCGTCGGTGCCGGTGGCTGTGTGGGTGCGGGCGGGTCCGGCGGTGCGGGCTCGGACGGCGCCGGGGCCGAGGGTGCGGGCGTACCCGGTGCCGTCGTGGGTGCCGGATTCGTCTTCGGCGCAGGGTCGTTGGGACGCACCGACGGAGCCGGTACGGCGGGGTCGCCGGGTGCCGGCGGCCGCGGCGGATCGGGCTTCTGCTGTGGCGGCCGCGGCTGCTGCGGTGCGCCGGGCAGACTGACCGGAGGCTTGGCATCCGCTTCCGGCACGGGCGCCGGGTCGCCGGAGAGCGCCCACACCAGTCCCGCCGCTGCCGCCACGGCCACCGCGGCGGCGATACCCGCCTTCACGGGTGCGCCGAGTCCCTCCGTTGCGGCGGCTCCACCGGCCGCGCCCGAGGACCCGCCGGCCGCCGCACCGCCCGATGCCGCGGCGGCCGCGCCCGCCCCCGCAGCGCCGGCTGCTCCGCCGGCGACGATCCCGGCGGCCTTGAGCGAGTAGCCGGCGGCGAACCAGCCGATGACCGCGACCGGCAGCAGCGCGGGGATCCCGGCGTTGACGTGCTCCAGCTCGCCCACCGCGAGCCGGCACTTGGCGCACTCCTCCAGGTGCTTGCGCAGACCGCGTTCGGCCCGCATCCGCAGCCCGCCGCGGGCATAGGCCCCCAGCCGGTCGGCGTACCGCGCGCAGTCGCCGCCGGAGGTGAGCGCGGTGCTCACATGGGCTTGCAGATAGGCCTGCTTGAGCCCTTCGCGGGCCCGGCTGGCGAGGACCGCCGTGGCGTTGGCGGTCAGCCCGAAGAGCGGTGCGACCTCGCTCGGGGACTCCTCCTCGACGGTGGTGTGCCACAGGACCGCCTGCCAGCGCTCGGGCAGCGACCGGAAGGCCTGCATGGCCAGGGACTGTTCGGCCTCGTGCATGGCGCGGACGTCCGCGCCCAGGTCCAGGGTGTCGTCGGTCGCGGCGTCCGTGCTGCGGGCTGCCTCGGCGGCGAATACCGCGAAGTCGTCCACCAGTTGCTCGCGCTTGGCGGTCTTCGTCCAGGAGGCGGCCACCCGGCGCACCGTCGTCATCAGATACGCCCGCACGGCGTGATCGGGCCCGGCGCCCCCGCGAACGGCCTGCAGCGTCCGCGCGAACACCTCTGCCGTCAGGTCGTCGGCGGTGTGCGCGTCCCGGCAACACGTGCGCGCGTACCGACGAACGGCGTCGGAGTGGCGGCGGAACAGCTCCTCGTAGGCGCTGCTCTCCCCCATGCGCATGCGCTGGAGCAACTCGGCATCGGACACGGGGAGTTCACGTGGTGGCGGAAGCACCGAGTCGAGTCCGCTGCCGCCTTCGCGCTGGAGCGGCACCGCATGACCGGCCGGCACAGGGCCGGTGGTCCCGATCCCGTCTCTGGCCGCGCCTTGGGGCGGAACGCCGTCGGGCGATCCGGAGGACCCCTCGGGCCCGCCCTGGCTCGGAACCTGCCTCGAAGGCAGTCCCGAAGCCTCCGCGTCATCCGCACCGTCGAGGGACTCGTCCCGTGCGTCCCGTTCGTCACCGCTCATCGCGGAAGCCCCCGTCAGCACCTTCAGACCCAAACACCGGGCAAGCGTGCCACAGAGCAACAGCGCACCGAACCCGCATGCGCGTCAACCACTCATCCGGGGAGACTTACCGAATCCGAGCACTAATCGTCACTCGTTCGGGGAATGGTCAATCGGCGTTCTGTGATGAGCCGTTGCGGCTGTGGATCGCGATGGTCGGTCGCAGCCCACAGCCGCACCCGTCAGTGCTCAGGCCGACCGAGGACGCAATCCCTCGAGGAGAATGTCCAGCAGCCGTGACGACGCCGCAGCCTGCTGCGCCGGGTCCGGCAGCGAGGGCGCCGCCGTGGCTATCACCAGCAGCACGTCCGCCACGGTCACATCGCCCCGCAGCTCACCCGCCGCCCGGGCCCGGTCCACGAGCTGCCCCACGACCTCGAGCAGATCCGCCGCGCCCGTGCCCTCGTCCTCGTCCGCCGGTGCCTGACGCTGTCCGACGACCCGCAGTTCGGGCTGTGCCCCGGAGCGCTGATGCGGCACCCGGACACCGTCGCCGCCGACCGCCGCAGACTCCTCCGACTCCACGCCGACGCGCAGCACCTGCGGCGGCAGCAGCCGGCCGGCACCCGACGCCACCGACGTACGCAGGAAGCGGGAGAGGGCCGACCAGGGCTCCTCCTCCTGCCCCAGAGCCGTACGCGCCTGCTCCGTCAGCCGGGAGGTCTCCTCCTCGGCTATCCGGCGCACCAGCACGTCCTTGCTCGGGAAACGGCGGTACACCGTCCCCACGCCGACCCTGGCGCGACGGGCCACATCCTCCATCGGCGCGCCGTATCCCAGCTCGCCGAACACCTCACGAGCCGCCCGCAGGACGTGCTCGAGATTGCGCTGTGCGTCCACCCGCAGCGGTGCGGAACGGCCGAGGCCGCCCGATCCCGCGCGTCCGTTGCCCTCGCCGCCCGTGTGTCCGCCGTGCACGGAATGCCCGTCCACGGCCGTCGGCACGGCAGCCTGCCAATGAGAATCCTGAATGGTCATACGCGTTCCCCCGGTCACTGTGTCTCCCCCCGGAGACCTCCCCGCCTGGTCTGCCGGGCGCGCCTTGACCAGGCACCCCGACGAGGTACGAACATAGTTGAGCCAGGGTCAATTCAGAAGGGGGTAGTTCCGCACGGAGCGCCCCCCGATCGGAGCAAGGACCGGAAGACTCCCGATTACGCCCCCTCGCACCACCCTCCTCCCCGCCCCTGACCTGCGTACCTTCCGGAATGCGCGGGATGCGCCCGGCGCGTCACAACCGGAGGCTTCCGGTCACACAATTTGCCGGGCCTGTGGACAAACGCCTGCGGCCGTTGCCTCATGGGATGGTGAAGGCTGCTAACTCCCGGGGCGCGACCCCCGGCCCACCGTCGGGCACGCGCATCCTCGTCGTCGGCGGCGGCTACGTCGGGATGTACACGGCGCTTCGTCTCCAGCAGAAGCTGAAACACGAGCTGGCACGCGGCGAGGCGGAGATCCTGGTGATCACGCCGGACCCCTATATGACGTATCAGCCCTTCCTCCCCGAAGCGGCCGCCGGATCGATCTCGCCCCGCCATGTCGTCGTCCCGCTGCGGCGAGTTCTGGACAAGTGCAAGATCCTCATCGGCGAGGCCACGGCGATCGACCATGCCAAGCGCACCGCGACCGTGACCACCCTCGCCACCGCCGAGGAGGGGACCGGCGCCGTCGAGCTGCCGTACGACGAACTGGTCCTCGCGCCGGGATCGGTCTCCCGCACCCTGCCCGTCCCCGGCCTCGCGGACTACGCCATCGGCTTCAAGACCGTCGAGGAGGCCATCGGTCTGCGCAACCACGTCATCGAGCAGATGGACATCGCCTCCTCCACCCGCGACCCCGCGATCCGCGACGCGGCCCTCACCTTCGTCTTCGTCGGCGGCGGCTACGCGGGCGTCGAGGCGCTCGCCGAGCTGGAGGACATGGCCCGCTACACCTCGCGCTACTACCACAACATCAAGCCCGACGACCTGAAGTGGATCCTCGTCGAGGCCAGCAACCGCATCCTCCCCGAGGTGGGCGAGGAGATGGGCACCTACGCCATACGCGAGCTGCGCGCCCGCAACATCGACGTACGACTCGAGACCCGGCTCGAGTCCTGCGAGGACCGCGTCGCCGTTCTCAGCGACGGCAGCCGCTTTCCGACGCGCACCGTCGTGTGGACCGCCGGCGTCAAACCGGCACCGGTCCTGGCCGCCACCGACCTGCCGCTGAACGAGCGTGGCCGCCTGCGCTGCACCGCCGAACTGACCGTCGTCGGCGTCGAGCACGCCTGGGCGGCCGGTGACGCGGCGGCCGTTCCCGATGTCACCGCCGACACGCCGGGCACGGAGACCGCGCCCAACGCCCAGCACGCCGTGCGTCAGACGAAGGTGCTGGCGGAGAACATCGCGGCATCGCTGCGCGGCGCACCGCTCCAACAGTACGCGCACAAATACGTCGGCTCCGTGGCCTCCCTCGGTCTCCACAAGGGCGTCGCCCACGTCTACGGCCGCAAGCTCAAGGGCTACCCGGCGTGGTTCATGCACCGCGCCTACCACCTGAGCCGTGTCCCCACCTTCAACCGCAAGGCGCGGGTGCTCGCGGAATGGACCCTCGCGGGGCTCTTCAAGCGCGAGATCGTCTCGCTCGGATCGCTGGAGCACCCGCGGGCCGAGTTCGAGCTCGCCGCCGGCGGCAAACGCCCCGGCCACGGCCCCGACGGTGCGCGGCACCGGCCCCACGGCGGGACCCTCCCCGGGCCCGAGGGCGGGTCGAAGGACGAGCAGCAGAGCGACCCCAGAGGCAACTAGCCGGCGGCGGCCGGCAGTCCGTTCGGCCACACTGGACGTGTGACCATAGGTGGGCTCACACCTGCACAGAGTGACCCTTGGCGACAACCATTGAGGCAAGTAAGTCAGTGAACTTCACGCGTTGGAGCTCGAGGCTCCCCGGTACGCAGCGCCGCGGCGCGGCGCGGAGGACCGACCACGGGATCTCCCCCGTACAACGAGGGGAGGGCTCGGTCCCCGCGGCCCGCGGCGAGTACGAACAGCAGCCGGACTCCCTGCCCGACGCGCCCGCCATCGAGGACTTCCCGGTCCGCGAGGTGCTCGGCAGCCTGCCCGCCCTGGTCGCCCTCGTGTACGGCCCCGAGCACCGCATCGCCTACGTGAACGACGCGTACGCCGCGGCCTTCGGCCCCCGCCCGGCCGGCGCCACGGCCGCCGGCGCCTGCCCCGAACTGGCCGAGCTGGGCCTGTTCCCGCTCATGGACCAGGTGCTGCGCAGCGGGAAGCCCCGGACGGTCAAGTCCCGCAAGGTCCGCGGCGGAGGCTCGTACACCGCCACCTGCCTGCCGGTCGACAGCCCCGACGAAGGCGGCGGGGTCCTCGTCTTCGCCGCCGACGTCACCGACCACGCCGAGGCCGCCGAGCGGCTGCGTGCCAGCGAGCGCCGTCACCGCGAGACGGCGGTGACTCTCCAGCGGTCCCTGCTGCCGCAGGAGTTGGAGCAGCCCGACGATCTGCGGATCGCGGCCGACTACCGCCCGGGCGGTACGGACGCGGCGGTCGGCGGCGACTGGTACGACGTCATCACCCTCGGCGCCGGCCGTACCGCGCTCGTCATCGGCGACGTCATGGGCCGCGGGGTGCGTGCCGCCGCCGTCATGGGCCAGCTCCGGACCGCCGTCCGCGCCTACGCCCGTCTCGATCTGCCGCCGCACGAGGTGCTCCAGCTGCTCGACGGCCTGGCCGCCGAGATCGACGCCAGCCAGATCGCGACCTGCGTCTACGCGGTGCACGACCCGAACGAAGGCCGGCTCGTGTACGCGTCGGCCGGCCATCTGCCGATCCTCGTCCGCGACGAGGACGGCTCGGTCCGCCGCGCCGAGGACCCGACGGGCCCCCCGCTCGGCACCGGCGGCTGGATCCACACCTCGGGCACGATCGCCCTGCCGCCCGGCTCCAGCGCCGTCCTCTACACCGATGGTCTGGTCGAGCGCCGGGGCGAGGACATCGACGAGGGAGTGGCCGCTCTGGAGCGTGCCCTGTCGGGAGCGACGGGCACTCCGCAGGTCGTCTGCGACCGGCTGATCCGCTCGCTGGGGGTGACGGCGGAGCATGACGACGACGTCGCCGTCCTCGTCGTCCAGCACCCCACGCGTACGGGTGCGGCGGCCGAGCTCTTCCACAACGCGGCGCTCGATCTTCTCGGCGGCATCGAAGCGGCCCCGCGCGCCCGCGCGTTCGCCTCCGGCGTCCTCGCCTCCTGGCGCTTCTCCCCGGAACTGCACGACCTGGGCGTCCTGGCGACCAGCGAACTGGTCGCCAACTCCCTCCAGCACGGCACCCCGCCCATGCGCCTCAGACTCCGCCGCACCGACCGCCGGCTGATCATCGAGGTCACGGACGGCGACGATCACCTGCCGCGCCGCCGCCGTGCGGAAACGGAGGACGAGGCGGGCCGCGGGATCTCCATCGTCGCGACGATCGCCTCGTCCTGGGGAAGCCGCCGCACGCCGGGCGGCGGGAAAGCGGTCTGGTGCGAGTTCGCCCTGCCCTCGTAGGGCAGGGATCCCCGCGGGCTCAGCCCCTCAGACCGGTGTCTCCACCGCTTCGGCGGGCTTGTGCACCGCCACCACCCGCGACTTCGACGCGAGCGCGGGCTTGTCCTGCACGGGTGTGAGCTGCTTGCCGAGCCGCAGCGCCAGCACGCTGATGCCGAGCGAGAACAGCACGAACGTCACGATGTACGGGCCGTGCAGCGCGGCCCCCATCGGCCCGCCCACGGCCGGACCGACCGCCAGCGCGAGCTGCTTGACCAGGGCGAACGCCGAGTTGTACTGCCCGACCATCGACTCCGGTGCCAGATCGGCGACCAGCGGCGCGACGGTCGGCGACAGCATCGCCTCACCCAGCCCGAAGAGCGCGTACGTCGAGACGAACGCGGCCGTCGCCATCGCCTGGCTGCCGTGCCCGAGGCCCGCGTAGCCCGCGATGAGCCAGGCGACCGTCCAGATCAGCCCGACAGCGGCGATCACCCGGGTGCGGCTGCGGCGCTCGACGAACTTCAGCACGACGAACTGGGCGACCACGATGACCGCGGTGTTCGCGGCCAGCGCGGTGCCGAGCGTCGACGGCTGGATCCCGGCGGCCTCGGTGCCGTAGGCCGCGAGCCCCGACTCGAACTGTCCGTAGCAGGCGAAGAAGAGGACGAACCCGAGGACGCAGAGCTGGACCATGGCCTTGTGGCCGAGCAGGGCACGCATCCCGCCGCGTGCCTTGGCCTCGGCGTTCTCGGGCCGCAGCTCGTGCAGTGAGAGGGAGCGCGGCAGCCGCACGGTGAGCGCGATCCCGGCCAGCACCAGGAACATCGCGGCCTCGATACCGAACAGCAGGAGGAAGCTGCCCGGCCGGCTCGCGTCGACGATGTGCCCGCCGATCAGCCCGCCGATGCCGAGGCCCAGGTTCTGCAGGAAGAACTGTGTGGCGAAGGCGCGCGTACGGGTCGTGGAGTCGGAGGTCCACACGATCATGGTGGCCAGCGCCGGCTGCATGATCGCGGTACCGGAGCCCAGCAGGGCTGCCGACAGCACGACCGCGGGCACGTTCCCCGCCAGTCCCATGGCGACGGCGCCCGCACCGGCCAGCAGCGCGGCCCCCACCAGGACGGGCAGCGGTCCGCGGCGGTCGATCACACGACCGGTGAAGGGAAGGGCGACGAGGGCGGCCATCGCAAAGACCGCGAGGACAGCTCCCGCCGTCGTCGCGCCGAGATCCCGTACCTGCGCCACATAGACGTACAGATACGGGACCGTGAAGCCGAGTCCGAACGCGCTCAGCGCGTTCCCCGCCTGAATCCGGCGCATCGCAGCGCCCATCGCCCTGGTCACACTCACCTACCTCGAGGTCTTGAAGGACTGAAGCCTGAAGACTTCAACACTAAAGTTAGATCCTCAACAATACACAGTGAAGGACTTCAACGCCAACGCGCCCCATGGGATACTTCGGCGCATGCCAACCGCGAGCCCCGAAGGCCCAGCAGCGCCGGACCCCGCCCTCGGCGAGCCGAGCCTCGACGAGCAGATCGCCGCGTATCAGCGCGAGTACGGAGACCTGGACCCCCAGGTCGAGAAGGTCGTCTCCGCGCTGGGCCGGCTCAACCGGCGCATGAACGTGGCGTACGGCCGCCAGGTCGCCACCCTCGGCATCAGCAACGCCGAGTGGGAGGTCCTCAAGAGCCTGGTGCTCGCGGGGGCGCCCTACCGGATGGGCCCCGGCGAACTGGCCAAGCGCCTCGGCCTCACCCCGGCCGCGATGACCCACCGCATCGACCGCATGGCGAGCGAAGGCCTCGTCACCCGCGACCGGGACGAGAACAACCGCGTCCGCGTGATCGTGGAACTGACCGACGAAGGCCGTACGAAGTGGCTCGAGGCGATGCGCATGGCCACGGACTTCGAGGAGGACCTGCTCCAGGACCTTTCGGCGGAGGACCGGGGCATGCTCGGCGAGCTCCTGATCCGCGTCCTGCGCCGGGTGGAACACGCCCAACCGGACGCGGGCGGCCGGCTCACGGACCTCGACTAGCGAGCTGTCGCCCCCTCCCTGGCGGGATTTGACGCACACTTCACCTGTCTGTAAGGTTCTTCGAGTTGTCAGGGGCCGGAACGGCTCCTCGACAGCCACTCAGCCGCTCAAGCGGCACCCAACTCTCGACACGATCTCCCAACCGGGACGAATTTCGGCATGCCGAAATTCATTTCGAAGACTCGATTATGAGTCGGATGGGGAATCCGCTAGAGTTTGGAACGTCGGAACGGCCCAACAGCCGGAATGACAACCCGAGTTCGACCGGGAATCAGGCCCGAAAGGATCTGATAGAGTCGGAATCGCCGGAAAGCCGAAAGGCCGGAAAGCAGCCCCGCCGACTGGGGAATCGGACACGAAAGAGTCTGATAGAGTCGGAAACGCAAGACCGAAGGGAAGCGCCCGGAGGAAAGCCCGAGAGGGTGAGTACAAAGGAAGCGTCCGTTCCTTGAGAACTCAACAGCGTGCCAAAAGTCAACGCCAGATATGTTGATACCCCGTCCATCTTCGGATGGCGAGGTTCCTTTGAAAGTCCTGCCGGCCCTTGTGGTTGGTAGGCAATGACACAGCGAGGACGCTGTGAACAGTCGGTCCTATTCCGATCGGCTGTTCCGCTCTTGTGGTGTTCATCCCGATTACGGGAAAACATTCATGGAGAGTTTGATCCTGGCTCAGGACGAACGCTGGCGGCGTGCTTAACACATGCAAGTCGAACGATGAAGCCCTTCGGGGTGGATTAGTGGCGAACGGGTGAGTAACACGTGGGCAATCTGCCCTTCACTCTGGGACAAGCCCTGGAAACGGGGTCTAATACCGGATAACACTCCTTCCTGCATGGGGAGGGGTTGAAAGCTCCGGCGGTGAAGGATGAGCCCGCGGCCTATCAGCTTGTTGGTGGGGTGATGGCCTACCAAGGCGACGACGGGTAGCCGGCCTGAGAGGGCGACCGGCCACACTGGGACTGAGACACGGCCCAGACTCCTACGGGAGGCAGCAGTGGGGAATATTGCACAATGGGCGAAAGCCTGATGCAGCGACGCCGCGTGAGGGATGACGGCCTTCGGGTTGTAAACCTCTTTCAGCAGGGAAGAAGCGAAAGTGACGGTACCTGCAGAAGAAGCGCCGGCTAACTACGTGCCAGCAGCCGCGGTAATACGTAGGGCGCAAGCGTTGTCCGGAATTATTGGGCGTAAAGAGCTCGTAGGCGGCTTGTCACGTCGGATGTGAAAGCCCGGGGCTTAACCCCGGGTCTGCATTCGATACGGGCTAGCTAGAGTGTGGTAGGGGAGATCGGAATTCCTGGTGTAGCGGTGAAATGCGCAGATATCAGGAGGAACACCGGTGGCGAAGGCGGATCTCTGGGCCATTACTGACGCTGAGGAGCGAAAGCGTGGGGAGCGAACAGGATTAGATACCCTGGTAGTCCACGCCGTAAACGTTGGGAACTAGGTGTTGGCGACATTCCACGTCGTCGGTGCCGCAGCTAACGCATTAAGTTCCCCGCCTGGGGAGTACGGCCGCAAGGCTAAAACTCAAAGGAATTGACGGGGGCCCGCACAAGCAGCGGAGCATGTGGCTTAATTCGACGCAACGCGAAGAACCTTACCAAGGCTTGACATCGCCCGGAAAGCATCAGAGATGGTGCCCCCCTTGTGGTCGGGTGACAGGTGGTGCATGGCTGTCGTCAGCTCGTGTCGTGAGATGTTGGGTTAAGTCCCGCAACGAGCGCAACCCTTGTTCTGTGTTGCCAGCATGCCCTTCGGGGTGATGGGGACTCACAGGAGACTGCCGGGGTCAACTCGGAGGAAGGTGGGGACGACGTCAAGTCATCATGCCCCTTATGTCTTGGGCTGCACACGTGCTACAATGGCCGGTACAATGAGCTGCGATGCCGCGAGGCGGAGCGAATCTCAAAAAGCCGGTCTCAGTTCGGATTGGGGTCTGCAACTCGACCCCATGAAGTCGGAGTTGCTAGTAATCGCAGATCAGCATTGCTGCGGTGAATACGTTCCCGGGCCTTGTACACACCGCCCGTCACGTCACGAAAGTCGGTAACACCCGAAGCCGGTGGCCCAACCCCTTGTGGGAGGGAGCTGTCGAAGGTGGGACTGGCGATTGGGACGAAGTCGTAACAAGGTAGCCGTACCGGAAGGTGCGGCTGGATCACCTCCTTTCTAAGGAGCATCTAGATCTCGCAAGAGATCCAGAGCCACTACGTCGGCAAATGTTCGACGGTGGTCAGCTCATGGGTGGAACGTTGACTATTCGGCACGATCGGTCATCCGGTTGTCAGTACTGCTCTTCGGAGTGTGGAACGCGGCGGAGGGTTGATTGTGCCGGGCGCGCTGTTGGGTATCTGAGGGTACGGGCAGAAAGTTGTCTGAACCTTCGCGATGCCGGCCCCAGTGAACTCGCTGTTTTCAGCGGGGTGGTGGGTGGCTGGTCGTTGCTTGAGAACTGCACAGTGGACGCGAGCATCTGTGGCCAAGTTTTTAAGGGCGCACGGTGGATGCCTTGGCACCAGGAACCGATGAAGGACGTGGGAGGCCACGATAGTCCCCGGGGAGTCGTCAACCAGGCTTTGATCCGGGGGTTTCCGAATGGGGAAACCCGGCAGTCGTCATGGGCTGTCACCCGCTGCTGAACACATAGGCAGTGTGGAGGGAACGAGGGGAAGTGAAACATCTCAGTACCCTCAGGAAGAGAAAACAACCGTGATTCCGGGAGTAGTGGCGAGCGAAACCGGATGAGGCCAAACCGTATGCGTGTGATACCCGGCAGGGGTTGCGCATGCGGGGTTGTGGGATCTCTTTATCATCGTCTGCCGGCGGTGAGACGAGTCAGAAACCGTATGGATAGGCGAAGGACATGCGAAAGGTCCGGCGTAGAGGGTAAGACCCCCGTAGCTGAAATTCATGCGGCTCGTTTAAGAGACACCCAAGTAGCACGGGGCCCGAGAAATCCCGTGTGAATCTGGCGGGACCACCCGTTAAGCCTAAATATTCCCTGGTGACCGATAGCGGATAGTACCGTGAGGGAATGGTGAAAAGTACCGCGGGAGCGGAGTGAAATAGTACCTGAAACCGTGTGCCTACAAGCCGTGGGAGCGTCGCGCGAGGAACTTGTTCCTTGCGTCGTGACTGCGTGCCTTTTGAAGAATGAGCCTGCGAGTTTGCGGTGTGTTGCGAGGTTAACCCGTGTGGGGAAGCCGTAGCGAAAGCGAGTCCGAATAGGGCGACATAGTAGCGCGCTCAAGACCCGAAGCGGAGTGATCTAGCCATGGGCAGGTTGAAGCGGCTGTAAGAGGTCGTGGAGGACCGAACCCACCAGGGTTGAAAACCTGGGGGATGACCTGTGGTTAGGGGTGAAAGGCCAATCAAACTCCGTGATAGCTGGTTCTCCCCGAAATGCATTTAGGTGCAGCGTCGTGTGTTTCTTGCCGGAGGTAGAGCACTGGATAGGCGATGGGCCCTACCGGGTTACTGACCTTAGCCAAACTCCGAATGCCGGTAAGTGAGAGCACGGCAGTGAGACTGTGGGGGATAAGCTCCATGGTCGAGAGGGAAACAGCCCAGAGCATCGACTAAGGCCCCTAAGCGTACGCTAAGTGGGAAAGGATGTGGAGTCGCAGAGACAACCAGGAGGTTGGCTTAGAAGCAGCCACCCTTGAAAGAGTGCGTAATAGCTCACTGGTCAAGTGATTCCGCGCCGACAATGTAGCGGGGCTCAAGCGTACCGCCGAAGTCGTGTCATTCGTACACATATCCCCAACGGGAGTACGGATGGGTAGGGGAGCGTCGTGTGCCGGGTGAAGCCGCGCCGGAAGGCAGTGGTGGACGGTTCACGAGTGAGAATGCAGGCATGAGTAGCGATACACACGTGAGAAACGTGTGCGCCGATTGACTAAGGGTTCCTGGGTCAAGCTGATCTGCCCAGGGTAAGTCGGGACCTAAGGCGAGGCCGACAGGCGTAGTCGATGGACAACCGGTTGATATTCCGGTACCCGCTTTGAAACGCCCAATATCGAGCCCATTAATGCTAAGCCCGTGAAGCCGTTCCGGACCCTTCGGGGAAAGGAAAGTGGTGGAGCCGGCGATCCAAGGTGGTAGTAGGTAAGCGATGGGGTGACGCAGGAAGGTAGTCCAGCCCGGGCGGTGGTAGTCCCGGGGTAAGGGTGTAGGCCGAGGGGTAGGCAAATCCGTCCCTCGTTAAGGCTGAGACCTGATGCCGAGCCGATTGTGGTGAAGTGGATGATCCTATGCTGTCGAGAAAAGCCTCTAGCGAGTTTCATGGCGGCCCGTACCCTAAACCGACTCAGGTGGTCAGGTAGAGAATACCGAGGCGTTCGGGTGAACTATGGTTAAGGAACTCGGCAAAATGCCCCCGTAACTTCGGGAGAAGGGGGGCCATCACTGGTGAGAGGACTTGCTCCTCGAGCTGGGGGTGGCCGCAGAGACCAGCGAGAAGCGACTGTTTACTAAAAACACAGGTCCGTGCGAAGCCGTAAGGCGATGTATACGGACTGACGCCTGCCCGGTGCTGGAACGTTAAGGGGACCGGTTAGTACGCTTTCGGGCGTGCGAAGCTGAGAACTTAAGCGCCAGTAAACGGCGGTGGTAACTATAACCATCCTAAGGTAGCGAAATTCCTTGTCGGGTAAGTTCCGACCTGCACGAATGGCGTAACGACTTCTCGACTGTCTCAACCATAGGCCCGGTGAAATTGCACTACGAGTAAAGATGCTCGTTTCGCGCAGCAGGACGGAAAGACCCCGGGACCTTTACTACAGTTTGATATTGGTGTTCGGTTCGGCTTGTGTAGGATAGGTGGGAGACTGTGAAGCGGCCACGCCAGTGGTTGTGGAGTCATCGTTGAAATACCACTCTGGTCGTGCTGGATGTCTAACCTGGGTCCGTGATCCGGATCAGGGACAGTGTCTGATGGGTAGTTTAACTGGGGCGGTTGCCTCCCAAAGGGTAACGGAGGCGCCCAAAGGTTCCCTCAGCCTGGTTGGCAATCAGGTGTTGAGTGTAAGTGCACAAGGGAGCTTGACTGTGAGACCGACGGGTCGAGCAGGGACGAAAGTCGGGACTAGTGATCCGGCGGTGGCTTGTGGAAGCGCCGTCGCTCAACGGATAAAAGGTACCCCGGGGATAACAGGCTGATCTTCCCCAAGAGTCCATATCGACGGGATGGTTTGGCACCTCGATGTCGGCTCGTCGCATCCTGGGGCTGGAGTCGGTCCCAAGGGTTGGGCTGTTCGCCCATTAAAGCGGTACGCGAGCTGGGTTTAGAACGTCGTGAGACAGTTCGGTCCCTATCCGCTGTGCGCGTAGGAATATTGAGAAGGGCTGTCCCTAGTACGAGAGGACCGGGACGGACGAACCTCTGGTGTGCCAGTTGTCCTGCCAAGGGCATGGCTGGTTGGCTACGTTCGGGAGGGATAACCGCTGAAAGCATCTAAGCGGGAAGCCTGCTTCGAGATGAGTATTCCCACCTCCTTGAGAGGGTAAGGCTCCCAGTAGACGACTGGGTTGATAGGCCGGATATGGAAGCCCAGTAATGGGTGGAGTTGACCGGTACTAATAGGCCGAGGGCTTGTCCTCAGTTGCTCGCGTCCACTGTGTTAGTTCTGAAGTAACGAACTGTCGAACCCCCGTCTGTGTGGGTTCCGGGTCGATATCTTCATAGTGTTTCGGTGGTCATTGCGTTAGGGAAACGCCCGGTTACATTCCGAACCCGGAAGCTAAGCCTTTCAGCGCCGATGGTACTGCAGGGGGGACCCTGTGGGAGAGTAGGACGCCGCCGAACAATTTTTAGCCTCAACCCCTGGACCATGTCCGGGGGTTGAGGCATTTTTGCGTTCACGACCGGCCGCCGGCGAAGCGGTGTGCGGGAAACCGTGTTGCGGGTCCGTCCGTCGCACACGGAGGATGCACTGTATGGACCATGTGATTCGCCCCGTACTCGCCGAGGAGTGGGAGAGGGCCAAGGAGATCCGGCTCGCCGCTCTGCAGGACCCGGTTGCCCACCTCGCGTTCCTGGAGTCGTACGAGCACGCCGTCGGGCGGCCGGACAGCTTCTGGCAGGACCGTGCCGCCCATGCGGCCGAGGGCATCAGTTCGCGGCAGTTCATCGCCGAGGCGCCGGACGGGCGGTGGGTGGGGACCATCACCGCGCTGGTGGAGCGGCCGGCGGGTGAGGTGCGGTTCGGGGAGGTGGCGGAGAGCGATCAGACGCATCTGGTCGCGGTGTTCGTCCGGCCCGAGGTCCGCGGCACGGGGGTGTCGGAAGCCTTGTTCCGGGCC
Organism: Streptomyces sp. NBC_00306; assembly: GCF_036169555.1. Classification (GTDB taxonomy): domain Bacteria; phylum Actinomycetota; class Actinomycetes; order Streptomycetales; family Streptomycetaceae; genus Streptomyces; species Streptomyces achmelvichensis. The sequence goes on along the minus strand of NZ_CP108032.1, from coordinate 3,833,340 downwards.
GCGATCGACTGGTCGTGGGAACTGTCGGAACCGCCCGTGAAGCGCGTACGGCTGTATGTGCACGAGGGGAACGCGCGGGCGGCGGCGTTCTACCGGCGGATCGGATTCGTGCCGACCGGCGACACCGTGCCGGTGCCGGGCGACGAGACGGCCCGCGAGGTGGAGTACGAAGTCCTGCGGTAGTCCGGAAGCAGGACCGGCTACTGCGTGAGCGGCTCGGGCCAGCGGGCGCGGGCCTGTTCGGCCGAGCGGAGCAGCACCAGGGTGGGCAGTCCCTGTGCCTGACCGGTGGTCAGCAGATCCGGGAGCCGGGGGAGCGGGGCCACGGCAGCCACGTCGTCGAGGACGAGCGTCATTGGTGGGTCGAGCCGACCGTCGGATGACCGTGCGGCCATGCGGCGGCCGTGCTCGACCACGTCTGACGCCAATGCCGTCAGCAAGGGCATCGCTCCGGGGTGGGTGCGGGGATCCTCGATCGGTTCACCCACCAGATAAAGCGTTCCCGATTCATTGGCGAAAGATTCCAGGGCGAGTGCATCGGTTCGGTTGGGAGCGCATGCCTCGCGGATGTGGATCGAGGAGAGGGCCGAGAGCGCCCGGGCGACCAACTGCTGGGCGATCTCCCGCCGTTCGGGGTGGGCGGTGAGTGAGGACTCCAGGAGGCCCGCGAGACCGGAGGCGGCCTTGGGGTGTGTGCGGAGGACGCGTACGGCCTCCTGGGCTCCGCCGCCCTGGGCCCAGCGGTGGACCTGCTTGAACGGGCGCCCGTCCACCGCGGCCGCGTGCAGCCAGCAGCGCAGCAGTGTCTCCGCGGTGTCGGCCATGGCGGCGTCGAGGAGGGCCCGCGGGCGGACCGGCGTGAGAAGGGCGACGGCGCGCGCGGCGGCCGTGTCGGCGTTCTCGCAGCCGGCGGTGGGAGACCAGTGGAGCCGGGCGGGGGTGTCGCAGAGATGGCCCGGGTCGTAGACGAGCACGGGACCCAGCTTGGCCCGGGCGTCCTTGGTCTCGGCCCACACGGTGGGGTCGGACGTGACGACGAGTGCGGGTCCGGCGGCGTCGAGCACGGCCTGGAGCGTGGCGGGCCGGCGCGTGGCGGGGTCGCCGTAGAGAAGCCGGGGCGCGGCGGCGCGGGGCGGTGGGACGGGAGCCGGCAGGACGCCGGGTTCGGGTGCTGCCGCCAGGGGTGCGGTGTCGGCGGGCCGTGCGCCGGCCGTCTGCTCCACCGGTGGACCGGGGACCACGGCTGTGGGCGCGTCGGCGGCGTGGTGTGCGGGCTCGGCGTACGGACCGGGGCTCACCGGGTGCGCTTCGCGGGGGAGGGACTCCGCACCGTCCCGGGTCGGGCTGCGGCTGCCGGTCCGGTCGTCGTGTACCTCGTCGCGGCGGGCGGCACGGATGGCCTCCCGGCGGTCCGCCCGGACCGCGCGCCAGCGGGCCGTCGTACCGAGCGCGAAGATCGTCAGGACGATCAGCACCATCAGTTCGCCGATCGCCAGGCCCCAGAACAGGCCGTAGCCCGACAGTTCCGCCGCGGGCGTCGACGGCCAGGCCGCGGCGAGGTCGCGCGGGGCCGAGGCCAGGGAGCGCATCGCCAGCGGGGTGTTCTGGTAGGTGACGCCCTGCGGCCAGGCGCCGTGGGACAGCACACCGGCCAGGCCCGTCGCCGTCCAGACCAGGATGGTCAGGCCGAGGAGGAAGCCGAGCAGGGCCAGCAGCATGCCGTCGGGGATGCCCCGCTCGTTCTCGTCCCGCCGGCGGCGGCCCTGGCGGTCGTCGTGCATGTCATGCCACCGTCGACTCGGACTCGTCGAGCTGCTGCTGCCGTTCGATCAGCGCCGCACGCTCCTCCGCCTCCCACTCCGCGGCCTGTACGTCCTCCGGCAGTGCGGGGCCCGAGGACTCCGTCATGGCACGGTCGGTGAAGACGAGTGGTCGTTCGGCCTCGGTCACCAGGTGCTTGACCACCTGGACGTTGCCGTTGACGTCCCAGACGGCGATACCCGGGGTCAGCGTCGGGATGATCTCGACCGCCCAGCGTGGCAGGCCCAGGACCCGGCCCGTGGCTCTCGCCTCGTCCGCCTTCTGGGCGTAGATCGTCCTGGTGGACGCCATCTTGAGGATGGCCGCCGCCTCCCGCGCCGCCGCGCCGTCGACGACGTCCGAGAGGTGGTGGACCACCGCCACGAACGACAGACCGAGCCGCCGGCCGAACTTGAGCAGCCGCTGGAACAGCTGCGCCACGAACGGGCTGTTGATGATGTGCCACGCCTCTTCCACCAGGAAGATGCGCTTCTTGCGGTCCGGGCGGATCCAGGTGTGTTCCAGCCACACGCCCACGATCGCCATGAGGATCGGCATGGCGATGGAGTTGCGGTCGATGTGGGAGAGGTCGAAGACGATCAGCGGTGCGTCGAGGTCGATGCCGACGGTCGTCGGGCCGTCGAACATGCCGCGCAGGTCACCGTCGACCAGCCGGTCCAGCACCAGCGCGACGTCCAGGCCCCAGGCCCGTACATCGTCTATGTCGACGTTCATCGATTCCGCCGACTCCGCCTCCGGGTGGCGCAACTGGTCGACGATGTCGGTCAGTACGGGCTGGCGGTCGGTGATGGACTCATTCACGTAGGCGTGGGCGACCTTGAGCGCGAAGCCGGAGCGCTCGTCCAGGCCGTGGCCCATCGCGACCTCGATGATCGTGCGCAGCAGCGCCAGCTGGCCCGTCGAGGTGATCGCGGGGTCCAGCGGGTTGAGACGGATGCCGCCGTCGAGCGCTGTCATCGGGTCGAGCCGGATGGGAGTTATACCCAGCTCCTGCGCGACGAGGTTCCATTCGCCGACGCCGTCCTCGCCCTGGGCGTCGAGGACGACGACCTGCCGGTCGCGGAAGCGGAGCTGGCGCAGGACGTAGGTCTTCTCCAGTGCCGACTTGCCGTTGCCGGACTCGCCGAGGACCAGCCAGTGCGGGGCGGGGAGCTGCTGGCCGTAGAGCTGGAAGGGATCGTAGATGTAGCCCTTGCCGCTGTAGACCTCACGGCCGATGATCACGCCCGAGTCGCCGAGGCCCGGCGCCGCGGTCGGCAGATAGACGGCCTGCGCCTGCCCGGTCGAGGTACGGACGGGCAGTCGGGTCGTCTCCACCTTCCCGAACAGGAAGGAGGTGAAGGCATCGGTGAGGACGGACAGCGGATCTCGCATCACTCGGGCCCCTATCGGCGGATGCCGGTCGCGAACGGCAAGGTGTTCACAAAGGCCCGGTGGTGCTCGCGGTCGCACCACTCCAGCTTGAGATACGACTTACCGGCCGAGGCCCTGATCGTCCGCTTGTCTCTGGCCAGGGCCTCGGGCGAACGCGACGACACAGTGATGTACCCGACAAGGTTGACCCCTGCCGCACCGCTGGCGAGATCTTCACCCCGCTGGTCGAGTCGGCCGTGTGCGGCGATGTCGCGCGGGTCGACCGTGCGGTTCATCTTGGCGGCCCTGCTGGCGTCGGCCTCGTCGTTCGTCTTCTCGGTGAGCATCCGCTCGATGGCGACCTCGGTGGGTTCCAGATCCATGGTGACCGCGACCGTGCGGATCACGTCGGGGGTGTGGACGAGCAGCGGTGCCAGGAAGTTGACGCCGACAGGGGTCATCGGCCACTCCTTCACCCACGCGGTGGAGTGGCACCAGGGCGCGCGGGTGGAGGACTCGCGGGTCTTGGCCTGGAGGAAGGTGGGCTGCATGGCGTCGAGCTCGGCCGGCCAGGCGTTCCGCTTCGTCATGGCCTGGATGTGGTCGATGGGGTGGTCCGGGTCGTACATCGAGTGCACGAGGGAGGCGAGCCGGCCCTGGCCGAGCGGCTGGCGGACGCGGATGTCGGCCTCGGCGAGGCGGGCGCAGATGTCGGTGAGTTCGCGCGCCATGACGACTGCGAGGCCCGCGTCCTTGTCGAGCTTGCGGGACTTGGCGCCGGAGGCGTGGCGGGTGGCTCGCGCCATGGCGTGGGCCTCGGCGGCCAGTTCCCGCGTGTAGTGCATGCAGGCGACGAGATAGGCGCGGTGCTGCTCGCTGGAGGTGGACACCATCGACTGGAGCTGGTCGTAGGAGTCGCGCAGCCAGCCGGGGGTCTTCTGGTCGCCGCGCTGGGCGACGTCCTTGGCGTGGGCGTCGGGGTCGGCGGGGAGCGTACGGGCCAGCATCTGAAGGCGCGTCACGAAGCCGTCGCCGTTGGCCACATGCTTGAGCAGCGTGCCGAAGCGGTCGACGAGGGCCTCCTGGTCCTCGCTGTCGCGCAGTCCGACGCCGGGGCCCTCGATCTCGATGGCGGCGGTGACGGTACGGCGGTCCGCGTGCAGCAGTACGGCGATCTCGTCGGGGCCGAAGGGGGCGGCGAGCCAGTTGATCCGGCCGATGCCCGGGGGCGGGCCGACCTCGACCTCACGTCCGTCGAGACGGGTGCCGGCCTCGACGGCGGTGGAGCGGTAGACGGTGCCGTTGCGCAGGGTGCGCTTGAAGCTGCGGTTGACCTCGAACCACTTGTAGAACGTGCGGTGCTTGTACGGCACGTAGACCGCGGCGAGCGCCAGCAGCGGGAAGCCCATCAGCAGAACGATGCGCACGGACAGAACGGGGACGAGCAGTCCGCACATCATGCCGAGGAACGCGCCGGCGATGATCAGGGCGATCTCGCCGGTCTCGCGGTTCTTGCCGACGATCGCGTTCGGCCGGGCCCGGCCGATCAGATACGTACGGCGGGGCGCGATGGGATGGGACTGGGTCGTCAACGCCCTCCACCTCCTGTGCTCTTGCGGTTGCTGTGCGGGGTGCCGCTGGTGGGACTGCTACTGGGTCGGGAGCTGCGGGGCGGGGGTGCGGCGGAGGGGACAGTTCCGCCGCCGCCCCCGGGGGTGCGGCTGCTGTGGGCGGCTACGCCGCCGCCCATGGGGTTGGACGGCCTGGCCCCGCCGCCTCCGCCGCTGTTCTCGCCGCCGCGGGGGTTGCCGCGGGCGCTGTGGGTCTTGATGCCCTGGGAGACGAGGGCGGCGGGGGAGCTGATGACGGCGGCGGCGGCGTTCTCCGCGCCGCCCTGGAGGCGGTTGTTGCGGGAGGCGACGATCTCGTCGCCGAAGCCCGGAACGAAGCGGTAGATCATCGCCGAGGCGAAGATCGCGAGCAGGATGATCGCGAGTCCGGAGACGACGGCGGAGAAGGAGTCGGGGCCCTGATCGGCGGAGAGGGCACCGGCGAGGCCGAGGACGATCACGATGACCGGCTTGATGAGGATGATCGCGATCATGATGCCGGCCCAGCGGCGTACGTGGCCCCACATGTTCTTGTCGACGAGTCCGGCGTAGACGACGACGCCGAGGAGGGCACCGACGTAGAGGAGGACGGCGCGGATGAACAGCTCGAGGTAGAGGATTCCGGCGGCCAGCACGGTGACGAGGGAGACGACGATCAGCATGATCGGCCCGCCTCCGATGTCGGTGCCCTTCTTGAGGGCGGCGGAGAAGTTCCCGAAGAACATGTCGGTCTGCCCGCTGGTACCGCCCGCGATGACCTCGGTGACGCCGTCGGTGGCGGAGACGAGGGTGTAGAGGATCAGCGGGGTGAAGGCGGAGGCGAGGACCGTGAGCCAGAGGAAGCCGATGGCTTCGGAGATGGCGGTCATCAGCGGCACGCCGCGGATGGCCCGCTTGGCGACGGCGAGGAGCCACAGGACGAGCGTGAGGATGGTGGCGGCGGCGAAGACGACGGCGTACTGGGAGAGGAAGGCGGTGTTGGTGAAGTCGACGGTGGCCGTGGACTTCACGGCCTTGGAGAGGGTGTCGACGGTCCAGACGGCGGCGTCGGCGCAGCCGCGGGCGAGGGAGGAGAGGGGGTCGAGGGCGTCGGTGGGGTCTTGGGGGGTGGGTCCGGAACGGGGGGCGCCGCCGCCCCCCCGGTCGCAGTAGTCGCGCGCGGGGCCGCGGATGAGGTCGCAGGGATCGTTGGTGCTGCTGGGTGCCGGCGTGGGCGTAGGAGCCGCGGACGCACGGGTCGCGAGCAGGACTGCGGCGGTCTGGACACCCGTCACAGCGGCTGTGATCGTCAGAACACGACGGCGGCTAGCGGGCATACGTGAACCCTCCGAACTGCTGCACGGCGTCGGCCATTTCCTTGGCGCCGGACGCGACCTGGTCACGGCCCACCGGTACGGGTCCGTCCTTCTGGGTGAAGTCGGTGATTTTCCAGTCCCCGTTGACCCACTTGAGCGCGAAGGTGTTGGTGTACCAAGCCTCCGTCACCGGGTTCGTGGAGTCGTCGCCGGCCAGACCGAACAGCGAGGAGTACCAGACCGAGATGCTGGCGGAGTCCGGGCTGAACGACTCGACCTTCGACCCCACGGGATTGAAGCGCGTGATGAAGGTCATCCCTGTCGGGGCGGAGCCATCAGGCTTCAGGCCGATGCTGCTGAGGAACTTGGGGTCGGAGTAGACCTTGTCCAGGTCGCCGCGGCGGGCAGCGGCCACGTCCGGGGTGTAGACGGTGTCCACGATCTGGCTTCGACGGTCCTTGTTGAACATTCCGTCAGAACCCAGTGCCACCGCATAGTTGGCAGCGGCGCTCTGCGCCCCCTGCTCGTTCCTCCCGTACCCCGTCGGGATCCCGCCCACCTTGCCCTGTACCGGCTTCACGCCCGTCGCCGCCGTCGGGGCCGATTCCGGGCCCTTCGGGGTTTCTCCGGCGCGCTCCTCGTCGCCGCCGCCCTGGTTGGCGAAGGCGATCGCCGCGATCAGCAGCACCACGACGCCCACCACCGTGATGAGCGAGCGGGAGTTGCGGACCGGGCGGCGGGCGCCACCGTAGACGTCCGTGTCCGTGCCGGGCAGGCGCGTGCGGGTCTGGCCCGTGCCGCGGAAGCCGTCGTCCACCCGGCTGCTCGTGTCGCCGCCGAAGCCGTGGTCGTCCCCCAGGCTCATGTCGCGCACTTCCCCTCGACCGGGTGCAGAACCGCGTAGTACGACGGTAGCCGTGCTGCTTTCCGCGCGGGCGCGGTGTGGTGACTCGACATCAGGGAGACGCAACCTCTGGGTGGGCCGGGCACGCGGGAAGGGGACGGAGGGTCCGACGGGTCGGTCAGACGGCCATCCCGTACACGATGGTGAACAGGGTCCCCAGTGACCCGATGATGAAGACGCCGGTCAGGCCGGCGACGATCAGGCCCTTGCCCTGTTCCGCGCTGAAGGTGTCGCGCAGCGCGGTCGCTCCGATGCGCTGCTTCGCGGCGCCCCAGATCGCGATACCGAGGCAGAGCAGGATGGCCACCGCCATCACGACCTCGATCATGATGCGGGCTTCATTGCCCAGGCTCCCGAAAGGCCCCCAGTTCGGGGCGATTCCGCCGATGATGGTGGTGATGTCGCCCTTTTCGGCTGCCAGGATCATGTGTAACTCACCGCCCCTGTCGGGTTGTTCGCTGCCCATGCCCCTCGGCATGGGCCATCGCTCTATCTTCGCTGATGAAACCGCCCGCGTATGCCGACTTGGCGGGTCTCTTTACCCGATCTCCGCACGTATGACCGATCCCACCGCCCTGACCTGCGGCGGTGCCGACCTGTTCACAGAGAGGAGCCCGTACCGTCACTCTGTGTATCACGGTGCGTGACTCCGGGCAATGACTGTCGTTGTGGCACCTTTGGGGCGTTCCGGACAGCCGATCGGCGCGTGCCGGGCGAACGGGTGCGTCCGCCGTGACATATGACGGTCCGCCGGCCGGGGAGGTTCCTCGCCGGAGCCGTGTCCGCGGCCGTGTTCCGGACCGGGGCGCGGCCGTGTTCGGGGCCGGGCCCGCGGAGGGTGCAGAAACGTCTCCCATCTGCGCCTCAACCTCCCTCCCGAGGCCCCGAGTTGGATATGTTGTGGCCCGTGACCGAAAACGAGCACGTACGCGACCGGATCGACACCTCGCGCCCTCACACCGCCAGGATCTGGAACTACTGGCTCGGCGGCAAGGACAACTACCCCGTGGACCGTGAGGCCGGGGACCAGATCCGGGGCATTCACCCCGGCATCGGGGACTATGCCCTGGCCGACCGTCAGTTTCTGGGCCGGGCCGTCCACCATCTGGTGGCGGATCTCGGGATCCGGCAGTTCCTCGACGTCGGAACGGGGCTGCCCAGCGCCGACAACACCCATGAGGTCGCACAGGGCGTCGCGCCCGAATCGCGGATCGTCTACGTGGACAACGACCCGCTCGTCCTCGCGCACGCCCGCGCGCTCCTGACCAGCACTCCTCAGGGCCGTACGGATTACCTCGACGCCGATCTGCGCGATGTCGACGCCATCCTGGAGCGTGCCTCGGAGACGCTCGACTTCAAGCAGCCCGTGGCACTGATGCTGCTGGGCGTGGTCATCTTCATCGAGGACCACGAGGAGTCGTACGCGGTCGTCCGCCGGCTGATGGACGCGCTGCCCTCCGGCAGCCACCTCGTGCTGTCGCACACGATCACCAGCCCCACGATGCCGGACGTGGACGCGGCGGTCGCCTTCTGGAACGAGCACGGCACCCCGCGCCTCACCCAGCGCACTCCGCGGGAGGTCGAGGGCTACTTCGACGGCCTCGAACTGCTCCCTCCGGGCGTGGTCTCCTGCTCCCGCTGGCGCGTGGACGTCCCCGAGGGCCGGCCGGAGCCGGAAGAGGTCGCGATGTTCGGCGGCGTGGCGCGCAAGTCGTAGGCCGGGTTCGGCGGCAGGGACGGGAAGCCGTGGGTCCGGTTCCGTGGCGGGGACGGGAAGCCGTAGGTCCGGTTCCGCGGCGGGGAAGGGAAGCCGGTGGCGCGGCGCGGACGTCGCGGTCGCGCCATCCTGCGAACGCTTCCCGCCCCGCCCTCTTCTCCGACCGCTGATTGAGGCCCTGCCCACCTACACTGGCGCAGGGCCTACTGCCATGGGGTGAAGGGTGGTTGACGGTGCGTAAGGCGTGGCTGGTCGCGGGCGCGTCCGTCGTGGTGTGCCTGGGGTTCGTCGGCCTGCTCGTCGTCGGTACGTACTCCGCCGCCTCCGGCCTCCTCGGGATCGACGGCAGGAACGGTGCCGTCGCTCTGGCCAAGGGGGCCGTGCCGGCGCGCTACCAGCCGCTCGTGCAGAAGTGGGGCAATCTCTGCCCGGCCATCAATCCCGCGCTGCTCGCCGCCCAGCTCTACCAGGAGAGCGGCTGGAACCCGAAGGCGCAGAGCCCGGCCACCGCGCAGGGCATCGCGCAGTTCATCCCCGGCACCTGGGCGGCGCACGGCGTCGACGGGGACAAGGACGGGGACCGCGATGTGTGGGATCCGGCCGACGCGATTCCGTCTGCTGCGACGTACGACTGCCAGTTGGCTGGATATGTCAAGAAGGCGCCGGGCGACGCGACCGACAACATGCTCGCCGCCTACAACGCCGGCGCGTACGCGGTCATCAAGTACGGCGGGGTTCCGCCGTACCGCGAGACGCAGAACTACGTGAAGATCATCCGCACCCTGGAGAAGAGCTTCGCCCGCCCGGCCGGCCGTGTCGAGCCGTCGCGGCAGGCCGCCGGGGCGATCCATTTCGCGCAGCAGCGGCTCGGCACGAAGTATCTGTGGGGCGGTAACGGCACCCCTGAGCAGGGCGGACGTTTCGACTGCTCCGGGCTCACGCAGGCCGCGTACCGCACGGTGAAGATCGAGCTGCCGCGGGTGGCCAACGACCAGTACAACGCCGGGCCGCATCCGTCCCGCGACGAGCTGCTGCCGGGGGACCTCGTCTTCTTCTCGGACGACCTGACCAATTCGCGCGCCATCCGGCACGTGGGGCTGTACGTCGGCGGCGGCTACATGATCAATGCGCCCTACACCGGTGCCGTGATCCGCTTCGACAAGATCGACACCCCGGACTACTTCGGCGCCACGAGGGTCACCGAGGATGGCGCAAAAGCACTCCCCACGGTGCCTCCGGGGGCCTGACGGGGCGTCGCGAATGGCTGGAACTCTCCGTTAGGCCAAGGCCCTGAGCTGCAGCGATGTGTCTCTCTTCGATAACGTCATGGTGATCGTTCGGTGGAGAGTGGAACGAAGCCGGGGAACGTGCCGTTCCCTGGACTGTGACAGCGGCACTGACCATGCAGCAGACACCACACTGACCACGGGGGTTGGTACGAGCGGTGCACCCGTGCACCGCGGCAGGCACAAGGCAAGGGGCCGCAGCAGATGGCTGGACTCGCAATGGGGTTCCCCCTGACGGAGTCAAGGGGCGGGTCGAGCCCTGATGTCAGCCTGCTCTACGACATCAACGGCCTGGCCAAGGACGCACCCCACTGGTTCGACCGCGTGATGGAGTTCGTCGGCGAGTGGGGCATCCTGCTGGCGATGGTGGCCGTGGCGCTCTGGTGCTGGTGGAGCGTGCGCCGGCGCGGTACCACCGAGGACTCGGTGTCGGGTGTCGTCGCGCTGGTATGGGCGCCGCTCGCCGCGGGCATCGCGCTGCTGATCAACATCCCGATCCGCGGGTTCGTGGAGAGACCTCGTCCGTTCCTGGACCACCAGGGCATCGAGGTCCTCGTCTCCGGGAAGACCGACTACTCGTTCGTCAGTGACCACGCCACGATGGCGATGGCGATCGGTGCGGGGCTGTTCATCGCGCACCGGAAGTTCGGCTGGGCCGCGATCGGTCTCGCCCTCGCCGAGGGGTTCTGCCGGGTGTACATGGGCGTGCACTACCCGACCGATGTCATCGGCGGCTTCGCGCTCGGTACGGCGGTCACCCTGCTCCTCGCCCCGCTCGCGCTGGCCCTGCTGACCCCGGTGGTGTCGGCGGTCGCGGGCTCCGGCCGGGCCGGACGGCTCGTGCGCTCGAAGCGGGCGCCCGCCCAGGCGGACCGTCCCGAGCCGCTGGACATCCACGATCCGCGGACCGAGGGCGCGGGCCGGAACGACCTGGCTGCCTGATCGTTTGGGCCGTGAGCCGCAGGCCGTACCGGGTCCTGGCGGGTCAGCGGCGTCCGCCGCGGTTGCGGCGGTGGTGGCGACGGACGATCAGTACGGTTCCGGCGCCGGCTATCGCTCCGGTGGCGAGCACCGCGAGGGAACTCTCGAGCGGGCCGTCCGGCTTGGAGGCGACGGCGGGGGCCGTCTCGGCCGGCTCCGCGGACGCCCCCGGCACGGCACCGCCGAACGGGAGGGCCAGCGTGAGCGCGGTGGTCGCCGTGAGCGTGGCTATTCGTCCGGTTCGGTTCATGTAACCAGCGCACAGGCCCGGCACCGTACCGGCCATTCGGGGGCCCCCGTACGGGCTACAGCGCCTGCGGGAAGTCGAACAGCCTGCCCGGGTCGTACTGCTTCTTCAGCCGGGTGAGCCGGTCCGCCGCGGGTCCGTAGTAGGCCCGCCGCCAGTCGGTCAGCGTCGGATCGACATAGTTCTGGTACGCCGCCCCCGACGCGAAACGGCGCAGGGAGGCATGGGTGCTCTTCAGCCACGCCTGCTGGGCCGTGCCCTGCGCGCCCGGGCGCCAGGCGGCGATGTACTGCGCGAGCATCCGAGAGCGGCGGTGGACGAACGACGTCGCCAGCGGGTCCACCCGGTTGACCGCGCCGCCGAGCGCTGTCAGGACGATGGAGCCGCCCCCGCCCTGGCTCTGCGGGAGGCGCGTGAACCCTTCGGCCGCCGCGAGCACTGCCTGGACGCCGGAAGGGGAGAGCGCCCGGTCGAAGAAGGCGGACGCCGCGGCGTACGTCTCACGCTGGAGCGCGCCCTGCGGGGAGCGGCCCGGGGTGCGGCCGGGCAGATGGCACTGGTCCTGGCTGAGCGTGGCGCAGTTCGCGTAGCCGAGCATGGCGTCGAGATGGCCGCGCCGGCGGATGGAGACGTTGCTCGCCGGGGAGCCCGCCGCGTCGGCGAGCCGGTCGACGGCGTTCTTCAGGTCGCCCTCGGTGCCGAGGGAGAAGGCGGCGATGGAGAAGGTGGGGGAATGCCCGCCGGGGCCGGCCGACAGATGGGCCGAGGACCATATCTCGTCGGGCTGGTCGGGTCCCCATCGCTGCCAGGCCGAGAACACGGCGGCCGCCTTCGACCAGGGCCAGGTGAGATAGCCGACGACGGTCGGCGTGGCCGGGTGCGTACGGAACCGGAGCTCGGTGACCACGCCGAAGTTGCCGTTGCCGGCGCCGCGCAGCGCCCAGAACAGGTCCGTGTTCTCCTTCGCGCTCGCCGTCAGCCGTCGGCCGTCGGCCGTGACGATCCTTGCCGAGGTGAGGCTGTCGCAGGTCAGGCCGTACGCACGCGAGGTGACGCCGTGACCGCCGCCGAGGGTGAGGCCGGACACCCCGACGGAGGGGCAGGAGCCGGCCGGTATGGTGCGGCCGGCTTTTCCGAGCGTGGTGTAGACGTCGATCAGTTTGGCGCCGGCGCCGATGGTGCCGTCCGTGCCGACCTTCTTCAGGGCGGAGACGTCGATGACGAGCCGGCCGTTGCCGGAGGACCAACCGGCGTAGGAGTGGCCGCCGTTGCGTATGGAGACGGGGGTGCGGTGGGCCCGGGCGTAGGCGAGGCACTCGGCGATGTCGTCCTCGCCGGACACATACGCGACGGCCGCGGGCTTCAGTGCGTCGAAGCGGGTGTTGTAGAGCTGGCGGGCCGTGGGGTACGCGGCGTCGCCGGGGCGCACCAGCTGCCCGTCCAGGCCGCGGGCGAGCGCTGTCCAGTCGGCCGCGGCGGCGGAGGCCGTCGAGGCGGACCCGCGGGGCGTGGGTATGCGGCCGGCCGTGCCGGTGGTGGCCTCGGCCGTGGGTGTGCCGCCGCCCGCACTGCTGCTGCAGGCGGTCGCGGTCAGAGCTACAGCGGTGGTGAGCAGCGCGCGCCGGTCCATGGTGCCTCCTGGGGGACAAGACGGCGCTGAGGCCGTGGGGGTTCCGGAGGAACGCGGTCCAGGGGCTGCCGTGCGGTCTCAGTCTCTCGCGGTGACGGCTGTCCCGTGCAACTCGGCGTCGGTACGTGCTCGTTCACGGGAGCGTCGGGCGGGTCCGGCCCATCCGCAGCTGCACCGGGCTATCGCGAACGAGCCCCGCTCGGTGGTTGTCGTGAGATGAGGGGATTCTCCGCTGTCCGGGAGGTCTCGCGCTGGCACCTCTCCACGGTACTGGCGCGGAGCGCAACCCGGGTGGTCGCGTGACGACGGGCCCTGGCCGTCGTTATGCGGGACGGGCGGAGGTCTCGTAGAAGCAGCGGTTCCGGTGTTGGGGGTTGGCGGTCGATGGTGGTGCAGCAGCACAGGCGCAGGGGCGCCGCGTTGGTGGTCGCCGCCGCCGTGGCGGGTGTGATGGCGACCAGCGGCTGCTCCGGCGGCACGGGCGCGGTCGCCGACGACCGGCCCGGCGGCGGACGGACCGACCGGGTGCGCACGGCGGCGGACGCGCTGGTCGCCGCCGGCAGCGCGCGGGCGCGTACGTCGATGGAGACCGCGACCGGCGGGACGCGGGTGACCATCCAGGGCGAGGGCGGTTACGACTTCCGGCGGCGGATGGGCCGGCTGACGGTGGTCCTGCCGAAGGACCCCGCGGGAGCGGACGAACACCGCCCGGTCACGGAACTGATGGCACCCGGGGCGCTCTACATGAAGAACCGGGGCGCGGGTGTACCCGCCGACAAGTGGGTGCGGATCGACACGACGACCCTCGCGGACGGCAATCTGGTCACCGGCGGGGCGACGGATCCGCTGGCCGCGGCCGAACTGCTGCGCGGCGCCCGGGACGTGACGTACGTCGGGGAGGAGAGCGTCGCCGGCGAGACGGTGCACCACTACCGGGGGAGCACGGACATCGGGCGGGCGGCGCTGGCCGCCGAACCGCATGCGCGGGCCTCGCTGGCGGCCGCGGCGAAAGGGTTCGCCACCGACACCGTGCCGTTCGACGTGTATCTCGACGAGCAGGGGCGGCTCCGCAAGGTGCGGCACCGCTTCAGTTTCGCCAACGCGACCGGTACGGTCGCGGTCACGTCGACCACGGTGCTCTACGACTTCGGCACTCCGGTGACCATGGTTCTCCCCGACCGGCGGGACATCTATGCCGGCAGGATCGGGACGTAGTCCGTGTTCTTCGTGGCCGTGTCCGTTCGCCGCCGGGGCCCGTGGGGTTCCTTCGGGTCAGCCCGGGAAGATCTGAAAGACACCCCCGAAATGGTCCGGACGTGCCATGCGCGGTGTGTGCACCACTCCCTACGCTAGGAAGTCGACGCCCGGCAGGAAGAGGTGAACGCACGTGGCTCCGCCCAGTACGACGACCGTCCAGGACCACGTGGCGCTTGCCGAGATCGAACTGTGCGGTGAGCTGATCATCGCGGCGTCGGCCGCTGACGAGGACCGGCTGAGCCCGGACCGTATCGACGAGGTGCTGAAGGTGGCGGCCGAGCGGTCCGAATCCGGCCGAATCGACTGATCCCTCTCGGCGGGACCGTCCCCGGGGGGCGCTGTACGTCGGGTATGCGGCGGTCGGATGGGCGGCAAGGCGGGTAAGCGCCGGCCGTGTGGCCGGCAGATCGGGAAAGCGGCAGGTCAGGTGCGCAGCAGGCGGGCGATCGCCTTGGTGGCTTCCTCGACCTTGGCGTCGATCTCGTCGCCGCCCTTGACCGCGGCGTCCGCGACGCAGTGGCGCAGATGCTCCTCGAGCAGCTGGAGCGCGAACGACTGGAGTGCCTTGGTGGAGGCGGAGACCTGCGTGAGTATGTCGATGCAGTAGACGTCCTCATCGACCATGCGCTGGAGGCCGCGGATCTGGCCCTCGATACGGCGCAGCCGCTTGAGGTGCTCGTCCTTCTGTTTGTGGTAGCCGTGCACGCCGCGGTCGTGGTCCGTGACCGGGGGGCCGCCCGCCTCGGTGGTCGTCATCGCGTCCTCCGGTTGTCAGCTGTGCCGAGATGGAGCCTGTCCGAAAACTGTGCCTGATCCATCACATAGGAGTCACATACCCCTCATGGGTATATGGTACCGAATCGCTCCGGCCAGGGGGCCGGGGGTGCTGTGCTGTGCACTGTTGCCGATGGGCGACACTGAGGAAGCCGGTTGGCCGTGGCCGGATGAATGCGCCTAGCATCAGCCTGACCGAATCCAATGCACCCCGAGGACCCCACGTGCGATTTCGTCTGACCCCCAGGGAGACGAGCTTCTACGACATGTTTGCCGCCTCCGCGGACAACATCGTCACGGGCTCCAAGCTCCTGATGGAACTGCTCGGGGCGGACTCCTCCGCCCGGGCCGAGATCGCGGAACGGATGCGGGCAGCGGAGCACGCGGGAGACGACGCGACGCACGCGATCTTCCACCAGCTGAACTCCTCCTTCATCACGCCGTTCGACCGCGAGGACATCTACAAGCTCGCGTCGTCGCTCGACGACATCATGGACTTCATGGAGGAGGCCGTCGACCTGGTCGTGCTGTACCAGGTCGAGGAGCTCCCGAAGGGTGTCGAGCAGCAGATCGAGGTCCTCGCGCGGGCCGCGGAGCTGACGGCGGAGGCCATGCCGCACCTGCGGACCATGGACAACCTCACCGAGTACTGGATCGAGGTCAACCGCCTCGAGAACCAGGCCGACCAGATCCACCGCAAGCTGCTGGCCCACCTCTTCAACGGCAAGTACGAGGCCATCGAGGTCCTCAAGCTGAAGCAGATCGTGGACGTACTCGAAGAGGCGGCCGACGCCTTCGAGCACGTCGCGAACACCGTCGAGACCATCGCGGTCAAGGAGTCCTGAAGCTTGTGGACACCTTTGCCCTGATCGTGACCATTGGTGTCGCGCTCGGATTCACGTACACCAACGGCTTCCACGACTCCGCGAACGCCATCGCGACGTCCGTCTCCACCCGCGCCCTGACACCGCGCGCGGCGCTGGCGATGGCCGCGGTGATGAACCTCGCGGGCGCGTTCCTCGGACAGGGCGTGGCCAAGACCGTCAGCGAGGGGCTCATCGCGACGCCCCAGGGCAGCAAGGGGATGGGCATCCTCTTCGCCGCGTTGCTCGGCGCGATCGTGTGGAACCTCGTCACCTGGTACTTCGGCCTTCCCTCGTCCTCCTCGCACGCATTGTTCGGCGGCATGGTGGGCGCGGCGCTCGCCGGCGGCACGGATGTGATCTGGACCGGCGTCCTGGAGAAGGTCGTCATCCCGATGTTCGTCTCGCCCATCGTGGGCCTGGTCTGCGGCTATCTGGTGATGGTCGGGATCATGTGGATGTTCCGGAAGTCCAACCCGCACAAGGCCAAGCGCGGATTCCGGATAGCCCAGACCGTCTCGGCGGCCGGTATGGCGCTCGGGCACGGACTCCAGGACGCCCAGAAGACGATGGGCATCGTGGTGATGGCGCTGGTCATCGCCGATGTCGAGGGCCAGGGCGACGCGATCCCGGTCTGGGTGAAGATCGCCTGTGCGGTGATGCTCTCGCTCGGCACGTACGCCGGTGGCTGGCGCATCATGCGCACGCTGGGGCGGAAGATCATCGAGCTGGACCCGCCGCAGGGGTTCGCGGCGGAGACGACGGGCGCCTCGATCATGTTCGGTTCGGCGTTCCTGTTCCATGCGCCGATCTCGACGACGCATGTGATCACGTCCGCGATCATGGGTGTCGGGGCGACGAAGCGGGTCAACGCGGTCCGGTGGGGCGTCGCGAAGAACATCATCATGGGCTGGTTCATCACGATGCCGGCCGCAGCGGCGGTCGCGGCGCTGAGCTACGGGATCGTGTACCTGGCGTTCGGCTGACGCCTGCGCCGGACGGCCGGGACGCGGCCCGCAGGGCAGCCGGCCCGGACGACGGCTTGGGAGCCGGCCCGGACGACGGCCTGAGAGGCCGGCCCGGAAGGCAGCCGTACCACTTCCCCGCCCCGGACGGCTCGCCCCCTTCGAAGACGCCGGCCCGGTGTGAGCGCCCGTACGGCAGAGACTGGAAAGACATGTGGGCCCGCCCCCCTGGGAAAGGGGGCGGGCCCTTCGTCTTGCGGTGGCACCGCCATGCAGCACCGCGAGACGTGTTAGGGGGCGACGGGGCTGCCGGGCGCCGGCAGCCGGTGCCGGCGCTGTCCACCCGGGATCACCGCGGGAGCGGTGATCACCCGAAGCGGCCCGAGATGTAGTCCTCGGTCGCCTGCACCGACGGGTTCGCGAAGATGCGCTCCGTCTCGTCTATCTCGATCAGCTTTCCGGGCTGGCCGACCGCCGAGAGGTTGAAGAACGCCGTACGGTCCGAGACCCGCGCCGCCTGCTGCATGTTGTGCGTCACGATGACGATCGTGAAGCGCTCCTTCAGCTCGCCGATCAGGTCCTCGATCGCGAGGGTCGAGATCGGGTCGAGCGCCGAGCAGGGCTCGTCCATCAGCAGGACGTCGGGCTCGACCGCGATCGCGCGGGCGATGCACAGACGCTGCTGCTGACCGCCGGAGAGGCCGGAACCGGGCTTGTTGAGGCGGTCCTTCACCTCGTTCCAGAGGTTCGCGCCCTTGAGCGACTTCTCGACGACCGCGTTGAGCTCGCTCTTCTTGTAGCTGCGGTTGAGGCGCAGACCGGCGGCGACGTTGTCGTAGATGGACATCGTCGGGAACGGGTTCGGACGCTGGAAGACCATGCCGACCGTACGGCGCACGGAGACCGGGTCGACGCTGGAGCCGTAGAGGTTCTCGTCGTCCAGCATCACCTTGCCCTCGACGCGGCCGCCGGGGGTGACCTCGTGCATACGGTTCAGGGTGCGCAGGAAGGTGGACTTGCCGCAGCCGGACGGGCCGATGAAGGCCGTCACGGAGCGGGGCTCCACGGTCATCGAGATGTCCTCGATCGCCTTGTGGGAGCCGTAGAAGGCAGAGAGGCCGCTGACGTCGATTCGCTTGGCCATGGGGATCACTTCGCTTTCATGGACGCTTCAGCGACCGGACTTCGGGGCCTTCCAGCGGGCGATGCCGCGGGCCACCAGGTTGAGAATCATGACGAAGGCGATCAGCACCAGGGCGGCGGCCCAGGCGCGGTCGTACGACGCCTCGCTGCCCACCCGGTACTGCTCCCAAATGTAGAAGGGGAGAGAGGACTGGGCGCCTTCGAAAGGATTGCTGTTGATCAGCTGACTGCCGAAGACCAGCAGCAGGATCGGCGCGGTCTCACCCGCGATACGCGCGATCGCGAGCATCACACCGGTTGTGATGCCGCCGAGCGCGGTCGGGATGACGACCTTGAGGATCGTGCGGTACTTCGGCACACCGAGGGCCAGCGAAGCCTCGCGCAGCTCGTTCGGAACGAGCTTGAGCATCTCCTCGGTGGAGCGGACGACGACCGGGACCATGAGGATCGCCAGTGCCAGCGCGCCCATCAGGCCGGAGGGCTCCAGCTCGAACAGCAGCATGATCGAGAGGAGGAACAGGCCCGCGACGATCGACGGGATGCCCGTCATGACGTCGACGAAGAAGGTGACGGCCTTGGCCAGCGTGCCCTTGCCGTACTCGACCAGGTAGATCGCGGTCAGCAGACCGATCGGCACCGAGAGCACGGTGGCGATACCGACCTGCTCCAGCGTGCCGATGATGGCGTGGTAGACACCGCCGCCGGCCTCGAAGCCGGGGACACCGGCCATCGAGTGGGTCAGGAAGTACCCGTCGAGCACCTTCATACCGCGGCTGACGGTCACCCAGATCAGCGAGAAGAGCGGGATGACGGCGAGGACGAAGCAGACCCAGACGACGCTGGTGGCCAGACGGTCCTTGGCCTGTCGCTTGTTCTCGACGACCGTGGTGACGACGTACGAGATGACGACGAAGAAGAGGGCCGAGATCAGGCCCCACTGGATGCGGCTCTCCCAGCCGGCGGCGAGACCGAGGCCGACACCGAGCGCGATCGCGACGACGGCGAAGCCGAGCGGCGCGAAGCGGGGGAGGGAGCGGCTGCGCAGGCCGTTCTTGCGGACCGGCGGCGTCGGGGTGGGCCTGTCCTGTATGGCTGTCTGGCTCATGCGTTGGCCCCCGAGTACTCCTTGCGGCGGGCGATGATCAGGCGGGCCGCGCCGTTGACCAGCAGGGTGAGGATGAAGAGGACGAGACCGGAGGCGATCAGGGCGTCCCGCCCGAACTCGTTGGCCTCGTCGAACTTCGCCGCGATGTTCTGGGCGAAGGTGCCTCCGCCCGGGTTGAGCAGATGCAGGGAGATCAGGAAGCTCGGCGACAGCACCGTGGCGACGGCCATCGTCTCGCCGAGTGCGCGGCCGAGGCCGAGCATCGAGGCGGAGATCACGCCGGACCGGCCGAAGGGGAGCACCGACATGCGGATGACTTCCCAGCGGGTGGCGCCGAGTGCGAGGGCGGCCTCTTCGTTCATCTTCGGGACCTGGAGGAAGACTTCGCGGCTGACGCTGGTCACGATCGGCAGGATCATGATCGCCAGCAGGATGCCGACGGTGAACAGCGAGCGGGCGACGCCGACCTCGGTTTTCTCGAAGAGGTAGGTCCACCCGAAGAACTGGTCGAGCCAGAGGTTCAGGCCCTCCAGGTAGGGGACCAGGAAGAGCGCGCCCCAGATGCCGTAGATGATCGACGGCACGGCGGCCAGCAGGTCGACCACGTAGGCGATGGGGGAAGCGAGCTTGCGCGGCGCGTAGTGCGAGATGAACAGCGCGATGCCGACGGCGATCGGGACGGCGATCGCCATCGCGATGATCGAGCTGATCACGGTGCCGAAGAGGAGGACCGCGATGCCGAACACCGGCGGGTCGCCCGCCGGGTTCCACTCGAACGTGGTGAGGAAGTTGCCCTCGTCCGCGGAGATGGCGAGCACGGAGCGGTAGG
The DNA here is from genome assembly GCF_036169555.1 of Streptomyces sp. NBC_00306. Classification (GTDB taxonomy): domain Bacteria; phylum Actinomycetota; class Actinomycetes; order Streptomycetales; family Streptomycetaceae; genus Streptomyces; species Streptomyces achmelvichensis. The sequence goes on along the minus strand of NZ_CP108032.1, from coordinate 3,813,560 downwards.
TGAGGAACGCGGCGATCGACGCCATGATCACCAGGAGCAGGATGCCCGAACCGCGGGACAGGCCGAGGAAGACCTTGTCGCCGGTGCGGCCGGTGGAACCCTTCTTCCTGTTGACCGGCGGAGCCGGCGTTGGAGGGGGTGCGTCTATGGATGTGGTCGAAGCCATGGTCTTTCCGGTCTGTGGTGGGGGAGCGGCAGGACTCCCCTGGCGGCGGTGCACCGGATGAGGTGGCCGGCGGAGGCCCGAAGGCCTCCGCCGGCCGGTTGCGTTACTTCAGACCCGCGACGGTCTCGCGGACCTTGGCGTTGATCTCGGCCGGGATCGGCGCGTAGCCGGCCTCGGAGAGGACCTTCTGGCCCTCGTCGCCGGCGGTGTAGGTCAGGAAGGACTTGACCGTGCCCAGCGTCTCGGCCTTGTTGCCCGTGTCGCAGACGACCTCGTAGGTCACGAGGACGATCGGGTAGGCGCCTTCGGCCTTGGTGGTGTAGTCGAGGTCGAGAGCCAGGTCCTTGCCGGTGCCCTTGACCTTGGCGGCGGCGATGGCCTTGGAGGCGTTCTCGGAGGTGGCCTTCACCGGAGCGGCGGCACCGGTGTTGATGTCCACGGTCGGGATGGACTGCGAGCTGGCGTAGGAGAGCTCGAAGTAACCGATCGCGCCGTCGACCTGCTTGACCTGGGCGGCGACACCGGAGGAACCGGACGCGGCCTGGCCGCCGGGGGCGGGCCAGCTCTTCTCGGCCTCGTAGGGCCACTCCGCCTTGGCGGTCTTGCCGAGGTACTTGCCGAGGTTCTGCGTGGTGCCGGAGTCCTCGGAGCGGTGGAAGGCCTGGATCGCCTTGTCCGGGAGCGTCTTGCCCTTGTTCAGAGCGGCGATCGCCGGGTCGTTCCACTTCTTGATCTTGTTGTTGAAGATCTTGGCGACGGTCGGGGCGTCCAGGCTCAGACCCTCGACACCGGAGAGGTTGTAACCGATCGCGATCGGGCCGCCGACCATGGGCAGGTTGATGCCCTGGCCGCCCTTGCAGATCTTCTTCGAGTCCTCGACCTCTTCGGGCTTCAGGGCCGAGTCGGATCCGGCGAAGCCCACCGTGCCCTGGTTGAAGGCGACGATTCCCTCACCGGAGGAGGAGGACTTGTAGTTGACCTCCACGCCGGAGCAGGCCGCCATGTAGTTCTTGACCCACAGGTCCATGGCGTTCTTCTGAGCGCTGGAACCGGAGGCGGGCAGCTTGCCCTTGGCGTCGTCGCACTTGATGTTCGACGCGGCGTTGGTCTTCTCGCCGGTGCCGCCGGTTCCGCCCGCGTTGTCGTCCGAACCACACGCCGTGAGGACCAGGGCGCCGGTCACGGCGAGGGCGCCGAGCGCGGTGGCGCGAAGCCCGTTCTTGCGCTGAAGCTTCACTTTCGGGTGTTCCTTCCAGGAGCCGCCGGACGTTGACCTGAGTCGGGGACGTTCAGTGCGGCGTGTGTCGGGGTGGGGGGAGCCGGCCCTTTGCCGGTCACCGTGTAAGGCCGAAATTAGGCAGATCAGGTGAAGCGGCCCAAGGTGGAGAGTGAACGGAAGGTGAACCGTGTCGGGCGGCTGGGTGCCTGGTGGCGCGGCGGATCGGACGGTCGCGCTCCGTTCGCCCGTACCCCTGTCCCGGTGACCGTCCGTACGTCTGTCCGGCACAGGTCGGCGGACCGTCGAGCGACAGCTTGGTGAGGGTCGGGGACTGCCGGCAGGACGGGTCAGGGCGGCTCCCGGCGGCTCCGGCCTCGGACTCCCGGACCTCGCCTCTCCGCTCCCGGGTCGTGCCCATCGCCGCTCGGCCTCTACGTCCCAGCCTCGTCCATCAGGCCGAGTGCAGCGCGTCGAGCAGCGCGTCCAGCAGCTGGCGGTCCCGCGGCTGCGTCAGCCGGTTGCGTGCCGCGGCGGGCGGCAGCCACAGAATGCGGTCCACCTCCTCGCTCGGGGTGAAGGACCCCGTCGTCGCCTCGGCCGCCCAGTACGTGACCTGCTTCGGGCGCCCGTTCGCAAAGTAGCGCGCGGTCGGCAGCCGGGCGCCGGGGACACACGCGTGACCGGTCTCCTCCAGCACTTCGCGCAACGCACCGGCGAGGGTGTCCTCACCGCGTTTCAGTTTGCCCTTGGGGTGTGACCAGTCGTCGTACTTGGGCCGGTGCACCAGACAGATCTCCAGGCCCTCGTCGTACGGGGCCCGGCGCCACAGAACGCACCCCGCCGCATGGACCGTGCTGTCGCTCATCACAAGCCCGCTTTCATGAGCCGCCTCCATGGCTCGCCTCCTGTGCCCGGTCCCATGAGCCCGTCCTCATGAACCGCATCGAGGACCCGGCCCCGGGTCCTCATGGCGCGGATACCGCGGTGGTGGTCCGCCACACCTCCTGGAAGGCGAACCGGGCCGCCTCCACCTCGTGCCGCTGGTCCGCGTGCAGCACCCCCAGCGCGTACGCCGTGGCCGGAGCGATCCGGGGGGTGCGGGCCGCGGCGGCGGCAGCGGCGGCCGCCTCGGCGGCGTCGCGGTGCCGGTCGAGCACCAGACCCGCGCGGCCCAGCACGGGATCCGCGTTCGGGCACAGCACTTCCTGGGCGTACCGGTGCAGCCGCAGCAATTGGCGGACCTGGTGCCAGGGCGCGTCCTGCGCCTCTCCGGCCGACGCGGTGGCGAGGCCGTGCACGAGGGCCTCGGCGTTGTACGGGTGGCCCGCACGCGACAGCGGCAGTGCGGCGACCGCGTCCACCAGCCGGTGCTCGGCGACCTCGGCGGCGGGGGCCAGGGCCTCGGAGGCCGGGGCGCCCGCGACGGGGCCGAGCGGCAGCTCGGAGGCGAGTACGGCGACGGCGTCGGCGACGCCGTGGAAGCGCGAGGAGCCCAGCGCCTGGAGGGCCGCGGAGTGGGCGCGCGTCCGGGCCAGGGTGAGCTGCCGCTCCAGCAGCGCACCCGCGCGGGCCGCGCCCACGGTGAGACTGCCGGAGGGGCGGGGCGCGTCCGTCGCCTGGGGGCCCATGGCGCCGTCCAGCACCAGGAACTCACCCCTGGCCGACGGCACCGGAGCGGCGCCCGAGAGCCGGGACAGGGCGCTCAGCAGCCGGTTCAGCCGCGAGGTGCAGGCGTGTTCCTGCGCCAGCGTGGCGGACAGCCAGGCCAGCTCGGTCCGCAGATCGTCCGCCCAGCCCGGGTCGAGCAGCGGCCGGAAGGTGTGCAGGGTCCCGCTGATACGGCGGGCGGCCATGCGCAGCGACCCGGCCGCCTCGGCCACACCCGCCGTGTCCGAACCGCTCTCGCCGTGCAGCCGCAGGCTGCGCAGAAAGTCGCCCGCCCGCGCGTTCAGGTACCGGGCGAGAGCCTCGCCCGCGGTGACCGCGGTGGGGTGGCCGGACGGGACGGCGGGTGCGTCCTCCCGGGAGAGATCAGGGCTGTGCACGCCGGCGCCTCCGGGCGTCTATGAGCATCTCCTGTACGTTCCGCAGCGGCTGGCCCTCCGGATCCGTCGCATGCCGGGTCCATGCGCCGTCCGGGCCGAGGTGCCAGGAGGACGTGGAGTCGGACATACCGGTCTCCATGAGGCGCGTGATGGTCGCGCGGTGGGCGGGGTCGGTGACCCGCACCAGAGCCTCGATACGGCGGTCGAGGTTGCGGTGCATCATGTCGGCGCTGCCGAACCAGACCTCGGGTTCTCCGCCGTTGCCGAAGGAGAAGATCCGGGAGTGTTCGAGGAAGCGTCCGAGGATGGAGCGCACCCGTATGTTCTCCGAGAGCCCGGTGACGCCGGGGCGCAGCGCGCAGATGCCGCGCACCCAGATGTCGACCGGCACGCCCGCCATCGCGGCCCGGTAGCAGGCGTCGATGACCGCCTCGTCCACCATCGAGTTGACCTTGATGCGGACGTACGCGGGACGCCCGGCGCGGTGGTGCGCCGCTTCCTTGTTGATGCGCGCGATGAGGCCGTCGCGCAGGGACTTGGGCGCGACCAGCAGCCGGCGGTAGGTCTCTCGCCGTGAGTAGCCCGACAGCCTGTTGAACAGGTCGGAGAGGTCGGCGCCGACCTGCGGGTCGGCGGTCAGCAGCCCCAGGTCCTCGTACAGCCGGGCTGTCTTCGGGTGGTAGTTGCCGGTGCCGACGTGCGAGTAGCGGCGCAGGGTGTCGCCCTCCTGGCGCACCACCAGGGACAGCTTGCAGTGGGTCTTGAGGCCGACGAGTCCGTAGACGACGTGGCAGCCGGACTCCTCCAGCTTGCGCGCCCACTTGATGTTGGCCTGCTCGTCGAAGCGGGCCTTGATCTCGACCAGGACGAGGACCTGCTTGCCCGACTCGGCGGCGTCTATCAGCGCGTCCACGATGGGCGAGTCGCCGGAGGTCCGGTACAGGGTCTGCTTGATCGCGAGCACGTCCGGGTCGGCTGCGGCCTGCTCCAGGAAGGCCTGCACGGAGGTGGAGAAGCTGTCGTACGGGTGGTGCAGCAGGACGTCGCGCTCGCGCAGCGCCATGAAGATGTCGGGTGCGGAGGCCGACTCGACCTCGGCGAGTTCCCGGTGGGTGCCGGCGACGAACTTGGGGAACTTCAGCTCGGGCCGGTCCAGCGCCGCGATGCCGAAGAGTCCGGTCAGGTCCAGCGGGCCCGGCAGCGGGTAGACCTCGGCGTCGGACACCTTCAGCTCGCGCACCAGCAGGTCCAGGACGTACGGGTCGATGGACTCCTCGACCTCCAGGCGCACCGGCGGCCCGAAGCGGCGCCGCATGAGCTCCTTCTCCAGGGCCTGGAGGAGGTTCTCGGCGTCGTCCTCCTCGACCTCCAGGTCCTCGTTCCTGGTCACCCGGAACATGTGGTGCGCGAGCACCTCCATGCCGGGGAAGAGCTCCTCGAGATGGGCCGCGATGACGTCCTCCAGCGGTACGTACCGCTGCGGCGAGGCCTCCAGGAAGCGGGAGAGCAGGGGCGGGACCTTCACCCGGGCGAAGTGGCGGTGGCCGCTGACCGGGTTGCGGACGACGACGGCGAGGTTCAGCGAGAGCCCGGAGATGTACGGGAAGGGGTGCGCCGGGTCGACGGCCAGCGGCGTGAGCACCGGGAAGATCTGCTGCCGGAACAGCGTGAACAGCCGCGCCTGCTCCTTCTCGGTGAGGTCCGGCCAGCGGATGAGGTGGACGCCTTCCTCGGCGAGCGCCGGGGCGACGTCCTGCTGGTAGGCGGCGGCGTGCCGGGCCATCAGCTCGCGGGAGCGGGTCCAGATCAGATCGAGGACCTCGCGCGGCTGGAGGCCGGAGGCCGAACGGGTGGCGACACCGGTGGCGATACGGCGCTTGAGGCCGGCCACCCGGACCATGAAGAACTCGTCCAGGTTGGACGCGAAGATGGCGAGGAAGTTCGCCCGTTCGAGCAGCGGGGTGGCCGGATCCTCGGCGAGCTCCAGGACCCGCTCGTTGAACGCGAGCCAGCTGCGCTCCCGGTCCAGGAACCGTCCCTGGGGCAGCTCGGCGCCCGATCCGTCGTGATCCTCCTCGTAGCCGTCGAGATCGGCGTCGAGGTCGGGTTCCAGCTCGGACACCGTGGCCGCGACGGTGTGCGGGCGGTGCGCGGCTATGGAACCGACGGACGGCTGGGGGTGCTGGACCGGTACCTCGGCGGGCTGCTGACTCATGGACCCATTCTTCCGCGTAGTGGGCATGACGGGCGCGTCGGAGGGTGCCGGATCGAGGTGGAATCTGCCGTTGGGGGAGGCGGGCACGGCGGGCTGCATTGAGAGAGGGTCGCAAGGGCGTCTGAATGGCCGGTAACGACGACATGACGCGCGGGAAAGCGCGGCGGGACCCCCCGGGGTCGCGCGAGGGGTCCGGCACGGGCCTCAGGGGCGTTCCTGCGGGTCCGGCGGCGTGCGCGGGCAGGTCGCCGGGGGTGTGCGGTCAGCCGTGGCGCCGGCGCAGCAGCCAGAATGCGACGGCGGAGCCGGCAGGGCAAGGGTGAGGGCGGGACCGCTCTCGACGGGCCGGACCGATCGGGACGCGGGTCGGCCGTGCCGAACCGGATGAGCGCGGCGGACCGGGGGCGGGGCGGCGCCGTCCAGGCACCGGTGGGGACGGTCGGTGCCGCATGGCGAGGTTCCGTCGGGCCGTGGGGGGCGATCATGCGGATCACCCCGCGAGCCGGTCCGGCGGGGACGGGTGGACATGGCCGCAGCCGTCGGTGCGTGCCGCCGGTGCGCGAGAGAAGCGGGAGACGACACCGGTCGTACCGCCCCGGGTCGCACACTGCCCGTCAACTGGCGCTTACGGCCCTCCCGTAGGGCTCGCGCGAAGAAGGGGGCGGTGTCAACCGCCCCCTTCCGCAGGTTCGTTCAGGACTCCGCGCGGTACATCAGATCCACCTCGTGCGTGACGAAGCCCAGCCGCTCGTACACGGCCAGTGCCGCAGTGTTGTCCGCGTCCACGTAGAGCATGGCCGTCGGCATCTGCTGGGCCGCGAGGTGGCGGAGGCCGATCGCGGTCAGGGCCTTGCCGAGTCCGCCGCCCTGGGCGTCGGGGCGGATGCCCACCACGTACACCTCGCCCAGGTGTTCCTCCGCGTGCACCTTCGTCCAGTGGAAGCCGATGATCTCGCCGTCGCGCTCCGCCAGGAAGAAGCCCTTCGGGTCGAACCACGGTTCGTTCTTGCGGTCGTCGAGGTCCCGTTGGGTGAGCGAGCCCTGCTCCGGGTGGTGGGCGAAGGCCGCGGCGTTCACCGCGAGCCAGGCCGCGTCGTCCTGGCCCGGGACGAAGGTGCGCACCGTGACCCCGGCAGGGAACACCGGCTCGGGGATGTCGAGCGGGCTCAGGGAGCGGCGCAGTTGGCGCAGTTCGCGGAAGAGGCTGAGCCCGAGGACCTGGGCCAGGTGCCGGGCCGCCGACTTCCCGCCGTGCGCCCACACCCGCAGCCGCTTGCCCGAGGCGCCGAGCAGCGCACTGCCCAGGGCCCGGCCGTGGCCGCGGCCCCGGTGGCTCGGGTGGACCACGAGTTCGGCGGCCGGGGCCTCCACCGGATCGGTGTCCTCCAGCTGGGCGTAGCCGATCAGTTCGTCGCCGACGGTCAGCAGGAAGTGCCGTACGCCGTCCCGCTTTCCGCCGCGCAGTTGCAGCCGGCCCTGTTCGGAGACGGCCTGCATCCCGTCGCTGCGGGCGGCCTCGGCGAGCAGACCCAGTACGGCTTCCGCCTGCTCGGGAGTCAGCTCGTCATAGGTCAGGATCTGCCGGCCGGGCTCCGGAATCACCGCGTCAGTCGTCATGAGGAGAGCGTACGGCGGGGGGCGCGGACCGCGGGTGGCACGCGGGACGGCAATGGTCCGGCCGGGGGCGGTTGTCGCGAAGGCAATCAGGTCGTAACCCGTACACCCCTGTCGCGCTACGCGCGTTGACTCTAGGCTGCCGCTCGCACCCTCAGACACGCTGAGACCTACAAGGGGACAGATGTCAGCGACACCGCACAGAAACCGCAGCCGCATACTCGCCGCGGTCGCCGGCCTGACCACCGTCGGCGCTCTGGTCGCCGCGATGCCGGCAGGAGCCTCCGAGAGCGGCCACGGACACGGCCGCACCGTTGACGTCCAGCTCCTGTCCTTCAACGACCTGCACGGGAACCTGGAGCCGCCCGCCGGCTCGGCCGGGCGCGTCACGCACGCCAACGAGGACGGCACCACCAGGACGATCGACGCGGGCGGTGCCGAGTACCTCGCCACGCACCTGCGCCAGGCGCGCGAGGACCACCGGTACTCGGTGACGGCCGCGGCCGGTGACATGGTCGGCGCGTCCCCGCTGCTGTCCGGTCTCTTCCACGACGAGCCCACCGTCGAGGCGCTGAACAAGCTGAAGCTCGACGTCACTTCCGTCGGCAACCACGAGTTCGACGAGGGCGCCAAGGAACTGGCCCGCCTCCAGAACGGTGGCTGCCACCCGACCGAGGGCTGCTACGAGAAGGGGAAGAAGTTCAAGGGCGCGGACTTCCCCTACCTCGCGGCCAACGTGACGAAGGAGAAGAGCGGCAAGCCGCTGCTCGACCCGTACTTCATCTGGAAGAAGAACGGCGTCAAGATCGGTTTCATCGGGGTGACCCTGGAGGGCACGCCGAACATCGTCAGCGCCGAGGGCGTCAAGGGCCTGAAGTTCGGCGACGAGATCGAAACGATCAACAAGTACACCAAGGTCCTGGAGCGCAAGGGCGTCAAGTCGATCGTCGCCCTGATCCACGAGGGCGGTGCGCCCGCCTCGGCGTCGTACAACTACAACTGCGACAGCCCGGGCCCGGGTGACGGCGTCTCCGGCCCGATCGTGGACATCGCCAAGAAGGTCAGCCCGCAGGTCGACGCGCTCGTCACCGGCCACACCCACCAGGCGTACGCGTGCTCGATCCCCGACCCGTCGGGCAAGCCGCGCACCGTCACCTCGGCCGCGTCGTTCGGCAAGCTCTACACCGACACGACCCTCACCTACGACCGGCGCACGAACGACATCGTGCGTACGGCCGTGGCGTCCGCGAACCACGTCGTCACCCGTGACGTCGCGAAGGCCTCGGACATGACGAATCTGATCCAGCGCTGGAACACGCTGGCCGCGCCGATCGCGAGCCGTCCCGTGGGCTACATCTCCGCCGACATCGAGAACCCGGCGGACGCCCCCGAGAAGCCGGTGGGCAACCTGATCGCGGACGCCCAGCTGGAGGGCCTCGCGCCCGCTGACAAGGGCGGGGCGCAGCTGGCCGTCATGAACCCGGGCGGTGTCCGTGCGGGTCTGGTGCACAAGGCGTCGGGCGGTGAGGGCGACGGTGTCGTGACGTACGGCGAGGCCTTCACCGTGCAGCCGTTCACCAACATGATGAACGTCGTCGACCTGACCGGCGCGCAGCTGGTCACCATGCTCCAGCAGCAGGTCAGTGGCGCGAACCAGGCCGCTCCGAAGATCCTTCAGGTGTCCAAGGGCTTCACCTACACCCTGGACATGACGAAGTCGGGCGCCGACCGGATCGTGACGTCGTCGGTGAAGCTGGGCGGCGAGGCGCTCGACCCGGCGAAGACCTACCGGGTCGCGATGAACGAGTTCCTCGCGGGCGGTGGCGACGGGTTCGCCGTGCTGAAGGAGCACAAGAACAAGCTCGTCGGCGCCTCCGACCTGGATGTGCTGACCGCCTACCTGGCCGCGCACTCGACGGCGGCCTCCCCGCTGGCGCCGCCGGCCACCGGCCGGATCACGGTCGTCAAGTAGCGGCAGACGCGGGAAGGGTGGGGCGGCGGGCCTTCGGGCGCGCCGCCCCACCGGCGTTTGCCGGGCCGGCGCCTCACGGGTCGTGCGGGCTGTGGGTGGTGCGGGCCGCGGGTGGTGCGGGCCCGGCGGCTTTCAGGGCCGCGGTCCGTTCGCCGTCCGCCGCTTTCCGGCGCCCCGTCACGGCCCGGCCCGGCCGAAAATCGCTGTTTGTTACTGGCCAGTCCGGAGGCTGGTGATGCTTGACGTGGCCCCGCCATAATCCGGGGCCATGGACCGACGCAGCTTTCTCGCGGGGGCCGCAGTTCTGACCGCGACCGCCCTCATCCCCCCACCGGCCGCAGTCGCGGCACCGCGCCGCATCCTCTCCCCCCAGGACTGGATGGCGGGTCACGGTGACTCGACCGCCCTGCAGCGTCTGACGATCCCCGGCACCCACGACTCCGGCGCCCGCTTCGGCGGCCCGTGGGCCGAGTGCCAGAACACCACCATCGCCCAGCAGTTGACGAGCGGCATCCGCTTCCTCGACGTCCGCTGCCGGGTCACCGGCGACTCGTTCGCCATCCACCACGGCCCGGCCTTCCAGAACATGATGTTCGGCGACGTCCTCATCGCCTGCCGGGACTTCCTCCAGGCGCACCCGTCCGAGACCGTGCTCATGCGCGTCAAGCAGGAGTACTCGAGCGACAGCGACGCCACCTTCCGCCGGATCTTCGACACCTATCTGGACACCAAGGGCTGGCGGCCGCTGTTCCGGATCGGCGACGGGATTCCGTCCCTCGGCGAGGCCCGCGGCAAGGTCGTGCTCCTCGGCGACAACGGCGGACTGCCCGGTGTGCGCTACGCCGACGGGGCGCTGTTCGACATCCAGGACGACTGGAACGCGCTGCCGGGCGCCAAGTACCCCAAGATCGAGGCGCACTTCCGGCGGGCCTCCGAACAGCCCGGCAAGCTGTTCATCAACTACGTCAGCACGTCCGCGAGCCTGCCGCCGCGCTGGAACTCCGACAACCTCAACCCGCGGGTCCACTCCTTCATCGACGGCACCGCGAGCGGCTGGCGCGGGCTCGGGATCGTCCCGCTCGACTTCCCGGCCACCCGCGGCGGTCTCGTCGAGTCACTGATCCGGCACAACTGACACCCCTGGCCGGCGTTCACGACCGACGGCGATCACAGCCAGAGCGTCACAGCGAGGCCGGGGGCGGCTCGGCCGCCCCCGGCAGCCTGATCAGCGCCCGTGTGCCGCCGCCCGCCGCCGGCTCCAGCTCGATCTCGCCGCCCGCCTGCTGCACGGTGCGCGCCACGATCGACAGACCCAGCCCCGATCCTGGCAGCGCCCGCGCCGAGGACGAACGCCAGAAGCGTTCGAAGACATGCGGCAGGTCCTCGGCATCGATGCCCGGCCCGTGGTCCCGTACGGTCAGCTCGCCGCCTTCGAGGCGCACCTCGACCACCCCGCCCGGTGGCGAGAACTTCACCGCGTTGTCCAGGACGTTGACGAGTGCCCGCTCCAGCGCGGCGGGCTCGGCCCGTACGTACCAGGGCGAGACGTCCGCAGCGAACGTCAGCTCCGGGCCGCGCAGCCGCACCCGCTCCAGCGCCGCGTCCACGATCTCGTGCAGCGCGACCACCTGGAGCGGTCCGCCCTCGACCGCGTCGGGCCGGGACAGCTCCTGCAAGTCGCCGATCAACGCGGCCAGTTCGGTCATCTGGGCCTTCACCGACGCCATCAGCGCGGTCCGGTCCGCGGGCGGGATCGCCCGTCCGGTCCGATCGCTGCGGGCCAGCAGCTCGATGTTCGTCCGCAGCGACGTCAGCGGCGTCCGCAGCTCGTGACCCGCGTCCGCGATCAGCTGCGCCTGGCGGTCGCGCGAGGAGGCGAGGGCCGCGGTCATCGAGTTGAACGAGCGCGACAGCCGGGCGATCTCGTCCTCGCCCTCGACGGGGATACGGACGGTCAGGTCCTCGGTGCGGGCGATGTGCTCGACCGCGCCGGTGAGCCGGTCGACCGGCCTGAGTCCGGTGCGGGCCACCCACAGCCCCGCCGCGCCCGCGCCGACGACACCGATGCCGGCCACGGCGGTGAGGAACAGGGCGAGACGGTTCAGCGAGGTGTTGATCTCGGCGAGGGGGCGGGAGACGGACACAGCGACGCCGATTCCGCCGATGTCCTCCTGCTCCGTACGCACGCGCACCTCGGCGCCCGTGTCGGTGGTGCTGTCGTGCAGGCCGATGCGCGAGGTGCCCTCCGCGACGGCGATGTCCTCGTCCTGCACCTTCACGGGCTGTGAGTACGCGACCGGGCAGCGACGGCCGTCCGGCGCCACGATCTGGACGTATGCGAAGTTCGACGTCGGGGTGTTCTCGATGGGGCTCTGCCCCTGGAGGCACTCCTGGTACGCCTGGAGAAGCGCCTGCCGGGGCGCGCCGATGTTCTTCAGCGAGGTGTTCAGCTCGTCGTTCAGCTGCGCCCGGGTGAGCAGCCAGCAGGCGACGGACACGGCCGCGACGGCGACCGCGACGGCGGTGGCCACCAGCAGCGCGAGCCGGGACCGGATCGGCAGGGCACGGAACCGGTGGACCGGGCCCGTCACCCCTCACCGCCGCCGGTGCGGAGCGCGTAGCCCACTCCCCGCACCGTGTGCACGAGACGCGGCTCGCCGCCCGCCTCCGTCTTGCGTCGCAGGTACATCACATACACATCCAGCGAATTGGAACTGGGCTCGAAGTCGAACCCCCATACGGACTTGAGGATCTGCTCACGGGTGAGCACCTGGCGCGGATGGGCCAGGAACATCTCCAGGAGCGTGAACTCGGTACGCGTCAGCTCCACCGGGCGCGTGCCGCGGTGGACCTCGCGGGTCGCCAGGTCCATCCGCAGGTCGGCGAAGGCCAGCACGTCGTCCTCGCCGGCCGTCCCCGCGGCCGACGCGTACGAGCTGCGCCGCAGCAGTGCGCGGATCCGGGCGAACAGCTCGTCCAGTTCGAACGGCTTGACCAGGTAGTCGTCGGCGCCCGCGTCCAGTCCGGTGACCCGGTCGCCGACCGTGTCGCGGGCGGTCAGCATCAGGATCGGCACCGTCGACCCGGACGCGCGCACCCGGCGGGCCGCGGTCAGACCGTCCATCCGCGGCATCTGGATGTCGAGCACGATCAGGTCCGGGGCGTACGCCTCCGCCTTCTCCAGCGCGTCGATGCCGTCGACGGCGACCTCGGTCCCGTACCCCTCGAAGGCCAGACTGCGCTGGAGCGCCTCTCGGACGGCGGGCTCGTCGTCCACGATGAGGATGCGTTCGCCTTCACGGGGGGTCGTCATGGCACCAGCCTCGCACGCACTCAGTTGCTGCCGCCGTCGCGCAGTGCGTCGAGGTCGCCCTTCACGGTGTCGATCGGGATGGCGAAGCCCAGACCGACGCTGCCCGCGGTGGAACCGGTCGCTGAACTGGGTGAGTACATGGCCGAGTTGATGCCGATGATCTCGCCGTTCATGTTGATGAGGGCGCCGCCGGAGTTGCCGGGGTTGAGGGAGGCGTCCGTCTGGAGGGCCTTGTACGTGGTCTTCGAGGAGCCGGTGTCGCCGTTGAACTCCTGCCCGCCGAACTCGAACGGCCAGTTGCCGCCGCCGCCCTGCTGACCCTGACCCTGGCCCTGGCCCTGGCCCTGGCCCTGCCCCTGTCCCTGGCCCTGCCCTGGGGCCTGGTCCTTCGCGACCGTCACATCGCGGTCGAGCGCGGACACGATGCCGCTGGTGACCGTGCCGGTCAGCCCCTCGGGCGAGCCGATCGCGACGACCTCGTCCCCCACCTTGACCTTGCCGGAGTCCCCGAGCGCGGCTGCCTTCAGACCCTTCGCGCCGTCGAGCTTGATGAGCGCCAGGTCCTTGTCGGGATCGGTGCCGACGACCTTGGCGGTGTACGCCGTGCCGTCGTCGAGCCGCACCTTCACGGTGTCGGCGCCCGCGATCACATGGTTGTTGGTGATGATCTCGCCGTCGGAGGTGATGATCACGCCCGAGCCGGTGGACTCACCGGCGGAGGTGGTCGCGTTGATCTCCACGATGCTCGGCGACACGGCCTGGGCGACGCCCGCGACGGTGCCGGCGGTCGTACGGGACACGGTGGTCCCGTTGACCGCGGAGCCGGCCGAGCCGCTGCCGTTGTCGGCGAAGTGCTGGACGAGGGCGGAGGTTCCGCCGCCGACGACGGCCGCGATGAGCGCGACGGCGGCGATGAGGGCGTCGGGGCGCCTGGCCCTGGCCCGGTGCGCGGCCGGCTGCGCGGGCTCCTCGTGGGCGACGGGGTCGTACGGCGGGGGCGGCGGGTAGGAGGGGCCGCCGTCGAACGGCGGTGCGGCGGTGTCGTACGGGTGCGCGCCGGTGGTGTACGGCTGCGGATGCGACTGCGCTGGGTAGTGGTCCGTCATGCTGATGACTGTTCTCCTGCCGGATGAGAACAGTCTGAGGCGCTGCTGAGAACCACCCGAGAACCGGTGAGAGCCTGTCCCCGCACCGGACAAGGGCCTCCCCTCGCCCGGCTACGGGCCTGTCAGGCGCAGCCGCAGGACCGGCGGATCACCAGGCCCGAGGGGAACTGCTTCACCCTCTCGCGCCGTGAACCGGCCACCCGCAGACCGTCGTCCAGCACCAGGTCCACCGCCGCCCGCGCCATCGCCGGACGGTCCGAGGAGATCGTTGTCAGAGGCGGGTCCGTCAGGGCCGCTTCCTTGACGTCGTCGAAGCCCGCCACCGCGAGCTCGCCGGGCACGTCGATCCGCAGTTCACGGGCGGCCCGCAGGACACCGATCGCCTGGTCGTCCGTCGAGCAGAAGATGGCCGGCGGCCGGTCCGGTCCGGCCAGCAGCTTCAGGGCCACGAGATACGCGTCGTAGCGGTTGTACGGGGCCTGGAACAGCCGGTCCTCCACCGAGCGGCCGGACTCCAGCATCGCGCGGCGCCAGCCCTCCACGTGGTCGGCGACGGGGTCGCCGACGGCCGGGGTCGACTCCATGCCGCCGAGGCAGGCGACGTACTCGTAGCCGTGCTCCAGGAGGTGCCGGGTGGCCAGCTGCGCGCCGCCGACGTCGTCGGTGACCACCGCGACGTCGTCGATCGCCTCGGGGCGCTCGTGCAGCAGCACCACTCGCGCGTCCCAGGCCTCGATCTCCGCCGCGGCCCGCTCGCTGGGGCCCTGGCTGACGAGGATCAGGCCGGAGACCCGCATACCGAGGAAGGCCCGCAGATAGTGGACCTCGCGCTCGTCGCGGTAGTCGGAATTGCCTACGAGGACCATTTTCCCGCGCTCGGCCGCGGCCTGTTCCACCGCGTGCGCCATCTCGGCGAAGAAGGGCTGCCGCGCGTCCGGGACGATCATTCCTATGAGGTCCGTGCGCCGCGACGCCATGGCCTGGGCGACCCGGTCGGGCCGGTACCCCAGCTCCTTGATCGCTGCCAGAACCCGCTCGCGCGTGGCCGGGGCGACCGGCCGGGGTCCGTTGTTGATGACATAGCTCACGACGGCGGTCGACGTACCCGCCAGTCGCGCAACATCGTCCCGCGTCACCTTGGCCACGCGCGGCAGTCTACGCGTGGTGACCTACCTGTGTGCAGGGCGTACGGCCGCTTCCTGCTCCGGGGTTCCCTGCTCCGTACGGGTGGCCGAAGCCGCCGCCTTCGCCTTGGCCTCCTCGGCCGCGCGCTCGACCTTCTCCGGCGCGACGAAGCGGTATCCGACGTTCCGCACGGTTCCGATGAGCGACTCGTGCTCCGGGCCCAGCTTGGCCCGCAGCCGGCGCACGTGGACGTCGACCGTCCGGGTGCCGCCGAAGTAGTCGTAGCCCCAGACCTCCTGGAGCAGCTGCGCCCGGGTGAAGACCCGGCCGGGGTGCTGTGCGAGGTACTTGAGCAGCTCGAACTCCTTGAAGGTCAGGTCCAGGACCCGGCCCTTCAGCTTCGCGCTGTACGTCGCCTCGTCGACAGAGAGGTCGCCGTTGCGGATCTCCATGGGGGAGTCGTCGGAGGTGATCTGCTGGCGGCCCATCGCGAGGCGCAGTCGTGCCTCGACCTCGGCGGGGCCCGCCGTGTCCAGCAGGACGTCGTCGATGCCCCAGTCCGCGGTGACGGCCGCGAGGCCGCCCTCCGTGACGACGAGCATCAGCGGACAGCCGGGTCCGGTGGAGCGCAGCAGCTGGCACAGCGACCGCACCTGTGGCAGATCCCGCCGGCCGTCGATCAGGATGACGTCGGCACCGGGGGTGTCGACGAGGGCGGGGCCCTCGGCGGGGGCGACCCGCACGTTGTGCAGCAGCAGTCCGAGGGCGGGGAGCACCTCCGTCGACGGCTGGAGGGCATTGGTCAGGAGCAACAGTGAGCTCATCGGGCTCCACCTGCCCAGGTCGTCTGCGTCTGACGGGGTTCGTGCACGGTTCGCTCGCCCATAACGTCGGTTCCTCCTCGGTCCCTGCGAGGACGTGATGCGGCCCTGCTTCGTTCTCTTCGGCTCCCGCGCGCCCTTGAGAGCCTTTGTTCACCTGCCTGTAACAACGGCCGGAAAACGCAAAAGGACCCGGGGGCTGCGTTGCCCGGATCCTCTACCCAGCACAATAGCCCACATGAGTTCCGGGGCAGAGGGCTGATTTCACATGGTGGATGTTTCCTCGATCACCCGCGGTCCTCGGCGCGCAACCCTGCGGACCGCCGACGGGGTCCGCATCGAGGCGCTCCACACACCATGGGTACAAGGCAACAGTGACACCGCGATCGTCGTCGCGCACGGTTTCACCGGTTCGGTGGACCGGCCGGCCGTGCGCCGGGCCGCGGCGGTCTTCGCGCAGCGTGCGGCCGTGGTCACCTTCTCCTTCCGCGGTCACGGGAACTCGGGCGGCCGGTCGACGGTGGGCGACCGCGAGGTGCTCGACCTCGCCGCCGCGGTCGAGTGGGCGCGCGCGTGCGGTTACCGCCGGGTGGTGACCATCGGTTTCTCGATGGGCGGCTCGGTCGTGCTCCGGCACGCGGCGATGCACAGGGGGCGCAATGAGGCACGGACCGACGCCGTGGCCTCGGTGAGCGCCCCCGCCCGCTGGTACTACCGCGGTACGGCTCCGATGCGGCGCCTGCACTGGGTGGTGACCCGGCCGCTGGGCCGTGCGGTCGGCCGGTACGGGCTGCGGACCCGCATCCACGCCGAGGACTGGGACCCCGTGCCGCTCTCGCCGGTGGAGGCCGTTCCGCTGATCGCGCCGACCCCGCTGCTGATCGTGCACGGCGACCGCGATCCGTACTTCCCGCTGGACCATCCCCGGATGCTGGCGGCGGCCGGGGACGCCGAACTGTGGCTGGAAGTGGGCATGGGGCACGCCGAGAACGCCGCCGACGACCGGTTGCTGGGCCGTCTCGCGGACTGGCTGGTCCCGGCGTGGCCCATGATGGATGCCGACGAAAGGAAGGGCGCCATGGCAGCGGGAACGATCCGCTACTGGGCCGCGGCGAAGGCGGCGGCCGGTATCGCGGAGGAGCCGTACGCGGCGGAGACGCTCGCCGAAGCGCTCGACGCGGTACGCGAGAGGCATCCGGGAGAGCTGACGCGCGTGCTGAAAAGGTGTTCGTTCCTCGTCGACGGTGATCCCGTCGGGACCCGTGACCATGAGACCGTACGCCTTGCCGAGGGCGGCACGGTCGAGGTGCTCCCGCCGTTCGCAGGAGGGTGAACCGCACACCATGAGCAGCGACCAGCAGTATCCGTCCGACCGGCAGCACGGGCAGCAGCAGCCGTACCCGCCGCAGCAGCAGTACCCGGACCCGTACCAGGGGCAGCAGCCGCACGACGGCCGGTACGACCCTTCCTACGACCCGTCCTACGACCAGTCGTACGCGCAGGAGCCTTACTCGCGGCAGTCCCACCCCCAGCAGCAGGGGTACCCGCAGCAGCATCAGCAGCAGGGGTATCCCCAGCCGTCCCACCCGCAGGCCGCGCAGACCTGGGAGGGCGAGACCTGGGACACGCAGTACCAGCCGGTCCTGCCCCCCGCGCAGACCCCGGCCGCCGCCGACACCGCGTATCTGCCGGTGCAGGGCGCCCACTCGCTGCCGCCCGAGACCCCCGCGTACGCCGAGCCCGCCGCCCAACCGGCCGCGCCCGACGGCTCCGCGGCCACCGGTGGATCGCAGGGCGCGGGCTACAGCACGCCCACCGTCGGCGGGAACACCCGGATCACCGACGCCCAGCGCGCCCGCGCCGAGGGCCGCTCGCCGATCATCCCGCCCGGCATCCAGCCCGCCGGGCTGACCGCCGCTCTCGGACTGCTCCTCGCCGCCGGCGCGGCCATCGGCCCGTACGCGCTGCTCGTGCCGCTCGTCCTGCTCCAGGCCGTCACGGCCGCCGGGTGGTTCCGGCTGAACGGCATGTGGCCCGCCCGGCAGGGCATCGCGCTCGCCTTCGCCGGCGGGCTCGCGGCCGACGTCGTGGTGCTCTCGGTCGGCCGGGAGAACGCACCGGCGGCCATCGTCGGCACGCTCGGCGTGTGGGTGCTCATCACCCTCGTCCTCCAGCTGCGCAGCCGAGCCGGCGCGGACGAGCGGATGCAGGGCCTGATGGCGACCGTGGCGTCGGCGGCCCTGGCGATCCTCGCGACCGGCCATCTCGGGGCCGCCGACGACGCCGTGGTGATCGGCGGGATCGCCGTCGCCGTGGCGACGGTGGCCCGCGCCCTGCCGCTGCCCCCCGTCGCCTCCGTCGTGCTGTCGCTGCTCGCGGCCACGGGTGCGGGTGTCGCCGCGGGAGGCGCCACCGACATCGGCACCTCGGGCGCGTTGCTCGGTCTCACGGCGGGCGTCCTCGCGCTCGTCGGTCTGCGGGTGGCCAGCTACGACTACCCGTCCCGCTTCGTCCACTTCACCGCCGGGGTGGCGCTGCCGCTGACGGCCGCGGCGCCCGCGGTCTATCTGATCGGCCGCGTACTGGCCTGAGGCCGTGGGGACCGGTCCGAGGCCGTGGGGACCGGTCCGTGACCGTGGGGAACGTGTGTGCGGAACCAATGCCCCCGCCCGGACGTCGATCACAGACGAGTAGGCGTCGTCCGGTCTTGGTTAGGCTCACGGGCGTCACGGGGGTCTGACGAATAAAGGGTGGGGGACACCGAAGCAATGCGCGCACTGCGAATACTGCTCATCATGGCCGTCGTCCTCGGCGGCATATTCGTCGCCGCGGACCGGATCGCGGTGAACATGGCCGAGTCCGAAGCGGCCGACAAGATCAAGAGCAGCCAGGGGCTGGATTCCACTCCCGAGGTCTCGATCAAGGGCTTCCCCTTCCTCACCCAGGTGCTGGGCAAGGAGCTCGACGAGATAGACGTGAGCATCAGCGGCATCACCGGCAGCGCCGGCGGCCACACGGTGAACGTCACCGAGGTGAAGGCCGAACTGCTCGATGTGAGGATCAACAGCAGCTTCTCCTCCGCGACCGCGAGCCGCGCCGACGGCTCCGCCCGTATCTCGTACGCGGATCTGACGAAGGCCGCCCCGAAGGGCGCCACCGTTTCCTACGCGGGCCCCGAGCGGGCCGCCAACGGTCAGGTCAAGCTCACCGGGCCGCTCGACGAACTGCTGGAGGGCGCGGGCATCGACATTCCCGGCGCGCTCGAAGGACTGGTCAAGGGCCGGACCGTCTCGACGTACAGCAAGGTCTCGCTCCATGCCGGCACCACGGTCCGGCTGAAGGCGGAGACGCTGCCCTCCCTGCCGCTGCCCGGCTTCGACGAGAAGCTGCGCGAGCTCGTCGACTACGACCTGAAGATCGACGGTCTGCCGTCCAGCATCAAGCTCGACAAGCTGGAGGCGACGAAGGAGGGCCTGAGGTTCTCCGGCATCGGCAAGGACGTGTCGCTCGCGGGCTGACCCGCGCCGCCCGGGGCACGGCCGCATGGTGAGACGGCCGTGTCCGCTGGGTAGATGAACATGAGGCGGAAATCGGTCCGGAGACCGTGGGGGAGCGGTCCGGACCGGTCTGCGTACCGCATGCTGGACGATCGCGTCTCAGCATCCGACACGCCGGTGACATGGTGGCCGACTCGTCCCTACGATCGGTGGCATGAAGCAGCGACAGGCGGACCTCACGAAGCGGCGGGCAGTGGACCTGTGCCGCGTCGCCGCCATGCTCTGTCGCGCTGTCTGAGCGGGAGCCTTTCTCCCGTTTCCCCCGGGCCCTTCGATGGTCAATCAGGGCCGCCCCCGGCGCTCAGCGCAGTGCCCTCGCGCATCCGCGTAACCGCGCCCCCGTCTCTTCGCATCACCCGCCGCACACTGCCCCGGAGGAGAACAGCATGAGCCGCAGCGACGTCCTGGTAGACGCCGACTGGGTCGAGGCCCACATCGACGACCCGAAGGTCGCCATCGTCGAGGTCGACGAGGACACCTCGGCGTACGACAAGAACCACATCAAGAACGCGATCCGGATCGACTGGACGAAGGACCTCCAGGACCCGGTCCGCCGTGACTTCATCGACCAGGAGGGCTTCGAGAAGCTCCTGTCGGCGAAGGGCATCGCGAACGACACCACCGTCGTCCTCTACGGCGGCAACAACAACTGGTTCGCCTCGTACGCGTTCTGGTACTTCAAGCTCTACGGCCACGGCGACGTCCGTCTCCTCGACGGCGGCCGCAAGAAGTGGGAGCTCGACTCCCGCGACCTGGTCGACGAGGTCCCCGAGCGCCCGGCCACGGACTACAAGGCCAAGCCCCAGGACGTCTCGATCCGCGCCTTCCGTGACGACGTGGTCAAGGCGATCGGCTCCCAGAACCTGGTCGACGTGCGCTCGCCCGACGAGTTCAGCGGCAAGCTGCTCGCCCCGGCGCACCTCCCGCAGGAGCAGTCGCAGCGCCCCGGCCACGTGCCGAGCGCCCGCAACATCCCGTGGTCCAAGAACGCCAACGACGACGGCACCTTCAAGTCGGACGAAGAGCTCAAGGCCCTCTACGAGGACGAGCAGGTCGACCTGTCGAAGGACACCATCGCCTACTGCCGCATCGGCGAGCGCTCCGCGCTCACCTGGTTCGTGCTGCACCAGCTGCTCGGCCAGGAGAACGTCAAGAACTACGACGGTTCGTGGACCGAGTACGGCTCCCTCGTCGGCGTGCCGATCGAGCTCGGCGCCAACAAGTAACCGACCCCGACCTTTCTGGAGAGCAGTATGTGTGGAGCGAAGGCCGGCGGCCCCGACGCCTCGTCGATCAAGCCCGGTGAGACCACCATCCAGGGCCACGTGACCCGCGACGGCGAGCCCGTCACCGGCTACGTGCGCCTGCTGGACTCGACCGGCGAGTTCACCGCCGAGGTCCCGACCTCGGCGACCGGACAGTTCCGCTTCTACGCGGCCGAGGGCACGTGGACGGTGCGCGCCCTGGTGCCGGGCGGTACGGCGGACCGTACGGTCGTCGCCCAGACCGGCGGCCTCTCCGAGGTCGCGATCGCGGTCTGAGTCGCTGATCGGGCACACCTGAACGGCCAAGGGCCGCACCCCCGGGGGTTGGACGCCACCGGATGGGGGTGCGGCCCTTCGGTCGTACGCTGGAGACATGTACGCACGGCGTCGGCGTGGCTATTTCTGGCTGATGGGCGGATGCGTGGTCCTGTTCGTCTCCGCCTGGGCCGTGGTGCGGCTGTGGTCGGTGCCGGTCGCCGTCGGGATGTGCGTCGTCGCCATGGTCATCCCGCCGTTCGCGGCGATGATCGCGAACCGGCGCGGCCCCGACGACCGATGGTGGGACGACCCCACGGGCGACAAGCAGTCCGACGACTGGTGGGACGAGTTGGACGGCAAGAACCGACGGCCGTAGCGGCCCGTTCCGTACCGACGGCCGTAGGGCCTGCGCTCCTGCGGGCGGCCGCGGGCGGGGCTCTCAGTAGACGAGGGCCTGTACGCCGTCGCCCATGATCTCGCTGACGAACACCTGTGCGCCCGCGATCCGTACGCCCTCGATGACGTCCTTCTCCGTGATGTCCCGGCGGGCCGCGCACTGCGTGCACAGCGTGATCAGCCCCACCGCCTGGATCGACTCGATGAGCGTCGGCAGCGGCGCGGCGTGCGGCAGTTCGAACTCGGCGGCCCGCCCGGGCAGCGCGAACCACGCGGACTCGCCGGTCAGCCAGAGCGACACCTCCACCCCGCTGGCGGCGGCGACTGCCGCCACGGTGAACGCCTGCGAGCAGCGCTCGGGCGCATCGGAACCAGCGGTGACCTTGATCACGAGCTTCTTCGCCATATGCCGAACTGTAATGCGCGGCGGTGCAACCCACCCCCGGGCCTGTGGGTCTGCTGTGTGTGCACATAGCGGAAGATCAAGAGAAGCCCGGTGAGCCTGCGGCTCCCGAGGCGGCGGCACCGCGCAGGCGGGGCCGTACGGCGCTGGTCGTCGGGGCGGCGGCGGTGCTGGGGGTGCTGGCCGGAACGGTGACCGGCTACGCTGTGCAGATCGAACGTGAGCCGACACCGCTGGCGCCGTTGTCCCAGCCGGAGTTGAGGACGCCGAGGACCGTCGCGGCGGGCCCGGACACCACACCGCTGACGGTCAGCGCGAACCGCCGGCATGCGACGGACGGCGATCTGCGTCAGCTGCTCGTCAAGAAGCCGAAGGGTGCCCAGACGGACCGTGCGGTGACGTCCGACGGGTGGACCGAGGTCGTCTCGTACGCCGGTGACTACAACAAGCCCGACCGGCAGTTCACCTACCTGGCCAAGCACGGGATCCGGCGTATCGCCACGACCGCCTGGGAGCAGCGCGGCGGCATCTTCGTCACCGTCCATCTCATCCAGTTCCGGGACGCGGCAGAGACCGCAGCCGCGGACTGGGTATCCGGCCAGCAGTCCTACATGCCGACGGAGGAGTTCGCCGGCCACGACGGCGAACTCATCACGGGCAGTGGCAACGGACGGGTGTACGTGTTCAACGAACCCGTCCGCAAGGCGGGTTACGAACCGCTGTACCGGGCCCGGGTCCTCGCGTGTCGCGGTGATGTGGCCATGGAGATCTGGTACGTCAGCAATCGCCGCGAGATTTCCGAGAAGGCCGTGACGGCCCTCGCCGAGCAGCAACTGGGGCGCCTGTGAGCGAGCAGCCTTCCGTTCCGGGCCCGCCCGCGGGCGAGCCCTCGACCGCGCCGCCGGTCGAACAGCCTTCCGTCCCCGGTACGCCGCCGGTCGAGCCGCCTTCCGTTCCGGTTCCGCCCGTATTGCCGCCCTCCGCGCCTGCCTCGCCGGAGCCGCTTCCCGAGACCCTCGGCTCTGCCCGGGAGCCTCGGCGCGTCCACGCCAAACTGATCGTGGCGGTGTCGGGGACCCTCGCCCTCGCCGTGGTCGCCGGCCTGGGTGTTCTGGCTTTCGACCGGCTCGGCGACGCGGACCGAACCGCACCCACCGTGGTCTGGGCAGATCCACCTGAGCGGCCGGCGAACCCGGCGGCCGAGGCGACGGGTCTCGCCGCCGAACTGCCGCCGGTGCCCGACGAGTACCGGCTGGGACCGGACGTCGACGGACTGGGCAACAACACGGTCCTGGGCAGGAAGCAGGCGATCGTCCGGTTCAAGGAAGGAACCCGCGGCCTTCCGGCCGAGCAGCGCAAGGCCCGTGACAAGGCGATCGACAAGCTGCGCCTCCAGGGTCTCGCCGTGCGCAGCTATGTCGCCCTCGATCAGGGGCTGATCGTCGAGATGCGGCTCGCGCAGATCGAGAACGCGAAGGACGGCCGGGAGCTCGCCGCGTTCCAGAGCGAGTTCGTCGACGCGCTCGGCGTCCTGCGCAAGGGCCCCACCGTCCCCGGCTTCAAGAACGCGAGATGCTTCCTGACGCCGAAGAGCACCAGGACGAAGTTCGACGCGATGTTCTGCAGCGCCTACGAGGGCGATGCGCTGATCAACGTGTACGCCTACGGCCTCAAGCCGCTGGACACCGCGTCCGCCACCGAACTGCTGCGGCTCCAGCTGGAGCATCTCGAATCCCCCGGGGAGTCCGTGTGATCGACGAAACCCGCACGGCGCCCGAGGTGCGATCCGTGCACGAGCCCGAGCTGACCGCGCCGCAGGCCGACGACGGCGTTCCGCCGGAGGCCCCGGAGGCGGAGGCTCCGGAGGCCCAGGCGCCCGCTGTCCCCGCCCCGCCCGCTGTCCCCGCCCCGCCCGCTGTCCCCGCTGTCCCCGCCGCGCTCGCTCCGCCCGCTGCCCCCGCCCCGCCCGCCGCGCCCGGGCGCCGGAGGCGTCTGCGGACCGTGCTCCGCTGGACCGCCGCCACGGTGGTCTTCGCCGCGCTGGGAACGGCCGTCGCGTACGGCATCACCGAGCAGGAGCGCACCGACGTGCCCGGGCTCGCCACCGAGGACGACGGCCGCTGGGTCTACCCGAAGCTCGCCAAGCCGGTGCTGCCGGCCGGCGCGATCGACCCGTTCGACCCGACCAACGAGGCCCAGATCCACTACGCGGACCTGGGCTCACTGCTGCTCCCGCTGCCCGCGGGGGCCCGCCCGGACAAGCAGCTCAAGGGCGACCGGGTGCCCGCCGGCCGCTTCCTCGCCGAGTTCCCCGACCACCAGCGCGAGGACCTGGAACAGGACCTCATCGATGGAGGGCTGCGACACGTCGTGGCGCGGGGCTGGACCATGGCGGACTCCACCAGCACCCGGATCTATCTGCTGCGTTTCCACTCGGTCGCGTTCGCCGAGGGGTTCTTCTCGACGAATCTCGGCGGGGCACCGGAGGCCGTCGCGCCGCTGAACGGGGTGGATCAGGTCGCTCCGGTCGACGAGTCCTACCCCTTCGCCGCAGACATTCTCTCGACGAACCGCCATGTGTACGGCGAGTCGGAGCCGGGGGCGGTGCATGTGCGGCACGCCTACATCACCGCCGGCGACACCGTCGCGCTGATCGTCCAGTCCCGGAAGGGCACGTCCGCGGCGGTCCCCTTCCACCAGACCGTCGTCCTGCAGAATCAGCTGCTCGGCTGACCTCGCAGAGAGACGGGACCGTCAACCCATTAGGCTGGGCACCGGCCCTGTTCCGCCACATCGCTCATCCGAGGAGCACCCCGTGCTTGAGGCATTCTTCGAAGCCCTTCTGGTCCTGGTCTGCGTCGGCGTCGCCGCCTTCGCCTGGCTGACCGTGAAGAAGCTCTACCAGGGTCAGCGCTGAACGGGGCCGTGCCGCCCGAGACCTGTGACGACAGCCCCATCACTACAGATCGCCTGAGCTGCTCATGATCGAGATTCCGTCCGACCTGAACCCGGACCTCGTCCCCCTCGTCTTCCTCCTCGGAACCTGGGAGGGCGCGGGCGTCTCCGACTTCCCCGGCGCCGAGAAGTGCAACTTCGGCCAGTCCGTCACCTTCAGCCACGACGGCCGGGACTTCATCGAGTACGTCTCGCACTCCTGGGTGCTGGACGCCGAGGGCAACAAGGTCAGGCCGCTGGAGAGCGAGCACGGCTACTGGCGCATCGACAAGGACCGCAAGGTCGAGGTCGTCATGGTCCGCGACCAGGGCGTCGTCGAGGTCTGGTACGGCGAACTCGCCGACCAGAAGCCGCAGATCGATCTCGTGACGGACGCGATCGCGCGGACCGCGTCCGCCGGCCCGTACAGCGGCGGAAAGCGGCTCTACGGGTATGTGAAGAGCGACCTGATGTGGGTGGGCGAGAAGTCCACGCCCGAGGTGCCGCTGCGACCGTACATGTCGGCGCATCTGAAGAAGGTCGTCTCCCCGGAGCAGGTCGAGTCCTGGGCCAAGGACCTCGGTGACCTCCCCGACGACGGCATCGCCTTCTTCAAGTAGCCGAGTAGCCGAGCGGCCCGCCTCGGGCAGGGCGCGATCCTCAAGCAACCCGAAGAGGATTCTCAGGATCCTCTGAGGCACGGCCGGTAGCTCTGGAATGTGACCAGAGCCGCCGCCGTGCTCGTCGTCGACGACGAGCCGGACATCCGTGAACTCCTCGCCCAGACGCTGTGCCTCGCCGGCTTCGACGTCAGCTGTGCGGCCACCGGCATCGAGGCCATGCAGCGCCTCGGCGGCCGTGCCCCGGATGTGGTCGTGCTGGACGTGCTGCTGCCCGATCTCGACGGATTCGAGATCGCCCGCATGATGCGCAGGGCCGGGCACGGCATGCCGGTCCTCTTCCTCACCGCCCCGGGCGCGGCCGACCGCTGCACCGGGCCCGCGGGGGAGGCGGACGCGTGCGTGGCCAAGCCGTTCAGCCTCGAAGAGGTGGTGCTGCGGGTCCGGGCCCTGCTCGGCCGCACGCGGGACACGGACGCCCCACCTCCCCGCCCGGATGCGCAGCCGCACCGCCCGGATGCGCAGCCGCACCGCCCGGACGGGCCGTCGGCCGAGGCGCCCGCCCATAGCCCCGTCCGACGCTCCGCGGCGGACCTACACTGGGTCCCGTGGTGAGCATCGACTGGAAGAGCGATCTGCGGCAGCGCGGCTACCGGCTGACCCCACAGCGTCAGCTTGTCCTGGAGGCCGTCGACTCCCTGGAGCACGCGACGCCCGACGACATCCTCGCCGAGGTGCGCAAGACCGCGTCCGGCGTGAACATCTCCACCGTCTACCGGACCCTGGAGCTCCTGGAGGAGCTGCACCTCGTCTCACATGCCCATCTCGGCCACGGCGCTCCGACCTATCACCTCGCCGACCGGCACCACCACATCCACCTGGTGTGCCGCGACTGCACGACCGTGATCGAGGCGGACGTCTCGGTCGCCTCCGAGTTCACGGCGAAGCTGCGCGAGACCTTCGGGTTCGAGACCGACATGAAGCACTTCGCGATCTTCGGCCGCTGCGAGAAGTGCTCTGCCGAGGCTTCGACGACCGAGTCGTAGGCTGGTGCGCATGCTGCAACATTCACGTACAGCCAGCCCGCTGCTGTCCCGGCCCGGCGCCGTCCCCGCCGAGGGACACGACGAAGGGGTCGCCGCGCACTACGGCGACCTGTTCCGTGAGCAGCGCGCCCTCGCGGACGGCCGGGGTCTCGTCGACCTCTCCCACCGCGGTGTCGTCGCCGTCACCGGTGACGACCGGCTGAGCTGGCTGCATCTGCTGCTCACGCAGCATGTGAGCGACCTTCCGGCGGGCCAGGCCACCGAGTCGCTGATCCTCTCCGCCCACGGCCACATCGAGCACGCGCTGTATCTCGTCGACGACGGCGAGACGGTGTGGATGCATGTCGAGCCGGGCACCGAGGAGGCGCTCATCGCCTACCTGGAGTCGATGAAGTTCTTCTACCGGGTCGAGGTCGCCGAGCGCACCGCCGAGATCGCGGTGGTGCATCTGCCCGCCGGCTCCATCGCCGAGGTCCCGAACGGCGTGGTCGTACGCGAGACCCCGCACGGCCGCGATCTGTTCCTGCCGCGCGCCGACCTGGAGTCGTACGCCGACGCGAACGGCCCTCTTGCCGGAATCCTGGCCTACGAGGCCCTGCGCGTGGAGACCCACCGCCCGCGCGTCGGCTTCGAGACCGACCACCGCACCATCCCGCACGAGCTGGGCTGGATCGGCTCCGCGGTCCACCTCCAGAAGGGGTGCTACCGCGGGCAGGAGACCGTGGCGCGCGTCCACAACCTGGGGAAGCCGCCGCGCCGGCTGGTCTTCCTGCACCTGGACGGCAGCGAGGTCCATCTGCCCGGCCCCGGCACCCCGATCCGGCTCGCGGCCGACGGCGAGGAGGGCCGCAAGCTCGGGTTCATCACCACCTCCGCCCGCCACCACGAGCTCGGCCCGATCGCGCTGGCGCTGGTGAAGCGCAATGTGCCGGTGGACGCGGAGCTGCTGGCTGGCGACACGGCGGCCGCTCAGGAGACGGTCGTCGAGCCGTAGGCGTCTGTCGTTCGGACCTGCCGGGCTCGCGTGCCCCGGCAATCCGCCGGCCGGTCAGATCTCGATCAGTACGGTGAACGGGCCGTGATTGGTGAGCGAGACCCGCATGCTCGCCCCGAACCGGCCCGTCTGCACCGTCGCCCCCAGTGCCCGCAGCTGCGCCACCACCTCGTCCACCAGCGGCTCGGCCACCGGCCCCGGCGCCGCCGCGTTCCAGGTGGGGCGGCGGCCCTTCCGGGCGTCCCCGTAGAGAGTGAACTGCGAAATCACCAGCAAGGGCGCATTCACGTCCGAGCAGGACTTCTCACCCTCCAGGATCCGCAGCGACCAGAGCTTGCGGGCGAGCTGCGCCGCCTTCTCCTCGGTGTCCTCGTGGGTGACTCCCACCAGCACACACAGTCCTTCGCCGATGATCTCGCCGACCGTCTCGGAGCCGGACTCCTCCGTCACGTCGACGCTCGCGCCGTCGACCCTCTGCACCACTGCACGCATACAGACCAACCTATCTGGGGCTGAACGGGTGCAGAGCGCCTGCGTCGGACGGTTCGGGAGTGGCACGATGCCAGGAGGCGGTGCATCCCCCCGGCCCTTCCGGGCCTGCGGAGACCTCATGCACCGGTCGAGGGGACGGACATACGCACATGAGTACATCTGGCGCCGGGCAGACGGCAGGTCCCGTTTCGATTCCCGCATTCCCGCCGGCGGCGGCGTGTGCGACCCGCCCGCCCCAGCAGCGCACCGCGGACGCCCTGCCGGAGCCGCCGCAGTACGACCTCCCCGCCCTGCGCCTGCCCGAGCTGCGGGTGCTGCGCCGTGAGGCCCAGCGCGACGAGGCGGACCTCAGCTATGTACGGCGGCTGCTCCAGGGCCGGATCGACATCCTGCGGGCCGAGCTCGCGCGGCGTACGGATCCCGAGACCCCGGTCGTGGACCGGCTGTCGGAGATCCTCGCCGACACCCCGTCCCGGCACCGCTCCTCCGCCCGCCATGTGACGCTCTCGACGCCGCACGGCGAGGAGTACCGGCGGCTCGCCGCCGACATGCTCTCCGATGTGGAGCTCTCCGACCTCGACGCCCGGACGGACGAAGAGCTGCACGCGGGAATGGGACAGCTGATCCGCTATGAACAGCAGGTGTCGCGCCGCCGACAGCTGCTGCAGCACACCGCGGACGATTGCAGTGCCGAGATCGCCCGCAGGTACCGTGAGGGCGAAGCGCAAGTAGACGACCTGCTCACCTGAGGCGACCCTGCCGGGAGCGGGTTCCCGCCCCGGAAGGCCGACGATGAGCTCCACCTCCGCCAGCACCGCCATACCGCCGGTCCTCGCCGAAGTCGTACGTTCCGGCTTCGTCGAGGGCCATCACCGAGGGTCTCTCGTCGTCCTCGCGGCCGACGGCAGTGTGGAGTTCGCGCTGGGCGACCCGGCGACCCCCGTCTTCCCACGCTCCAGCAACAAGCCGATGCAGGCCGCGGCCGTCCTCCGGGCCGGGCTCGACCTCTCGGGGGAGCGGCTGGCGCTGGCGGCCGCGAGTCACTCAGGAGAAAGCTTTCACCTCGATCTCGTACGGAAGATGCTCGCCGAGCACGGCCTGACGGCGGACGAGCTGCGGACCCCGCCCGATCTGCCGCTGGACCCGGTCGAGGCCGAGACGTACCTCGCCGCGGGGCAGGTGCGCGACCGGGTCACCATGAACTGCTCCGGCAAGCACGCCGCGATGCTCGCCGCCTGCGCCCGGGCAGGCTGGGACCGTACGACCTACCTCGACCCGGCGCACCCGCTCCAGCAGCTGGTGCACGAGGTCGTCGAGGACGCCTCCGGGGAGCAGGTGGGTGCGGTGGGCACCGACGGCTGCGGAGCGCCGCTGATGGCGATCAGCCTCACCGGGCTCGCCCGGTCCTTCCGCTCCTTCGTGCTCGCCGGCGCCGGCACGGCCGAACGACGGGTCGCCGACGCGATGCGGGCGCACCCGGAGTACGTGGCGGGCACCCGCAGGGCCGACACCTGGCTGATGCAGGAGGTGCCGGGCGCGCTGTCCAAGATGGGCGCCGAGGCCGTGCAGGCGGTGGCGCTGGAGGACGGCCGCGCGCTGGCCTTCAAGGTCGACGACGGCGGGAGCCGCGCGCTCGGGCCCGTGCTGGCCAGGGCGCTGCGCCTGATGGGCGTGGACGCGCCGGTGGTGGCGAGGATCGGCCGGATGCCACTGCTCGGCGGCGGGGCCGAGGTCGGGGAAATTCGCGCGACTTTCTGACGGCCGCGTGCTTAGCGTGGGTGTATGAGCGTCGAGACCCGCATCGCGACCGAGTCCGAATACCCCGACTGGCTGCGCGCGTTGGCCACCGGCTTTCTGCGTCCGCCCGCGATCAGCGACGAGGAGATCGTGCTGCGCCGTGCGCACACGGATCTCAGCCGGGTGCGGGGCGCCTTCGACGACGGCCGCTGTGTCGCGACGTACCGCACCTTCGAGCAGCGGCTGACCGTGCCCGGCGGCGGCACGGTGGCCGCGAACGCCGTCTCCAACGTCACCGTCAGCCCCACCCATCGCCGCCGCGGGCTGCTCAGCCGGATGATGACCGCGGACCTGGCGGAGGCCAAGGAGCGCGGTGACGTGGTGTCGACGCTGATCGCCGCGGAGTACCCCATCTACGGCCGGTACGGCTTCGGGCCCGCTGCCTGGCTCACCGAGTGGTCCGTCGACGTCCCGCGCACGGGTATCGACCCGCGCTGGTCCGGCCCGTCCGACGGCGGCCGTGTCGACCTGGTGGACGGCACCGACGTCCGCAAGCTCGGTCCGGAACTGCATCAGCGCCTCGCCGCCGTGCAGCCGGGCTTCGTGAGCCGCGACGAGCGCTGGTGGCAGCTCCACACGGGCCAGGCCCTGCCGCCGGGCGACCCGTGGACCGAGCCGTTCTACGCCGTTTACCGCGCGGCGTCCGGCGAGATCGAGGGCCTGCTCTCCTACCGGGCGGACGACCGCTGGGGAGACGCCAAGCAGCCGCTGAACACGGCGTCGGTACGCGAACTGCTGGCGCTCACCCCGGGCGCGGAGCGCGCGCTGTGGCACTTCGTCTGCTCGGTCGACTGGATCACCACGGTGAAGTCGGGCAGCCGCGCCCCGGACGACCTCCTCCCCCTGCTCCTCCCGGACCCGAGGGCGGCGCGGATCCTGACGCACGCCGACTTCCTGTGGGTGCGGATCCTGGACGTCGTACGGGCGCTGGAAGCCCGTACGTACGAAAGCTCGGGCACGCTGGTGCTGGAGCTCCACGACCGGATGGGCCTGGCGGGCGGCCGCTTCCGCCTGGACGCGTCCCCGGAGGGCGCGACCTGCGCCCCGTCGACGGACACCCCGGATCTGACCCTGGACATCGCGGAGTTGGGGACGCTGTACCTGGGCGACGAGTCGGCGGTACGGCTGACGGCGCTCGGCCGGGTGGAGGAGAACACGGCGGGAGCGGCGCGGGTGGCGGACGGGGTGTTCCGTACGTCGAGGCGCGCGTGGTGCCCGGACGTCTTCTGAGGTCTGCGAGGTGTGCCCGGGCACGTTCCGACGTCAGGGGCATGGAGTGCCCGGACACCTGTGACGTCTGCGGCGCGGGGGCCGCTCGCGCGGTGATGTCCGGGCGGGGGTTGCGCTCGGTGCGCTCGGTGGTGCGTGGGGAGTTGTGCCTGTCAGCTGCCGGCGCTGATGGCGGGCGTGATGAGGAGAATGCCGCCGATGCCGGCGCAGGTGGCGTTCTCGGCCTTGACTCCGATGGTCAGCAGAGCGAGCCCTACGGCGGCGACGAAGCCGTACCGCAGCTGCACGTACTGCTCGACAAAAAGGGCGATCAGGGGCACGGCGATCCCTCCTCGGGCTGGGGAGTGGAACGGCAGAGGTGCGGATTCGTCCGCACGCGGCACCCGTACGACGGTGGACGGGGAGCAGCGGAGCTACGAACAGCCGGGCGGGTCGGCCGACCGGCCAAGTAGCGACCAACTTCATTGAAGTTGTCCCCACTTGGTTGCAGTTCATAAACAACTTGCAGGTAACTCCCGCTAGATGGTCAGAAGTTGTAGCGTTCTGTTGTGACCCACGAGCACAGTGCACTCAACGGCACCAGAAAGCCCTCGCCGCACGAGGTGGCCGACATCCTGACCGAGCGCATCCGGACCGGCCGCCTCAGGGCCGGCGAGCGGATGCCCACGCAGGAGATCCTGGCCGACGAATTCGGCGTCGAGCGCCGGGCGATCCGTCAGGCGCTCGACCTGCTCCGGAACGCGGGTCTGCTCACCGCCGGAGTCCGGGGTGCCCCGGCGCGCATCGCGCCGCCGAGCGAGGCGGAGGCCTCGACGGAACCGCAGCAGACGGCTGCCGGGCTGCGGCCGCGGGTGATGGAGGCGTTCCAGGCCCCGCATGTGACCATCGACGCGATCTGTCTGACCGCCGAGTCGCTGAATCTGGCGCTCGCCGACCCGTTGCAGCTGATGCGCTCGGGCCAGGTCACCCCCGAGAGCGTGACCGTCCGGCTGCTGCTGCCCTCGCGCGATCTGGACCTCGCCTTCCCCCGGCCCGCCGAGAACGCGGCGGACGAGAGCAAGGTCCACGAGCACTGGCTGTCGCTGCGCAACAGTCACGGCCGGGTCCTGCGCTCCAGCCTCCGGGCGCTGCGTACGACCCGCGGCATCGACGTCGACGTCACACTGAAGGCGCTGCCCTTCACCCCGCCCGTGAAGCTCTATCTGCTGAACGGCTCCGAAGCCTTGTTCGCGTACTACACCGTGACGAAGCGCGAGGAGCAGATCGGCGACACCACCACCGTGATCTACGACGCGCTCGGCAGTGACTCGCTGCTGTTCGCCTTCGAGCGCGCCGGTGAGGCGCGGGACGAATCCTTTGTGATCCAGTCGCAGGCTTGGTTCGACGGCCTGTGGGGCACGCTTGCCTCGGACATCACCCTCGCCGGCTGACCCGACGGCCGCCCTGCGAGGAGCCCGGTGCGATCCGGGCGACCGGCCCTCCTCGTCAACCACCCGGTCCGGCAACGGTGTTGCGGGCAGTATGGGAGACGGCACCGGCCGGTCCGGACCTGCCCACCTGCCCCGACGGACGGAGCGATGTGACCGACTCGCACCCGACCGCTGTGCCTGGCCTCTTCGCCGCCGCCAAGTGCGTGCTGTTCGACTTCGACGGGCCCGTGTGCGACCTCTTCGCCGGGCACGCGGCGTCCGACGTGGCCCGCGACCTGCGGCAGTGGATCGCGCGGAACATGCCGGCCGGTGTGCCGCAGCCGCAGGCCGTCGACGATCCGCTCGCCTGGCTGCGGGCCGCGGCCGTCGAGTACCCCGGCAGTGAGCTGGTGACGTCGATGGAGCGCCACCTCACCTCGCTGGAGGTGACCGCGACCCTGAGCGCGGCGCCGACCGCGGGCGTGGACGAACTGATACGCCGTCTCGGCGCGGCGAGCTTCCGGCTGGCCGTCACCACCAACAACTCGGCGCGCGCGGCCCAGGGTTACCTCCTGCGCACCGGTCTCGCCGACTTCTTCGGCGAGCACATACACGGCCGCGTCGCCGACCCGCTGCGGATGAAGCCCGACCCGCACTGTCTGAGCCGGGCCCTGGAGACGACCGGTTCGACTCCTGCCGAGTCCCTGATGATCGGGGACTCGGCAGCGGACTGTCTGGCCGCGGCAGAACTCGGGGTGCCGTTCCTCGGGTACGCGCCCCACACCAGGAAGCGCCGAGAACTGATCGCGGCGGGTGCGAGCGACGGAGGGATCGTCTCCACCATCGTGGAGCTGCTGCCGGTGCTCGACGGGATCGGGGCGGGCCTTCCGGTCGACTAGCGGCCAAGTGCGGCCACGTTTCGGGAGATGGTCCCAGGGTGGCCGCCGCTGCTGTATTAACTTCGCAGCACGCTTCGAGCGACTGAGCGGGGTACCCGGCGCCTCGAGTGTGCTTCGAGCGGGTGAGTTCAGGCTGTGCGGGGGCGGGGCTTTGCCGAAAAGGCCGCCCTGGCACTGCCTGGACGGATAACTTCCTCGAATCACTTCCTGATCCGGAACATCAAGGGCACCAGCGATGACAGTGGACGCGGCTTCGGAGGTTCGCCGGCAGGCCGGCGCGCTGAGCCGCGACGACCGGCTGGTCATCGGACCGCTGGAGGGCCATCACCACGAGACGTACGCCTTTCCCCTGCCGGTCCCGCTGAAGGGCCGCTTCGAGCGGGGCAAGCTGCGAGTGCGGCGTCCGGACGTGGTGTGGTTCGACAGCCGCTGCTTCGAGGTCGAGGACGAGCTCCTGGCGATCCTTCAGGACCGGATCGACCGGATCCCGGTCCAGGACGAGGTCCTTCCGGGCGTCGTCCTCACCGGTTTCATCGAAGGCGGCCCACTGGGCCGGCGCTCCCCGACCGAGCGCCAGCTGCGCCAGCTCGGTCTGCTGTTCCGGCAGTTGGCCGCCGTACCGGCCGACGACCTCCACGGACTGCGGCGCACCGGCGGACACGAGGACCACGGTGTGCTGCCCGGGGACTCGGGCGCCTTTTTGAACCGGCTCATCGGATTCACCACCGAGGACGTGCTCGGCCGGTACTACCCGGAGTACGGCGAGCTGTTCACGGCGTTCGACGTCAGCGCCGACGCCCTGGAGGCGCTCAGGCCTGGGGGCCACCGGGCGATGACGGACCGGCCCTTCAGCCTGCTCCACGGCGACCTGCACCGGGACAACTTCATCGTCGACCTGTCCGGCGACCTCTGGGCCATCGACTGGGAGCTCGCCCTGATCGGTGACCCCCTCTACGAACTGGCCACCCACCTGCATCTGATGCGCTACACGGCGGGCCAGGAGGCCCGCGTCGCCCGGCTGTGGGCGGACGCTCTGGACGGCACCGGGGCCACCCGGGGCTGGGAGAAGGACCTGCCGCATCTGCTCGACTACAAACGCGTCCAGTCCGTGATCACGGACATCGTCCGGGCCGCCCAGACCATCAGCGCCCGGCCCGACGCCACCGGCCCGGAGTTCCACGACGCGGCGAACCGGGTCCACCGGGCCCTGGTCGCGGCACGCGAACCGCTCCGGCTGACCGCCGTCCCCTCGCTGCACCGGGTGATCGCCGCCTATGCCGACTGGCTCAAATCCTCACCGCGTCCGCATCCGGAACAGCACCCCTGACGCCCCCGTCGCCACCGCCATGATCACCGCGCACCACGCCAGTGCCGCCCAGGGTGTCGTGCCCACCGGCTGGGAGAGCAGCAGGCCGCGTAGGGACTCGATCAGCGGGGTCACCGGCTGGTGGTCCGCGAACGAGTGGAGCCAGCCCGGCATCGTGTCGATCGGGACGAACGCGCTGCTCGGGTAGGGCAGGAACGACATGAAGAAGGTGAAGCCGCCCGCCGCCTCCGGGCTTCTCGCCAGCAGGCCGACCGCCGCCGCGAGCCAGGAGATCGCGATCAGGAACGCGATCAGGATGCCGCCGGCCGCCAGCCAGGCCGCGGGGGAGGCCGAGGGGCGGAAGCCGACCAGCAGGGCGACCGCGAGGACCAGGGCCGTGGAGAGCAGGTTGCGCAGGGTGCTGGCGGCGACATGACCCGTCAGGATCGCCGTGCCGCCGACGTCCAGGGAGCGGAAGCGGTCGATGATGCCGCCCTTCATGTCCTCGCTCACCCCCACCGCGGTGGTCGACGCGCCGAAGGCCGCGCACAGGACGAGGATCCCGGGCACCACGTACGTCACGTACGCCGTCCCGGTGTCGATGGCTCCGCCGAAGAAGTAGATGAAGACCACCATCATCATCAGCGGCAGCATCATCGAGGTGATGACGGCGTCGATGTTGCGCCGGCTGAGACGGATGCTGCGGCCGGACATCGTCATGGCGGCGGTCAGCGCGGGCGTCACCGTACGCCTCAGGGCGTCAGACATGGGCGGGCTCCTTGCCGGTCAGAGTGAGGAAGACGTCGTCGAGCGTGGCCTGCCGGACCGAGAAGCGGACGATGTCGCGCCGCTGCGGGTCGAGTTCGTCCAGCAGGGCGCGGACCTCCGCGGCGGTTCCGTCCGTCGGGAAGCCGACGGTGAGGGTCTCGGGGGAGCGGTGGACGGAGCGGCCCGGTGCGCGGGACTCGATCCGCAGATACGCCGCCGCGTCGGTGAGGACGAGGTCGAGGCGGTGGCCCGCGACCCTGGCCTTGAGTTCGTCCGCCGTGCCCTCCGCGACGAGCCTGCCGCCGTCGACGAGCGCGATACGGTCCGCGAGCCGGTCGGCCTCCTCCAGGTACTGCGTGGTCAGGAACACCGTCGCGCCCCCGGCGGACAGTTCGCGCACCACCTGCCACAACTCGGCGCGGCTGCGCGGGTCGAGGCCGGTCGTCGGCTCGTCGAGGAAGACCACCTCGGGCCGGCCGACGAGTCCGGCGGCGAGGTCGAGGCGGCGGCGCATCCCGCCGGAGTAGGTGACGGTCCGGCGGCGGGCGGCGTCCGTGAGGCCGAACCGTTCGAGGAGTTCGGCGGCCCGCCGCTTGGCGGCCGGGCGGGACAGTCCGCTCAGACGGCCCATCATGCGGAGGTTCTCCTCGCCCGTCTGCTTCTCGTCGATCGCCGCGAACTGGCCGGTCAGGCTGATGGCCCGGCGCACCCGCGTCCGTTCGCGGACGATGTCGTACCCGGCGACGCGCGCATCTCCGGCGTCGGCGGTGGTGAGGGTGGCGAGGATGCGGACGGCGGTGGTCTTGCCCGCGCCGTTCGGGCCGAGCAGCGCGAAGACGCTGCCCGCCTCGACCCGCAGATCGATGCCGTGGAGCACTGCGACCTTCCCGTACGCCTTGACGAGGCCGGTGGCCTCGACGGCGGCTGGCTGGTTCATGACGGACTCCCCCTCTAATGCGTATGCCATACGCGATACTGTGTAAGGGTTACGCATTACTAGGATGTGCGTCAAGGCGGAACGGGGCAGCGAGGCGGAGAGCGATGACGGACACCAGCGGCGACGGCGGCGGTACCGGGCTGCCGGCCAGCATCGAGGCGGCGTGGGGCCTGCGGGACCGTCCCGCGAAGGGTCCGAAACCCGGACTCAGCCTGGAACGGATCGTCGCGGCCGCGGTCGCCCTCGCGGCGGCGGAGGGGCTCGGCGCCGTGTCGATGGGGCGGGTCGCCAAGGAGCTGGGCGTCTCGACGATGTCCCTGTACCGGTATGTCGCGGCCAAGGACGAGCTCTACATCCTGATGCAGGAGGCGGTCGTCGGTATGCCCCCCGAGCCGCCCGGCCCGGACGCGGACTGGCGGGAGGCGACGGCGGCCTGGGCGAGCGCGCAGCGCGAGGTCTTCCACCGCAATCTGTGGGCCCTGCGCATCCCCATCTCCGGCCCGCCGGCCACGCCCAACTCGGTCGCCTGGTGGGACCAGGGCCTCGCGGCGCTGGAGGGCACGGGGCTGGACGAGGGCGACAAGATCTCGGTGATCATGCTGGTCGGCGGCTTCGTGCGGAACGAGGCGCTGCTGATGGCGGATCTGGCGGCGGCGGTCGCGAGGAGCGGCGCCGGTCCGGAGGAGGCCATGCGCGGCTGGGCCAACACCGTGAAGCGACTGGCGGATCCCGTCCGCTATCCGTCGGTGGCCAAGCTGATGGAGTCCACGGCGATGTTCGAGCCGGACGAGCCGGGGTCCGACTTCGCCTTCGGGCTGGAGACGATCCTGGACGGTGTCGAGGCCCTGATCCGCAGGCGGGGCGGAGCGGGCCCGTGCGCGGCGGGGTGATCACCGCGGCCGCGCGGGACGGTGCGTAGGCTCGGGCCCATGAGCGGTGGCACGGGCCTGCGGGAGCGCAAGAAGCAGCAGGCGTACCGCGCGATCTCGGACGGCGCGATCGCGCTCTTCCTGGAGAAGGGCTTCGAGGCGGTCTCCGTCGCCGAGATCGCCGCGGCGGCCGACGTCTCCAAGCCCACGCTCTTCCGCTACTTCCCGGCCAAGGAGGACCTGGCGCTCCACCGGTTCGCCGACCACGACGTCCTGCACACCCGTCCGCTGCCGGGCGAACTCGGCACGTAGGGACCGGTGGCGCGGTCAGGCGCCGACTGTTCCGTCGATTCCCTCGCGGAGGAAGTCGGCGTGGCCGTTGTGCCGCGCGTACTCGTGGATCAGATGCAGCATCACCAGCCGCAGTGAGACGTCCTCGCCCCACCGCGCCTGGTAGCCGGTCACGTCGAGGGACTCGGCCGCCTTCTCGATCCGGCGCGCGTGGTCGATCTCGGTCCGCCAGGCCGCGAACGCCTCCGCGCCGGTGGACCCGTTCGCGTCGTACGCCACCTGGTAGTCGCCCTCGTCCGACCAGACGAGCGGAATGTCCTCACCGTTGATCACCCGGCGGAACCAGGTGCGCTCCACCTCCGCCATGTGCCGCACCAGCCCGAGCAGGGTGAGGGCCGACGGCGGCATCGACCGGCGGCGCAGCTCGTCGTCGGTGAGTCCCTCGGTCTTCATGGCAAGGGTCGCCCGGTGGTAGTCGAGGTAGGCGCGCAGCGTCTCGCGCTCGTCCCCCCGCATGGGCGGGTCGATGCGGTCGTCGGTCACGGTGGGTCCTTTCGGGGAATCGGTGCCGAGGGCACCGACCCGGCGGCGTGAACCGGACCATGGTGGCAGGGCGGGTGACGGAGGGCACGGGGTTATCGGGGCGGGGAGCGGGGCGAGCGTCGGCAGGCCGCACCCCGGGCGGCGAGTGGCCCGGGGGAGCGGCCGAAATCGTGCGGTCCGTGGTGTTTTCCGGGCGCGTACCGCCGGATCTCCCGCGACCTCTGGCAGGCTCGGAAGTGCGAGTCGCCCGCCGCCGGGTAGGCGTCCCTCAGGGCCGTACGGGTGTTGCGTGGAACACTATTGCAAGCAGTTGCTTGCAATAGTTAGCGCGACTGTGCACCATCGGAAGCATGGCATCACTCAACGTCGGCAGTCTCGGTGAGTACCTGCGGGAGCAGCGGCGCACGGCGCAGCTCTCCCTGCGGCAGCTCGCCGATGCCGCCGGGGTGTCCAATCCGTATCTGAGCCAGATCGAGCGCGGGCTGCGCAAGCCGAGCGCGGAGGTACTGCAGCAGGTCGCCAAGGCCCTGCGGATCTCCGCCGAGACGCTGTACGTGCGGGCCGGGATTCTCGATGAGCGGGATCGGGATGAGCTGGAGACGCGTGCCGTCATCCTGGCCGACCCCTCGATCAACGAGCGCCAGAAGGCCGTACTGCTCCAGATCTACGAGTCCTTCCGCAAGGAGAACGGATTCGAGACCGAGGACGGCGCGGTCACGGAGGACACCGACGTTGAAGGGCCCCGCACGGCCGAC
Source organism: Streptomyces sp. NBC_00306 (assembly GCF_036169555.1). Lineage (GTDB taxonomy): Bacteria > Actinomycetota > Actinomycetes > Streptomycetales > Streptomycetaceae > Streptomyces > Streptomyces achmelvichensis. The sequence continues at coordinate 3,775,195 of NZ_CP108032.1, read as the reverse complement.
GGCAGTGTTGCCGACCCACCCTCACACTGATCTGCGTTCCGGGAGGACCACAGTCATGGCCATCACCGATGACCTGCGCAAGACCCTCACCGACCCGACCCCCCTCTACTTCGCGGCCGGCACGGCCGACCTCGCCGTCCAGCAGGCGAAGAAGGTCCCCGCGCTGCTCGAGCAGCTCCGCGCCGAGGCGCCGAGCCGCATCGAGGCCGTGCGCAACACCGACCCCAAGGCTGTCCAGGAGAAGGTCTCCGTCCAGGCCAAGGAGGCCCAGGCGACCGTCCAGGCCAAGGTCACCGAGGTGCTCGGCACCTTCGACGCCGACCTGAAGAAGCTGGGCGAGAGCGCCCAGGACCTGGCCCTGCGCAGCGTCGGCGTCGCCGCCGAGTACGCCGTCAAGGCCCGCGAGGCGTACGAGAAGGTCGCCGAGCACGGCGAGCAGACCGTGAAGACCTGGCGTGGCGAGGCGGCCGAGGAGATCAACGAGATCGCCGTCGCCGTCGAGCCGGACCCGGAGCCGAAGGCCGCGAAGCCGGCCGGGGCGAAGTCCACCCCGGTCGCCGCGGCCGTTCCGCCGGCCCAGGCCGCCAAGAAGACCGGCCCGCGCAAGCCCGCGCCGAAGAAGACGGCCACGCCGCCGGCCAAGTAGCACAGCGCCGGCAACGGCGTACGGAGAAAACGGGCCGGGCACCATTGAGGTGTCCGGCCCGTTCTCCCGATAGCTTTGGCGGCGAGGCGCTCCTAACGACTCACGAGGCGGTACTCCATGTTGCGCGCGGGATTCGACTTCACACTCTGGCTGGTGCTGGACCTGGTCTTCCTGGTCACCTCGGTGACCGCTCTGATCATGGCCGCGCTGGCCCGCAAGGACGCCTACACCGCCGCCGACAAGCAGACGAAGAACTTCTGGCTGATCATCCTGGGCATCACGGTCGCGGTGAACCTGTTCGTGTCCGTGCTGTTCCTGTCGATCGCCGGACTGATCGCCAGCATCGTCTTCTTCGTCGACGTGCGCCCCGCGCTCGCGCAGGTGTCCGGGGGCGGCCGAAGGGGCGGCTCCAGCAGCGACGGCCCGTACGGCCCGTACAACGGCGGCAGGTAGCGCGCGGGGCAGCCGAAGCCCCGTCGCAGCCCGCCGCGCGACGGCTCAGGCCGTCTGCCGGTCCCTGCTCAGCAGCAGGACCGCCACATCGTCCGTGAGGTCGCCGCCGTTCAGGTCGCGCACCTCCGACACCGCCGACTCCAGCAGCGCCTCGCCCTCGAGCCCCTCGCCCAGCTGCCGGTTGATCATGTCGAGCATGCCCTCCTGGCCGAGGCGCTGTTTCTCGCCCGGCCCGGCCCGGCCCTCGATCAGCCCGTCCGTGTACATCATCAGGCTCCACGCGCCGCCCAGCTCCACCTGGCGGCGCGGCCAGCGGGCGCGCGGCAGCAGACCGAGCGCCGGGCCGCCGTTCTCGTACGGCAGCAGCTGCGCGGCCTTGCCCTTGCGGGCGATCAGCGGCGACGGATGGCCCGCCAGGCACAGTCCGGCCCGACGGCCGTCGGGGGCGATGTCGACCGTGCACAGCGTCGCGAAGATCTCGTCGCTCTCCCGCTCGTGCTCCAGCACCTGCTGCATCGTCGAGAGCAGCTCGTCCCCGCACAGACCCGCGAAGGTCAGCGCACGCCAGGCGATGCGCAGCTCCACACCGAGGGCCGCCTCGTCCGGGCCGTGCCCGCAGACGTCGCCGATCATCGCGTGGACCGTGCCGTCCGGGGTGCGGACGGTGTCGTAGAAGTCACCGCCGAGCAGGGCCCGGGAACGGCCGGGGCGGTAGCGGGCGGCGAACCGCAGGTTCGAGCCCTCCAGCAGGGGAGTGGGCAGCAGACCGCGCTCCAGCCGGGCGTTCTCCTGCGCGCGCAGCCGGGACTCGGCGAGCTTCATCTGGGCGGTGTCGGCGCGCTTGCGCTCCACCGCGTACCGCACGGCCCGGCTGAGCAGCCGGGCGTCGAGCTCGTCGCGGAAGAGATGGTCCTGGGCACCCAGCTGCACCGCCTCGGCCGCGCGCTGGGCGTCGCCCGACGTCGTCAGGGCGAGGACCGCGTGGCGCGGCGCGAGCCGCAGGACGTGCTTCAGCGGCGAGAGCGGCTCGTCGCCGGTGCCGGGCAGGGCGAGGTCGACCAGGATGCAGTGGACGTCGTCGGTGAGCAGGCGTGCGGCCTCGGTGAGGTTGCGCGCGCTGCGGACCTTGACGCGGGCGCCGGCCGTGTCGGGCAGCTCGGGTACGGAGAAGGAGCCCGCAGGGTCGTCCTCGATCACCAGGAGCGTGAGGTCGCCGCCGCTGACGCCGCTGCCGCCACCGGGTACGCCTGTGGAGCCGCCGAGGCCGCCGTCGGCGCGGCGGCCGACGACTCCGGCGCCGCCGGCGGCGCCGCCGTGCGCGGTCTCCGCGACGGGGACGTTCCTCTGTCGCGGTACGGGTACGGGCATTGACTCGGTTTCCTTCCCTCCCCCCGAGGGCGCGGCAGGACGACGATCGACGTCCCGCCCGACGGGGACCATAGCGGTAGCCCCGGCCGTAGCGGAATGGCGAAGGACATAGAGCCGGTGGCATATGCCGCGCATGGGGAGGTAGTTGACGCCGGGGCCATGACGAACATCACGCCCTGGGCATGATCGACGGGCCTGTTGGCCCCATGGGCCCGGTGGTGGCGCAGGTCACGTGCTCAAGTGCCGGGGCGCAACGCGGCCGCGAGTGCTCACTTGTCGGGGCGTACGACTCCGAGAATCTTCATCGAACCCGCCCCCGCGAGGGTCACATTCCGCCCGGGGCGCGGGGCGTGCACGATCGCGCCGTCGCCGATGTACATCCCGACATGGCTGGCGTCGGCGTGGTAGATGATCAGATCGCCGGGCCGCATGTCCTTGATGTCGATCCGCGGCAGCAGCCGCCACTGCTCCTGCGAGGTGCGCGGGATGCCCCGGCCGGCCGCCGACCACGCTTGCGAGGTGAGTCCCGAGCAGTCGAACGAACCCGGGCCCTCGGCGCCCCAGACGTACGGCTTGCCGATCTGGGCGGTGGCGAACCGCACCGCCTTCTTGCCCTGTTGGGTCGCCGCGCCGCCGATTCCCTTGAGCACGCCCGAACTCAGCCAGGTGGTCTGCGCCTTGTACTCCGCCTGCCGTTCCAGCTCGAGAAGGCGCGCGCGCTCCTCCTTCTCCAGCAGGTCCTCTATCTTCTTGGCCGCCGCGATCTTGCCGTCGATCTTCTTCTTGGCGGCGGCCTGCTTGACGCGGTGCGCCTCCAGCGTCTTCCAGTGGGCGCTGGCGTCCTTCGAGTACGCGGCCAAATCGGCCTGTGCCCGGGTCAGTTCGCCGAGAAGGTCCTTGGTCGCCTTCTGGCTCTGCCGGATCCGGCCCATGCCGTCGAGGAAGAGGCCCGGGTCGTCCGTGAGGACCAACTGCGCCTCGGCCGGCAGCCCGCCGCCCTGGTACTGCGCGCGGGCGGCCGCGCCGGCGCGGTTCTTCAGGTCGTCGACGCGCGCCTGGACCTTGACGGTCTCCTGGGCCAGCCTGACGATCTCGGCCGACTGCTTCTCGGCCTTCTCCTCGGCGAGTTTGTACGCGTCCGCCGCGGACGCCGCCTGCCGGTAGAGGGTGTCGAGTTCGAGGCGGACCTGCTCCAGCGTCTTCTTCGGCACGGCCGGCGCGCCGGCGGAGGGCGGCGGTTCGGGCGCGGCGGTGGCGGCGAAAGCCTGTCCTGATGACGCCAGCACGGTCAGAGCGCAGACCAGAGTGATCGCGGCAGTGGCACAGTGGCGTCGGTTCACGACTTCCCCTCCGTAACCCGGGCGTAGGCCAGGAAACCTGATTTACCGTCAGTAACTTGGTGCGTGATGTCGCGATGGTGCCACGGCCTCCGTCAAAGCGACAGAGCCATTCGGGAGATCACACCCACTTCACAGGGACGAACGATCAGGTGCGCGCGTTCCCCGCGGGCGCAGGTTTCACCCGGAATTGGGTGCCAGTGCCGCCCAGTTCACCGTGACTTCCCCCTGCCGCCACCGCCGCCGGTCCTGTGACAGCGGCCAGTCGGACGCCAGTTCACCCACCGCCCTGGCCCAGCGCTGCCGCGCGCCGAGCGAGGCGTAGGGAGCGGCGGCCGCCCAGGCGCGGTCGAAGTCGCGCAGGAAGGCGTGGACCGGCTCGCCCGGCACATTGCGGTGGATCAGGGCCTTGGGGAGGCGCTCCGCCAGGTCCGAGGGGCGCTCCAAGGAGGCCAGCCGGGCCGCGAAGGTGACCGTCCGCGGCCCTTCGGGGCCGAGCGCCACCCACACGTGCCGCCGTCCGATCTCGTCGCAGGTGCCCTCGACGAGCAGACCGCCGGGCGCGAGGCGCGCGCACAGCCGGGCCCAGACGGCGGCGACCTCGCCCTCGTCGTACTGGCGCAGCACGTTCGCCGCGCGGATCAGCGCGGGTGGCCGGTCCGCCGGCACCTCGAAGCCGCCGTGCCGGAACGTGAGCCCCGCGCGTTCGTACGGCTTCGCCGCCGCGACCCGCGCCGGATCGATCTCGATGCCGACGACCTCGCAGCGGGGGTCGGCCGTACGCAGCCGCTGGAGCAGTTCGACGGCGGTCCAGGGGGCGGCGCCGTATCCGAGGTCGACGGCGACCGGCCGCTCGCTGCGGCGCAGAGCGGCGCCGTGGGTGGCGGCGATCCAGCGGTCCATCCGGCGCAGCCGGTTGGGGTTGGTCGTCCCGCGGGTCGCGGTGCCGACGGGACGGGTCATGCCAGCGAGGGTATACGCGCCGAGGTGACGGTAATGATTTGGCAAAGCAGGGGGAGGCGGGAAATGGAAGAGAAGAGTCCGCTGTTGTAGCTGGCTGGCAGGGCCCCGTGCCCGCTGTTTGACGTGCCCGGATCGAGGAGGACAACCGACGTGAGCCAGTACGTCTCCCGCCTCGGCAGCAGCCTGGTGACGCCGCGCATCCGATTCCCCGGCGGCCAGCGCAAGCCGCGCCGGATCGCGATGCTCAGCGTCCACACCTCACCGCTGCACCAGCCCGGGACGGGCGACGCGGGAGGTATGAACGTCTACATCGTGGAGCTCGCCAAGCGGCTCGCCGCGATCAACATCGAGGTCGAGATCTTCACCCGGGCCACCACCGGCGGACTGGCGCCCCGCGTCGAACTCGCCCCCGGTGTGCTCGTACGCCACGTCGACGCCGGCCCCTACGAAGGGCTCGCCAAGGAGGAGCTGCCCGGCCAGCTCTGTGCCTTCACCCACGGCGTGATGCAGGCGTGGGCGCGTCACCGGCCCGGCTACTACGACCTCGTGCACTCCCACTACTGGCTCTCCGGCCACGTCGGCTGGCTCGCCGCCGAACGCTGGGGCGTCCCCCTGGTGCACGCCATGCACACCATGGCCAAGGTCAAGAACGCGGCGCTGGCCGACGGCGACACACCCGAGCCCGCCTCCCGCGTCATCGGCGAGACCCAGATCGTCGACGCGGCGGACCGTCTGATCGCGAACACCGCGGAGGAGGCGGACGAACTCGTCCGGTTCTACGACGCGGACCCGGCGAAGGTCGCGGTCGTCCACCCCGGCGTGAACCTGGACCGCTTCCGTCCGCTGGACGGCCGCGGACCCGCGCGCGCCCGCCTCGGGGTGCCGCAGGGCGCTTTCGTCCCCCTCTTCGCGGGCCGCATCCAGCCCCTGAAGGCCCCCGACATCCTGCTGCGCGCGGTGGCACTCCTCCTGGACCGCGAGCCCTCGCTGCGCTCGAAGGTCTACGTCCCCATCGTCGGCGGCCCCTCGGGCAGCGGCCTCGCCAAGCCCGAAGGCCTCCAGAAACTGGCCGCGCGCCTCGGCATCGCGGACGTCGTCCACTTCCACCCGCCGGTCGGCCAGGACACCCTCGCGGACTGGTTCCGGGCCGCGTCCACCCTGGTCATGCCCTCCTACAGCGAGTCCTTCGGCCTCGTCGCCATCGAGGCGCAGGCCACCGGCACGCCGGTGATCGCGGCGGAGGTCGGCGGCCTTCCGGTCGCCGTACGCGACGAGATCACCGGCCTCCTGATCCCCGGCCACGACCCGGCCGACTACGCGCAGGCGCTGCACCGCCTGCTGGCGGACAAGGACCTCGCGGGACGCATGGGCGCGGCGGCGGCCCGCCACGCGGAGTCCTTCGGCTGGGACACCGCGGCATCGGCGACGGCCGACGTCTACACGGCGGCGATGTACGAACACCGCCGGCGGGTACGCTCGCACCATGGCTGACCTACGGCAGGCCGCGGAGATCATCGAGAAGACCCTGGGCGACGCGGACCTCGCGTGGGAGAACCCGGCACCCGGCACGTACGTGGTCCAACTCCCCGGCACCCGCAAGCTGTCGACGACCTGCTCCCTGCGGGTCGGCAAGCACGCCCTGTCGGTGAACGCGTTCGTGATCCGCCACCCCGACGAGAACGACGCGGCGGTCCACCGCTGGCTGCTCGAACGGAATCTGAAGCTGTACGGGGTGAGCTACGCGATCGACACCCTCGGCGACATCTACCTGACGGGCACGCTCCCGCTCTCCGTGATCACCCCGGAGGAACTGGACCGCCTCCTGGGCTCGGTCCTGGAGGCGTCGGACGGCGCGTTCAACACGCTGCTGGAGCTGGGCTTCGCGAGCGCGATCCGCAAGGAGTACGCGTGGAGGGTGTCGCGGGGGGAGTCGACGCGCAACCTGGACGCGTTCACGAACCTGACCGGCAAGGGGTAGTTCCCCGCGCGACGGGGGTGCGGTCCAAAGGGTTTTGGGGCCGGCGCCCACGCCCCGCTCAGCGCGCCAGCTTCGCGCCGCGAGTGCCGGCCGACACCTGTCCGGTACGGGTCCGGCAGCTTCGCGCCCCCGCCCATTCACTGCCCCGAACCGGCTCGGGTCGCGCGTGCCCGCACGGCAACGGGGTGCGTCTCGCGCCCGACGTCGGACAAGGACCCGGGCCGCATGCACCTGTTCGGTGCGGGTGAAGAGGGGATTCAGCGGGGCTGCGCCCCACGCCCCCTAGCGGCAGCTTCGTGCCGCATCCCACCTGCTGCCCCGGGCAGGCTCGGGTTCGCTTCCGGGTGCGGATCAACGGGGTGCGTCCTCGACCGCATGCAGGGGGCGTGCAGGGTCGTCCCCGCAGGGGATCGGCGGTAAAACCTGGGTGCTCGATGCAGGGAACCTGTATGCCGCCGACCCCGAGGAGTCGAGCCCGGAGGGCCCCCGGACCCGACGCGGGACAAGGACCCGAGGCTCAAGCGCCCGCCGCCTGCGGCAGCTTCGTGCCGCATCTCATCGGCTGCCCCGGACAGGCTCGGGTTCGCTTCCGGGTGCGGATCAACGGGGTGCGTCCTCGACCGCATGCAGGGGGCGTGCAGGGTCGTCCCCGCAGGGGATCGGCGGTAAAACCTGGGTGCTTGATGCAAGGGACCTGTGCGCCGCCGACCCCGAGGAGTCGAGCCCGGAGGGCCCCCGGACCCGACGCGGGACAAGGACCCGACGCCCCCGGGCTGCCCCCGCACCCGACGCCCGGCAAGGACCCGAGGCTCAAGAACCCGGGCCCGCCTCAAGCGCCCGCACAGCACCAGCCCCCGACCAACACCCCCCGCACACCCCCTTCCGCACCCCGCACCCCCATGGCATGCTCACCGCCAACACCCACATGAACGTGGTTCACATCCGTGGAAGGCGAGCTCATGGAGACCGGTCAGCGCCCCATCAGCAGACGCACTCTGCTCGGCAGTGCCACCGCCGTTGCAGCAGCCTGTGCCACCAGCGGCACCCTCCTCGGCGGCACCGCCCGCGCCGCCGCCCGCCACCTCCACCCCCAGCCGGCCGCCGCCGCCCCCTCCTCCCTCTGGCGCGAGTACCGCCGCAACCCCTTCGACCACCCCCAGATCCCCTACATCGGCCGCGCCGGCCGCCACCGCGGTGACCACCACGCGCCCAAGCAGGACGCACCCAAGCAGGACGCACCCACGCGAACCGTCGATGTCCTCGACTTCGGCGCCGAGCCCGACGGTTCCGCCGACGCCGCCCCCGCCATCAACCGCGCCCTCGCCGCCGTCGGCAAGCGCGGCGGCGGCACCGTCCGCATACCCCCCGGCACCTACCGCATCGACGACGTCATCCGCATCGGCCACAGCAACGTCGTCCTCAAGGGCGCCGGCAGCACCCGCACCAAGCTGCTCGCCACCAAGAACCTCACCGAGCTCATCGGCCCGTACGGCAGTCGCTACGGCGGCGACAAGTCCTCCTGGTCCTGGGCGGGCGGTCTCATCTGGCTCTGCCCGAGCGGGCGTTGGGACAGCCTCGTCGATGCGATCAAGGCCAAGGACTGGCCCTTCGAGGGCTGGACCGGCAACCAGCGCGACGAGTGGCGCACCCTCGCCACCGTCCGCGCCGCCAAGCGCGGCGACTGGACCGTGACCGTCCCCGACACCCGCAAACTGCGCCGCGGCCAGCTCGTCCTGCTGCGCATCGCGGACGACGCCCAGCACACGCTGCTGGAGCACATGGCCGGCGACGGCCCCGGCCCCGAGGCGTACTTCTGGGACGACAAGACCAAGCTGACCAGCTACGTCCCGTACGAGTGGCCGGTCCGCATCACCTCGGTCAAGCGGAACAGGGTCACGTTCGAGCGCCCTCTGCCGCTCGACCTGCGCCCGGAGTGGGACCCCCGGCTCGTCGCACCGGTCACGCCGCTCACCGACTCGGGCGTCGAGGGGCTCACCCTGGAGGCGGTGGAGACCCCGCAGTCCCCGCATCTGCTCGACAAGGGCTACAACGGCGTCACCTTCCAGTGCGCGTACGACTGCTGGGCCGACGACATCACGGTCCGTCACGCGGACAACGGGTTCGGCCTGGTCGCCGCGTCCGCCTGCACACTGCGCCGTACGCGGGTCGAGGGCCGCGGCTCCCACCACCCGTACTTCTGCCGCGAGGGCTCGCACGACAACCTCGTCGAGGACTTCACCATCGCCCCGCGCACGGTCCCGGCCCCGGCCGGCACCCAGTTGCACGGCATCAACGTCGAAGGGCTCTCCAGCTACAACGTCTGGTCGCGCGGCCGGATGGACATGGGCACCTTCGACACCCACCGCGGGATGCCGTTCGCCAACGTCCGCACCGAGATCACGGTGAACAACGACGGCCGGCACGGCGGCGACGCCAGCGCGGGCCCGCTCTACGGCGCCCGGTTCACCCACTGGAACGTCACCGTCACCAACGAACGCGCCGGTCTGATCAAGATCGACCAAATCGCCCCGTACAGCGCGACCGTCGCCATCTCCACGGTCCGCGAGTTCGACCAGACGGACGTACCCGACTTCACCGGAGAACTGCACTCCCGTCTGGAGGCGTACGGCGCCCCGGGTGGCGTGCAGCCGCGCAATCTGCATCAGGCGCAGCGCGCTCTGCACTCGTAGTCGCCCCTGTTCCCTCCCTCTCCCCGGGCGTGCGGGACACCCCGGGGAGGGGGAGAATCCCACCATGAGCGACAAAACGGGGAGTTCTGTGCCCGGGACGGCCGCTTCCGGAGCCGCCGGGCCCAATCAGACCGTTGCCCTCGCCGCGATGCTGTTCGCGGTGTCGATGACGTTCATCGACCAGACCATCGTGGCCATCGCCGCCCCGAGCATCGTGGACGAACTCGACCTCTCCACCTCGGGCGTGCAATGGGTCGTCAACGCCTATCTGCTGTCCCTGGCCGCGTTCTTCGCCCTCGGCGGCCGGCTCGCCGACATCCTCGGCCACCGCCGGATGATGGTGATCGGCACCCTGATCTTCGTCATTTCCTCCGTGCTCTGCGGCTGCGTCCCCGACGACAGCTTCGCCCAGAGCTGGCTCATCGTCTTCCGGGCCACCCAAGGCCTGGGCGCCGCCCTGATGTTCCCCGCCGCGCTCGCCGTCGTCGTCGCGGTCTTCCCGGTGGAGAAGCGCGGCCGGGCCCTCGCGCTGTTCTTCGGTCTGTCCGGTGCGCTGACCGCGCTCGGCCCGCTCCTCGGTGGCTGGCTCACCGACTGGACGTGGCGCGCGATCTTCTGGGTCAACGTGCCCGTCGCGATCATCGCCCTCGTCCTCACGGCGTACGCCCGTATCCCCAACCAGAAGCGACCCGAACGCCTCGACGTGCCCGGCGCCGTCCTCGTCGCCGCCGGCATGGGGCTGAGCGTGCTCGGCCTTGAGCAGGCGTCCGCGTGGGGCTGGGGCAGCGTCGCCACCTGGGCCTGCATCATCGGCGGCATCGCCGTGCTGGTCGTGTTCTGCGCCTACGAACTCCGCGTCGAGGAACCGCTCATCAAGCTCCAGGTCTTCCGCGACAAGGCGTTCAGCGTCGACTCGGCCGTCCTCTTCTTCGCGATGCTCGCCTTCGTCCCGGTGTTCTTCTTCGCCTCGGTGTACGCGCAGGTCTCGCTGAGCGCCTCGCCGAACCAGGCCGCGCTGTTCCTTCTCTACTTCTTCATCGGCTTCGGCATCGCGTCCCAGTGGGGCGGCCGCATCCTCGACAAACGCGGCGCGCGGCCCGCGATGAAACTGGGCACCGCGCTCGGCGCCGTCGGATTCTGGCTGTGGGCGGGCGAACTGACGAACCTTTCGATGCACGACCAGTGGTTGTACGCAGCGCTCGCCGGCGCGGGCATCGGCTTTCTGCTCGCTCCGGCCTCGACGGACGCCGTCAACCGGTCGATCAACGCCTCGTACGGCGAGGTCACCGGCATCACCCAGACCGTGCGCAACTTCGCGGCGGCGGTGGGCATGGCGGTCTTCGGCACGATCCTCACCCATGTCACCACCGACAAGGTCATGGAGACGCTCCAGGCCAAGGGCGTACCGGACGGCCCCGCACGGGACGCGGCCCGCAATGTCGCCGAGGCGGTCACCGGCAACCCGGACGCGAAGACACCGACCGGCGACGGGCCGATCGCGACGGCCATGCGCGACTCGATGAACGCCATCCGGATGGACTTCGCCGAGGCCAACCAGTACGTGTTCTACGGCATGGCCATCGCGCTCGCCATCGCGTTCGTGTGCTCGCTGCTGCACCCGGGCACGCGGGTGACGGAGGAGACGGACACGGCGTCGCGGGTGCAGGCGGACCGCTGACGCGCCGAGGTGTCGGTGCGCGCGGCCCGCGATCGGCGGCCCGCGGTCAGGCTCCGGCCCTCTCCGCCGCGCCGGTGTCCGTCAGGGTGATGGGCGTGACCGGTGTGACGGGGGCGACCGGCGGGACCTGCGCGTCCGGTGCGGGCACCTCCGCCCCGGCCGGTTCCTCCTCCGGGAGGCTGCGCATCAGCAGCCAGTACCCGAGCCCGGCCACCGTCCCCAGCACCGCGCACATGCCCCACAGCAGCCCGGCGCCGTAGTGGTCGATGACGAATCCGGCCAGCAGCGGGGCGATCAGCGCGGCGACCGACCACGACATCGTGTACATGCCCTGGTAGCGGCCCCGGCCGTGCAGCGGGGAGAGCCGGACGACCAGCCCGGTCTGCGTGGGGGCGTTGACGATCTCGGCCAGCGTCCACACGCACACGGTCAGCGCGTAGACGGCGATGGACCCGGCGAAGGCGGTGAGCCCGAAGCCGTACCCCGCGAGCAGCGAGGAGATGATCAGCAGACGGCGCGGGTCGCGGTGTTCGATGTACCGGGTGACCGGGATCTGCATGACCACGATCAGCACACCGTTGATCGCGATGGCCGTGCCGAAGTCGGAGGCGGAGAAGCCGTCGGCGCCCATCGCGAGCGGCAGGCCCATGTAGCCCTGCATGAAGACCAGCGAGACGAGGAACGACAGCCCGACGACACCCATGAACCGGCCGTCGCGCAGCACGGTCCCGAGCCCGATCCGCGGCTCCGCGGCGCCTGTGGCGGACTCCTCCTGCGACCGCTCGGGCCGCGACTCCGGCAGCTTCACGAAGACGACGACGGCGCAGACGAGGGTCATGACGGCCTCGCCGAGGAAGCCCGCGAGGTAGCTGTACTCGGCGATGAATCCGGCGGCGACGGAGGAGACGGCGAAGCCGAGGTTGATGGCCCAGTAGTTGAGCGAGAACGCCCGCACACGGTCCTGCGGCCGGACGATGTCGGCCATCATCGCCTGCACGGCCGGACGGGAGGCGTTCGACGCCATGCCGACCACGAAGGCGACGGCCGCGATCGCCACCGGGTGCTGGACGAATCCGAGCACGGCCACGGACACGGCCGTCGAGCTCTGCGCGATCAGCAGGGTGGGCCGGCGCCCCAGCCGGTCGGCCATCACACCGCCGCCGAGGGAGGAGATGACACCACCGAGGCCGTGCAGAGCGACGACGAGCCCGGCGTACGAGGCCGAGTAGCCCTCCTCCAGCGTCAGGTACAAGGCCATGAAGGTGGCGACGAACGCCCCGAGCCGGTTCACCAGCGTGCTCGTCCACAGCCACCAGAACGCCGGGGGGAGCCCCGAGACGCTTTCGCGTACGGCTCTGCGCAGTGCGGCTGTGGACATGTGTCTCCCCCGGGGCCTCGGCAGGCGTGTAAGTGGCTTGGCTGGTATGCGCACGTTACTTAGCGCGGGGTCCCGGCCGCCAGTCAATTGACGTCTGCCGTCAACCGTGGACGCGAGCGGTCCGCCCGGAGGGCGTCCATTAGGCTCGGACACATGGCCGAAGCACCGTACAAGCTGATCCTCCTCCGCCACGGCGAGAGCGAATGGAACGCGAAGAACCTGTTCACCGGCTGGGTGGACGTCAATCTCACCGAGAAGGGCGAGAAGGAGGCGGTCCGCGGCGGTGAGCTGCTCAAGGACGCCGGCCTGCTGCCCGACGTACTGCACACGTCGCTGCAGAAGCGCGCGATCCGCACCGCCCAGCTGGCGCTGGACTCCGCCGACCGCCTGTGGATCCCGGTCCGCCGCTCGTGGCGGCTGAACGAGCGTCACTACGGTGCGCTTCAGGGCAAGGACAAGGCGCAGACCCTCGCGGAGTTCGGCGAGGAGCAGTTCATGCTGTGGCGCCGCTCCTACGACACCCCGCCGCCGCCGCTCGAGGACGGCACGGAGTTCTCCCAGAGCGACGACGCGCGCTACGCCACGATCCCGCCGGAGCTGCGCCCGCGCACCGAGTGCCTCAAGGACGTCGTGGTCCGCATGCTGCCGTACTGGTACGACGGCATCGTCCCGGACCTGCTGACCGGCCGCACGGTCCTGGTCGCCGCGCACGGCAACTCGCTGCGCGCGCTGGTCAAGCACCTCGACGGCGTCTCGGACGAGGACATCGCGGGCCTCAACATCCCGACGGGCATCCCGCTGGTGTACGAGCTCGACGCCGACTTCAAGCCCCTCAACCCGGGCGGCACCTACCTCGACCCGGACGCTGCGGCGGCGGCGATCGAGGCGGTCAAGAATCAGGGCAAGAAGAAGTAGCTCTGCACGATCACGCCCCCGAGCTGCGTCGATGGCGCGGATCGGGGGCGTTTTCGCGGCGCGCGGCCATGGATGGGCGATGAGTCCCGTCGCGGTCGCCAGTCTGTATCTCCAGGACGCGACCGACCGCACACCGGGAGAGCACCATGACCGCCACCTACACGTTCGACGTCTTCTCCAGCCTCGACGGCTTCGGTGCCGCCGGCGGCGACTGGACCGGCTACTGGGGCAAGCAGGGCCCTGAGCTTCTCGACCACCGCCTCTCCCTGTACGGGGAGGAGCCGAGGATGGTCTTCGGGGCCAATACCTACCGGCTGTTCGCGCAGATGCTGGCCGAGAGCACCGAGGAGTCCGAGGTGCGCGACCCCTGGGTCACGCGGATGAGGAGCCTGCCGGCGACGGTGGTGTCGAACACGCTGGACGGCCCCCTCGACTGGCCGGAGGCGAAGGTCGTGAGCGGCGACGCCGCCGACGTCGTCGCCCGGCTCAAGGAGGAGTCCGACGTACCGCTGCGCTCGCACGGCAGCCTCTCGATGAACCGGGCCCTGATGGCCGCCGGTCTGGTCGACCGGGTCCAGGTGACGCTCTACCCGGTGATCACCGGCCGGACCGGGCTCGACCCGATCTTTCAGGGGGCGGCCGACTTCGACCTGGAACTGATCGGGCAGCGGACGCTCGACGGACACATCCAGGAACTCGTCTACCGGCCCACGCTGCACGGCTGAGCCCAGGAAGCCCCTGGTAACGAACGCCCCGGCACGGCTACCGTCGGCGTCCTCACTCGCACGGTCCTTGGGGGGACGTTCATGTACGTTCGCGCGCGCCGCCCCATTCCGACGCTCGGCACGGTGATCGACGGGGTACTGATGGCCGGGTGTTCCGCGGCACCGGCTGCGCCACCGAAGCCCGTGACACCGAGGGCGACCGCGTCGGCGCCCGACGTGGCACCTCTGACGCGGGCACAGCTGCGGGCTGTCGCCTTCAAGGAGGGCGAGGTCGCGGGGGCGCACGAGGCCGGGAATCCGGTGCTGGATCCCCAGCCCAAGGAGGAACAGCGCTCGTTCCCGCCGGTGTCCGACCCCACGTGCCAGGCCGTGCTCGACATTCGTGGAGGCGAGCGTGCGTCCGCAGTCGTCTCTCAGGAATTCAACTGGAAGGGAGACATCTGGGGCGGTGGCTCGACGCTTGCCGCCTACGAGGACGGGAAGGCCCAGCAGGCCTTCGCCCGGCTCAAGCAGGCGCTCGGCACCTGCCGTTCGTACGAGGGCACTGCCTGGATGGGAAAGTTCAAGACCACGCTGACGGTGGTACAGCCCCTGATCGTCGGTGACGAATCGGTGCGATTCCTGGAGACCATCCCCATGGGCCCCGAGCATCCCGGGGATCGCAACGAGCAGTTCACCGTGGTGCGGGCCGGGAACACCATCGTGACGTTCAGAAAGCTGAACCTCGGCGGCAGCGCGTCCTTCCCCTCCGATCTGATCCACCGGCAGGTCGAGCGGTTGCGGGAGGCGCAGCGCCCCTGAGCAGCCCCGCAACCCCACGGCTGGGCGCCGGGGTTCACCGTTCCGGCCGTGCCTCGACGCGGATCAGTGTCTGCTGGCCGGAGGCCACGAGCGACCGTTCGTCTCCCCGGACTCCGAACACCTCCAGTCGGCAGACGGTGAGCGTGCGTCCGGACTTCAGGACCGTGCCGATCGCCTCGATGTGGTCACCCAGCGCGGGCGCCAGCAGGTTGATCTTGTACTCGACGGAGAGCACCGACGAGTCCTCGGGAAAGAGGGTGAACGCCGCGTAGCCGCCCGCGCTGTCGGCGATGGCGCTGGTGGCTCCCGCGTGGAAGTAGCCGTTCTGCTGGGTGACCTCGGGCCGGTGGGGGAGGGTGATGTGGACGCGGCCCGGTGCGATGTGCGCGAGGCGGGCGCCGAGGTGGCCCATCAGGCCCTGGCTCTCGAAACTGGCCCGGATGCGCGCCTGCACCTCGGGGCTCGCCTCGTCCTGCTGCGCCTGGTCGTCCACGTGCCCTCCAGGGGCGGTCGTCGGTCCCGGTCCGGCGGGCCGAGGTGCGGGCCACGCCCAGGTGCACGGATGAACCGCCGTTGGCGATCATCATGACACCCCTGGTCAGGGCCCGTCCGTACCCTGCGGCCCGTCCGGCACCGCCGTACCGAGCCACTCCGCGAGCACCCTGAAATCCTCGTCCGTCAGCCCCACGCCCGCGTCCACGCGGTGCAGCAGCGCCGCCCCTCGGTGCTCGGCCGCGACCCACAGGCGGTCCATCGCGCCGATCTCGTCGTCGACCCAGATGAACGGGCGGCCGCACGCCCACTCGACGACGGTGCGCGTCTTCCAGTGCAGGCCCCGTGGCCCCTCGGGAACGGCGTCCGGCCACCTCACCACCGGCAGGGGCGGCAGGCCGATCCGCGGAGCGACGACCTCGTTCGCGTCGTCCAGCCATGTCGTCGCCCACACCAACTCGCAGCCCAGCGCGGTCAGACGAGGCCCGACCGAGGGATCGAGGCGTCCCAGCAGCGGATTTCCCGGATCGGCGGGCGCACCGAAAACGGAAGCAGCCGGTCCGGAAGAACGGCCCGGTGCCGGTCCGAAGGGGATGAGCGGGCCGTCGACATCGAGGAAGAGGAGGGGGCGTTCCACCGGGCCGGTCACGGGCGGAACACTAACCGCGCAACGATCCCGCCATCTCTCGGGCAACCCCCTTCACACCCCGCACAGCGGGCATGCGAAGATGCCCTGCCCCGGCAGGCGTCCGGGTGGGAGGGGAACTCAGTGAAATCAAGGAAATTGAGCCGTACGCGCCGCCGCGCGACCATATTGACGGCGGCGGTCGCCTCGGTTGTCGCCGGCGCGGCCATGCTGCCCAACTGGAGTGCCGGCGCGGCCAGTGCCGACAACGTGGCGGTGGACCCGCAGACCAGGGCCACCTTCCAGCGGCTGGCGGACGCGGTCTTCACCGACCGCACGGACGCCCTCGTGGACCGCAAGCAGAACCCGGGCAAGGCGCCGCTGACGTCCGGCTTCTCCGGTGACGTACGGCTGTCGGCGTCGCTGGAGAACAAGGAGGACTCCGCGCTCTCCTCGCTCCGCAGCCGCAAGTCCCGCCTCGCCACCCTCGGTGAGCGGTACACCTCGGCCAAGACCAGCGTCACCCTCGACAAGGCGCGCACCCGGGGACGTCACGCCACCGTCGAGGTCACCGAGACCACGACGCTGACGTACCAGAAGATCCGTGGCGACGAGCCGGGCACCACCGGTTTCCAGGCCCGCCACGAACTCACCTTCGCCGCCGACCGGCAGGGCAACTGGCAGCTGACCGGCATCCGCGACACCGATGACGGCTACATCGCGGTGAACCAGCCCGCCCAGCCGCGCACCGGGGTGACCGCGCGCGACGGCGGGATGCCCGTGGCCACGCGCGCCGCCATCACGCGGCCCGCGCCGGCCAAGCCGAAGGCCCTCAACTCCGGTACGTACAACTACAAGGCCATGGCCGCGTACGCGGAGAAGTACTGGACCAACTACAACACCGCCTACCCCAACTACCACTCGGCCGGCGGCGACTGCACGAACTTCGTCAGCCAGGCCCTGCGGGCCGGTGGATGGAAGGACGTCCCGGGGACGTCCACCGACTACACGAAGTGGTTCTCCAACACCACGCGCCAGTCGGACTCGTGGGTCGGCGTGAACGAGTTCTCGTGGTTCGCCCTGTCCTCCAAGCGGGTCACCAGCCTGGCGAACGTCTACCAGATGGATCTGGGTGACGTGATGCAGATGGACTTCGACAAGGACGGGTCCAAGGACCACACCATGGTCGTCTCGTACCGCAGCTCGAAGGGCGTGCCGTACCTGACGTACCACTCCAACAACACGTACCGCAGGTCGGTCGCGAGCATCATCGCCTCGTACCCGAACTCGGCGTACTACGCGTACCGCACCTGATCCGACGCACGACACGCCTCGGCGTACGGTCACGCACGCCGAGGCGCACAGGGACACAGGCGCAAGTGGACAGACAAGGGCCCCGTCCGGATGCGGACGGGGCCCTTGTTCGCTGTCGCCGCCGCTAGCCGCAGCAGCCTCCGCACTGGCACGGTGCCCCCGACTGGCAGCCGCAGCCGCAGCCCGAGCCGCAGCCGCAGGCACCGAGAACGGGCAGGAACGTCACGTCGGTCTGTCCGCCGGACGATTCCTGCTGAGGGTCGGTCGTGGGGGATTCGGCCATGGGGTCCCTCCTCAAGGGCGTACGAGATGTGCCGCCTCTGCCCATGTCATTCCCCCCGGGGCAGGCGCATCAACAGCGCGCGGAGGCACAATCGCCCCCGGCGACTACGCGCCGTCGACCTGCGTCGGCTGCTGAAGCTCGTCCGCGTGCTCGCCCGTGACCAGGTACACGACACGCTTGGCCACCGAAACCGCGTGGTCCGCGAAGCGCTCGTAGTAGCGGCCGAGCAGCGTCACGTCCACCGCCGTCTCGATGCCATGCTTCCAGCGGTCGTCGATCAGGTGCTGGAACAGCGTGCGGTGCAGCAGGTCCATCTCGTCGTCGTCCGTCTCCAGCTGGAGCGCCAGGTCGACGTCCTTCGTGATGATGACCTCGGCCGCCTTCGCCATCAGGCGCTGCGCCAGCTGACCCATCTCCAGGATGGTCGCCTGAAGGTCCTGCGGCACCGCGGTCTCCGGGAAACGCAGCCGGGCCAGCTTGGCCACGTGCTGGGCCAGGTCGCCCGAGCGCTCCAGGTCGGCGCTCATCCGCAGGGAGGTCACCACGATCCGCAGATCCGTGGCGACGGGCTGCTGGCGCGCCAGCAGCGCGATCGCCCGCGCCTCCAGGTCGTGCTGCAGGTCGTCGACCTTCTGGTCGGCGGCGATCACACTCTCGGCAAGCTTCAGATCGGCGTCGAGCATCGCCGTCGTGGCGCGCCCGATCGCCGACCCGACCAGCCGGGCCATCTCGACCAGGCCCTCGCCGATCGAGTCCAGTTCCTCGTGGTACGCGTCCCGCATGGGATGTCCCTCTCTCAATCTGACCGGGGTCCGGAGTGGTACGGGGGTGTCTCGGACCCCCACGCTCCCACGTTCTGTCCGGAACGCGTCCGGCTCCACCCTCGGAAGTGAACCGGCCCCATCCCCTCGGTGAACTCTGAGCGACGAGTGTTCGAGGTGCCACCCGTTTGGCTGGGAGCATGCTCGTGACCACGCCTAACCTGGAGGCATGGACGTGAACGCGGCGGTTGCCGCAGCGGCAGCGATCGCCGGGTTGTGCACCGGCGTCATCGCCATGCTGGCGTTCCGCTGGAGCGAACGCGACCAGGCGAGACCCACCCGCACCTCTCTGCACACCGACGCCGCGCTGCCGCCCGGCGTCGACACGGTCCTTTCCGTACTCCGCTCCTCCGCGGTCGTCCTCGACGAGAGCGACGCCGTGGTCAAGGCCAGCTCCGCGGCGTACGCCCTCGGCCTGGTCCGCGGCGGCAAGCTCGCGGTCGAGCCGATGCTGCACATGGCACGCGACACCCGGCGCGACGGTGAGATACGGCAGGTCGAACTGGACCTGCCCCGCCGCGGCACCGGCCGCGGCGAAGCCCTCGCCGTCTCCGCCCGCGTCGCACCGCTCGGCTCCCGCCTCGTCCTCCTGCTGGTGGAGGACCTCACCGAGGCCCGCCGTATCGAAGCGGTACGACGCGATTTCGTCGCCAACGTCAGCCACGAGCTCAAGACCCCCGTCGGCGCTCTCTCCCTGCTCTCCGAGGCGGTCATGGACGCCTCCGACGACCCCGAGGCGGTCACCCGCTTCGCCGGCCGCATGCAGATCGAGGCGACCCGGCTCACCAACCTCGTACAGGAACTCATCGACCTCTCCCGGGTGCAGAACGACGACCCGCTGGAGGACGCCGAGCCCGTACGCGTGGACGAACTGGTCGCCGAGGCCATCGACCGCTCCCGGCACCCCGCGTCCACCAAACAGATCACCATGGCCGTCGGCGGGACCACCGCGCCCGGCGCCGAGGGAGCCACCTCCGACCTGCACATCTGGGGCAACCGGGGCCAGCTCGCCGCCGCGCTCGGCAATCTCGTCGAGAACGCCGTCAACTACTCCCCGGCCCGCACCCGCGTCGGCATCTCCGCCCGCCGCATCACCGTGTCCGGCGGCGACCTCATCGAGATCGCCGTCACCGACCAGGGCATCGGGATCTCGGAGAAGGACCGCGAAAGGGTCTTCGAACGCTTCTACCGCGTCGACCCCGCCCGGTCCCGGGCCACCGGAGGCACCGGCCTCGGACTGGCCATCGTCAAACACGTGGCCGCCTCGCACGGCGGGGAGGTCACCGTGTGGAGCTCCGAGGGACAAGGCTCCACGTTCACCCTGCGGCTACCGGAAGCGGGAGCCGTGCGGGACCGTTCATCCACCGGCCCGGATCGCGTCGACGAGGACGACGACCGGCCCTTCGACAGCGAACCCTCTGACCAGAACACCGTGATCCCTGCCCCGGAGGTCCTTCCGTGACCCGAGTGCTCGTCGTCGAGGATGAGGAATCATTCAGCGACGCCCTGTCCTACATGCTCCGCAAAGAGGGCTTCGAGGTCGCCATCGCGACCACCGGCCCCGAGGGGCTCGACGAGTTCGAGCGCAACGGCGCCGACCTCGTCCTGCTCGACCTGATGCTGCCCGGACTGCCGGGCACCGAGGTGTGCCGTCAGCTGCGCGGCCGCTCCAACGTCCCGGTCATCATGGTGACCGCCAAGGACAGTGAGATCGACAAGGTCGTCGGCCTCGAAATAGGAGCCGACGACTACGTCACCAAGCCCTTCTCCTCAC
The DNA here is from genome assembly GCF_036169555.1 of Streptomyces sp. NBC_00306. Taxonomy (GTDB): domain Bacteria; phylum Actinomycetota; class Actinomycetes; order Streptomycetales; family Streptomycetaceae; genus Streptomyces; species Streptomyces achmelvichensis. Next base: position 3,754,954 of record NZ_CP108032.1, on the reverse strand, counting down.
GGGAGCTGGTCGCCCGTATCCGTGCGGTGCTGCGCCGCCGCGGCGAGCCGGAGGAGGTCACCCCGGCAGCCCTGGAGGCCGGCCCGGTCCGGATGGACGTGGACCGCCATGTCGTCACGGTCTCCGGCGGCAAGGTCGACCTCCCGCTGAAGGAGTTCGACCTGCTGGAGATGCTGCTGCGCAACGCGGGCCGTGTGCTGACCCGTATGCAGCTGATCGACCGGGTGTGGGGCGCGGACTACGTCGGCGACACCAAGACGCTGGACGTCCACGTCAAGCGTCTGCGCGCCAAGATCGAGCCGGACCCGGGTGCGCCGCGCTATCTGGTGACGGTCCGGGGCCTCGGCTACAAGTTCGAGCCGTAGGCCGGCCCGGCCGGAGGCCTTCCCCTCCGAAGGGCCGTTCCGGGGCAGACATGAGGGCGCCCCGCCGGAGTCCCGGCGGGGCGCCCTCATGTCTGCTGTCAGTGCTCCGCGTCGCCCTCGGTCGAGGCGGAGGAGGAGTCCGAGGGGGTACCCGGCTCGCCCGACTCGCCGTTGCCCGGCTCGCCCGACGCTCCGGCCTCGCCCTCCGCCGGCTCCGAGGCGCCGTCCGACGGCTCGCTGCCGTGCTCGCCCTCCGGCGCGCCCGGGCTCTTCGACGGCTCGGCCGGGGGCGTCTGCACCGGCGGCTTCGGCAGGACGCTCGGGCCGAAGCCCTGGTAGTAGCCCGCGGCCGGGTGCACGAACGCCTCGAGCTTCACATCGCCGGTCTCGCTGAAGCGGACGACGACGTCCTGCACCCCGCCGATGTTCTTCGTCAGCTCACGGCCGTTCTCGAGCACCGCGGACGCGTTGCCCTTGCCGCCGACGATGATCGAGCCCAGAGCGGGGACGGTGACCGGGCCCGTGCCCTGGGCCGGGGACAGCTTCACCGTGCCGTTGACGCCCGGCAGCGTGACCGCGTCGATCGTCTGCGGCTCGGAGTCCTCGTTGAAGATCGTCGCGGAGAAGGTCGCGGGACCGTCGGTATCGCTCTGCGGCTGGGTGATCACCACCGCGTTCTGGATCTTGATCGCGTCGACCGAGACCTCGGCGTTGTCGGGCCTGACACCGAGCGTCTGGGCGTTCTCGCCCGCGCTGCAGGCGCCGAGCGCGAGGACGGAGAACGCGACGGCGGTGACGGCGAGGGCGCCGCGTCGAAGGCGGGCGCCCCCGGACGGAGTTTGGGGGAGGCTCACGGCGGCGGCATCTCCTTGAACGTTCGGACTGGCTACGGACGGGCCCCCGGCGCCCGGAGGCCTCGGGGAAGGTCGAACCGGCGCAATACCGGCCGGGGCCGCGTCAGTTCGCCGACAGATTACCGAGCCACCGCTCCCGCCCCGCACCCGACCCGCCCCTTCACCCGCGACGCGCCGCCCCGGGTACCGGCACATGCCCTGCCGGGCCACGCCCGATCATGTGCATTCGAACGCTGTTCACATATCCGAGATGATCAATTTCCCGGCCCGTCCGCATTCCCCGCGAATAGCTCCGGTGATCAATTCCGGATTCCCGGCCGCGTCCCTCCGTACGGGTGACCGACCGCCGAACGGAGTACGGGAAGTTCACCACTGGAAACCCGGCAAATCGGGATGTTCATCCACGCGCGGGGGCTCTGCGCGGTGTGTGACGTGTGCGTTTCTGTCCGCCTGTGCAGCCGCTCCGACCTGCGAATACCTCGTTCCGCAGACCGTCCGCAGCACGTCCACGTTGCAGTTGTCAAGCCCCGAGATATGCCCTGACCTGCGAAAACGCCATTCAGAAGAAGCCGTATCCGTGTTACCCTGGATAGCCACGGAAGGGGTACCTGTCACATGACGTTCAAGGTTGGCGACACCGTGGTCTATCCCCATCACGGGGCCGCGCTGATCGAGGCCATCGAAACTCGCCAGATCAAAGGCGTGGACAAGACCTACTTGGTGCTCAAGGTCGCTCAGGGCGACCTGACGGTGCGCGTGCCGGCGGACAATGCGGAGTTCGTCGGGGTACGCGATGTGGTCGGGCAGGACGGGCTGGACCGGGTCTTCGAGGTGCTGCGCGCGCCGTACGCCGAAGAGCCGACGAACTGGTCCCGTCGCTACAAGGCAAATCTCGAGAAGCTCGCCTCCGGCGATGTCATCAAGGTCGCCGAAGTAGTGCGCGACCTGTGGCGTCGTGAGCGTGAGCGTGGTCTTTCCGCAGGTGAGAAGCGGATGCTCGCCAAGGCTCGCCAGATCCTGGTGAGCGAGCTCGCGCTTGCGGAGAACACCAACGAAGACAAGGCCGAGGCTCTGCTCGACGAGGTCCTCGCGTCCTGACGCAGCTGCGCCGGATGCAAAAGCTGCTATCCACATAGTGCCGCGGTGCCCGCTGACAAGCTGTGACTACAGTTCTGTCGCCGGGCGCTGCGGCATGTTCGTCTCGCGTTCACAGCGGTACCCCACCCTGTGGTGTGCCGGGCCCGGGCGGCTGGCGCAGACCGATGGTCACGGAAGGGTCCGGTCAAGGCGTCGCGCCCGGCACTCCCCCAACCTACGGTCGGGGGTACCCCCAGGCCATACCCATGTCGGCCGAGGAAACAAACCTGCCGGAGTGCAACCGATGTCTGACCAAACGCGTCCGTCCCGTACCGCAGCGGTGATCCCGGCCGCCGGCAAGGGCGTACGGCTCGGCCCCGGCGCTCCCAAGGCGCTCCGCACGCTGAGCGGCACACCCATGCTCGTCCACGCCGTACGGGCCATGGCCGCCTCCCGCGCCGTGTCCCTCGTCGTGGTCGTCGCTCCGCCCGACGACGTCGCCGGCGTGAAGAACGTCCTCGCCGAACACGCCATGTCCGACCGCACCGAGGTCCTCGTCGTCGCAGGCGGCGACACCCGCCAGGACTCCGTACGGCTCGGCCTCGACGCCCTGCCCGAGGACATCGGCATCGTCCTCGTCCACGACGCGGCGCGACCCCTCGTACCCGTCGACACCGTCGACGGCGTCATCGAAGCCGTACGCGACGGAGCGCAGGCCGTCGTGCCCGCCCTCCCGCTCGCCGACACCGTCAAGGAAGTCGAACCCGCCGAGAAGGGCGAACCCGAACCGGTCGTCGCCACCCCCGAGCGGGCCCGGCTGCGCGCCGTGCAGACCCCCCAGGGCTTCGACCGGGACACCCTCGTGCGCGCCCACCACATCGTCCGGCCGGACGGCGAGGGCGCCACCGACTGTGCCGGGATGGTCGAGCGGCTCGGCGGCCCGGTCGTCGTCGTCCCCGGACACGAAGAGGCCTTCAAGGTGACCCGCCCCCTGGACCTCGTCCTCGCCGAGGCCGTACTCGCCCGCAGGAGGGCCAATGACGGCTTCTAGCCACCCGCCCGTGCCGCAGATCGGCATCGGCACCGACGTCCACGCCTTCGAAGAGGGCCGCGAGCTGTGGTGCGCCGGCCTGCTGTGGGACGGCCCCGACGGCGGTCATGGCCTCGCCGGACACTCCGACGGCGACGTCGCCGCCCACGCCGCCTGCGACGCGCTCTTCTCCGCCGCCGGTGTCGGCGACCTCGGCGCCCACTTCGGCACCTCACGGCCCGAGTGGTCCGGCGCCTCGGGCGTCACCCTCCTCACCGAGGCGGCCCGGATCGTGCGCGCCGAAGGATTCGAGATCGGGAACGTCGCCATCCAGGTCATCGGCGTACGGCCCAAGATCGGCAAGCGCCGGGACGAGGCCCAGAAGGCGCTCGGAGCGGCGGTCGGCGCCCCGGTCTCCGTCTCCGGCACGACCACCGACGGCCTCGGGCTCACCGGCCGGGCCGAGGGCCTCGCCGCCATCGCCACGGCGCTGGTCTACCGGGCCCCGGCGCCCGCGTCGCCGTGAGCCTCACCACCCTCGGGCCCGCCGGCATCCCCGGGCGTCGCCGGTACGGGTGAACCACCCGGCCGCGGCCCACTCCGACACGACGTCGGACAGGGCCCCGGCAAGGCGTCGTACAACACGTCGTACAAACGTCACGAACTTGTCCCCGCGGCCCGAAAGGGTCGCGGGGCACTGCCGTGGGCCCACTACCCTTGTTGCGTGACCATTCGCCTGTACGACACCAGCGCCCGGCAGATCCGTGACTTCTCCCCGCTCACGCCGGGCTGTGTCTCGATCTACCTCTGTGGCGCGACCGTGCAGGCCGCCCCGCACATCGGGCACATCAGGTCGGGACTGAACTTCGACATCATGCGCCGCTGGTTCGAGTACCGCGGCTACGACGTGACCTTCATCCGCAACGTGACCGACATCGACGACAAGATCATCACCAAGTCGTCCGAGCAGAACCGCCCCTGGTGGTCCATCGGTTACGAGAACGAGCGCGCCTTCAACGACGGCTACACCGCCCTCGGCTGCCTGCCGCCCACGTACGAGCCGCGTGCCACCGGCCACATCACCGAGATGGTCGAGATGATGCGCGGCCTCATCGAGCGCGGCCACGCCTACGAGGCCGAGGGCAACGTCTACTTCGACGTGAAGTCCTTCCCCGGCTATCTCGAACTGTCCAACCAGGACCTCGACGACCTGCGCCAGCCCTCCGGCGAGGGCGAGACCGGCAAGCGCGACCCCCGCGATTTCGCCATGTGGAAGTCCACCAGGCCCGGCGAGCCCAGCTGGGAGACCCCGTGGGGCCGCGGCCGTCCCGGCTGGCACCTCGAGTGCTCCGCCATGGCGCACAAGTACCTGGGCACCGCCTTCGACATCCACGGCGGCGGACTCGACCTGATCTTCCCGCACCACGAGAACGAGATCGCGCAGGCCAAGGCCTACGGGGACGAGTTCGCCAGGTACTGGGTGCACAACGCCTGGGTCACCATGAGCGGCGAGAAGATGTCCAAGTCGCTCGGCAACTCGGTGCTCGTCTCCGAGATGGTCAAGAACTGGCGCCCCATCGTCCTGCGCTACTACCTCGGCACCCCGCACTACCGGTCCATGATCGAGTACAGCGAGGAAGCGCTGCGCGAGGCCGAGTCCGCCTTCGCCCGCATCGAGGGCTTCATCCAGCGCGTCACCGAGAAGGCCGGGGAAGCCGTCCCCGCCGCGGACGAGGTGCCGCCCGCGTTCGCCGAAGCCATGGACGACGACCTGGGCGTGCCCCAGGCCCTCGCCATCGTCCACACCACCGTCCGCCAGGGGAACTCCGCACTGGCGGCCGACGACAAGGAAGCCGCCGTCGCGCGCCTCGCCGAGGTCCGCGCCATGCTCGGCGTCCTCGGCCTGGACCCGCTCGACCAGCACTGGGCCGGCGAGACCGACCGCGGCGAAGACCTCCACGGCGCCGTCGACACCCTCGTACGCCTCGTGCTCCAGCAGCGCGAAGCGGCCCGGGCCCGCAAGGACTGGGGCACCGCCGACGCCATCCGCGACCAGCTCACCCAGTCCGGACTCGTCATCGAAGACGGTCCCGACGGGCCACGGTGGACCCTCGGCCCCCGCTGAGCACCCATGCAGATGTGCCGCCCGGCCCGCCGGGCGGCACACTTTCTTACATACGCACGCACGCAGACTTGAAGAAACAGGGAAACAGGTAGTCATGGCCGGGAACAGCCAGCGCAGGAACCGCCGCACGTCCAACAAGAAGGGCGCGCAGGTCGGCAGCGGTGGCCAGCGACGCCGCGGCCTCGAAGGCAAGGGCCCCACCCCGCCCGCGTCCGCCCGCAAGGGCCACAAGAAGAACCGCATCGCCACCGCCCAGGCCAAGAAGGCCGTCGGCCGGCGCCCCGTCGCCCGCCGCGGCGGCAAGGGCACCTCCGAGATGGTCGTCGGCCGCAACCCCGTCTTCGAGGCCCTGCGCGACGGCGTCCCCGCCTCCACGCTCTACGTCCAGCAGTTCATCGACAACGACGAGCGCGTACGCGAGGCTCTCCAGCTCGCCACCGGCCGCGGCAACATCAACATCATGGAAGCCCCGCGGCCCGAGCTCGACCGCATGACCAACGGGCTCAACCACCAGGGCCTCGTCCTCCAGGTCCCGCCCTACGAGTACGCGCACCCCGAGGACCTCGCGGCCGCCGCCTTCGACGACGGCGAGGACCCGCTCATCGTCGCTCTCGACGGCGTCACCGACCCGCGCAACCTCGGCGCCGTCGTCCGCTCCGTCGCCGCCTTCGGCGGCCACGGCGTCGTCGTCCCCGAGCGCCGCGCCGCCGGCATGACCGCCGGTGCCTGGAAGACCTCCGCCGGCACCGCGGCCCGCACCCCCGTCGCGCGCGCCACCAACCTCACCCGCGCTCTGGAGTCGTACCAGAAGGCCGGACTCACCGTCGTCGGCCTCGCCGCCGACGGCGACCACGAGGTCGGCGACCTCACGGAACTCGGCGGCCCGCTCGTCATCGTCGTCGGCAGTGAGGGCAAGGGCCTGTCCCGGCTCGTCGGCGAGACCTGCGACTTCCTCGTCCGCATCCCGATGCCCGGCGGCGCCGAATCGCTCAACGCCGGTGTGGCCGCCGGTGTCGTCCTCTACGAGGCCGCCAAGCGCCGCGCCTGACACCGCATTTCCGCGCTTCCGACGCGTTAACCGGCCAATTCACCAGCCTTGACGGGTCTCGGACAGATAGGGCCCGTCACGGCAGTGTCCTAAGTCCACATCACTCGGTTAGATGAGTGTGGACACCAGAACGCCCCGGCCCGGGTTCGATGATCAGCCTGCGCTGAGCATGGTCAAGGTTGACTGCGATCCCGCGCAGGTCATCGTGAACCACGCCAGCTTCCGGGTGCAGCTCGCCCAGAGCCCGCGCCCCGCACGTGCCCTCGCGCAGACCGCCTTCATTCCCGTCGTCGGCGCGGCCGGCCGGGTGGTGCGCAGGCGGGCGCCCGTCGTCTGGAGCGGAAAGTCGGCGCCCGGGGACGCCGGCGCCACCGGCCTGCTCCAGGCCGTACGCAACACCACCGCCGGGCGCGACGCCTACGACAGCGACCGCTACGACAGCGACCGCTACGACACCGGCGCCACGCAGACCATCCCGCGCCTCGACCTCGCCGAGGACACCGAGCCGACCCCCGTCGTCCCCGCCCCCGGCGGCGGCGACCGGCCCCTCCTGCCGCCCATGCGGCAGGCCGTCGGCGCCTACGACTCGTACCACTCCCACGGCCAGGAGCCGTACGAGGACGACGAGTTCGACCTGAGCGAGCACGGTGACGACGACCGCCCGCAGCGCCACGGCGCCGACACCGTCCGGCACGCCTACTACCCCGGCCGCCGGATGAACCTCGGAGTGGTGCTGCTGCCGCTGCGCGTGTTCCTCGGCTTCATCTCCATCTACGCCGGCATGGGCAAACTGTGCGACCCCGTCTACTTCGACGGCGGCGAACGCGGCTCCATGGTGAAGTGGCTCAACTCCCTCCACCCGTGGGCCCTTGCCGAACCCCTGCGGGACTTCGCCCTCTCCCACCCCGTCGGCGCGGGCCTCACCGTCGCCTTCCTCCAGGTCGTCGTCGGCGTCCTCACCGTGCTCGGCCTCTGGCAGCGCGTCGCCGCGGTGATCGGCGTCCTCCTGTCGGCCGCACTGATCCTCACCGTCAGCTGGAAGACCGTCCCCGCCTACGACGCGCCGGACATCATCTACCTCGCCGCCTGGTCCCCGCTGATCATCGCGGGCGCCCCCGTGTACTCCATCGACGGACGCCTCGCGGGCGAGGCCTGGCGCAAACTCGGCCCCCGCTCCGAACTGTGGGAACTGCGGCAGCGTGTGCTGCGCCGCGGAGCGATCGTCGCCTCCGTCGTCGTCGGCCTCACCCTGCTCATCGGCTCCGTACTCGGCGGAGCCGTCCGCTCCACCGACATGGTCACCGTCCCCGGGCCCAACCAGGACCCGACCAACCACCGCCCCGGCTCCCCGCTGGAGCAGGAGCCGACCACCGGACGCAGCTCCTCCGGCCCGTCCGGTGACGCCGACAGGCCCACCCCGTCCGCGAGCCGCGCCGAGACCCCCGAGCAGGAGAAGTCGACGCCCTCGCAGGAGGCCGTGCGCGAGAGCGGACGCGTCGCCGAACGCCCCAGCGAGACACAGGGAAGCAGCCAGGAACAGCCCGGCCGCTCCGAGCCGGCCGAGGAACCCCCGGCGGGCAGCTCGGGCCCCAGCTCCAGCGGCGGCGGTGGTGACGGCTCCGGCGGCGGCGGTGACGGCGGCGGCTCCTCCTCCGGCGGGAACTCCGGAGGCTCGTCGGGCGGATCCGGTGGCGGTTCGAGCGGCGGGCGCGTGATCGGCGGCCTGCTCGGCTGACCCACGCCCCAGCACGAAGCACCACGACGCACCACGACGAAGAGGCGGCCACCGGGAGTCCGGTGGCCGCCTCTTCGTCGTGTCCGGGCCCCCTCGCGGGGTCCGGCGGGCCCGAGCCGGGCCCACCGGGCTCCGTGCGGCGCTGCACGGGCCCGTACGGGGCCTGCGGACGCCGGCCGGGGGGTTGTTCGGGGGTTCGGGGAACGCGGCGCCTCAGCGGGCCTGCGCGGCAAGCTCCTTGGCCGCTTCCGTCAGATCCTTCGCCGTGTCGATCGCCCGCCAGTACGCGCCGTTCGGCAGCGGGAACCCGGCCAGACGCCTCTCCCGCGCCAGCCCCGGGAACGTGGTCCGCTCATGGTCGCCCCGGTCCGGCAGAAGCTCCGTGAAGGCCGAGGAGAACACGTACACACCGGCGTTGATCAGATACGGCGACGGCGGCGACTCGATGAAGTCGGTGATGTGACCGAACGCGTCGGTCTCGACCGCGCCCCACGGGATCCGGGGACGGGCCAGCGCGAGCGTCGCGAAGGCGTCACGCTCGGTGTGGAAGGCCGCCATGTCCCGCAGCGAGAAACGGGTCCAGATGTCACCGTTCGTCGCGTACCAGGGCTCGTCGGGGGCCGGGAGATGCCCGGCGGCGTACTTCAGACCGCCGCCGCGGCCCAGGGGTTCGCTCTCGACGACCGTCGTCACCCGCAGCGGCAGGTCCGCGCCCTCCAGCCACTCCTGGAGAACCTCGGCGAGATGACCGCAGGAGACGACGGCGTCCGTCACGCCCTCCGAGGCCAGCCAGGCAAGCTGATGGCCGATGATCGGGGTCCCGGTGCCCGGGATCTCGACCATCGGCTTGGGGCGGTCGTCGGTGTACGGGCGCAGCCGCGAGCCCTGGCCGCCGGCCAGGACCACGGCCTGCGTCGGATACGTAGGCGTTTGCATGCCGTGAACGATATGCGGCGCAGGCGAGGACAAGCGGCGTGGGCCGCGGCCGGCCGGTCAGCTCCCCTGCGTCTGCTGGGCGACGCCGGTGGCGAAGGAGGTGTCGCAGACGGGCTGCGAGTACGTCTGGGCGCGAGTCGGCCCGAACCGGTCCACGGCCGCGCGGCCGAGAGCCTTCGCGATCGACATGCAGTGCTTGGCGAGGGACGGACGCTCCTCCACCTCACGCTGGAGATGGGTCAGGGCGACGCTGGGGTCCTTCTCCTGGAGCTCGGCGAGGAGCCGGTCACGGAGAACATCCTGCGGCGCGCGTGACGTGGCGCGGACGGAGACGTTCTGGGAAGAGGCGGTGAGCATCTGCGACTCGCCGGAATGCCCGGCCCACGGCACGCTGGTGACCGCGAGGGTTCCGGAGAGCACCAGGACGACGGGCAGAACGAGAGCGAGAGTGCGGCCGATTCGGCGTGCTGTGTGGGTCACGCGAGCGAGCGTAGCGGTCAGTGATGATTTGGCGACATTTAGTCACTCGCCCGGGGGATGGTTCGACGAAGCTTTTCGAATCAGGTGTTGACGAGTGATGGTGAAATGCCCGAAGTGTTGGGTTATTTGTCGACACGCAAAAACGGCCCCGCAAGAACTGCGGGGCCGTTTCGGCGAGTTGCGCGCGACGCCGGAGCGTCAGTTGCTCAGACGCTCGCCCGACGAGGTCGCGAAGACGTGGATCTCACCCGGACGCGGCACGACGTGCAGCTCCGCGCCCTTCTCCGGCACGGCACGGCCACCGACGCGGACCACGAGGTCCTTGTGCTCGCCGCCGACCTGGGCCGAGCCGTAGACGTAACCGTCGGCGCCCAGCTCCTCCACGACGTTCACGGAGACCGCGAGACCCGCGGGCGCGTCCTCGGTGTCCTTCGACAGCGACTTCGCCGCGGCGCCGTTGTGCTCGACGACGTCGAAGTGCTCCGGGCGGACACCGACGGTGACCGTCGTGTCGCCGCGGTCCGCGGCGGCGGTCAGCGCCTCACGGGAGACCGGGACGACACTGTTGCCGAACTTCACACCGCCGTCGGTGATCGGAACCTCGACGAGGTTCATCGCCGGCGAACCGATGAAGCCGGCGACGAAGAGGTTCGCCGGCCGGTCGTACATGTTGCGCGGCGAGTCGACCTGCTGGAGCAGACCGTCCTTGAGGACCGCGACCCGGTCGCCCATCGTCATGGCCTCGACCTGGTCGTGCGTGACGTACACGGTCGTGATCCCCAGACGGCGCTGAAGGCTCGCGATCTGCGTACGCGTCGACACACGGAGCTTGGCGTCGAGGTTCGACAGCGGCTCGTCCATGAGGAAGACCTGCGGCTCCCGCACGATGGCCCGCCCCATCGCCACACGCTGCCGCTGACCACCCGAGAGCGCCTTCGGCTTACGGTCCAGGTACTCGCTGAGGTCGAGGATCTTCGCGGCTTCCTCGACCTTCTGGCGGATGGTGGACTTGTTGACGCCGGCGATCTTGAGCGCGAAGCCCATGTTGTCGGCGACGGTCATGTGCGGGTACAGCGCGTAGTTCTGGAACACCATGGCGATGTCCCGGTCCTTGGGCGGCAGGTGCGTGACGTCGCGGTCACCGATCCGGATGGACCCGGCGTTGACGTCCTCGAGCCCGGCGAGCATGCGCAGGGAGGTGGACTTGCCGCAGCCGGAGGGACCGACGAGGACGAGGAACTCCCCGTCCTGGGTCTCGATCTCGAGCTGATCGACGGCGGGCTTCTCGGTACCCGGGTAGATCCGGGTCGCCTTGTCGAACGTGACAGTGGCCATGGTGAGGCTGCTCCTTCACCGGCAGGAACGTGCCGGACGATCCGTTGTAAGGGAGTGGTGTAGTCCAGTTGAGCGGACTTGCCGTGACGCTACCTGGCGATGTGTGTTCTGTCAGTAGGGGAGGGGGAGGGAATATTCGGGGGTGAGGAGGTTGGGTGGCAGAGCAACCCACTTTTGACCGTGCCCACCCACGCGGGCGAGCTTCCTGCTTCAACACTCATTGCCGACCCGGCACGGCCGTCGAGGCCGCACCTGGCCGGTCTTATGGGAGCTCCACGGGCATTCCGGCCGACGGCCCGTCGGTCCGTGACGCACATTGCCGGCTCGTCTCTAGGAGGTGAGGAGAATCTCCGGCAGTTCCGATGCCTTGATCACCGGTGGTGCCACTCTCCCCGGGGGCAACGCGGCGGCGACCAGCCAGTACAGCCGCATTCCTTCGTCCCGGAGATTCACGGCCGCGTTTCTGTCACGATCATGCACCGCACCGCAGTTCGTGCAGGTCCATTCCCGAACGGAGACGTCCAGACGCGGCCCCTTGGTGTGGCAGGACGAGCAGCGACGGGTGGACGGGAAGAATCGGTCGACGATCACCAGAGTCCGTCCGTACCAAGCGCACTTGTAGCGCAGTTGCCGCAGCAGTTCGCCCCAGGCGGCATCCTTGATCGCCTGATTCAGTCTTGCCTTCCGTTGCCGGCCCTTGCCGACGGCAGGCCGCAGGAGGTTGGCGACGGGCAGGTCCTCCACCACGAGCACTTGGTTCTCGCGCACGAGGCGGGTGGTGAGCTGGTCGAGCATGTCCCTGCGCACATCGCTGATGAGGGCGTAGAGCCTGGCGATCTTCAGTCTGGCCTTGTTGCGGTTCCGGGATCCCTTCTTTCTGCGGTGAAGCTCCTTCTGGTGGTGAGCCAACTCCGTTGCGTACTTCTTCAGCAGCCGTGGGTGATCGAGCTTCGTACCGTCGTCCAGTGTCACCAGGCTCGCCAGGCCGAGATCGAGGCCGACGGCCTTCGGTTCCCGGCCGCCGGGCAGGAACACCGGCGGGAGAGGAACGATCCGCTCCTCTGTCAGCACCGCCACGAAATACCGTCCGGCTCTGTCCCGCGTCACCGTCAGCTTCAGCGGAACTTCCCCGCCGGGCAGCGGGCGGGACCAGCGCACGTCCAGCGGAACTGTCTGTTTGGCCAACGTGATCACGCCGGTCCCGGGGCGCTCCGTATCCTCGATCCAGCGAAAGCCGGTGCGGACATAGGTTGCCGAGTTGCGGGACCGGCGCTTCGTCTTCTGCTTCGGGTGCTTGGCTGAGTTCTTGAAGAACCGGGCGAACGCGCCGTCCAGGTGCCGCAGCGCCTGCTGCAGCACCGTCGACGAGACATCCTGCAGCCACGACGTCTCCACAGCCCTTCGCCACCCGGTCAGTGCCCGGCACGTCTCGGCGAAACCGACGGACACCCGGTGCTTCTCCCAGGCAACGGTACGGAGGGCGAGTGCTTCGTTGTAGACCCACCGGCAGGCGCCGAAGGTCCGCTCCAGCTGAGCGGCTTGTTCCGGCGTCGGGTAGAACCGGTAGCGATAGACACGCTGTTGTGTCCCCGGCTGCTTTGCCCGGCCCTTCAGCGGTTCTGCCGCACGGCCGTGATGCTTTCGGCGGCCGCTGATGCCGAGCGCCTCGCGCTTCACGCGCTCGGCATCAGCGCCGGCGACGCGCATCGGCTTCTCCGGTGAATCCGCCATGACCCCACCCCCGGTCCGATCTTCAGAACGGCACACCAGTCCGTTCAACGAACGGTTGGGCGAGTGGTTACGAAGGTCGAATCTTCTTGGCCGACGGGTTCGGCCGCTGTGTAGAGTGGTCACGCCTTCGCGCGGCCCTGAGCACGCGCAATGCCGCCTTAGCTCAGTTGGCAGAGCGGTTGCCTTGTAAGCTCCAGGTCGTCGGTTCGATTCCGACAGGCGGCTCAGACCACGTCAGTGCCCCGGACCGCATCGGTCCGGGGCACTGGTGCGTTCCGGGCCTTTCCGGCGCCCGTCCCCGCTTTAGCCGCGCCCCGACACCTTGTCCGCCAGTGTCGCCACCCGGTCCGTCGCCGTCGTGCGGCCCGTCGATTCGCGGCGGTCCGCGCCGCGGTAGGCCGCGTACATCGCCTGGACTCCGAGCCAGCGCAGCGGCTCCGGTTCCCATTTGCGGACCTTGTGGTTGACCCAGGGGAGCGTCGTGAGGTCCGTGGGGCCGGACTGGCCCGAGTCCTGTTGGATCAGGTCGCGCAGGGTGCGCGCCGCGAGGTTCGTCGTGGCGACGCCCGAGCCGACGTAGCCGCCCGCCCAGCCGAGGCCGGTGGAGCGGTCCAGGGTGACGGTGGCGCACCAGTCGCGGGGGACGCCGAGGACGCCCGACCAGGCGTGGTCGATGCGGACGCCCGCCGTGGTGGGGAAGAAGCGGACGAGGATGTCGCGCAGGGCCTGGACGGTGGCGGGCTGGGTGCGGCCGTCGTTGTCGGTGCGGGAGCCGTAGCGGTAGGGGATGCCGCGGCCGCCGAGGGCGATGCGGTTGTCGGCGGTGCGCTGGGCGTACATGTACGCGTGGGCCATGTCGCCGAGGGCTTCGCGGCCGTCCCAGCCGAGGGTGTCCCAGACGGACTGGGGGAGCGGCTCCGTGGCGATCATGGAGGAGTTCATCGGGAGCCAGGCGCGGCGCTGGCCCTTGAGGCCCGCGGTGAAGCCTTCGGTGCAGCGCAGGATGTAGGGGGCGCGGACGGTGCCGTAGGGCGTGACGGCGTGTTTGGGCCTGATCTCGGTGACGGGCGTGGACTCGTGGATGGTGACGCCGAGTGCCGCGACGGTGTCGGCGAGGCCTTTGACGAGTTTGACGGGGTGGAGCCGGGCGCCGTGGGGTGTCCAGCTGGAGGCGACGGCTCCGGCGACGCGGACGCGGTCGGCGGTCTCGCGGGCGCCGAGGAGGGCGCGGTCCTTTTCGCCGAAGGCGATCTCGACGGCGTGGAACGTCTTGAGGCGTTCGAGCTGGGCGGGGGTGTAGGCGACTTCGAGGACGCCGCCCTGGTGGATGTCGGCGTCGATGTTCTCTTCGGCGGCGGTGCGGACGACTTCGTCGACGGTGTCGTTCATGGCCTGCTGGAGGCGTACGGCGGCGTCGTGGCCGTGGAGTCGGGCGTAGCGGCCGCGGCCGGCGATGCCGTTGTAGAGCCATCCGCCGTTGCGTCCGGAGGCGCCGTAGCCGCAGAACTTGGCTTCGAGGACGGTGATGTTGAGGAAGGGGACGGCTTTCTTGAGGTAGTAGGCCGTCCACAGGCCGGTGTAGCCGCCGCCGACGATGCAGATGTCGGCGGTGGTGTCGCCGGGCAGGGGTTCCCTCGGTACGGGGAGGCCTTCCTGGGCGTACCAGAACGAGATGCCGCCGTTGACGGTGCTGGTGCTCATGTTGTCCCTGCTCCGGCGAGTGTGCCTGTGTTGTGCGGGGAGGCTACCGGCCGGCCGGTGTGGGGGAGACCTGGGGCCGGGGAAATTGCCGGGTGGGGCGGGTGGGGTGTCCGTAGGATCGCGGCATGATCGAGGTTCCGGAGGAGCTTGCGGCGACGCAGTTCACGTACGGCGGTGAGGCCGGGCGGGAGTTCATCGCGGCGCTGCCGGAGCGGGCGGCGGAGTTTTGGAGCGGTGGGAGCTGACGCGGTCGGGTGCTGCGATGCACGGCTGGTGCGCGCTGGTGCTTCCGGTGGTGCGGCGGGACGGTTCGCGGGCTGTGCTGAAGCTTCAGGCGCTCGACGAGGAGAGCGTGGGGGAGCCGGTCGCGTTGCGTGTGTGGGACGGGGCCGGGGCGGTGCGGCTGTTGGACCATGATCCGGTGACGGGCACGATGCTGCTGGAGCGGCTCGGGGGTGCGGCGCGGGCGGGGGACGTGGCCGGTTCGTGGGTGCATCTGTCGGCCGTCGAGGATGCGCGGGAGGCGGTGCGCGTGCTGGCGGAGCTGCTGGTGCGTTTGACGTCGGTGGCGGCGCCGCCGGGGTTGCGGCGGCTGGGGGACATCGCTGAGCGGATGCTGGCGGATGTGCCGGTCGCGCTGAGGTTGCTGGGGGACGTGGGGGAGCGCCGGTTGCTGGCGGACTGTGCGGCGGCGGTGCGGGAGGTGGCGGGTGAGCCGGGGGACCGGCTGCTGCACTGGGATCTGCATTACGACAACGTCATGGCGGGCGCGCGGGAGCCGTGGCTGGCCATCGACCCGAAGCCGCTGGCGGGGGATCCGGGGTTCGATCTGATGCCGGCGCTCGACAACCGTTTCGATCCGGCGGAGACGCTGTGGCGTTTCGATCTGCTGACGGAGGCGCTGGGTCTGGACCGGGAGCGCGCGAAGGCGTGGACGCTGGGGCGGGTGTTGCAGAACAGCCTGTGGGATCTGGAGGACGGGGAGGAAGGGCTCCAGGAGTCGCAGATGTCCATCGCGCGGGCGCTGTTGGCGCGTTGAGGGCGGGCCGCCGGGGCGGTGCGGGCTGCGGGGGTGCGCGCCGCAGGGGCGCGGGCCGTGCAGGGGCACTGGCGCCGGGGGCGGATGGGCGCGCGGGAATCGGCTGGCGTGGCGCGTGGTCGGGCGTGCACGCTGATCACATGATTCGTGAAGCCACACCTGCTGATGTGCCAGAGATCCTTGCCATGATCCGTGAGCTGGCGGAGTACGAGAAGGCTCCGCAGGAGGCGCGGGCGACGCCGGAGCAGTTGCACGCGGCGCTGTTCGGCGAGCGCCCGGGGGCGTATGCGCACATCGCGGAGACGGATGGGGGCGAGGTGGTGGGGTTCGCGCTGTGGTTCCTCAACTTCTCGACGTGGACCGGGGTGCAGGGGCTGTATCTGGAGGATCTGTTCGTCCGTCCGGACCGGCGTGGTGGCGGGTACGGGAAGGCGTTGCTGACGGAGCTGGCGCGGATCTGTGGGGAGCGGGGTTATGAGCGCTTCGAGTGGTCGGTGCTGGACTGGAACGCCCCGTCGATCAGCTTCTACGAGGCACTCGGTGCGAGGCCGCAGGACGAGTGGACGGTGTACCGGCTGACCGGCGAGGCGCTCAAGTCGCTTGGTTCATAGGCGAGCTGGGCGCGCGGTTTACGGCTTGGCGCCGGGGGTGCGCCGCGTGCGGGGTTCGAGGACGACCTTGCCGACGGTGCCGCGGGTCTCCAGCGCGCGGTGGGCGTCGGCTGCCCGCTCGAGCGGGTAGCGGGTCACGGCGGGGCGGAGTCGTCCTGCGGCGGCTTCGGCCAGTGCGCGGGTTTCGAGGGTGCGGATGTCGCCGCCGGCCTTCTCCAGCATGACGGGGCCGAGGACTCCCTCGGAGGTGATGCCGCGTTCGGCGAGTTCCTCGTCGGTGAAGGTCAGCGGGCTGCTGTCGGAGATGCCCTGGCTGGACCAGCCGAAGACGATGTGGCGGCCGCCCTTGCCGAGGAGGTCGACGGCGGCGCGGGCGGTGTCGCCTCCGACGGAGTCGTAGACGACGGTGGCGCGGCGGTCGCCGAGGTGTTCGCGGACGACGCCGGGCCAGTCGGGCCGGGTGTAGTCGACGGCGAGGTCGGCGCCGTTGGCGGTGACGCGGGTGACCTTGGCGGGGCCGCCGGCGAGGCCGATGACATGGGCGCCGGCGTTCTTGGCGTACTGGACGAGCAGGGTGCCGATGCCGCCGGCGGCGGCGGGGACGACGACGATGTCGTCGGGGCCGAGGTCGGTGAACTGGAGGATGCCGAGCGCGGTGCGTCCGGTTCCGATCATGGCGACGGCTTCGGCGGGGTCGAGGCTGTCGGGGATCTCGTGGAGCCGGGCGGTGTCGGTGACGGTGAGTTCGGCGTAGCCGCCCACGGAGCTTCGTCCGGGAGGTGCCCCCTGGATCAGGCCGAGGTGGGCGACGACGCGTCTGCCGAGCCAGCTCGGGTCGGCGCCCTCGCCGAGTGCGTCGACGACGCCGGCGACCTCGCGGCCGGGGACGGCGGGGAGTTCCGCGGCGGCGGGGTGGGGGCCGAGGGAGCCTTCGCGCAGGGCGGCGTCGAGGAGGTGTACGCCGGCGGCGGCGACGGCGATGCGGACCTGGCCGGGGCCGGGTACGGGGTCCTCGGTCTCTTCGTAGTGGAGGTTCTCGGGCGGTCCGAAGGTGTGGAGGCGGATGGCGTGCATGGCGGGCTCCCCTGTGTCGCGTGCCGGGTCGGGTCGCGTGCGGACCCGGGCCGCGGGGGCCCGGATCCGTTCGTGGCCCCACCCTCCGACCTCAAGTCCGCTTGAGGTCAAGCGAATCGGTGGTGCGCTTGGTGGCGAGGAGTGCGAGCGACGCGGCTTCGAGCCCGCTGTTGAACGACACCTCGGAGAGCAGTCCGGGTGCGGCGACCTGGTCGCCCGCCAGATAGATGCCGTTGCCGCGGTCGATTCCCGGACGGTCGCGCCAGGTGGTGCCGGGCAGGTCGACGGCGCCGGTACGACCGCTTGCGAGTCCTTCGCGCCGCCACTGGGTCCGCTCGCGCCAGCCGGGGAAGCCGAGGTCGAGGAGGGCTTCGGCGTGGGCGATGCCGTCGGCCTTGGACTGGTCGGGGGCGATGGGCAGCTGGCCCTGGATGAGGGACTGCCCGGCGGGGGCGAGGGAGCGGTCCGAGGCGGTGAAGCGTTCCAGCCAGCCGGGGGCGTCGAGGTCGGAGACGACGAACGGGTCGCCTCTGCGGGCGCGCAGCGCGAGGTCGATCAGGACGGTGCGGCCGCTCGGGCCCTCCAGGGTGCTGTCGCCGAGGAGGCGGCGGGCCGCGTCGAGCGAGGTCGCGACGATCACCGGGCCCCTGCGTTCGGGGAGGGCGTCGACGCGGGAGGTGGTCTCGATGCGTACGCCGAGGTCCCAGGCGCGGGCGGCCATGCGCTCGATGAGCCGGCCCCAGCCTCCGCGCGGGTAGTGGGCTTCGGGCGGCAGGGAGGTGGACCGTCGCAGCCGCTCCTGGACGAAGGCGGCGGAGAGCGATCCGGGGTCGTGGTGGAAGAGGGCTACGCCCATCCAGTGGGCTGCGGCGCGGGCGCCCTCCTCGCCGACCCGGCTGCTCGCCCAGGTGAGGAAGTCGCTGTCCACCGGGGCCTGTCCGGGTGTGGTCAGGGCCAGTCGCAGCAGGGCGAGGGGTGGGGTCCTGCGCAGGACGCCGCCGCGGCGGAAGCGGAGCCGGGCACTTTCGCGCAGCGGCGGGGTGGCCACCGGGCCGAGGAGGCCGCGCTGCTGGAGCCAGGTCCAGTGGGGGCCGCGGCGGTAGAGGGCGTGAGGTCCGTCGTTGGTCCGGTACGGGCCTTCGGCGGTGCGGGCGCGGCCGCCGAGGGTGTGGTGGGCCTCGTACAGGGTCACTTTGGCGCCGGACTCGGCGGCGGCGACGGCCGCGGTGAGCCCGGCGAAGCCGCCACCGATGACGGTGATCTCGTGCATGGCTGTCCTTCCCGTGGGGCGTTCTCGGGAAGGGGACGGATCGGGGAGGCCGATGTGTGACATCGGTGCCGGGTCCCGGCGCGGGACCGGGGTGACGGGAGGGTCAGGTGCGCGGGAAGCGCGCCTGGAGGTCCCAGATCACGGGGTTGTCCGCGAGGCCTTCGTGCATGTCGGCGAGGTCGGCGATCAGGTCGTGGAGGAAGTCGCGGGCTTCGCGGCGCAGCTCGCCGTGGCCGAAGGTGAGGGGAGGCTCGTCGCGGGGCATCCAGTCGGCCTCGACGTCGACCCAGCCGAACCGCCGCCGGAAGAGCATCCGGTCGGCGGATTCGGTGAAGTCCAGTTCGGCGTGCTGGGGTTTGGCGGCGCGGCTGCCGAGCGGGTCGCGGTCGATGCGCTCGACGATGTCGCACAGGGCCCAGGCGAAGTCGAGTACGGGCACCCATCCCCAGGCTGTGGACAGCTCGCGGTCCTCTTTGGTGTCGGCGAGATAGACGTCGCCGCTGAAGAGGTCGTGGCGCAGGGCCTGGACGTCCGCGCGGCGGTAGTCGGTCTGCGGGGGGTCCGGGAAGCGCCGGGAGAGGGAGTAGCCGATGTCGAGCACGGCTCGATGGTGTCACGGTGATGGGCTACGCGGTTCCGGGCGGCCGGGGGAGGCGGCCCGGCGGGCGCGGGGGACCCCGCGGGTGGGCGGCCGCGGTGGGGCCGCAGGTATGGCCGCCGTGGGGCCACGGCCCGTGTGACGGCTTACGGCAGCAGGCGCTGCTCCTTGGCCACGGCGACCGCTCCGGCCCGGGTGTCCACGTCGAGCTTGGCGTAGATACGGCCCAGGTGGGTCTTCACGGTCGCTTCGCTGATGAACAGCGCGCGGGCGATGTCGCGGTTGGCGAGGCCGCGTGCGAGCTGGCCGAGGATGTCCCGCTCGCGGTCGGTCAGCGTCGGCCGGCCGGTGCCGCGCATACGGTCCATGACGCGGCCGGCGACCGGGGCGGAGAGGGCGGTGCGGCCCTGGGCGGCGGCGTGGATCGCCGAGAAGAGTTCTTCGGGCCGCTCGGCCTTGAGGAGGTAGCCCGTCGCGCCGGCCTCGATGGCCCGGGTGATGTCGGCGTCGGTGTCGTACGTGGTGAGGACCAGGACGTGGACACCGGGTGCGGCGATCCGCCGGGTGGCTTCCACACCGTCGATGCCGGGGCCCAGCTGGAGGTCCATGAGGACGACGTCGGGCCGGAGCTTCGCGGCAGCGGCGACGGCTTCCTCGCCGCTGCCCGCTTCGCCGACGACCTCGATGTCGGGTTCGCTGGCGAGGAGGGCGAGCAGCCCGGCGCGTACGACGGCGTGGTCGTCGCAGAGGAGGATCCGTACGGCGGTCATGGGCGCTTCCCTTCGAAGCGGGCGGCGGTCATGGGCGCTCCCGGGGTGGGCGTGCGGGGGGTTATGGGCGCTCCCGGGGTGGGCGTGCGGGGGGCCGTGGGCGCGCCCCGGTGAAGCGCGCGCCGTCCGGCCGTGCCGTACAGCTCGCCTTCGCGGAGTACCGCGGTCATCGGTCCTCCAGCGGGATCGCCGCGGACACCACCGTGCCCTCGCCCGGTGCCGATTCGATCGTCAGGGTGCCGCCCAGCTGGCGCACGCGGGCGCGCATCGCCGCCAGGCCGTGCCCGCGTCCCCCGGAGGGCGCGTCGGTCGGCGGGGCGAAGCCGTGGCCGTCGTCCGCGATGTCCAGCACCACCTGGTCGTCCAGGTGGCTGAGGGTGAGCGTCGCCGTGGAGGCGCCCGCGTGCTCGGTCACGTTCGCCAGCGCGCCCTGGGCGATCCGCAGCAGCGCCGACTGCACCCGGTCGGGCAGCGGCACGGGGGTTCCGTCGACATGGAGGCGGACCCGCAGCGTGTCGGTGGACTCGCGCAGGGCCAGGGTGCGCAGCGCCTCGGCGAGTCCGCCGCCCTCGGCCAGGTCGGCGGGTGCGAGGTCGTGCACGAAGCGCCGGGCCTCGGCGAGGCTGCGTTCCGCGATCGACTCGGCGGTACGGACGTGACCGCGGGCGGTCGTCGGATCGCTGTCCCAGGTGCGTTCCGCGGCCTGGAGGAGCATCTGCTGGCTCGACAGGCTCTGCGCGAGGGTGTCGTGGATCTCCATGGACAGCCGCTCGCGTTCGGCGAGCGTGCCTTCGCGGCGTTCGGTGGCGGCCAGGCGTTCGGCCTGGCGCCGCATATGGAGGAAGACGGCGGTGGCCAGGACGGTGACGGCCGGTGGTACGAGGAAGAGGTTCGGGTCGACGTCGTCGGAGATCCGCCACTCGGCGATCATCACCAGCGCGCACAGCACGCCGACGAGCGCGACGGCCGCGCGGGTGGGCAGGGTCCGCAGGACGGTGTAGATCAGAGGGACGGCGCACCAGGCGAAGCTGGGGGCGAGCAGCACGATGACGACCCAGCAGGTGACGATCGCGCCGAGCAGGACGAGCGCGGGCCGCCCGGGGCGCCGGGCGATCAGCCGGTGGCCGGCGAGCTGGAGTACGGCGAGGGTGATGCCGAGTCCGACGACCCACGGCAGCCGCGGGCTGTCGGGGTGCTTGAGGAGATAGCGCAGCAGCGATCCGGCGAGGAGGGCGAGGAAGGCGGTGTTCATCACCGTCGCCAGCCATCGGTCGTCCGCGTCCCGGCCGCTGTGGTCGTCCCCGGCGCCGGAGGCCCGGCTGTCGGCAGGCCCGCTGTCGGGGGCCCGTCCGGCGGCGGGCGGTGCGTGCGACATCGTCTTGTCTCCCGGGGATCTCCTCGTGGGCCGGCTCGTCCTGCTTCGCATCGTGACCCGGCGGGACCGTCCCCGCATCGACCGTTCGGCTGACCCGGCCGTCATCCATCATGCCTGCGTTCACCAGCCGCTACGCCGACCGCCAGGCCCCGGATCCGGCCCGAGGATCGATGGCAGAGGGGGACACCTCCGCTTCCCCGCCCTTCTCCGTACTCACCCCAGGAGCCGACGATCATGAAGAAGATGTCTCTGCGTGCCCGTGTCCTGACCGGCGCTGTCGCCGCCGCCGCGCTCGGCGCGGGAACGTTCGGTGCGGTGACGGCGAACGCCTCCGCGCCGGCCGCCGAGTCGCTCGCCGCGGTGAGCGCCGACCCGGCGAACCGCAACCTCCAGCAGTCCACGCATCTGACCGTCGACGCGGCGGCCAAGGCCGCTCAGGCCGCGCTGGACGCCGCCGAGAAGGCCGGACAGCGCGTCACGGTCGCTGTCGTCGACCGCAACGGCAACACCCTGGTCACCCTGCGCGGTGACGGCGCCGGTCCGCAGTCGTACGAGTCGGCGGAGAAGAAGGCGTTCACCGCGGTCTCCTGGAACGCGCCCACCTCCGAGCTCGCCAAGCGCCTGGCGCAGGCCCCGAACCTGAAGGACATTCCCGGCACGCTGTTCCTCGCGGGCGGCGTCCCGGTCCAGGCCAAGGGTGCTCCGATCGCGGGTATCGGGGTGGCCGGTGCGCCGAGCGGCGACCTGGACGACCAGTTCGCCGCGGCGGGCGTGGCGGCGCTCGGCCGCTGATGTGTCCGTCAACTTCCGTCGACGGCACCGGAGTTGGCGCAGGACATGCCGTGCGAACCCCTGGTGGTCGGTACATGTCCCGCCTCTAGGATCGGGACATGTACCGAAGACGCCTCTTTCCGGTCGCGATGTCCGCCGCAGCGATGCTGCTGCTCACGGGTTGCCCGAGTCTCAACGGTGCCGGACATCCGGAGGTGCACGGCAAGCCGGGGGCGGCCGGGGCGGGGGACCCGCTGTTCGCGAAGCTGGGCAACGGCGGTTATGACGTAAGCCATTACGGTCTGACGCTCGATTACGACCCGGAGACCGGCCGTCTCGCGGGCACCGCCGAAATCATCGCGAAGGCGACGCAGGACCTGAGCGCCTTCAACCTCGATCTGCACGGGCTCACCGTCGACAGCGTCACCCTCGGGGCCCGTAAGGCCACGGTCGACCGGGCGGGCGACGAGGTGACGGTGCACCTGGACAAGGCCGTGCCCAAGGGGGGCCGGGTGCGGGCGGTCGTCCGCTACTCCGGCACCCCCCGGACCGTCGTCGACGTCGACCATGCCGAGGAGGGCTGGCTGCGGACCGCGGACGGCGCGCTGGCGGTCGGTCAGCCGGCGGGCTCGATGGCGTGGTTCCCGGGCAACCATCACCCGAGCGACAAGGCCACCTACGACATCAAGATCACTGTGCCGAAGGGGCTCCAGGGCATCTCCAACGGAGTGCTGCACGACCAGTACTCCACGGGTGACAAGACCACGTTCTTCTGGAAGTCCGAGCACGTGATGCCGTCGTACGCGGCGACGGTCGCGATCGGCCGCTACGACCTGACGCCGTCCGCGCTGCCCCGCACCGGTCAGCCTGTCATCACCGCGGTCGACCCGGCGGTGGCGGAGGAGACCGAGGAACTGCTCACCCAGGTCCCCACGATGATGAGCTGGTCGGCGAAGAAGTTCGGCCGGTATCCCTTCGGGGCCTTCGGTGTGATCGTCGTCCCCGACGGCGAGGTGGGTTACGCCCTGGAGACGCAGACCCGTCCCGTCTTCCCGGTGGGCGAGTTCGACGAGGCGACCCTCGTCCACGAGATCGCCCACCAGTGGTACGGCAACTCCGTGACGCCGAAGACGTGGAAGGACATGTGGCTCAACGAGGGCTTCGCGACCTATGCGCAGTGGCTCTGGGACGAGGACTACAACGACATACCGGCGCAGGAGAGCTTCGAGGAGGCCTTCGCCGACGACGCCAACTGGGGGTTCCCCGCCGCCGATCCGCCGAGCGCGGCGGACATCTCCGAGGACCCGGTGTACTGGCGGGGCGCGATGGTCCTGCACAAGGTCCGTGAGGCGGTGGGCGACCCGATGTTCTTCAGGATCCTGCCGCTGTGGGCTCAGACGCGGATGTACGGCAACGCGTCGACCGCCGACTTCACGTCGTACGTGGAGAAGATGTCAGGCAAGGATCTGGACGCGGTGTGGGACACCTGGCTGTACGGCGAGGAGAAGCCGGACGCGCCGTGACGGCGGGGGCAGGTGAGTTGAGCAATGGACGTCCTGGCTCTGAACGTCCGGGTTCTGAACGTCCGGGCTGTGTACGTCCGGGCTGTGTTCGCCCGGGCTCTGTACGACGGAAGCCCGCGGCCGGTGCGGCCGCGGGCTTCCCCGCCGAGGCGGACGTCGTTACGTCGACGGTGAGGATCAGAGGTTGACGCCGAAGTCGCGGGCGATGCCCTCCAGGCCCGAGGCGTACCCCTGGCCGACCGCGCGGAACTTCCACTCCGCGCCATTGCGGTACAGCTCGCCGAAGACCATCGCGGTCTCGGTGGCCGCGTCCTCGCTCAGGTCGTAGCGCGCGAGCTCGGCGCCGCCGGCCTGGTTGACGATACGGATGTAGGCGTTGCGCACCTGGCCGAAGTTCTGGCTGCGGGTGACGGCGTCGTAGATGGAGACCGGGAAGACGATCTTGTCGACGTCGGCGGGCAGGCCCGCGAGGTTGACGTTGATCTGCTCGTCGTCGCCGCCGCCCTCGCCCGTGCGGTTGTCGCCGGTGTGGACGATGGTCTGGTCCGGCGTCGACTTGTTGTTGAAGAAGACGAAGTGGGCGTCGGAGGCCACCTTGCCGCCGGGGTTGACGCCGATCGCCGAGGCGTCGAGGTCGAAGTCGGTGCCGGTGGTGGTGCGGACGTCCCAGCCGAGGCCGACCGTGACGGCGGTCAGGCCCGGTGCCTCCTTGGTGAGCGAGACGTTGCCGCCCTTGGACAGGCTTACTGCCATTGGGATGTCCCCTTCGTGTTCGAGTGTGCGGGCTTCGAGCCCTCCCGAAGCTACCGTCACCCGACATAACGCGGGCAGGGGACTGCGAGGTTCCATGCGAAGAGGTTCCATGCGGATTCCGTACGCAAGCGGTCCGCCGGGTTCCGTCGGGTTCCGCCACGTTCCGCCGGGTTCGCCACCGGATCGCGCCGTGTGCCGCGGGATTGCGCCGGACGGCGTCGAAAACGGGGTGACGCGAAAGGCGCGGGCAGGCGACCATGGACACATGTCCGGGCCCTACATCATCCGCGGTTCGGTCTCCCTGCCGGAGGCCGAGCTCATCTGGCGTTTCTCCCGGTCGTCCGGGCCCGGCGGCCAGCACGTCAACACCAGTGACTCGCAGGTCGAGCTGCGCTTCGACCTGGCGAACACGGACTCGCTGCCGCAGGTCTGGAAGGACCGCGCGCTGGAGCGGCTCGCGGGGCGGCTGGTCGGCGGTGTGATCGCGGTCCGCGCGTCCGAGCACCGCTCTCAGTGGCGCAACCGGGAGACCGCGGCGGTCCGGCTGGCGGCCCTGCTCGCCGAGGCGACGGCGCCGCCGCCGAAGCCGCGACGGGCGACGAGGATTCCGCGCGGCATCAACGAACGGCGGCTGCGGGAGAAGAAGCAGCGGGCGGAGACGAAGCGGGGCCGCGCGGGGCGGGACTGGTAGTTCCGGCCAGGCCCCGGGCCCCGGGCCGTGCCCCGCCTGCCGATTGCGCCGGTCCGCGCGCCCCGGTACCGCTGTGCGGGCCGTGTCCTCAAGCGCCGGACGGGCTGGGTGTGTCTGCCCGCGCCCGACGAGCGGGTGCGCTGGCCGTGTCCGCCCGCGCCGGACGGGCTGGGTGTGCAGGCCCTGTCCTCAACTGCCGGACGGGCGTGTTGTACGGCTTGTGTCCGCCGCGTCGGACGAGCCGGGTGCGCTGGCCGTGTCCGCCCGCGCCGGACAGGCTCCATGTACGGCCTGTGCGCTCACGTGCCCGACAGGCCGGCACACGGCCCCGCGCCGCCGCCCGTCAGTTCAACTGGCGGTACCTGCCCCGGAAATACGTCAGCGGGCCGCCCTCCCCGCTCGGCAGGTTCGCCTCCAGGACCCGGGCGATCACCAGGGTGTGGTCGCCCGCCACCACCCGCTGTTCCGTACGGCACTCCAGCGTCGCCAGCGCACCGCCGACCAGCAGCGCACCGCTCACCTCGCCCCGGACGTAGGGGATGTCCTCGAACAGCAGCCGGTCGCTGATCCGGCCCTTCATCGCGAAGCGGCCCGCGATGTGACGCTGGCTCTCGGACAGCACCGAGACCCCCCACAGTGGCTGTTCGGCCAGCAGGTCGTCCATCCGGGAGCCGTCGCGCAGGCTCACCATCACCAGCGGGGGTTCCAGAGACACCGAGAGGAACGCGGTCGCGGTCATACCGACGTCCTCGCCGCGCGGGCCGTCGTCGGCGTCGTACGCGGTCACCAGCACCACACCCGCGGCGAGCCGGGACATGGCTGCGCGGAAATCCTCGTTCGTCACCCCCTCAGGATGGGGGATGACGGCGGGCGCGGAGGCAGGGGTCGTCGGAAGCACACCGGGAACGCTAACCTCGGCCGTCCCGGACCCGCATCGGGCCCGGGGACCAGGCAGGACCTAGGTCCAGCGGCCGGGATTTGCGTTCCGGGAAGGCCGGGAAAGTCCGAGCGCACATCCACCCGCCACCGCAACCCCTGGTCATTTGATGTGACTTGAGTCACAGAGTGCACTATTTGTTGACCCTGTGTACCGAGTGGACAGCTCGCTGTGATTCAGTGGCCGTGATACCGCAACGAGAAGGCCGATCAGAACCCTGGAGTTTGCTGTCGAGGTCTCGGGGAGAGCGAGCATGGAGACCGAGTCGGAGCCCTACGTCCGTCTTGCGACCCTGCGGCAGCTGCACAAGGTGGTCGCCGACCTCAACACGGCCCGCAGCCTGGCCGACACCCTGCAGACCGTCGCCGACGGGATCGTGGCGGGACTCGGCTACGAGCTGGCGTGTGTGAACCTCGTACGCCCCGACGGTGATCTCGTGGTCGCCGCGTTCGCCGGCAGTGCGGCCGCCGAGGCCCTGATCACCGGCCGGGTCGGCTCGCGTCCCTCGTGGGAGCGCCGGCTGTCCATGGGCGAGGCCTGGGGCGAGCTGCGGTTCATCCCGCACACCGAGGGCTGGGTGCTCATCGAGGACGACGTGCCGCAGTGGCACACCGAAGGTCCCGATCCCCGCTTCGAGGACGAGTGGCACCCCCAGGACCGGCTCTACGCGCCGATGTACGCATCGGGCGGCGGCCGTGAACTCCTTGGAGTCATCTCGGTGGACCGGCCGCGCAACGGCCGCCGTCCGGGTCCGTGGGGCCAGGAAGCCCTCCAGATGTACGCGTCCCAGGCGGCGATTGCGATCAGCAACGCCCGGCTGCGAGCAAACATGCAGCGGGCGCTGGTCCGCCTGGAACGCGAGCAGCAGGCGCTGCGCGCGAGCGAGGAGTCGTTTCGCCAGGCCTTCGAATACGCGCCCAGCGGGATGGCGATCGCGGAGATGGGCGGCGATCAGCACGGCAGGCTGCTGCGCACCAACGACGCGCTGTGCCGGCTGCTGGGGCGGCCGGCGTCGGCGATGCGGCGCTACTCCTTCGCCGACCTGGTGCACCCCGAGGACGTCGGCACGCTGCTGCGGACCTCCGCCGAGGGCGGGCGGGCCGAGCTGCGGCTGGGGCGGCGGGACGGTTCGTACGTCTGGGTCTCGCTGCGGAACTCCGTGGTCGCCGACACCGCCGACGGGCCGCGCTTTCTGCTCACGCACGTCGAGGACATCGAGGACCGCAAGCGCCACGAGCTCCAGCTGGCGCACCGGGCCTCGCACGACGCGCTGACCGGACTGCCCAACAGCGCCGAGCTGCGGGCCCGGCTCAGCTCGCGGCTGTGCGAGCGGCCGCACGGGGCGCGGGAGGCGGCGATCGAGGCGCTGGACGCGGCGTACGACGCCGACCCCGACACGATCTTCCACACCGAGGGCTTCGACTTCGGGCCGGTGGGCGTGCCCTACGACCACCATGTGCACACGATCGCGCCGGACAGTGAGATCGACGACGGTACGAAGGGGCTCGCGGTTCTCTTCTGCGACCTGGACGGCTTCAAGTCGATCAACGACCGGTTCGGGCACCAGACCGGCGACGCGGTGCTGGTCGAGGTCGCGCGCCGGCTGACGACGGGTGTGCGCGAGGGGGACACCGTCGCGCGGCTCGGGGGTGACGAATTCGTCGTCCTCGCCGACGGCCTGGGAGCGGCGGACGCCGCTGACCTGGCCGTTCGCCTGCGGAACGCCATCATCCTGCCGATCCGGGTGGACGGCCGGGGTGTGCGGGTCGGGGCGAGCTTCGGCATCGGCTGGGCGAGCTGCGGGATGTCCGTGGACGAGGTCCTGCAGTCCGCCGACCAGCGGATGTACGTGGAGAAGCGGTCCCGGGCGAAGGTGCACCGCCGCGCGGGCTGAGGGTGAGCGGCCGCGCCCGCGGACGAAGGGCGGGCGGGCCGGATGAGGCCAAGGCCACCCATGTGGTTACTCCGAACCGGGTAGGCTCGCCCGCGTCGGCGTTGTGCTGACGAGATGGTGAGGAGTGACTAGGGATGACGGCCGCGAACAACGGCGCGAGCACGCCCGAGGACGACGATCCGTTCGGCTACCTCTACGAGGACGGCCGGGCAGCGGGCGCGACACCGCCTGGACAGGGCCGCGGTTACGGCTACCCGGGTCCGGCGGCGCAGCCCGGTGTCCCCAGAACCTCTTACAACCAGGTGCGGACGGTCGGCGAGCGTCAGTACGGCCAGCAGGTCCCGCAGCAGCAGACGTATGCGCAGCAGGGCCAGCCGACGGCGCAGTACGCGGCCCCGGAGACCTACCCCGGCGGCGCGCCCACCCGCCAGACCCCGCTCCCGGGCACCCCGAGCCACAGCGGTGGCCACGGCGGCGGCCGCAGCGGCGGTCCGAACACCAAGGGCCTGCTGATCGGCGCGATCGCGGTGGTGGCGGTCGTGGTGATCGGCATCGCGGCGGCGCTGATGACGGGCGGCGGCGAGGACGACAAGGCGGACGGCTCGGGCAAGCCGGGCGGCGACGCGACGGCGGGGGAGTCGGTGGAGCCGAGCGGTGAGGCGTCGGACCGTCCGGCGGACCCCCCGCTGCCCAAGCAGGACGCGGCGACGCTCCAGCTCGGTGCGCCCGCGGTGCTCGCCAAGGACATCAAGGGTGCGGAAGGCGCCGGCGGCGCGTACGTCACCGGGTTCAACGCCCCGGGTGCTTCGGTCACCTGGAAGGCGAGTGTCAGCGAGGAGAAGACGTACCGCCTGTATGTGCGTTACGCCATCCCCGCGCAGGACGCCAACGCCACCCTGACCGTGAACGGCAAGGCGAACACCAACCCGCTGGGCCTGAAGAACTTCGTCAAGTCCTCGGACCCGAACTGGGAGAAGAACTGGCAGACCACATGGGCGCCGGTCAATCTCCAGAAGGGTGAGAACGAGATCAAGATCTCGTGCGAGGCGGGCAATCAGTGCAACGCCATCCTCGACTGGCTCCAGGTCAGCGACGGGGCGATCTAGCCCTCCCGAAGGTGCTCCGCCCGGTGGCCCGGGCGGAGCCGAGTGATGGGCACGGGCCCGGCCCGGCCGTCACAGCAGCCCCAGGAACCCCGCCACCACTGACGACATCGCCTCCCGTGCCGGTGCCAGGTACTTCCTCGGGTCCACCGTCTTCGCGTCCGCGTCCAGGAACGCGCGTACCGCTCCCGTGAACGCCGTGTTCAGGGCCGTGCCGACGTTGATCTTGACCATGCCCGCTGCCACCGCCGCGCGGATCTCTTCGTCCGGGACGCCCGACGAGCCGTGCAGGACCAGGGGGACCGGGACCGCCTCGCGCAGGGCGGCGATCAGGGTGTGGTCGAGCGTCGCCGTGCGCTGTGTCATCGCGTGGCTGGAGCCGACCGCGACGGCCAGTGCGTCCACTCCCGTCGCCGTGACGTAGGCCGCCGCCTCCTCGGGGTCGGTCCGGACGCCGGGGGCGTGGGCGTCGAGCGGGGCCTCGCCCTCCTTGCCGCCGACCTTGCCCAGTTCCGCCTCGATCCACAGGCCCCGTTCGTGGGCCCAGCGCACCGCGTCCTCCGTGGCCTCGATGTTCCGTCCGTGAGCGAGCCGTGAGGCGTCGTACATCACCGAGCTGAAGCCCTCGTCGGCCGCCGACCGCAGCAGGGCCCCGGTGACGACATGGTCGAGGTGGAGCGAGAGCGGCGCGGAGGAGGCGCGGGCGACGGCTGCCGTCGCGGCGGCGATCGCGGAGAGGGTGCCGCCGTGGAACTTCACCGCGTTCTCGGAGATCTGGAGGATCGCGGGCGCTCCCGCCGTCTCCGCTCCGGCCGCGATCGCTTCCGCGTGCTCCAGCGTGATGACGTTGAAGGCGGCGATCCCGCGGCCTTCGGCCGCCGCGGCCGAGACCAGGTCACCGGTGTTGACGAGGGGCATGGTGCGTCTCACTTCCCGGGCGCCTGGCCCGATTGTCCGGGCCGCTGCCCTGGTGGTGGCTCACGCCGCGGTCGCGTCTTCGGTCACGGTGACGCGCGGCAGCAGTTCCTCGTACGCGGCGGGGTCGAACTCGCCTGCCGCCGGGGCCAGTACGGTCGCCGCCGACAGGGCGACCGCGCGGGCCAGCCGGTCCGGCCAGGGCAGTCCCTCGACGAGTCCCGCGAGCAGGGCCGCGACCACCGAGTCCCCGGCGCCCGTCGGGTTGCCCTGGACGGGAGCCGGCGGAGCGGCCTGCCATATGCCGTCCGGGGTGGCCGCGAGCAGGCCCTCGGGGCCGAGGGAGGCGACGACGGCGTGGGCTCCGCGGCGGCGCGCGTCCCGGGCGGCGCGCAGCGGTTCGCGGGAGCCGGTGAGCCGGGCCAGTTCGTCGGCGTTCGGCTTGGCGAGGTCGGGGCGGGCGGCGATGCCGCGGCGCAGGGGTTCGCCGCTGGTGTCGAGGAGGGTGGGGACGCCCGCGGCGCGTGCTCTGCGGACGAGTTCGGCGTATGCGCCGACGTGGATGCCGGGCGGCAGGCTGCCGCACAGGGCTACCGCGTCGGCGTCCCGCAGGAGGGTCTCGTAGGCGGCGAGGAAGGCCGTCCACTCCGTGGGCGTGACGGTGGGGCCCGCTTCGTTCAGCTGGGTGGTGTCGCCGGTCGCGGCGTCGACGACGGCGACCGTGCGGCGGGTGCTGCCCTCGATGGGTACGAGCGCGTCGCGCGGGGGCAGCGGGGCGAGCAGTTCGCGCAGGACGGCGCCGACGGATCCGCCGACGAAGCCGGTGACGACGCTCTCGTGGCCGAGCGCGGCGAGTACCCGGGCCACGTTGAGCCCCTTGCCGCCGGGGCGTTCACCGACCCGGTCGACGCGGTGACTGGTGTGCGGGGTGAGGGCGTCGACCGTGTAGGTGATGTCGAGTGCGGTGTTGAGCGTGACCGTCAGGATCACCCGGTGACACCCCTTCGGAACGCGTGAGCGGTATCCGTACGGGTCCTGATCATGCCAAACACAGGGCGGTCGGCCCAGCCCCCCGGCCAACCGCCTTGCCATGTTCCGTGGCGAAATGCCGCTACTTGGGGTCAATCACCCATTCGCCCTTGCGCATCACGCCGACCAGCGTGAAGTCCTCGTCCAGCACCACGAGGTCCGCGTCCTTGCCGGGTTCCAGCGAGCCGATCGTGTCGTCCATGCCGAGCAGCCTCGCGGGGTTGGCCGAGATCGCCCGGACGATGTCCTCCACGGGCAGCCGGTCCACGGTCGCCGCGCGCCGGAACGCTGTGTCGAGGGTGAGGGTCGAGCCGGCGATCGAGCCGCCGTCGACGAGACGGGCCACTCCGTCGGTGACGTCGACCGCGAGCGGGCCGAGCTGGTAGCGGCCGTCACCGAAGCCCGCCGCGTCCATCGCGTCGGTGATGAAGGCGACGCGGTGCGCGCCGGCGCGGTGGAAGGCGAGTTCGAGGGCGGCGGGGTGCAGATGCGTGCCGTCGTTGATCAGCTCGACGGTGACCCGCTCGTCCTCCAGCAGCGCGGCGATCGGCCCGGGTGCGCGGTGGCCGAGCGGGGGCATCGCGTTGAACAGGTGGGTCGCCACGGTCGCGCCCGCCTCGATGGCCTCGACGGTCTGCTCGTAGGTCGCGTCGGTGTGTCCGATCGCGGCGATCACGCCGTGGTCGGCGAGCAGGCGTACGGAGTCGATGCCGCCGGGCAGTTCGGTGGCCAGCGTCACCATGCGGGCGGTGCCGCGGGCCGCGTCGACGAGCCTGCGCACAGAGGCCGGGTCCGGGTCGCGCAGCAGGTCCTCGCTGTGTGCGCCCTTGCGGCACGGCGAGATGAACGGTCCTTCGAAGTGGATGCCCGCGAGGTCGCCCTGCTCGACGAGTTCGGACAGGAACCCGGCGCGGCGGGCGAGGAAGTCCATCTCGCCGGTGACGGTGGAGGCGACGAGCGTGGTCGTGCCGTGCTCGTGGTGGGTCCGCACGCCGCGCAGGACGTCCTCGGCGCTGCCGCTGGTGAAGGACGCCCCGCCGCCGCCGTGGTTGTGGATGTCGACGAAGCCGGGGACGACCCAGTGGCCGGACAGATCGCGGACGGGCGCGCTGTCGGGTGCCGCGGCGACGATCTTCGTGCCCTCGACGGAGATCCGCCCACCGTCGACGGTCCCGGTCGGCAGGACCACCCGGGCGCCGGTCAGAACGGTGCTGTCGGCGCGTACGGCGCTTGCGGCCATTAGGTGGTTACCTCCGAGTCGGTGGCGAGCAGATCCCAGGCGAGCAGTCCCGCGCCCAGGCATCCGGCGGTGTCCCCGAGGGCTGCGGGGACGATGGCGGGCAGTTTCTGGAAGGTGACGCGCTTCTCTACGGCTGCCCGCAGCGGTGTGAACAAGGTTTCCCCCGCCTCCGCGAGACCGCCACCGATGATCAGGGTGCGGGGGTCCAGGAGGGTGAGCGCGGTGACGAGGCCGGCGGCCAGGGCGTCGACCGCGTCGGCCCATACGGCGGCGGCCTTCGGGTCGCCGGACTCGACGGCCTTGGCGCAGTCCGCGGCGTCGGCCTGCGGGTCGCCGCTCGCCGCCGCCCAGGCGCGGGTGACGGCCGCGGCGGAGGCGAGGGTCTCCAGACAGCCGCGCTGGCCGCAGCCGCAGTCGGGGCCGTCGGGGCGTACGACGATGTGGCCGATCTCGCCGGCGTATCCGTGGGCTCCCGCCTCGATCGCCCCGGCGATGCCGATGGCGCCGGCGATGCCGGTGCCGAGCGGGACGAAGAAGAACCGGTCGGCTCCCTTGCCGGCGCCGATGCGGCCTTCGGCGAGTCCGCCGGTGCGCACGTCGTGGCCGAGGGCGACGGGCACGCCGTCCAGCCGCTCGCTGAGGAGGTCGCGCATGGGGACGTCGCGCCAGCCGAGGTTCGCGGCGTAGACGGCGATGCCGTGTTCGGCGTCGATGATGCCGGGCACGGCGACACCCGCGGCGACGGCGCTCTCGCCGAGGTGTTCGCCGCCGTACGCGCGCAGCTCGACGGCGAAGTCGAGGATCGACCGGACGACCGCGTCGGGCCCGCGCTCGCGGCCGGTGGCGCGGCGGGCCTCGTACAGGAGCGTGCCGTCCGCCCCGACGAGGGCGGCTTTCATGCCGGTGCCGCCCACATCGAGGGCGATGACGTGTCTCACGGAGACAGTCTGGCGCGAGAGTGGCAGAAAGGTCTAGTCCACTGCGTCCGATTGTTGCGTGAGCGTACAAACTCCGGGGGTGCGGACACGTGTCTGCGCGCCCCCGGAGCCGCCGCGGGCCCAGGGCCCCGGCTCAGCGGATCCGCCTCACGTCAGGATCACGCTGCGCGTCAGGTTCCTCGGCCGGTCCGGGTCGAAGCCCTTGGACTCCGCCAGGATCACCGCGAGACGCTGCGCGCGGATCAGGTCGGCCAGCGGGTCCGCCCCCTGGTTCGCGACCAGCGTGCCGCCCACCCGTGAGACGTCCACCGACAGGCCGTCCGGCAGTGCACCGAACACCCAGGCCACCCGGCCCGGACCGGTGATCGAGATCGGCCCGTGGCGGTACTCCATCGCCGGGTACGACTCCGTCCAGGCGCCCGCCGCCTCCCGCATCTTCAGTCCCGCCTCCAGGGCGAGCCCGTAGGTCCAGCCGCGGCCGAGGAACGTCCACTGCTCCGCGCCGAGGACCGCCTCCGGCAGCGGTTCGGTGACCGCGAGTTCCGCGTCCACGGCCGCCTCGGCGACCGTCTTGACGCCGGGGATGTCGCCGAGGCCCGCCCGCAGGAACGCCAGGGCCGTCGTCGCGAACCGGGTCTGGACGACCGAGTCCTCGTCCGCCCAGTCCAGCACCGCCACCGAGTCCGCGGCCTCCATCACCGGCGTCTTGGGGTCCGCGGTGAGTGCCAGCGTCGGCACCCTGCCCTTCAGCGCGGTCAGCAGCTCCAGGACCTCGGTCGTGGTGCCGGAACGGGTGATCGCGACCACCCGGTCGTAGGACCGGCCGGCCGGGAACTCGGACGAGGCGAACGCGTCGGTCTCGCCGAGCCCCGCCGCCTCCCGCAGCGCCGCGTAGGCGATCGCCATGAACCAGGACGTCCCGCAGCCGGTGACGGCCACGCGCTCACCCGGCCGCGGAAATCCGTCGAAGGCGGCGGCGGCGTCGGCCGCCCGGCGCCAGCAGGTGGGCTGAGTGGCTATCTCTGCTGCGGTACGGGACATGCGGCAAGGCTCCTAGCGCGTACGCGGACGGGGGACCGGTATCGGCCTCGTGCTGCCGAAACGGCCTGGCAGGTCGTGCTTAGCAGGCCGCGGCGGAAGCGGGCAATGCTGACCCTGAGTGGGACAGACGTTGCAGAAGAGATACCGCGTGGAGTAGACCTCTACCCTTCGCATGGTGAAAAATCGTCGCTCATCTCGCGAGACGTCACGGGGGACGTCGTGCGGGGCGGACGGGGGGACGGTCGGGGGACCAAATCCAACAAGCAGCAGAGGGTGGGGCAAGAGAGTTGTGCACCGGCATTTCTTGGGTCTGACAGCGGCGGTCGCCGCGCTCGGTATGACGGTTGCCCTCGCGGGCTGCGGCAGCTCCGGCGGTTCCTCGGACGTCACCCTCACCTTCGTGGCCGCGGACTACGACGTCGCGGGCGGCGAGAGCAGCAAGAAGTACTGGGCCGACCTCGCGGCCGCGTTCGAGGCCGAGAACCCCGGCATCAAGATCGACGTCCGGATCGAGTCCTGGAACGACGTCGACCGCAAGGTCGCCGAGATGGTCAAGGCCGACAAGGCCCCGGACATCGCGCAGATCGGCGCGTACGCCGACTACGCCGCCACCGGCAAGCTCTACACCGCCGACCAACTGCTCTCCATCCCCGTGCAGTCCAACTTCCTCGGCCCGCTCGTCGACGCCGGCGAGCAGAAGCGTGTGCAGTACGGCCTGCCCTTCGTCGCCTCCACCCGGCTGCTCTTCTACAACAAGAAGCTGTTCAAGGAAGCCGGGATCAAGGGCGAGCCGACGACCTGGGAGGAGCTGCGCGAGGATGCCGAGAAGCTCGCGCAGAACACGGACGTCAAGTACCCCTTCGCGCTGCCGCTCGGGCCCGAGGAGGCCCAGGCCGAGACCATGATGTGGCTGCTCAGCGGCGGTGACGGCTACGTCGACCCGGTCGGCAGATACGCGATCGACTCCACGCAGAACATATCGACCCTCGAGTGGGTGAAGACCAACCTCGTGGAGAAGGAGCTCACCGGCCCCGTCGCGCCGGGCAAGCTCAACCGCAAGGACGCCTTCGCCGCCTTCACCCGCGGCGAGGTCGGGATGCTCAACGGCCACCCCTCGCTGATGAAGGCCGCGGCCAAGGCGAACATCGAGCTCGGCAAGGTGGCCATGCCCGGCCGCACCGGCAAGCCGAAGGCCGCGATGGGCGTCGCCGACTGGATCATGGGCTTCAAGCAGAACGGCCACAAGGTCGAGATCGGCAAGTTCCTGGACTTCGTCTTCGACGACAAGAACGTCCTCGACTTCGCCGGACAGAACGATCTGCTGCCGGTGACGATCTCCGCGTCCGAGGCGATGCAGAAGGACCCGGAGCACCAGGATCTGAAGGAGTTCCTCCAGGAGCTGCCGACCTCGGTCCTGCCGCCCGTCGGCAAGACCTCGTGGGCCGCCGTGAGCGAGAGCGTCAAGCAGAACATCGGCAAGGCGGTCGATCCCGAGGGAGACCCGCAGACCGTGCTGCGCCAGATCTCCCAGAAGGCGACGACCGAGGAGAACGCCGAGTAACGCGCCCCTGCCGGCGCCGGTGCCACACAGCCGGCCCGGGAAGGCCGAGCCGTACGCACCGCCGCACCGGGGGACACCCCGCCGATATGTTGGACCGTATGACCGAGCACCAGGCGCTGTCCGACCGTGACCGGGCCGTCCTGGCCATGGAGCAGCGCTCCTGGCCGGGCCCCGGCGCGAAGGAGCGGGCCATCAGGGAGCAGCTCGGCATCTCCCCGGTGCGCTACTACCAGCTCCTGAACGCCCTCCTCGACGACGAGCGGGCCCTCGCCCACGACCCCGTCACGGTCAACCGGCTCCGCCGTGTCAGGGACGCCAAACGATCGCGCCGCTAGGGTCGTGGCATGGGCAGCTCTCCGTATGTGCATCCTCTGCCGTCACCGTCGACGCCGGCGGGCCGTGAAGGCCTGGCCGCGCTTCTGGCCCGTCCCGGCAAGGCGGTCGTCGCCCTCGATTTCGACGGCACGCTCGCCGAGATCGTGCCCGACCCCGAGCAGGCCCGCGCGCATCCCGAGGCGGTGCCCGCGCTGGCTCAGCTCGCGCCGCGGGTCGGCTCCGTCGCCGTGGTCACCGGCCGCCCGGCGGGCGTCGCGGTCCGCTACGGCGGTTTCGCCGGGGTGCCCGGCCTGGACCATCTCGTCGTCCTCGGGCACTACGGCGCCGAGCGCTGGGACGCGGTTACCGGGACCGTGAACACGCCCGCCCCGCATCCGGGCGTCGCCGCCGCCCGCGCCGAACTGCCCGGCTTCCTCGACGAGATCGGCGCCTGGCAGGGCACCTGGATCGAGGAGAAGGGGCAGGCGGTCGCGGTCCACACCCGCCGGGCCTCGGACCCGCAGGCCGCGTTCGAGGCGCTGCGCGATCCACTGGCCGGGCTCGCGGCCCGTCACGGTCTGATCCTGGAGCCGGGCCGTATGGTCCTGGAGCTGCGCCCGCCGGGCATGGACAAGGGCGTGGCACTGGCGGAGTACGTGCGCGAGGTGGACGCCGAGGCCGTCCTGTACGCGGGCGACGACCTCGGTGATCTGCCGGCCTACGCGGCCGTGGAGAAACTCCGCTCGGACGGCGTACCCGGTCTGCTGGTGTGCTCCGGCACCGCGGTGCCGGAGCTGGCGGAGCGCGCCGATCTGCTGCTGCCGGGCCCGTCAGCCGTCGTGGCGTTCCTGGCCATGCTCGCGCAGCGCCTCTAGCTGGTCGAGGAACCACCGCTGCGGCGGCAGCGCCGTCGCAGCGGTGGCCAGCCGCTTGGTGTGCCGGGCCCGTTCGTCGTGCGGCATGGTCAGCGCCTCGTGGAGCGCGTCCGCGGTGCCGGTCACGTCGTACGGATTGACCGTGACCGCGTCGTCGCCGAGCTCCTCGTGCGCGCCCGCCTCCCGGGAGAGCACCAGTGCGCAGCCGTCGTCGGAGACCACCGGGATCTCCTTGGCGACGAGGTTCATGCCGTCGCGGATGGGGTTGACGAGAGCCACGTCGGCCAGCCGGTAGGCGGCCAGCGAGCGGGCGAAGTCGTCCTGCACATGGAGGACGACCGGGGTCCAGCCGTCCGTGCCGTACGTGGCGTTGATCTCGTCGGCGACCCGCTGCACCTCGGCCGTGTAGTCGCGGTACACCGCGAGGTCCTGCCGGGAGGGATAGGCGAAGGCGACGTGGACGACGCGCTCGCGCCATTCGGGCCGGGTGTCGAGCAGATGCCGGTAGGCGAGCAGCCCGCGGACGATGTTCTTGGACAGTTCGGTGCGGTCCACCCGCACGATCGTCTTCCGGTCCGGGCCGATCTGCTCGCGCAGGGTGGCCATGCGCTCGTCGACGTCGGCCTCGTGGGAGCGTGCCCGCAGGAAGTCCGCGTCGGCGCCGAGTCCGTGCACGGCCACCTCGGTGGTCCGCGCCGAGGCCCGTCCGGTGCGCGCGTGCTCCACGTACCGCCGGGGATCGCCGCTGGGGAAGTGCGCGGCCGCCTGCTCCAGCCGGTCGGCGCAGGACATGAACGCGGTCGCCCACCGTGAGGTCAAAAACCCCAGCCGGTCGGCGCCGAGCATGCCCCACAGCAGCTGTTCGGCGATGTCGTCGGGCAGCATCCGGAAGTAGTCCACCGGTGCCCACGGGGTGTGGGAGAAGTGGCCGATGCGCAGGTCGGGGCGCATTTCGCGGAGCATGCCCGGCACCAGGCACAGGTGGTAGTCCTGCACCAGCACCGCGCCGCCCTCGTCCGCGTGCTCGGCGAGTGCCTCGGCGAAGGCCCGGTTGTAGCTCTCGTACGCGCCCCACTGGCGGCGGAACTCGGCGTCGAAGGCCGGCTCCAGCGGGGTCTGGTACAGCATGTGGTGGACGAACCACAGCACCGAGTTCGCGATGCCGTTGTACGCGTCGGCGTGGACGGCCTCGTCGATGTCGAGCATCAGGACCCCGTCCGCGCCCTCTCCGCGCCGGACCGCCTCGCGGTCGCCGTCGCCGAGCGCGGCGCACACCCACAGGGCGTCCGCCTCGGACCCGATGGCGGAGAGTCCGGAGACCAGGCCGCCGCCGCCGCGCTTGGCGTCGAGGCTCCCGTCGTCCTTCAGGGTGTACGAGATGGGGCCGCGGTTCGACGCGACGAGGACCTGCGCAGCGGAATGCTCGGAGACCATGTGCCGAACCTAGCCCGTCCTGTAATCCCTCAAACGTGCGTACGCCCCCGCGCCGCCCGTCACTGGTTACGGCGTCCCCGGGTGGCGGCGACGGCGACGACACCGGCCGCGGTGAGGCTGAGGGCGAGGCCGCCCAGCAGCCACAGGCGTTCGGTGCTGTGCCCGTCGCCCCCGGCGATCGTGGCGGCCGGAGGTGCCATGCCGACCGTGGTGGCGATGACGACGGCCAGTGTGCCGAGCAGCGTGGTGAGTCTGAGCGCGCCGCGTCGGGAGCCCGTCCTGCGCTGTGTGTCCGGAACCTGTGCATCCATAAGTACGATATTCATGCAAAGTGTCCGGTTGTCTTCGGTTATGCCGCGCGACGCGCCGCATACTCACCGATCTCGCGCATCGGCGGACGCTCCTCGGTGTCCACGGCGTGCGTCCGTGGGACGAAGCCGTCCGAGCCCCGCTCGAACTGGGTCAGCGAGGGCCGCACCAAGTGCCCGCGGGAGAGCCTCAGTTGTGCCGTGCGGTAGATGGCGGCCGCCATCCTGCCGAGTGCCTGCCCGTCCTGATGGCGGTGCCGGCGCTCTCCCACGTCCACCTGCGCCAGCGCGTCCAGGCCCACGGTGTGCAGCGCGTCGACGAGAAGCCCCAGCTCCACGCCGTATCCGACCGGGAAGGGCAGCCGTTCCAGCAGCGAGCGGCGGGCCGCGTACTCGCCGCCCAGTGGCTGGACGAATCCGGCCAGCTGCGGCCAGTGCAGATTGAGCAGCGGGCGCGCCACCAGCTCCGTCACCCGGCCGCCCTGGCCGGCGACGTCGCCCAGGGGCCGGTCGTACATCGCCTTCACGAACTGCACGTCCGGATCGGTCAGCAGCGGGCCGACGATCCCGGACACGAAGTCGGCCGAGAACTCCCTGAGGTCCGCGTCCACGAAACAGACGATGTCGCCCCGCGTCACCATCAGCGAGCGCCACAGCACCTCGCCCTTGCCGGGGACGGCCGGGATGCCGGGCAGGATCGCGTCCCGGTGGACCACCCGCGCGCCCGCGGCGGCGGCCACCGCGCCCGTACGGTCGGTGGAGCCCGAGTCGATCACCACCAGCTCGTCGACGAGCGGAAGGGGCCCGGACATCAGCTCGCGCCGGATGACGGTGACGATCTGCCCGACCGTCGCCTCCTCGTTCAGGGCGGGGAGCACCACGCTGACCGTGGTGCCCTGCTTGGCCGTGACCAGCCGGTCCACCGGGCGGTCCGCCGCCGACCAGGACCGCCGGGACAGCCAGCGCTCCACCTCTTCCAGCACAGGATCTCCATCTCGCGGATCGGACGACCATCTCAACCGTCCGGGGTGTCGGTTACAGTCTTGAACAACGCGCGGGACCGTCGCATGCCGGGGGTCCCACGCCGACAATCGAATACCGCTCATCCAGAGGGGCAGAGGGATACGGCCCGTTGAAGCCCCGGCAACCCTCCAGCCGGTCTCCGTTGCGCCGCCCGTCCATGGGACGTGGCAGCCACCGCGAGGCTCCCGGCTAGGGAAGGTGCCAAGTCCGTCTCGTGACGAAATGCGTCACGGGGAAGATGAGGAGAAAGGGCCTCGCCACCATGGCTGTGCAGACTGTCGCCAGCACCACCCCCGTCGACCTGGGACCGGCCGCGGCGCTCTCGTGCCGCGAATGCGGGGAGCGTTTCGAACTCGGCCCGATCTTTGCCTGTGCCTCGTGTTTCGGGCCGCTGGAAGTCGCCTACGACCTCCCGAGCGGTGACCCCGAAGGGCTGCGGAAGCGGATCGAGGCGGGTCCGGACAACATCTGGCGGTACGCGCCGCTGCTGCCCGTGCCGGCCGATGTGGCCGACAAGCCGAACATCAACCCCGGCTTCACCAAGCTCGTCAAGGCCGACAACCTCGCCCGTGAGCTGGGCGTGACCGGCGGTCTCCACATCAAGGACGACTCCGGCAACCCGACGCACTCCTTCAAGGACCGTGTCGTCGCGATCGCCGTCGAGGCCGCCCGTGCCTTCGGCTTCACCACGCTCTCCTGCTCCTCCACCGGCAACCTCGCGGGTGCGGTCGGCGCCGCCGCCGCGCGCGCCGGCTTCCGCTCCTGCGTGTTCATCCCGCACGACCTGGAGCAGGGCAAGGTCGTCATGGCCGCGGTGTACGGCGGCGAACTGGTCGGCATCGAGGGCAACTACGACGACGTCAACCGCTTCTGCTCGGAGCTCATCGGCGACCCGCTCGGTGAGGGCTGGGGCTTTGTCAACGTCAATCTTCGGCCGTATTACGGAGAGGGCTCCAAGACCCTCGCCTACGAGATCTGCGAGCAGCTCGGCTGGCGGCTGCCCGACCAGATCGTCATCCCGATCGCCTCGGGCTCGCAGCTCACGAAGATCGACAAGGGTCTCCAGGAGCTGATCAAGCTCGGTCTGGTCGAGGACAAGCCGTACAAGATCTTCGGCGCCCAGGCCGCGGGCTGCTCGCCGGTGTCGACGGCCTTCAAGGCCGGGCACGACGTGGTCCGCCCGCAGAAGCCGAACACCATCGCCAAGTCGCTGGCGATCGGCAACCCCGCCGACGGCCCGTACGTCCTCGACATCGCGCGCCGCACGGGCGGCTTCGTGGAGGACGTGGATGACGAGCAGATCGTCGACGCGATCAAGCTGCTGGCCCGTACCGAGGGCATCTTCGCCGAGACGGCGGGTGGCGTGACCGTGGGTGTGACGCGGAAGCTGCTCGAGGCGGGCGTGCTCGACCCGTCGCTCACCACCGTCGTGCTCAACACCGGCGACGGTCTCAAGACCCTGGACGCGGTCGCGCCGACCACCGGCCCCAGCGCGACCATCCGCCCGAGCCTGGACGCGTTCCGCGACGCCGGCCTGGCCGGCTGACACCCCCGAGACTCAAGGAAGGCACGCAGCATGAGCGTCAACGTCCGCATCCCCACCATCCTCCGCACGTACACGGGCGGCCAGGCCGAGGTCCCGGCGGAGGGCGCGACGCTCTCCGAGGTCATCGCCGACCTGGAGAAGAACCACACCGGTATCGCCGCCCGTGTCCTGGACGACCAGGGCAAGCTGCGCCGCTTCGTGAACGTCTACGTCAACGACGACGATGTCCGTTTCGAGCAGGGTCTCGAGACCGCCACGCCCGACGGCGCCGGCATTTCGATCATCCCCGCCGTCGCCGGCGGCTGATACGCACCGTCACCGCTGTTGCCCCCTCCGCGAGAGAAGCGGAGGGGGCAATTCTGCATGGTTGAGCGCGGTACAGTTGGGGAAGTCCCCGCCGCTGCCCGTGCCCGCCGCATATGAGAATGCGCCCTGGCGCGACAAGAAGCAGCCAATGTGGTCGATCAAAATGCCTCTTAAGTGTCATTTGCCGGGCCCGAGTTGCCCTGGATCTTCTTGAATTAGCGTCAAAGGTCCGTTCCCGTGCGCCCAGATTTCTCGTCCGATTGACCTGTTGCAGAGGGCAGTTGGACAGATACATTCAGCCGCGGTCGACGCGTTCCGACGCACATCCCGAGGGCCTCCTTCCACCTCTGGCGGAGGGAATTCTCGGTGGTGAGGTATGACCCGGGTCCGCGAAGTGCGGTCCTGTGCAAGGGCCAGTAATAGGGGAGTTAGGCATGGCTCAGGGCACCGTCAAGTGGTTCAACGCGGAGAAGGGGTACGGCTTCATCGCGGTCGACGGTGGTGCGGATGTTTTCGTCCACTACAGCGCGATCCAGATGGACGGCTACCGCACCCTGGAGGAGGGTCAGCGAGTCGAGTTCGAGATCTCGCAGGGCCAGAAGGGTCCGCAGGCGGACATGGTCAAGCTCGCCGTCTGATCTCGGCGCGATCGGCCACCGACGCACTCACGCGACACTCACGAGGGGCCCGCATCCCACCAGGGAGGCGGGCCCCTCGTGCATGCCCGGGGCGGGCGGATTCGAACCCGCCGCCCCTCGTCGGGGCTTCGTCGAAGCCGCTTGCACTCGAGGGGGTCGAGTGCTAATCATTGGCGTTAGCACTCTGCAGGTGAGAGTGACAACTTTATGGACCGGGCCGGTGAGGTCCGAGGGCCGTCGGGGCAAGGAACCGTACGGCTCTCAGGCCGTCCGTCGCGGGCGCCAGCGCGGTCCGGAAGCAATCCTCCCCCGTAGCCCTGCGGGCGCGGGGGGACCCCCAAGTCCGGGAGGACCACTTCACATGGCCAAGATCATCGCGTTCGACGAGGAGGCACGGCGCGGTCTCGAGCGCGGGATGAACCAGCTCGCCGACGCCGTCAAGGTCACCCTTGGCCCCAAGGGTCGCAACGTCGTCCTCGAGAAGAAGTGGGGCGCCCCCACGATCACCAACGATGGTGTGTCCATCGCCAAGGAGATCGAGCTCGAGGACCCGTACGAGAAGATCGGCGCCGAGCTGGTCAAGGAAGTCGCCAAGAAGACGGACGACGTCGCCGGTGACGGTACGACCACCGCGACCGTCCTCGCCCAGGCGCTCGTCCGTGAGGGCCTGCGCAACGTGGCGGCCGGCGCCAACCCGATGGCCCTCAAGCGCGGCATCGAGCGTGCCGTCGAGGCCGTCTCCGGCGCCCTGCTGGAGCAGGCCAAGGACGTGGAGACCAAGGAGCAGATCGCTTCGACGGCCTCCATCTCCGCCGCCGACACCCAGATCGGCGAGCTCATCGCCGAGGCGATGGACAAGGTCGGCAAGGAAGGCGTCATCACCGTCGAGGAGTCCCAGACCTTCGGTCTGGAGCTGGAGCTCACCGAGGGTATGCGCTTCGACAAGGGCTACATCTCGGCGTACTTCGCCACCGACATGGAGCGTATGGAGGCGTCGCTCGACGACCCGTACATCCTGATCGTCAACTCCAAGATCGGCAACGTGAAGGACCTCCTTCCGCTGCTCGAGAAGGTCATGCAGTCCGGCAAGCCGCTGCTGATCATCGCGGAGGACGTCGAGGGCGAGGCCCTGTCCACCCTGGTCGTCAACAAGATCCGTGGCACCTTCAAGTCCGTCGCCGTCAAGGCCCCGGGCTTCGGCGACCGCCGCAAGGCGATGCTGAACGACATCGCCATCCTCACGGGCGGCACGGTCATCTCCGAGGAGGTCGGCCTCAAGCTCGAGAACGCCGGCCTGGACCTGCTGGGCCGCGCCCGCAAGGTCGTCATCACCAAGGACGA
Organism: Streptomyces sp. NBC_00306; assembly: GCF_036169555.1. Lineage (GTDB taxonomy): Bacteria > Actinomycetota > Actinomycetes > Streptomycetales > Streptomycetaceae > Streptomyces > Streptomyces achmelvichensis. The sequence goes on along the minus strand of NZ_CP108032.1, from coordinate 3,711,618 downwards.
GACCACGATCGTCGACGGTGCCGGTGAGAGCGACCAGGTCCAGGGTCGTGTCAACCAGATCCGTGCCGAGATCGAGAACAGCGACTCGGACTACGACCGTGAGAAGCTCCAGGAGCGCCTCGCGAAGCTGGCCGGCGGCGTGGCCGTCATCAAGGCCGGTGCCGCGACCGAGGTCGAGCTCAAGGAGCGCAAGCACCGCATCGAGGACGCGGTGCGCAACGCCAAGGCCGCCGTCGAGGAGGGCATCGTCGCCGGTGGTGGCGTGGCTCTGCTCCAGGCTTCCTCGGTCTTCGAGAAGCTCGAGCTCACGGGCGACGAGGCGACCGGCGCCAACGCCGTGAAGCTCGCGCTGGAGGCCCCGCTCAAGCAGATCGCCGTCAACGGTGGTCTCGAGGGTGGCGTCATCGTCGAGAAGGTCCGCAACCTGCCCGTCGGCCACGGCCTGAACGCCGCGACCGGTGAGTACGTCGACATGATCGCCGAAGGCATCATCGACCCCGCGAAGGTGACCCGCTCTGCCCTGCAGAACGCGGCCTCCATCGCGGCGCTGTTCCTCACCACCGAGGCCGTCATCGCCGACAAGCCGGAGAAGGCCTCCGCGGCCGCTCCGGGCGGCATGCCGGGCGGTGACATGGACTTCTGATCCTTCCGGATCGGACCCGTCCTTGACCGAGGGCGGCACCTCTCTCCCAGGAGGTGCCGCCCTCGGGCGCGTTGTGGGGCGCCCGGGGTTCCTCAGCCGCTGCCCGGCCCGGGCCGCCGTGCGCCGTCCGCGCCCGCCCGGTGCCGGCGCCTCAGCACTCGCCGCGCCACGTCACCTTCGTGAACGCGACGTCCGCGCCGAAGGACTGGGAGTAGTTGCCCGGTCCGGGGTTGAAGTGGAGGCAGCTCGTGTAGGTGCCGCCGCTGCCGTCCGCCCAGCCCCATTCGACCTGAATGTGGTCCTGGCCGGGGAAGGGCGTGCCGTTGTTGAAGATGGACATGCCCACGGCCCTGCCGGACCAGTTGCGGTCCGACTTCGCGACGAGCCTGCCCTCCTGGATCAGGTCCGAGTAGATGCAGAAGTAGCCCTTGCCGCACCCCGGCGGATTCGGTGCCGCCGAGGCGGCCGGCGCGCTCCCCAGCACGCCCGCGAAGGCCGCGACCGCGGCCAGGGTTCCGAGCATTCGCTTGCGCATCGGTGTTCCTCTCTCTGGAAAGGTCGTTCGAGGAGGGACGGCCCGCCGGCCGTCGCTGTATGAGCGCAGCGCAGTGCCGCGGGTGGGGTGCCGGACGTCGGCCACCGCGGGCGCGGCCCCTACGGGCCGGGTGGGGCAAACCCCCCTGGGAACAGGCCAGGAGGCACCGTGGGAGCCGGGCGCCGGTTCCGCGAGGGTCATCACATGCGAATCCTCGGCAGTACGACATCCGGCTTCACCGCGGCGGCGCTCACCCTCCCGGTCCTGGCGACGACGCTCCTCGCCCTCCCGGCGCCCGCCTCGGCCTCAACTCCCCTGCCGGACCCGGCAGTCCGCTGGGAGAAATGCACCGGTACGGGACTCGACCCGCGCCAGGAGTGCGCGGACATCTCCGTACCGCTCGACCACGCGAAACCCCGGGGGCCGCAGACCACCCTCGCCGTCTCCCGCATCCGCAGCGAGAGCCCCGACAGACGACGTGGCACCCTGCTGATCATCCCCGGAGGACCCGGCGGCTCCAGCATCAACGATCCCTCGGGCAAGGGGAAGAAGCTGCCCCAGTCGGTGCGCGACGCCTACGACATCGTGGGCTTCGACCCGCGCGGCGTCGGCCGCAGCACACCGGTGAGCTGCGGTCTCACCCACGACGACCTCGCCCTGGTGAACGTCAGGGGATGGCCCGCCGCGGACGGCAGCATCGACAAGAACACCGAGACCGCCCGCCGCCTCGCCGCCGCCTGCGCCACGAACGGGGGCGAGGTGATGCGCAGCATCAGCACCCGCAACGAGGCCCGGGACATCGACCGCATCCGGCAGGCACTCGGCGAGCGCAGGCTGTCCGCCTGGGGTCTGTCGTACGGGACGTACGTGGGAGCCGTCTACGCCCAGATGTTCCCCCACCGCACCGACCGCTGGGTCCTGGACAGCAGCGGCGACCCCGACCCGAAGCGGGTGGCCCGCGGCTGGCTCGCCAACTACGAGATCGCCGTCGAGGACGCCTTCCCCGACTTCGCCGCCTGGGCCGCGGACCCCGCCAACCCCGACCGCCTCGCCGCGACGCCCGCCGAGGTCCGGCCGATGTTCCTCGCGCTCGCCACCCGCCTCGACCGTGCACCGATCCCGTGGGCCGGCGCCAACCCGGCGGAACTCAACGGCAACGTCCTGCGGCAGACCCTGCTGGACAGCCTCTACTCCGTCACGCGATTCCCCGCGCTGGCCAAGCTGATGGCCGCCGCCCGCGACGGCCGCGAACTCCCCGCCGCGAACACGCCCCCGGACCAGGTCATGCAGAACTCGGTCGCCGTCACCGGCGCCACCATCTGCAACGACGTCGACGCCTGGCCGGCCACCGACCCGGCACCCTACGCCCGCGACGTCGCCAGGAGCCGTGCGCAGTACCCCCTCACCGCGGGCATGCCGAGGAACATCTGGCTGTGCGCCTTCTGGAAGGACAAGCCGCGCGAGCGGCCCACCCGCATCACCCCGGACGGCGGCCCCTCGAACGTCCTCATGATCCAGACCCGGCGCGACCCCTCCACACCGCTCGCCGGTGCGCTGAAGATGCGCGAGGCGTTCGGTGCGCGGGCCCGGATGGTCACGGTCGACACCGTGGGCCACGGCGCCTACGTCGCCAACGGCAACGCCTGCGGGGACGACGCCGTGACCACCTTCCTGCTCACCGGCGAACGCCCGGCCCGCGACAAGGCCTGCTAGTCGCGCTTCAGACCGGCGACGAAGGCGGACCAGGCGGCGGCTCTGAACATGAGTTCGGGGCCGCCGCTGTTCTTGGAGTCGCGTACGGGGACGAAGCCGGGGGAGTTGTCGGCGACTTCGAGGCAGTTGCCGCCTTCGCCGCCGCTGTGGGTCGACTTGCGCCAGGTGGCCATCTCCAGGCAGTTGCCGCCGTCGCCGCCGCTGTAGCTGGACTTGTGCCAGACCGCTGTTGCCAGGTCGAACTCAGGGTTGCTGATCCTCATGTGCGTAATCCTCCGCCACTGACGAGATCAAGGCCAAGGACGTTTCCGGTGACAGTGCGGTGGCCCCGACCAGATCGTAAGACAGTTCGTGGCGAGTGACCGTGGCCGGATCATCCACCAACTGGCCGGTTCCCAGACCGTTGACGTAGGCGAGCGGTGGCGCATCGGGGAATGTCATCAATTTGAGGCCGCCATCAGAAGCCGCGTGCGCACCCGCCGCGAACGGCAGCACCTGCACGATGATGCGGTGCCGCCGCGCCAGCCCCGCCACATGTTCCAGCGTCTCCGCCATCACTGCCGTCCCGCCGACCTTCCTCCGTAACACCGCCTCGTCGAGAACTGCCCACAACTGAGGCTTTGTTGGATGGGTCAGCAGCCGCGCCCGGTCGAGCCGGGCCTCCACCAGCTCATCGATGACGTCCTCGGCGGCGGTCGGCTGATACGCCCGGAACACTGCCCGCGCATACGCCTCCGTCTGAAGCAGCCCCGGCACCAACAGCGGCGCGTACTCCCGGATCGTCGTCGCGGTCGCCTCCGCTTCCGCCGCCTCGGCGAAGTGGTCCGGGTAGCGCGACTTGTTGGAGACCTCGCAGTTGCGGGTGAAGAACCCGTTCGTCCCGAGGATCTCGTCTATCTGGTGCGCGTACTCGGGCAGCATCCTGCGCGTACCCGCCTCCATCTGGCCGATGTACGAGCCGCTGACGAACAGCGGTCTGCCCAACTCGTCCTGGGTGAGACCCGCTTGGTCGCGTGCGTGGCGCAGCTCGGCGCCCAGCAGGGCGCGGGGGGATGAGGAGGGATCGAGATCCTTGGGTCCTGGCAAGACAACTCCCTGGCCGACAGGTCGCGTTGTTGGGCCGCCGTCACTGTTCAGGCTAGCCAGTGACGGACACGCTGGGTGAGGAAAGCGAACACTGAGTGTGGAGGTGCCTGGTCATGGTGGTGCGTTCGGCGGAGCGGCTGCGGGCCGCCGAGGAGGTGGTGGCCCAGTTGCGGCAGGGCCTCGACGTGGTGTCGGTGACGCTGCCGTCGCTACGGGTCGATCTGGTGTCGCTGGCGAGTTCGGCGCCGTATCCCTTGGTGGAGCTGGGGCGTTGCAACCTCGACACCGCGCTGCGGCTGGCGGCGGTGCTTCAGGGGCTGGAGAAGTGAGCGGGCAGGTGCCGGAGGCGGGCACGTACGCCGTCGATGTCCGGGACGGGCGCGTGGGGCTGGTCATGGGCCGCGTCGGTACCTGTGTGCAGCTGCGGCCCGTGGGCGGCGGACGGGAGTGGGACTGCCCGCCCGAGGACGTACGGCCGGCGCCGCCCGCCGAGGTGCTGAGGGCGCGGGTGCGGCAGCTCAACGCGGAGGGCCGGCTGCCGTGAACGGGTGGTGAGGGCGGCTCAGGCGTTCTCATGCTTCTCTCACCGCGCACTCAACCGGCCATCACGCCACCCGCCTAACTTCCAGCCATGTTCTTCACCTACCTCCGGCGCGAACTGCGCCGCCGCAGAAAAGCGGCGCTCGTCGTCGCTTCGGGACTCGCTCTCGGAATCGCGCTGGTCATCGTGGTCAACTCGGTCTCGTCCGGGATGAATCGCGCCCAGGACAAGGTCCTGGAATCGCTGTACGGGCTGGGCACGGACATGACCGTCACCAAGGCCGCCGCGCCGCCCGGGGAGGGCGAGACGACGCGGCGGCCCCGGTTCGAGTTCGACGCGCAGGACAACGACGACACCGCCGAGCAGGCGCGGGACCTGGTGATGGTCCAGGGCTTCGAGACACTCGCCTCGTCGACCGTCGCGCAGGTCGGCAAGCAGGACGGCGTGGGAGACGCCGTGGGCGGCCTGAGTGTGCGGGTCATGAAGGTCAACGGGCAGTTCAGGCGCGGAGAGGCCGCTCCCGCACAGCCGCGACAGGGCGGACCCGGTGGCGGTGGCGGCGGTGGTGGCGAAGTGCAGGGCGGCGGTGCTGCCTTCGACGTCGACTCGTACACCGCGTACGGGACGGACGTCACCGAGCAGGACCTCGGCCCGCTGACCTCGTCGAAGATCACCTCCGGGCGTACGTTCAAGGCGACCGAGACCAACGCCAAGGTCGTGGTGCTCGACAGCGCGTACGCCAAGGAGAAGAGTCTCGGCGTCGGCAAGACGCTCACCATCTCCAAGATCCCGTACCAGGTCATCGGTATCGCGACGGCCGACAGCGGGGACGCCGCGGCCAATGTGTATCTGCCGCTCACCCAGGCGCAGTCGCTGGCCGGCGCCAAGGACAAGGTCACCACGGTCTATGTCCGGGCGAAGGACTCGCAGCGGATCGACGCGGTGAAGCAGACGATCCAGAAGAACATCTCGGGTACGACCGTGACGACATCGGCTGATCTGGCCGACACCGTCTCCGGGTCCCTGTCCACCGCGTCCGACCTCGCCTCGGGGGTCGGCAAGTGGCTGTCGATCCTGGTGCTCGTCGCCGCGTTCCTGGTCGCCGGGCTGCTGACCTCGTCCGCGGTGAGCCGGCGGGTGCGGGAGTTCGGGACGTTGAAGGCCCTGGGGTGGAAGAGCGGCCGGGTGACCCGGCAGGTGGCCGGGGAGGCCCTGGTCAACGGGCTGTTCGGCGGCGCGCTCGGTATCGCGCTGGGGCTCGCCGGAGCGTGGCTGATCACGACGTTCAGTCCGACGCTGACCGCGCAGCTCGGCGGCGGGGGAGGCGGGGCGGGCGGTGGCCGGATGTTCGGCGCCGGTCCGGCGGTCCAGGGCGGTCCCGGCTCCGCGTCCCGTGCGCTCGACATCGCACTCACCGCGCCGGTCTCGCTGACCACGATCGGTCTCGCCGTCGCGCTCGCCGTGGCGGGAGGACTCGTGGCGGGCGGCTTTGGCGGCTGGCGTGCGTCCCGGCTCCGCCCCGCCGACGCGCTGCGCCGCGTCGAGTGACGCGGCGACCGCAGCAGCCCTTCTCATCCATGTGCAACAGGAGTTGATGATGTACGAGCTCAGTGGCGTCACCAAGCGCTACCGGCGCGGCAAGGACACGGTGCACGCACTGGCGGGCGTGGACCTCACCATCGAGGACGGCGGTCGGCTGGTGATCCAGGGCCCGACCGGCGGCGGCAAGTCGACGCTGCTGCAGATGCTCGGCGGGCTGGACCGGCCGTCGGAGGGCAGCGTGGTCCTGGACGGGACGGATCTCGCGACCCTGCCGGAGGCGCGGCTGACCCGGGTCCGTGCGGAGAAGATCGGGTTCGTCTTCCAGAGCTTCAACCTGATCCCCACGCTCACGGCGCAGGAGAACGTGGAGACCGCGCTGGTGCCGCTCGGCCTGAGGACGGCCGAGCGGCGGGAGCGGGCCGCGGAGGCGCTCGGCTCGGTGGGGCTCGGCGAGCGCCTGAGACATCTGCCGGGTGAGTTGTCGGGCGGTCAGCAGCAACGGGTCGCGATCGCCCGCGCGTTGGTCAAGCGGCCGGCGGTGCTGCTGGCGGACGAGCCCACCGGAAACCTCGACGAGTCGATGCGGGACGAGATCATGGAGGTGCTGGAGTCCCTGTGGCAGGAACACGCCTTCACCTTCGTGATGGTGACGCACGACTCGGCGCTGGCGGGGCGGGCGAGGCGGGTGGCGGTGATTCGTCAGGGGAGGGTGACGATGGAGGAGCGTGCGGCAGCGGGCACGTCCAGCCCGTCCGGCGATTGAGGACATGCCCGGAGGGCGTGCTGTGCGACGAGACGTGCGGGTGGTCTGCCGGGGCGCTGCCCCGGGCCCCGCGCCTCAATCGCCGGCGGGGCTTGATTGTGTGCGGGGCAGGTAATTCCAGCCCGTCCGGCGATTGAGGACACGCCCGTAGGGTGTGCGGTGCGACGAGACGTGCGGGTGGTCTGCCGGGGCGCTGCCCCGGACCCCGCGCCTCAATCGCCGGCGGGGCTTGAATGTGCGGCCAGATGCCCCGGCGGGGCTTGATTTTGTGCGGGGCAGGTAATTCCAGCCCGTCCGGCGATTGAGGACACGCCCGCAGGGTGTGCCGTGCGACGAGAGCCGCGGGCGGTCCGCCGGGGCGCTGCCCCGGACCCCGCGCCTCAATCGCCGGCGGGGCTTGAATGTGCGGCCGCAGGTCCCGGCGGGGCTTGATGTCGTCAGACGCCCGCCGGGCTGAACTCCCGCTGCTTGGCGTCCGGCGCAGCCTCCGCCGGCGCCGCGTTCAGGTCCGTCAGCATCTGCTTCGTGAAGCCGAACCAGTACGTCGCCAGGAAGCCCACCGCGTACCCGGCCAGCAGCCCTCCCGCGTAGATCGCGATCGTCTCGCCCAGGCCCTTGTTTCCGTCGACCAGCGGGAACAGGGCCCAGCCCGACGGGCCGATGGCCGTCGAACCGACCTTGTCGCCCAGCATGTTGAACAGGCCCACGAACCCTCCGCCGAACGCGCCGCCGATGCAGGCCGTGATGAACGGGCGGCCCAGCGGGAGCGAGACGCCGTAGATCAGGGGCTCGCCGACACCCAGGACACCCGCGGGGAGGGCGGACTTGATGGTGTTGCGGATCGAGGTGTTGTGCGGGAGTCGGGCGTACACGGCGACCGCCGCGCCGACCTGGCCCGCGCCCGCCATCGCCAGGATGGGGAGCAGGACCGTGAAGCCCTGCTGCTCGATGAGCGTGGCGTGGATGGGGATCAGCGCCTGGTGGAGGCCGAGCATCACCAGCGGGAGGAAGAGTCCGCCGAGGACGAAGCCGGCGCCCGCTCCGCCGCTGGCGAGCAGCCAGTTGGCGAAGTCGCCGATGGCCGTGGAGATCTCACCGGCCACGAACATCAGGCCGAAGTTGGTGACCAGGCCGGAGACGAGGACGGTCAGCGTCGGGGTGACCAGGACGTCGAGGGAGGCCGGCACCACGCGGCGGCACCACTTCTCGACGTACACCGCGAGGATCGCCGCGGCGAGCGCGCCCAGTACTCCGCCCTGGCCGGGGGAGAGCTTCTGGCCGAAGGCCTCGATGTTGGCGACGCCGGGGAAGACGATGATCGCGGCGACCGCGCCGCCGAGGATCGGGGTTCCGCCGAACTCCTTCGCGGTGTTGTAGCCGACGAAGACCGCGATCAGCGCCATGAAGCCGCTCGCCATGGCGGCGAGCGCGGGGGTGACGGACGGCAGCCAACCCAGGTTGATGAGCAGGCCGTTGAGACCGGCGATGATGCCGCAGCCGATGAGGGCGGGGATCAGCGGGACGAAGATGTTCGCGATCTTCCGCAGGAAGAGCTTGAAGGGGGTGGAGTTGCGCGACTTCCGTTCCGCCCTGATGGCCGCACCCCGGTCGGCGAGCGCTTCCGCGGTGACCGGCGCCTCCGCGATCAGTGCCTCGAACTCGGGGGTGACGCGGGCGACGGTGCCCGGTCCCAGCACGATCTGGTAGGTGTCGTCGTCGACCACCCCCATGACGGCGGGCAGCGCGGTGAGTTCCTCGTCCCGGACGAGGGAACGGTCGCGCAGACCGAGGCGGAGACGGGTCATGCAGTGGGCGACGGACGTGACGTTGGCGGCGCCTCCGACGAGGGGGAGGATCGCTGCCGCCGTCGCCTTGTGATCGATCGTGCTCATGGTGCGGGTGCCTTGCTGTGCGGGGGCGGGGGACGTGCCAGGGAGGGGCGGATCAGAGAGCGGACTGGAGTGCGGCCCGGAGGTGGCCCCGGGATTCGTCAAGGAGACGGCGGGCCGTGGCGGCGTCCACACCGGCCAGGATGGTCAGGATCGCCTCCTTGACCTCGCCGTCCGTGGCGGCGAGCGCCGCCTCGATCTCCTCGTCGGCCGCTTCGGTGGCGAGCGCCACGATCCGCCGCGAGCGGGCCCGCAGCTTCTCGTTGGAGGCGCGGACGTCGACCATGAGGTTTCCGTACGTCTTGCCGAGCCGGATCATCGTGATCGTCGAGATCATGTTGAGGACGAGCTTCTGCGCCGTACCGGCCTTCAACCGTGTCGAGCCGGTCAGCAGTTCGGGTCCGACGACGACCTCGATGCCGTGGTCGGCGGCCGCGGCGAGTGCGCTGTCCGCGTTGCAGGAGAGTCCGACGGTCAGTGCGCCGAGGGCGCGTGCGTGCTCGACGGCGCCGATGGCGTACGGGGTGCGGCCCGATGCGGAGATCCCCACGACGGTGTCATCGGCGGTCAGCCGGAGCCCGTCCAGGTCGGCGGCGGCCAGTTCCTTGCTGTCCTCCGCGCCCTCCACGGCCTTGACCATGGCGGAGGGCCCGCCCGCGATCAGGCCCAGCACCTCGGAGGGGTCGGTGTTGAAGGTGGGCGGGCACTCGCTGGCGTCCAGCACGCCGAGCCGGCCCGCCGTGCCCGCGCCCGCGTACACCAGCCGGCCGCCGCGGGACATGCGCTCCGCGGTGGCGTCGATGGCGGCGGCGATCCGCGGCAGCTGGGCGGCGACCGCGTCGGGGACGGTGCGGTCCTCGCCGTTCATGATGCGGGCGATCTCGAGGGTGGACTGCTGGTCGATGTCGGCGAGCTCCGGCCGGAACGCCTCGGTGGTGAGCGTGGCCAGCTGAGCGCGGAGTTCGCCGTATGCGGGCGACGTGGAGGTCATGGAGGTGCGGCTCGGCTTTCTCATGAGGGGGGTGATCAGCGGGAGCGCGGGCTGTGCCGGTGCGCGAGGGCCTCGTAGGAGGCGGCGAGGGCAGGGGCCGCCGTCTCGTACGTGCGCTGCGCGACGCCTATGAACAGGCAGTCGACGACGAGGAGCTGACTGGTGCGCGAGGACATCGCGGCCGGGCGCAGCTCGCTCTCGCGCGCGGTGGACGTGGTCAGTACGTGGTCGGCGTACTGCGAGACGGGTCCGTCCGGGCGGCCGGTGATCGCGACGGTGGTCGCCCCGCGGTCGAAGGCGACCCGCAGCGGTTCGATGACATCGCCGGTGGAGCCCGAGTGGGTGATCGCGATGGCCACGTCGCCGGAGCGCAGCTGCACGGCGTTGGTGACGGCGAGGTGGGGGTCGCTGTGGGCGTGGGCGATCAGGCCGATGCGCAGCAGCTTCTGGGCGAGGTCCATGCCGACGAGCGAGGACGCGCCGACGCCGTAGATGTCGATGCGGCGTGCGGTGGCCGCGGCGGAGACCGCCGCGCCGAGCTGGACGGTGTCGAGCCCGGCGGCGGTGTCCGCGAGGGTCTGCTGCTCGTCGTAGGCGAGCTTGGTGACGACGTCGGCGATGGGGTCGTCGACGGCGATGTCCGCGGTGACGCTGGGGGCGCGGCCGGACTGCTGGTGGGCGGCCAGGCCGGCCAGCGCGAGGCGCAGGTCGCGGTATCCGGGGTAGCCGAGGAGACGGGCGGTGCGCACCACGGTGGCCTCGCTGGTGCCCGTGAGCTCCGCGAGACCGGTGACCGTGAGGGCCGCGCAGCCCGCCGGGTCCTCGGCGACGGCTTCGGCGACCCGCTGCATGGAACGGGTCATGGACGGCGTGAGCGTCCGCACCTTCGCCGCGAGGGCGGCGGGGGCGGGCGGAGCATCGCCGCTGAAAATTTCCTTCACTGGATTGGTCACCTCTGAAAGATATTTTCGCTTTTCGCCGGTCGTCAACCCCCCTCCGCGGCGGAGAGCTGGGCGGATGCATCACACCGGCCCCCCGGACGCAGGGCCGGTTGGGTGACAATGTCTGCATGGACGACGCCAACCCGATCGAGCAGGCCCTGCACACGGCGCGCTCCCTGGTCCTCGCCGACCTCGCCGCCCGCGATGTGGCCGACGCCGCGGTGGTGTCCCTGGTCGAGGAGGCCGTGACCCACCGCCGCTGGTGGGTCGAGCAGTGGCCGGAGGGCGTCGAATACGTCGCCGGTCTGGTTGCGCAGGACGTCCAGGACGCGCTCCTGGAGCGCTACGGCCGCTGGCCGCTGTGCCCGGTCTGCGACGCCGGTGACCCGCACGCCCTGGACGTCGAGCCGGAGCTGGGCGCGGACCCGCACTGGGTCTGCGGCAAGGCGGGCGTGGTCGTGGCCCGGGTCGGCGGTCTGGCATGACGGTGTACATCGATCCGCCGACGTGGCCGGGCCACGGCCGTATGTGGTCGCACCTGATCAGCGACGTCTCGTTCGCGGAGCTGCACGCGTTCGCGCAGTCGATCGGCTGCCCGGCCACCGCCTTCGAGCGGGACCACTACGACGTCCCCTCGCACCGCTACGGGGACGCGGTGGCGGCGGGCGCGGTGCAGGTGTCGAGCCGTGAGGTGGTCGGCCTGCTGACGCGGGCGGGGCTGCGGCGGCCGAAGGGCCGCGCGGTCTGAGCGCCGGACCGGCTGCCGGTGTGCCGCCGGAGGGGCGTCAAGGGTGTCCGGCGCGCGGTCACACAGGCGGCCGCCGCGCGGCCGGAAGAGCGTGCTCGCGCCGGCGCGTCAATCGGTGGTCGGGCGACAGACGCCGACCCCGGGCACGGTGCCGGGCACGTCCGCCGTCTCGTGTCGCGTGGAGGAGGCGATCACGCGCGACCTGCCGTGCAGACGCAGAGAGATCCCGACCAGGGCCAGCGCGGCGATCGTCATCGCGGCGCCCGCCCACGCCGTCGAGGCGAAGCCGAAGTCCGCGTCGATCACCGTGCCGCCCAGCCAGGGGCCGCCCGTGTTGCCCACGTTGAACGCGGCGGTCGTCGTCGCGCCCGCCAGCGTGGGCGCCGCACCCGCGACGTTGAACATGCGGGCGTTGAGGGCCGGGGCGGTGAAGAAGGCCGAGAAGCCGAGCAGCAGCGTGAGCACGACGGTCGCCGCCGGGTTGGGCGCGAACAGCGCCAGCGCCGCCAGCAGGACCGTCGAGGCGGTGATGCCGCTCAGCAGGACACCGAAGAGGTGCGCGTCGGCGACCCGGCCGCCCACCGTCGTACCGATCAGCGCGCCGATCCCGAAGAGGGCGAGCACGCTCGGCACCCAGCCGGCGTCCAGGCCCGAGACGTCCGTGAGCAGGGGCGCCAGGTAGGAGAAGGCGCAGAAGACACCGCCCGCCGCGAGTGCGGTGATCGCCACGGAGAGCCAGACCTGACGGTCGCGGTAGATCGACAGCTCACGCCGCAGCCGCGGCTTCTCGTCGGGCAGCGGGATGCGCGGGATCAGGGTCACGACACCGGCCAGCGCGATCGCGGAGGCGGCGGCGACGGCCCAGAACGCGGAACGCCAGCCCAGGTGCTCCCCGAGGAACGCGCCCGCCGGGACGCCCAGGACGTTGGCTATGGAGAGCCCGCCGATCATCACGCCCATGGCGCGGGCGCGCGAGGTGAACGGCACCATCGCGATGGCGACCGCGGCGCCCACCGCCCAGAAGCCCGCGCAGGCGAGGGCGCTGACCACCCGCGACGCGAAGAGGATCTCGTACGTCGGTGCCAGGGCACCCGCGATCTGGCCGAGTCCGAAGAGCGAGATCAGGGTGACGAGCGTGGTCTTGCGGGGCAGCCGCAGCGTGGCCACCGCGAGCAGGGGCGCGCCGACGACCATGCCGATCGCGAAGGCCGAGATGAGCAGGCCGGCCCGGGGGATGGAGACGTTCATGTCGTCCGCGATGGGCGGCAGCAGCCCGGAGAGCATGAACTCGCTCGTCCCGAGCGCGAAGACGGACAGCCCCAGGATGTAGACGGCGAGGGGCATACGGGAACGGCGCTCGGCGGATTCGGGCATGACAGCAGCAACGACCTGTATCGCTGATTGCATTCCCGCAGGGGCCGGGGCCGTGCCGATGCGGCGCTCAGCCGGCGGCGCCGAGCAGCTCCAGCTCCGTCCCGAGGTTGCGGCGGGCGGCCGGTTCCCACACGCGTTCGCCGTGCGGGGTGTGGAACAGCCGTGGCAGCTCCAGCAGTTGGCGCAGTACCGCGGCGCGGCCCGTACGGAAGGCGTCCTCGGGGACGAAGCCGTACTCCTCGCGCACCGCGGCGGCATAGGCGGCGTATGGTTCCGGGCCGGAGGCCAGGATCGCCAGGTCCGCGTCGCACAGGACCGCGCCGTTGGCGTCGGCGTCGTCCGGGGCGTGGGTGATGGTCAGGCGCACCAGGCGGGCGACCTCAGCGGTCGCCTCGGGGGAGAGGCCGGCCTCGGGAAGGGCGCGTTCGGCGAGGCGGGCCGAACGCTCCTCGTTCTCGGAGCGGTCGGGGAAGTAGACCGCGTCGTGGAACCAGGCCGCGAGGCGCACCAGATCCGGGTCGGCCGCGTGCTCGGAGAGCGTGTCGATGTGGTCCAGGACCGCGGTCAGATGCGCGGTGGTGTGATAGCGGCGCTGCGGTTCGGCCCAGCGTGCGAGCAGATTCTCGGCGTACGGCAGGGGGTCCGGCGCGTTCGCCGAGGACGGGCCCCGGCGGGCGGCGAGCAGGGCCTCGGTCCAGCGTTCGCGGAGATCGGCGGTCATGTGCCGACTGTAGTTCGTGCCCTTCGCGTCCCGCCGGGCCGATCCGGCCCCTGGAGGCGTTCGCCGCCATGCGGTTGGCTGGGCGCATGGAATCTGTACGCGATCCCGAGCTGCCCGGCCTGTTGCTGCGCACCGAGCGCGACGCCCTCGTCCCGCTGCTGCGTGCCCGCCCCGACGACGACTTCGCCCTGCGCACCTGCTGCCCCGGCTGGACGGTGCGGCATGTGCTGGCCCACTGCAGCTCGGCGCTGACGCGCGTGGTGGACAACCGTTTCGAGGAGGGCGTCTTCACGCCCGCGTCCAACGACCGCGACATCGCCGAGCGTGCGGAGTGGACGAACGCCCGCGTCGTCGACGAGCTGGAGCGCGGGATGACCGAGGCGGGCGAGGTCATGGCCGCCGCCGGACACGGGATGCTGGACAAGATCGCGCTCGGCGAGTGGGTGCACGCCGGTGATGTGCGGGCGGCACTCGGGGAGCCCGGGGCGTACGAGGGGGAGGGGATGCCCCAGGCGCTCGCCCTGCTGGCCGCTCTGACCAGGGCGCACAAGTCGCTGCCCCTGCTGGCCCGGCTCGACGGGCACGACGCACCGCTGGTGCTCGGCTCCGACAGCCCGGAGCCCGCCGTCTACAGCGGGTCGGCGGCCACCCTCGTCCGGCTGGTGGCGGCCCGGCCGCTGACCGGGACGCGCTACGAGCTCACGGGGGCGACGGAGCAGGAGCTGGTCTTCTTCGACTGACACGGGCAGTGCGCTGCCACCGGCTGCTTTTGCCGCTGCTGCCTCCGCGGCGGAGTGAAGTGGCCATACCGGGAGATAATGGGATCAAAGGCATGTGTGTCGACCAGTGAGGCGGAGGCAGACGCCATGATCGCAGTGATGATCGTTTTCGGGCTCATCCTGGTGTGTCTCCTGGCGGGGGCCATGTGGTGGGACGGCAGGCGCCGGGAGCAGCTCGTCCCGCCGCTCCCCGAGGAGCAGCCCACGGCGCCCGACCACCGCGAGCACATCGAGGAGGTCCGCGAGGAGGACGACGACACCTTCCCGCACAAGGGCGACGACCGGCTCCTTCCGTACAACATGCGGACGCACAGCACGCACAGCACCGGCAAGGGGCCCGACGAGCGGCCCCTGCACGGGAAGAACGCGCACAGCGGCTCGTTCGGCAGTGGCGGCCTCGGGGGCTGAGCCCCGGGCGACACGGCCGGGCGCGGACCCGGTCCACGCGGGGCGTGACCAACGGCTCACGCCCCGCGTGACCAGTGGCTCATGCCCCTATGGGGTACCTCATGCGGTTATGCACACCCCGCGTCGGCGGTTCGCCCGGCGCGGATCCTCGGGTGCAGCTGCTTTCGTGGTACATGCGCATTACGCTGGCATTGGACTAGACCTATATGAGCCGTCTCCCTGGAGGATGGGGTCACATGAGCAACCGTGCAGTCCTGGAGGTGATCGCTCTGGACGCGCAGGACGCGGTCGCGGCGCAGTCCGGAGGGGCGGACCGGCTGGAGTTGGTCACCGACATGGCGGCGGACGGGCTGACCCCGTCGCGGGAGACCTTCGCCCGCATCCGTGACGCCGTGGACATTCCGCTGCGCGTGATGCTCCGCCTCGCGGACGGCTTCTCGGCGGGCTCGCCGGCCGACGTGGACTCCCTCGTACGGGCGGCGGGCGGCCTGCGGTCCGAGGGCGCGGATCAGTTCGTGCTCGGCTTCCTCGACGAGGCCGGCAACCCGGACCTGGTGACGGTGGAGCGGCTGATGGCCGAACTGCCCGGCTGCCGCTGGACCTTTCACCGTGCGATCGACCGTGCCGCAGACCGGGACTCGTTGCGCAAGCAACTGGCGGATCTGCCGGGCCTGGACACCTATCTGACCGCGGGATCGCCCGACGGGGTCGACGACGGCCTGCCGACGCTCCTGTCGGAGACCCGGAGGTCGGGCGAACCGGGCTACGAGCCGCAGATCCTGGTGGGCGGCGGGCTGCGGCTGGAGCATCTGCCGGTACTGCGGGAAGCGGGCGTGGAGGCGTTCCACATCGGCGGGGCGGCGCGGCCGGACGGCTGGGAGACGCCGGTGGCGCCCGCGGCCGTCGAGGAGTGGCGCCGGGCGCTCGACGCGTAGCCCTGCGGGCACGGGAGGTGCCCCCACGCCGCGTTGTCATCCGCCGACGGGCCCCTTGGCGCTCCGGGCACGGGAGGTGCCCCACCGGTAGCCCTGCGGGCACGGGAGGTGCCGCCATCCGTAGCCCTGCGGGCACGGGCGGTGCCCCCACCGCGTCGGCTCCTTCCTGCGCCTTGCGATCGCACGCACCAGACCCTCCCCCTACGCCCTGCGGGTGTGGGGGGACCCCACTCGCTGACCCGGCCTGACCCAATCGACAGACCCTGGTTGCGTCCCCGGCCCGCGTCCGACGGGCAGACCCGCGCCCCCACCGGGCGCGGGCCGTCCCTGCTAGGCGAGTTGGGCCGGCAGCGGCGACCTGTGCAGCACCGTGAGGCCCGAGACCGCGCGGGTCAGGGCCACGTACAGCCGGCGCAGGCCCGTGCGTTCGTCGGGTTCCGCGGCGACCACCGACGACGGGTCGTCCAGGACGACGTAGTCGTACTCCAGACCCTTCGCCAGCGACGCCGGGACCAGCGTGAGCCGGGACGTCAGGGTCGTCTCCGATCCCGGGGTGAGCCACGTCAGGCCAGCCGCGGCGAGTGCCCCGCTCAGCGCCGGGATGCGGCCGTCCGCCGCGATGAGACCGATCGAGCCCTCGTGGCGCAGCGATTCCTCGCACGCCGCCACCACCGCCGCGTCCAGGTCCGTCACCTCACGGATCGTCAGCGAGCCGGGCGACTCCCGCACGGAGCTCACCTCCCGCAGTCCGGGCGACATGTGCGGGAGCAGCCGGGAGGCGTACGCGATGACCTCGCGCGGCACACGGAAGCCCGCCGTGAGTTCCTCCATCACCGCGTCCGGCTTGCCCAGGTGGAACAGAGCCTCCTGCCAACTCTCCGTCGCCCAGGGGGTGGTGCCCTGTGCCAGGTCGCCCAGCACGGTGGCGGAGCCCGTCGTGCAGCGCCGGCCCACCGCGCGGTACTGCATCGGGGAGAGGTCCTGTGCCTCGTCGAGGACCACATGACCCAGCGAGTGCGTCCGCGCCACCAGGTCCGTCGCCTCGTCGATCAGCACCGCGTCCGCCGGCGACCAGCGCGCCGTCCGCAGGCTCCGCGGCGGCTTCTGCCACAGGATTCTCTTCTGTTCGTCGAGGGTCAGCACACCCTCCGCGTGCGCGGCCAGGAAGTCCGCGTCGGACAGCAGACGCAGCACCAGTTTCGCCGGGTCCACCGGCGGCCACATCGCCTTGACGGCCGCCTTCACCGCGGGATTGCGTGCCACCGCGTCCTGCACGCGGTCGTCCGGAGCCTCGCCCGCCTGTTCCATACGGACCAGCACCGTGTGCGCGATGCGCTGCGGCAGCGCCTCCCGCGCGGCGCCGTAGCGGATGTCGCGGTCCAGCAACTCGCGGACGATCTCCTCCAGTTCGTAGGCGGGCACCCGCCACCGCCGGGAGCCGCGGACGACCATCAGCGGCTCGGTGGGGAGCGTGACATGGGAGCGGACGGCCCGGCGCAGCACCTGGGCCATCCTCGCGTCGCCCTTGACGACGGCGGTCGCCGCCTCGTCGGTCCCGCGTACGTCCACATGCGCCACGAGGTCGTCGACGGTCGCCTGCTTCACCTCCAACTCACCGAGTGCCGGGAGCACTTGCTCGATGTAGTGGAGGAAGGACCGGTTCGGCCCGACGACCAGCGTGCCCGTCCTCGCCAGCCGCTCCCGGTGCGCGTACAGCAGATAGGCCACCCGGTGCAGACCGACGGCCGTCTTGCCCGTGCCGGGGCCGCCCTGCACACAGACCGTGCCGCCGAGGCCGGACCGTACGATCTCGTCCTGCTCCGGCTGGATGGTCGCGACGATGTCCCGCATCGGCCCCACACGCGGCCGTTCGATCTCCGCCTGGAGCAGCCTGCTGGTCCGTTCCGCCTCGGCCGGATCGCTCAGGTGCTCGTCCTCGTACGCCGTGAGGTCGCCGGCCGTGTAGCCGAAGCGCCGCCGCAGTGCGACGTCCAGCGGGTCCTTCTTCGAGGCCCGGTAGAACGGCTGCGACACGGGCGCCCGCCAGTCGACGACCATCGGATCACCGTCCACGTCGTGCACATGGCGGCGGCCGATGTAGAAGCGCTGCCCCTCCTGTGTGGTGTGGAGGTAGTCGACGCGGCCGAAGAAGAGCGGGGTGTGGGAGAGGTCGGCGAGCGCCTTGATGCGCTCGTCGATCTGCGCCTCCAGCACCGCCGCGTTCACCCAGTTCGCGGTGACGTCCTTGATGTCGAGGGCCTGGACGTCCTCCCGCATGGCGCGCAGGGCGTCGCGCGAGGCGGAGAGATGGGCACGTTCACGCGACAGGGGGTCGGTGTCGGCAGAGTCGGGTACAGGGGCGTGCGCGGGCACGGGTCGCCTCCGGCGGCTACGGCAGGGATCTGGGCAGGCAGACCACCCGGTTTCCGACCGGGCGGTGGCGCTCCTCAGCGGGAGGCGGGCAAGACGGAGGAGTTTAGATCAGCGCGGCGGACGCGGGCGACCGAATTTCGCGTGAGGACGACGCGGGGCTGTGCGGGGCCGCGCGAGGACGACGCCCGGCCGTGCGAGTACGACGCGAGAGCGTCCTCCCCGTAGGGGACGGCCTCTGTCTGGAGTCGTACGCGCGTATCCGCAGGGTTCAGTCCATGGATCGATGTTCTGCGCGCGCGGGAATCCCATCATGGAGGTATGAGTACAGCGACCTTCACCCCAGCAGCCCATGTCCCTCCACCCCATCACGGAGCCACCGCGACCGGAGCCCCGCACTCCCCGCACCGCGTCGGCAACGCCCTGCGTGCCGTCAAGGTCTTCGCCGAGGCCGTCTTCAGCGTCGCCGTCCTCGGTGAGTACGCGGAGGAAGCGGGCGTCCGCCGCCGTTGATCCACTAGGGTCGCGGCCGTGAAGTACCGGAACGTGACCCCTCGTTTACTTACCGCAGTCACCTCGATCGCTCTCGCCGTCTCCCTCGCCGCGCTCGCCGGACTCTGCATCGCCCAGCGCATCCCGATGGCCGACACGCTCGTGTACCGGGCGGAGGGAGCAGCCGTCGCCAACGGCACCGATCTCTACGGGTTCACCGTCACCCGGTGGCGTCTGCCCGCCACGTATCCGCCCTTCGCCGCGATCCTCTTCGTACCGACCACCTGGCTGCCCGTCCCCGCGCTCAAGGTGGTCTTCGCCGTCGGCAACGTCCTGCTGCTCGCCCTGCTGGTGCGGCTCTCCTGCCGCTTCGCGGGCCTGCCCGCCCGGACCCCGCTGGTCCTGGCCGCCGTGGCCGCCGGCCTGTGGCTCGAACCCGTCTTCCAGACCGTCCTGTTCGGACAGATCAATCTCGCCCTCGTCTGCCTGCTGCTCTGGGACCTGTCCCGCGACGAGGCGGCCATCGGAAAGGGCTTCGCCATCGGGGTGGCCGCGGGCATCAAGCTCACGCCGCTGGTGTTCGTCGTCCATCTGCTGATCACGGGCCGGGTCCGGGCGGGACTGACCGCACTCGGCTCGTTCGCCGGCACCGTGGCCCTGGGCGCGCTCGTCCTGCCGCAGGCCAGCGCGGACTTCTG
This sequence comes from Streptomyces sp. NBC_00306, assembly GCF_036169555.1. Taxonomy (GTDB): domain Bacteria; phylum Actinomycetota; class Actinomycetes; order Streptomycetales; family Streptomycetaceae; genus Streptomyces; species Streptomyces achmelvichensis. The sequence continues at coordinate 3,692,449 of NZ_CP108032.1, read as the reverse complement.
GACCCGGCGCATCTTCGAGACGGACCGGGTCGGCAAGGCGTGGATCATCGACAACCAGTCCCTTCAGGGACTGTTCGCCCGGCTGCTGCACACCGGCGAACCAGGGGCCGTGTGGCTGTTCGCCGCTGCCCTCACCGCCGTCGCCGGGCTGTGGATCGCCGTCCGCGCGGACGGACCGTGGGGGGTCCTGGCCACCGCGACGACCGCCCTGCTCGTCTCCCCGATCAGCTGGTCGCACCACTGGGTGTGGTGCGTCCCGCTGCTGGCCCTGCTGATCGCGGAGAACCGGATGCGCACGGCCGCGGTGGTCGCCGCCGTCTTCATGGCGCGGACCTTGTGGCTGGTGCCGCACCACGGGGACCTCGACCTGCGGCTGCCCTGGTGGCAGCAGGTACTGGCGTCCCCGTACCCGCTGCTGGGGTTCGCGGTGCTGGCGCTGGCGCGGGGGTGCCGTCAGCGCAGCAGCTCGTCCGCGTCCATGATCCGGTACGCGTAACCCTGTTCGGCCAGGAAGCGCTGGCGGTGCGCCGCGAAGTCCTGGTCGATCGTGTCCCGCGCGACCACCGAGTAGAACCGTGCCTCATGGCCGTCGGCCTTCGGGCGGAGCACCCGGCCGAGGCGCTGGGCCTCCTCCTGACGGGAGCCGAAGGTGCCCGACACCTGGATGGCGACCGTGGCCTCCGGCAGGTCGATCGAGAAGTTCGCGACCTTCGAGACGACCAGGACGGAGATCTCGCCCTGCCGGAACGCCTCGAAGAGCTTCTCCCGCTGGGCGTTGGACGTCTCGCCCTTGATCACGGGCGCGTCCAGGTGCTCGCCGAGCTCGTCGAGCTGGTCGATGTACTGGCCGATCACCAGCGTCTGCTCGCCGCGGTGCTTGGCGACCAGGGCCTCCGTCACCTTCCGCTTGGTCGCGGTGGTGGCGCAGAAGCGGTACTTCTCCTCGGTCTCGGCGGTGGCGTACGCGAGCCGCTCCGAGTCGGTCAGATTGACCCGGACCTCGACACAGTCCGCGGGCGCGATGTAACCCTGCGCCTCGATCTCCTTCCACGGGGCGTCGAAGCGCTTCGGGCCGATGAGCGAGAACACGTCCGACTCGCGGCCGTCCTCGCGGACCAGCGTCGCGGTCAGACCGAGCCGGCGGCGGGCCTGGAGGTCGGCGGTGAACTTGAAGACCGGCGCGGGGAGCAGGTGCACCTCGTCGTAGAGGATCAGGCCCCAGTCGCGGGAGTCGAAGAGCTCCAGGTGGGGGTAGATCCCCTTCCGCCGGGTCGTGAGCACCTGGTAGGTGGCGATGGTGACGGGGCGGATCTCCTTCCTCGTCCCGCTGTACTCGCCGATCTCCTCCTCGGTCAGGCTCGTCCGCTTCACCAGCTCGTGCTTCCACTGGCGGGCGGAGACCGTGTTGGTCACGAGGATCAGCGTGGTCGCCTTGGCCTGCGCCATCGCGCCTGCGCCGACGAGGGTCTTGCCGGCGCCGCAGGGCAGCACGACGACACCCGAGCCGCCGTGCCAGAAGCCCTCGACGGCCTGCTTCTGGTACGGGCGCAGCGCCCAGCCCGTCTCGTCGAGGTCGATGCGGTGCGCCTCGCCGTCGACGTAGCCGGCGTGGTCCTCGGCCGGCCAGCCCAGCTTCAGCAGCGTCTGCTTGATCTGACCGCGCTCGGAGGGGTGCACGGCGACCGTGTCCGGGTCGAGCCGCTCGCCGACCAGCGGCTGGACCTTCTTCGAGCGGAGGATCTCCTCCAGGACCGGCCGGTCGCTGCTGGTGAGCACCAGGCCGTGGACGGGGTGCTTGGAGAGGGTGAGCCGGCCGTAGCGGGCCATCGTCTCGGCGACGTCGACGAGCAGCGCGTGCGGGACGGGATAACGCGAGAACTCGACCAGAGCGTCGACGACCTGTTCGGCGTCGTGGCCCGCGGCCCGCGCGTTCCACAGACCGAGCGGGGTGACCCGGTAGGTGTGGATGTGCTCGGGCGCGCGCTCCAGCTCCGCGAAGGGCGCGATGGCGCGACGGCAGGCGTCCGCCTGCTCGTGGTCCACTTCGAGGAGAAGAGTCTTGTCGCTCTGGACGATGAGGGGTCCGTTCACACCTGCGCCCTTTCGGTAAGCCAAACCTCCAGTGTGCCGTACCGGACGACAGAACTGGCGGGCCTGATCCCGGCGGGCGGGGGCATCAGGGAGCCATGACCGTACATCGGGAAGGCGCCACGGCCGGAAGCGTCGTGGCAGAAGTCTCATGGGGCAGGACCGCCCTCCGCGTTCTGATCATGGTCCTGGGGTTCGTCGCACTGGTCGGCTTCTCCGCGGTGCTGGCCAAACTGACGCTCACCCCGTCACCGGCCTCGTCGGAGATCGCCGGATCCAATCTGCGGCCCGGGAACTCACTGCGGCAGTACGCCGAGGACTACACGTTCCTCGCGGCCTGCAAGCAGGTCGGCGGCAATCTGGTGCTCGGCGCCCCGTTCGGGCTGATCCTGCCCGTGCTGGTTCCGCGCAAGATGCGGATGGTGCGGGTCGTGGTGCTGACCGCGCTCGTGATGGTGCTCGTGGAGATGGCGCAGGGCGCGATCGTCGAGGGCCGCGCCTTCGACGTCGACGACGTCATCCTCAACACCAGCGGCGCGCTGATCGCCTACCTCCTGGTGGGGCGGAAGATCGGACGCCGTTTCCATGCGCTCGCGCGGCCGGGACAGCGGGACCAGGAGCGCGCGGAGCAGGCGGAGGAGCGCCGGCTGGAACGCAACCGGGAGCGCGAGCGCAAGCGCAAGGCCGCCCGGGCCAAGGCCCGTACCCGGCCCGGCGCCGAGTGGCGGGCCGTGCGGACGCGGGTCGCCGACCGGGTCAGGCGGAGTCGTCGGCGAGCTCCGCAACGCCCGTGATGCGGTGCAGCGGATAGGTGCGGACCTCGTCGGCGGTGTGGTCGTACGCCGTCACGAAGCCGCCCTCGACGCGCACCGGCGCGATCACGCGCTGGCTCGCCGAACCCTCCGCGTTGACATAGCCGATCCAGATCGCCGAGCCCGTCATCGCCGCGGCCTGCACCGTGGCGAGGGTCTCGGCCGAGGAGGACCGCGGCAGGCTGCCGTTGGGTGAGGGCTCGGGAGCGGGCTTGCGTTCGACGGTGGCCGCGAGGTCCCCGGCCCGGATCGCCTTCACGGCGGCGCCGAGCAGCGTGGGGTCGGGCACCGGCGGTCCGTCCGGGACCGGCGCGGGAGGTGTGCGCGGCGGTGTACGGCGGGCGTGTGCCCGGGTGATCAGGACATCGCCCTCGGCCGACTCGGCGGCGGGGGCGTACCCCATGGACCGCAGACCGTCGAGCAGGGCCCCCGGGTCGGCCTGGGCCGCGAGCACGGTCGGCGCGAGGCGCCGCAGCCGCAGGCCCTGGGAGCGCTTGTCGGCGAGGATCTCGTCCAGCATGGCGTCGTCGTCGCAGCGGACGTACGCCGAGGCGGCGCCGATCCGCAGATGGCCGTGGCGGCGGGCCACGTCGTCGATCAGGTACGACAGCGGCTGCGGAACCGGCGTGCGCGAGTGGGTCGCGAGAAACGTGTGCAGGTCGGACGCGGACCGTCCGGCGTCGAGCGCACGGCGCACCGAGCCGGGCGTGAAGCGGTAGACCGTCGCACCGCCCTTGGACTCCACATCGGCGAGGACGGCCAGCGTCTCCGCGAGCGGCCGCTCCAGCGGTCCCGGGGCGACGGCGGTGAGGTCGGCCTGGAGGAGCACATGGTCCAGCGGCTCGGGCAGCAGCGGCGCGAGCGCGGCGGCGGCGAGAGCGACCGGATCGGGGCCGGCGCCGGTGGTGCGTGAGGCGTCGGGGCCGGGGGTGCGGGCAGCGTCAGGGCCCGTGCCCGAAGGCCCCGAAGGGCCGAGCAGCGCGCGGCCGTGCGCCGACAGGGCGCCACGGCCCGTCACGCCCAGGGTCTCCGCCTCCGTCAGCGTCCATGCCGCGACCCGCGAGCGCAGATCCACGGAACCGTCCGCGGCGCTGCGGGCGGCGTTGGCGTCCGCGCCGGTCCCGCCCCGCAGCGGGCGCTCCCAGCGCAGCCTGGCGAGCACCGTCTCCGGGTCGGGCGCCGTGCCCGCAGGCAGCACGGCCAGCAGATCGAGGACCCGGCGGCGCACCTCCGCGGCCGCCGAACGGTCCAGATCGGGACCGAGCGCCGAGAGCGAGCGGCCCTTGGCGTCCTGGCCGCCGATCAGGCCGGACGTACGGGTCGCGGTGAGCCAGGCGGATGCCAGCAGCGCCCAGCGCTCGGCCGGGGGCAGGGTGAGCCACTCGTCGTACGCGGGCGTCGGGGCGTACCGCTCGTCGGCCTCGCCGTCCGCCGCCAACAAGCCGGCCGCGTAGGCGAGTTCGATCCAGAAGGCGGCCATCTGCTCGCCGGTGTCCAGCGCGGCAGCGGCCCGCTTGAGATCGCGTACGGACAGACCGCCGGACCGCATGACGGCAGGTCCGCCCTCGTGCCAGTCCTGGAGCAGGTCCTCGACCGTCGACAGCGCGGTGAAGGCCTGGCCGGCCGCGGTGCTGTCCACAACCTGTGGACGGCCCTGCGTGAGGGACGCGCTCGCCGCGGGCCCCACCGCGGGCGGCACCGGCTCCGGCACCCGGTGCGCCCGGCCGCCCCGCAGATGCAGGGCCACTTCACGCGGCAGCACCACGGTGCGCGGCGAGGCGGGCAGCAGCATCCCGTGGTCGCGCAGCCACTGGACGGGCGGCGCCGGATTCGCCGTCACCTCGCCGTACGGAGGACCCCACACCAGCCGGTCCAGGACCGTCAGCGCCTCCGTCGGCGCGGTGTCCAGCAGTGCGCCCATCCGTCTGCGGTCGGTGAACAGCGAGGTCAGCGAGGCGACCGCGGACACCGGATCGTGCGTCGTCGACAGCCCGGCGGCCGCCAGGATGTCCTGGAGCCGGCCCGGCGACATCCCCGACGTGGACTCGGCGACGGTCGGGCCGAGCCCGGTCGGCGACGGCCGGGTGGGGGAGGGGGCCAGCAGCTCACGCGCGGTGCGCACCAGCCGCAGCCGGTCGTCACCGCCCCACACCAGCGCCTGCCCGCGCAGCACACCCAGCGCACGCGGCAGGGCCGCCTCGACGTCCGGGTCGCCCTCGTCACCGGACAGCAGGGCCAGCAGGGTCTTGTACGGGGCCGGGTCGGGGGCCACCGCCAGCGCCTCGGCGGTCTGCAACGCGAACCGGTCCAGACGCTCCAGTGCCCGCACGACCGAGGCGCGGGTGCCGGCACGGGTGGCCAGCTGCGTCACATCGTTGGGTACGGGGTTCAGCAGATCGGGGCGGGCGCGCAGCAGCGCCGCCAGCTCCTCGTCGTCGCGGGTACGCAGGGCCTCGGCCAGCGTGCGCGGACTGCTGCTTCCTTCGGGCATGGTCCCCATCCGCCCCACGGTAGACCCTGGAGCGCTACGGTCGGGGACAGGGCGGGCCCGGGAAGACAGGGCGGCCCGGCAGGGGAACGTCAGGGGAAACGGCCGTGGGGATCGAGAGCGACCAGCTCGTCTACGACTATCTGAGCCGGGTCGGCGACCTGGCGCAGCAGCAACAGCTGCCGTCCGGCACCCGGATGAAGCTGGTGTCGGCACTGCGCGGCGAGATCGACCGGCAGCGCGCGAAAGCCGTGTCCGACAGCCCGGCGGCCGTGCGCCGCATCCTCGGACGGCTCGGCACACCGGACGAAGTGGTCGCCTCCGCCTCGGACGGTGACGGCCCGGCACAGGCCCCGGCCCCCCGGCACACACCCTCGCGTGCGGCCCCGCCGGAACCTCTGCCCACCGCCGATCTGCCGGCCCAGCGCGTACGCCGCCGGGTACCTGGGCCGCGCACCGGAACGGCCCGCGAACGGCCCGGGAATCCGCAGCCGCCGGTGGGCGCGTCGCCGCCCCATCTCGCCGGTATGGACGAGCTCGGGCCGTCCGACGGGGTGGACTGGTGGCGGGTCGAGCCCAAGCCGTTCGGTGCGGGCGAGAGCGTGGCCGGCTTCACCGGCGGGGTGGAGATCCCCGAGATACTCAAACCCCCGCCCACCGAGGAGGAGTTGGCGGCGAGGGCCGCCAGGGCCGCCGAGGAGGAGGCCGAGGCGGCGGGGTACGAGAGCGAGGAGGCGGCCGGCGAGGCGACGGAGACGGTCGTCGCGCGCCGCCGCTGGCGGCCCCGGCTGCGACGCCGCGCGGAGGAGGCCGTGCCCCGGGCGGGTTTCGGTAACCCGTTCCTGCTGCTCGCGGCCGCGCTGCTGGTCGCGGGCGCACTCCTCGGCAACTGGCTCGCGCTGGGCCTCGGCTGGCTCCTCGCGTACGGCTCGCGCCGGCTGACGCCCGCGGAGGTGAAGACGGCGGTCTTCGGCCTGCCGGGAGCCGCCGTGACCGGCGGACTGGTCTGGCTCTGGGGCCGGTTCGAGGGCCGCTGGGGCGAGCCGGTCCCGGAGAACGGCATGCGCGACGCGCTGGCCGGGACCTGGCCCTGGGTGCTGAAGGGCGCGGCGCTCGCCTCCGCGCTCTATCTGGTGTGGCGGGCGCGGAAGCGGTGAGCCGTGCGGGGGCCGGCGGTGGTCAGGACGTGCGGCCGACCGGACCGGTGCTCTCGGACTGCGCCGGGACGCGGTCCCCGGTCCCGGCCGACCACGGACTACCCGGTACCACCAGCGGCGAACCCGTCACCGGGTCCGGGACCACCACCGACTCCAGGCCGAAGACCTCGCGTACCAGCGCGGCCGTGACGACCTGCGAGGGATGCCCCTCCGCGACGATCCGGCCCGCCTTCATCGCGACCAGGTGATCGGCGTACCGGGCCGCCTGGTTGAGATCGTGGAGCACGGCGACGACCGTGCGGCCGCGCTCGTGGTTGAGCCGGCGCATCAGGTCGAGGACCTCCACCTGGTGAGCGATGTCGAGGAACGTCGTCGGCTCGTCGAGCAGCAGCAGGTCCGTCTCCTGGGCCAGCGCCATCGCGATCCACACCCGCTGGCGCTGGCCGCCGGAGAGCTCGTCAACGCAACGCTCCGCCAGAGCGGTCACATCGGTGCGCGCCATCGCGTCCGTGACCGCCCGCTCGTCCTCCTGCGACCACTGCTTCCACCAGGCCTGGTGGGGCTGACGGCCGCGTGAGACGAGATCGGCGACGGTGATGGCCTCGGGGGCGACGGGAGACTGCGGCAGCAGTCCGATCGACTGCGCGATCCGCTTCGTCGGGATCTTCGCGAGCTCGTCGCCGTCGAGCAGGACGGCCCCGCCTTTCGGCCTGAGCAGCCGGCCGAGCGCGCGCAGTGTCGTGGACTTGCCACAGGCATTCGGGCCGACGATCACCGTCACCTTCCCGTCGGGGACGGCCAGGTCGAGATCGTGGACGACCGTGCGGTCCTCGTAGGCGAGCGTCAGCCCGCGCGCGGTGAGCCTGCTCACGACGTTCCTCCAGCGGTACGGCTCCGGACGATGAGCCAGATCAGGTACGGGGCGCCGACGGCGGCCGTCAGCACGCCCACCGGCAGTTCGGTGGGCGCGAGAAGTTTCCGGGCGAGGAGATCGGCGAGCACGACGATCACCGCGCCCATCAAGGCGGAAGACAGCAGCGGGATCTGCGCGGTCCGCGTCATCCGGCGGGCGATCTGCGGCGCGAGCAGGGCCACGAAGTCGACCGGTCCGGCGGCGCCGGTCGCCACGGACGCGAGCACCACACCGACGAGGACGAGCCCGAGACGTACGCGGCCCAGCCGGACGCCGAGCGCGGTCGCGGTGTCGTCGTCCAGGGAGACGGTCCGCTGGGCGCGGGCCGCCCACAGGATCGCCGGGACCAGCGCGAGAAGCAGCCGGCCGAGGGGCGCCGCCTCCTCCCAGCCACGGCCGTTGAGCGAACCGGTCATCCAGATCTGGGCCTGCTGGGCGACGAGCACGTCGCCCTTCGTCAGGAAGAGCGTGGTGACCGAGCGCAGCGCGATCGCGAAGCCGATGCCGATGAGGACGAAGCGGGTGGCGTGCAGACCGCCCCGCCAGGCGAAGACATAGACGAGCGCGGCGGCCGCCATACCGCCGGCGACCGAGAGGTAGGGCAGGACGGTGTACGAGGTGAGCCCGAAGGTCATCGCCCCGACCGTGAGCGCGCTCGCGCCCTGGCTGATCCCGATGATGTCGGGGCTGGCGAGCGGGTTGCGGGCGACGGTCTGGATGAGCGCGCCCGCGATGCCGAAGGCGGCGCCGACGAGCAGCCCGACGGTCATCCGGGGCAGCCGCAGCGTGCCGACGACCAGTTCGTCCGCGGAGGGGCGGCCGAGGAGCACCCGGACGACCTCACCGGGCGCGACGAAGCTCTGGCCCACGCAGAGGTAGGCGACGCAGACGACGGCGAGCGCCACAGCGAGCGCGGCGGCGGTGACGGCGGCGCGCCGGTGCAGGAGGTACGAGCCACGCCCGGCTCGCACCAGGGCGTACCCCGGGGGGCGGACGGTGGTGCTGCTCATGTCGTGGCCCCTGCGCGGTGGGTGGTGCGGGAACAGGCGTGGCGGGTAAGGGTGCTGCGGCTGAGGGCGTCGCGGTCACGGGTGCGGTGGCCGGACCGGTCGGCGCCGCCCCGGCGGAGGGTCGCGCTCACGCCGGGACCGCCTTGCGGCGGACCAGGGCGACCAGGAACGGAACGCCGATCAGGGCCGTCATCACACCCGCCGGGATCTCCCCGGGTGGGAACACGATCCGGCCGATCACGTCCGACACCAGCAGCATCACCGGGCCGATCAGCGCGGCCATCGGCAGCACCCAGCGGTGGTCGCCGCCCACGATCGCGCGGGCGATGTGCGGCACCGCGAGGCCTACGAACGCGATCGGGCCGGCCGCCGCGACCGCCACGCCGGTGAGCACCGTCGCGCCCACCCCGCCCACGATCCGCACGGTCGCCACGTTCTGGCCGAGCCCCTTCGCCACGTCCTCGCCGAGCGCCAGCGCGTCGAGACCCCGCGCCACCGAGACGACCAGCACCGTGCCCACCAGCAGGAACGGCCAGACCTGGCCGACGACTTCCGCGTCCCGGCCGGCCACGGACCCCACCTGCCAGAACCGGAACTCCTCCAGCGTCGCCGCCTTCGTCGTGAGCACGGCCATCGTCACCGACACCAGCAGCGCGTTGATGGCCGCGCCCCCGAGCGCCAGCTTCACGGGGGTCGCGCCGCCCCTGCCGCTCGCGGCGATCGCGTACACCGCGACGGACGCGACTGCCGCGCCGGCGAAGGCGAACCAGACGTACCCGGTCAGCGTGTGGATCCCCGCGAAGGCGATGGCGAGGACCACGCTCACCGAGGCGCCCTGGCTGATGCCGAGGATGCCGGGGTCGGCGATCGGGTTGCGGGTGATGCCCTGGAGGACCGTGCCGGCCAGGGCGAGCGCCGCGCCGACCATCAGGCCGATCAGGGTGCGCGGGACGCGCAGTTCGCGGACGACCTCGGCGGCGTCGCTGTGCCCGCCGTACAGCAGGGCGTCGAGTACGGCCGTCGGCGCGATCGCCCGCGCGCCCACCGCGAGGCTGAGCAGGATCGCGAACAGCAGGGCCGCGACGGCGGCGGCCGTCCAGCCGATGCGGCGGACCGCAAGCGCGCGTCTGGCTGACATGGGGACCAATCGAACGGGACAGAGGTTTGGTAAGGCTTGGCTGAGTCTACGGAAGGGTCCGCGCGGCCCGATGGGCACAATGGTCCTATGGCATCGCACCCATCATCCGGCCCGTCGCCCGCGTCCCCGGACCGTCCCGAAGGCCCCCTCACCGTGGGGTTCGACCTCGATATGACGCTGATCGACTCCCGCCCGGGCATCCACGCCGCCTACCGTGCGCTCGCGGCGGAGACGGGCGTGTGGATCGACGCGGACCTGGCCGTCACCCGGCTCGGCCCGCCGCTGGAGCAGGAGTTGGCGCACTGGTTCCCCGACCGGCAGATCCAGGCCATGGGCGACCGGTACCGCGAGCTCTACCCCACGTACGCGATCGGGCCGACCCTCGCCATGCCCGGCGCCCGCGAGGCGGTGACCGCGGTCCAGGAGCTCGGCGGCCGCGCGATCGTCGTCACCGCCAAGCACGAGCCGAACGCCAAGCTCCACCTCGCGCACCTGGGCATCGAGCCGGACGCGGTGATCGGCTGGCTGTGGGCGGAGGCCAAGGGGGAGGCGCTGCGGGAGCACGGCGCGCGGGTGTACGTCGGCGACCACACGGGCGACGTGCGCGGCGCGCGCACCGCGCGGGCGCTGTCCGTCGCGGTGCCGACGGGCCCGTGCACCGCTGATGAACTGCGGGAAGCCGGCGCGGACGTGGTGCTCGACGACCTCATGACGTTCCCGGCCTGGCTGCGCGACTACGCGGCGGGACGGGCCGCCTGAGGTGTATGCGCCGCCTGTGCCGACCTGGCCGCGCGGCGCTGCACCGCGATGGAGCGCAGCACACCGGCGGCGGCGATCAGGAAGCCGACGCCCATCAGCATGCAGACCGCGTACGCGAGGGACGGGAACGGCTCGGTGCCGAGGAACAACGGTGCCACCGTGACCAGTGTGGCGACCGCGCCGACGATGAAGACGATGGCACCGGCACGGACCAGCCCGTCACCGGGGGCGGGAGGAGTAGCAGTCATCCGGCCAGGGTAGTTCCCTGCGCGTAGGAACCGATCGGCGACGTCTTGTCACCGGCCCCTGGACCATTAGCCTTGGGGGTGGCGGGTCAGGCGACCCGCTGTAGTGCTATCCAGAGCCGTTTTTCGGCGCCCATCTTCCGGTGCCCCAGCGCCCCAAGAGTACGAGGACGAGGACAGACGTGCCTACCGGCAAGGTCAAGTGGTTCAACAGCGAGAAGGGCTTCGGCTTTCTCTCCCGCGACGACGGCGGCGACGTCTTCGTGCACTCGTCGGTTCTGCCCGCCGGGGTGGAGGCGCTCAAGCCCGGTCAGCGTGTCGAGTTCGGCGTGGTCGCGGGTCAGCGCGGCGACCAGGCTCTGTCGGTGACGATTCTCGACCCCACCCCGTCCGTGGCGGCGGCACAGCGCCGCAAGCCCGATGAGCTGGCCTCCATCGTCCAGGACCTGACGACGCTGCTGGAGAACATCACACCGATGCTGGAGCGCGGCCGCTACCCCGACAAGGTGCACGGCAAGAAGATCGCCGGCCTGCTGCGCGCCGTGGCGGACCAGCTGGACGTCTGAGGGCTGTCCTTCGGACCGGGCCGCCGGGCCCCGTCAGTTGTCGACGAAACCCAGCGCATCGCGGCCGAGGGGCGGTACCAGCCCCTCGGCCGCCGCGCGTGTCAGCAGCCCCCGCACTGCGGCGTAGCCGTCCTCGCCGAGGTCGGCGGTGAACTCGTTGACGTAGAGCCCGATGTGCTGATCGGCAACCGCCGGATCCATCTCCTGGGCGTGCTCCAGTACGTAGGTGCGGGAGGCCGCGGGATCGTCCCAGGCCATGCGGACCGACGTACGGATCGACTCGGCCAGCTGCCGCAGAGTCCCGGCGCCCAGCGACCGCTTGGCGATGATCGCGCCCAGCGGGATGGGCAGCCCGGTGGTGGACTCCCAGTGCTCGCCCATGTCGGCGAGGCAGTGCAGCCCGTAGCTCTGGTAGGTGAAGCGCGCCTCGTGGATGACCAGTCCGGCGTCCACCTTGCCGTCGCGCACGGCGGGCATGATCTCGTGGAACGGCATCACGACGACCTCGCCGACGCCTCCCGGCACGAGGTCCGCGGTCCACAGCCGGAACAGCAGATACGCGGTGGAGCGCTCGCTCGGCACCGCGACCGTCTTCCCCCGCAGGTCCACACCCGGCTCACGGGTCAGCACCAGCGGACCGCAGCCGCGGCCGAGCGCCCCGCCGCAGGGGAGCAGGGTGTACTCGTCGAGCACCCACGGCAGTACGGCGTAGGAGACCTTGAGGATGTCGGACTCGCCGCGCTCCGCCATGCCGTTGGTGATGTCGATGTCCGCGAAGGTGACATCGACACCGGGCGCGCCCGGCACCCGGCCGTGCGCCCACGCCTCGAAGACGAACGTGTCGTTCGGGCAGGGTGAGTACGCGATCTGCAGGGTCACGGCGACTCCTCGAACAGGGGTGTGAGCAGCTGGAAGGCCTGCCGCAGGGAGTCCAGGGCCTCTTTGATGCGCCAGGCCTCGCGGTCGCGCGGGCCGACGGGGTTGGAGACCGCACGGATCTCCAGGACGGGCAGAGCGTGGGCGGCGGCGGCCTCGGCGACCCCGAACCCCTCCATCGCCTCGGCTCCGGCGCGGGGGTGACGCGCGGTCAGCTCATCGGCCCGGCGCGCGGTGCCGGTCACCGTGGAGACGGTGAGCACGGGAGCGACGAGATGCGGCAGCCCGCCGGCCTCCAGCAGCTTCGCGGCGCGGCCCGGCAGCCCGGAGGGCGGGAGATGGGCGGTGCGGCCGAATCCGAGCTCGTCGACGGGGAGGTATCCGTCGGGGGTCTCGGCGCCCAGATCGGCGGCGATGATCTCGTCGGCGACGACGACCGTGCCGAGCGGGGCGCGGGGCGGGAAACCTCCGCCGATGCCGGCGGAGACGACCATGTCGTAGGGCGGGAGGGTGCCGCGAGCGTCAGATGGTGCCTGTGCGGGTCCCGCCGTCAGCGCCTGTGCCTGCTCGTGTGTCCGAGCGGTCAGGGCGGTCGCCGTCGCTGCCGCCGCCGCCGCGGGACCCACGCCGGCCGCGAGGACGTCCACGAGTACGGCCGGGGTCTGCGCGCCGGTCGCGGGGCGCGCGTACCGCGTCAGCGCGTAGCCGCCCGGCAGGGTCCGCGGACTCCCGTCCGCGAAACCTGCGAGGCCGGCGGCGACCGATCCGGCCTCCGCCGCCACCGCGGTCACGACAAGTACGCGCACAGCCTTGCTCCTGGGGTCAGGAGGTCTTCTCGAGGGTGAAGTGCCAGATCCCGACGAGCTTCTTGCCGTCCGTCTCCACGATGCTGACCTGGGCCTTGTTCGTGGTCTCGCCGGTCTGCGAGGCGAAGAACGCGTTGCCGGGGATGGTCCGGTACGTCTTCTTGTACGGCTCCTGCTCGGCCTGCTGGCCGCCGATGAACAGGGTCCAGCCGTTGTCGGCGATCTCGGGGTCGACGCCGAAGCGGACCTTGTCGTCCATCGCGACCTTGACGGTCTTGCCGTCCTTCTTGTTCAGGCAGCCCTGGATCAGGGACTCCTTGATGGCGTCACCGTCGTTGTAGCAGGCCGCCTCGGTGCTGACCGAGTTCGTCCCGACCGTGACGGTCGCGAGCGGTGTCGGCTTGTCGCAGGCGGAGAGGACGAGGAGCCCGGCGGAGACGGCACCGACGGCGGCAGCAGCACGGCGGCGCTTGCCGGAGAAGAACGCAGCGGTCATGGCCGAAAGGCTATCGGGCCGGGGGCGCGGGTCGGCGCGGGGGTGGCGTGTCGCCCGAATTGCCCGCGGTACGCGTTGACCGCGATCTCGCCGGTGTGAGGCGCGGGGGCACGTCCTTCGGTCGTGTCCTCAATCGCCGGACGGGCTGGATGTGCGGGCCCTGTGTCTTACGGGCTGGACGCGCCCCTCGAATGCCCGACGGGCCGAATGTCCCGAGGCCGGGAGTGCGGGTCCGGGATTTCAGCCTCGCCGGCGTTTGAGGCGCGGGGTTCGGGGCGGAGCCCCGCAGGCACCCGCGCCGTCGCTGGGGGCACGTCCTTCGGTCGTGTCCTCAATCGCCGGACGGGCTGGATGTGCGGGCCCTGTGCCGGACAGGCGGAGGTCCGGGCCATGAGGCGGCGGCCTACGCCACCTTCGGCCGCGGGTGGCCGCCCCGGTGCGCCGCCGTCAGCAGGCCCCGTACCGACAGCGCCGCGCCCACCCCCACGATGCCCGCCGCCACCGACATGCCCAGCGTGCCGTTCAGCGGGAGCGCGATGCCGATCGCGCCGCCGACCACCCACGCCATCTGGAGCAGCGTCTCCGAGCGGGCGAACGCGGACGTACGGACCTGCTCGGGCACATCGCGCTGGATCAGCGCGTCCAGCGACAGTTTCGCCAGCGCCTGGCACAGACCGGCCGACGCGCCCAGCACCGCCACCATGCCCGCGCCGAAGAACACCGCCGTGGTGATCGCGGCCGCCAGCACCACCGCCAGCACCGTCGCGATGATCACCTCGGGGCCGCGTGACTTCAGCCAGGCCCCGACCGTCGTGCCGAGCGCGTTGCCGACACCCGCGGCGACGCCGACGATCCCGAGCGAGACCGCCGCGCTCTGCCCGGCCAGCGGATGCTCGCGCAGCAGGAAGGCGAGGAAGAAGATCAGGAACCCGGACAGGGCACGGAACGCCGCGTTCGCCTGGAGACCGTGGAGCACCGAGGGGCCGACCGTGCGCAGGCTCGGCTTCTTCTCCCCGTGCGTGAGCATGTGCGCCTTGGCCTCACCCTTCGCCGAGTCCACCTTCGGCGGCATGGTGAAGGCCCAGTACGCGCCGAGCAGGAACAGCGCACACGCCCCGTACAGAGGCCACTCGGGCCCGATCTTCTGCAGCCCCACCCCGATCGGCGCAGCGATCCCGGTGGCCAGCAGCCCGGCAAGGGTGACCCGGGAGTTCGCCTTGACCAGCGAGAACCCCGGTGGCAGCAGACGTGGCACGACCGCGCTGCGCACCACGCCGTACGCCTTGGACGCGACCAGCACCCCGAGCGCCGCCGGATACAGCTCCAGGCCGCCCGTCGCCACCGCGCCGGACAGCGTCACCGCGAGCACCGCCCGGGTGAGCATGGCGCCCGCCATCGCCGCCCGCCGGCCGTGCGGGATGCGGTCCAGCAGCGGGCCGATGACCGGGGCGAGCAGGGCGAAGGGCGCCATGGTGATGGCCAGATACAGCGCCACCCGGCCGCGCGCCTCGTCCGTCGGCACGGAGAAGAAGACCGTCGTCGCCAGCGCGACGGTGATCATGACATCGCCCGCGCCGTTGACCGCGTGCAGCTCGATCAGTTTTCCGAGACCCGACTCGCCCGCGCCGTGCGCGTGTGTCGCTTTCCGGATGCCGCGGGCGGTGCCGGTGAACGGCAGGTGAAGGGCGCGTCCGACCGCCCGGCCCGCCCTCCCGACCGGCCCGGTTCGCTCCGACGACCTCACGGTTGCCACCACGTCATAGTGCCCCAAGCCCCGCCATGACGAACCGAGATGCGGCGTAGTTGGACCCTTGTTGGGGCGGGCAGGTGGGCGGCGGGCTGCGGAGGGGGTAGCGTGCGTAGCGCGCCACCGGCGGTTGTTCTCGGCCGCGCGCCTCTTCGGCATCCCGCAGAATGGATGAAGATAGGTGTGCCCGAGACAGGTTGGTCTGGGCGCGGACGTCGATGCGGCCCTCTGGTCCGCTCCGCCTGCGGCCCGTCCCTCACGAATCGGCCGGCGCACCCGTGAGACGGCGTAGGAGAGAAGCGAGACCTGTGAGTGCTGCGACGACGCGAAGCCGAACCCCCGACCGTCTGTGCGCCGAGGCGGTAGACCTTGCCCGGGAGGCGGCCGAGGAGGCCGCTGCCCCAGGAGTGGTCGGCGAGCATGTGTCCCTCGTGTCCGAGGGAGACCGCGTCGTCACGCACTTCTTCGAGAGCAAGGAACCCGGCTACCGCGGCTGGCGCTGGGCCGTCACGGTCGCCCGCGCCTCCCGCGCGAAGGTCGTGACGCTCGACGAGACCGTCCTGTTGCCGGGACCCGACGCGCTGCTGGCCCCCGAGTGGGTGCCCTGGAGCGAGCGGCTGCGGCCGGGCGACATGGGCCCGGGCGATCTGCTGCCCACCGAGGCGGAGGACCTGCGCCTCGAACCCGGCTGGACCGGCGAGGACGCGCCGCCGCCGAACTCGGCCGTCGCCGAGACGCTGCACGACCTGGCCGAACGCGTCGAGGACGAGGACGCCGAGCTCACCGACCGCAGGCCCGCGGGTACCGGGGGCAACGGCCGGGGTGCGATCACGTCGATCGCCGAGGAGCTGGGCCTGCGCCGGGCGCGGGTGCTGTCCCGGTACGGCCTGCGCGCCGCGGCCGCCCGCTGGGAGGAGTCCTTCGGACCGAACACCCCGATGGCGCAGGCGGCCCCCGCTCCCTGTGTCTCGTGCGGGTTCCTCGTGCGGGTCGGCGGCTCATTGGGGCAGGCCTTCGGCCTCTGCGCGAACGAGTTCTCGCCCGCCGACGGGCATGTCGTGTCCTTCGCGTACGGCTGCGGTGGCCACTCCGAGGCCGCCGTGATGCCGAAGACGCCGACGCCCGCACCGCACGTGCTCGACTCGATGGGGGCGGACGCGTTCCCGCTGCGGCCTTCCCGCGACGGGGGCTCGGTGTCCTCGGAGCCGGACGCGGACTCGGACGACCTCGGTCACTCGTAGGGTTCGCGGCGTCCCGCCCGGTTCGCCGCTCCCCGGCGGACGACCTCCGCCGCGCAGAACGCCTGCCGTACGGATCGGACCGGGTGGTGATCCACCCGGCTCTCCGTCGTGCCCGCCCCCGATCCGCCCCCCCGTTCGGGGACAAATCGGTGGACACAGGTCCTTCCGCCCTCTGGACGCCCCGCGCTCGGTACGCGGTACCTTCGGCCGCACAGGCATCACCGCCGGCACGAGTCCGGGCAGTACCGGCAGTACCGGCAGCACGGCACCGGCGGCATCAGCGGAAGAGCGGAGTCACAGCGTGAGCGTCAGGACGACCGAGTGGGCCGACCCGTTCGGGACGGCGCGGCTGCGGCGCGGCGTGCTCGACGCGTGGGGTGCGAGCCCCGCTCGCTTCCGGGAGGACGCGAACGCCGAGGAGGACCTCGTCCTCGGCGGCTACCGTGACCGCCTCGTCGTCGAGCTCGCCCAGAACGCCGCCGACGCCGCCGCCCGCGCCGGGACCGCCGGCCGCCTGCGGCTGACCCTGCACCCCGGCACAGGAGACGCACCAGCGGTCCTCGCCGCCGCCAACACCGGCGCGGCCCTGGACGCCACCGGCGTCGAATCGCTGAGCACCCTGCGTGCCTCCGCCAAGCGCGACAGCGGAGAGAGCGCCGTCGGCCGGTTCGGCGTCGGCTTCGCGGCCGTGCTCGCCGTGAGCGACGAACCCGCGGTCATCGGCCGCCACGGCGGCGTCCGCTGGTCCCTCGCCGAGGCGCGCGGTCTGGCCGAGGAGGCCGCCCAGGCGAGCCCCGGCCTCGGCGACGAGCTGCGCCGCCGCGACGGGCACGTACCGCTGCTGCGGCTGCCGCTGCCCGCCGAGGGCACCGCCCCCGAGGGGTACGACACCGTCGTCGTGCTGCCGCTGCGCGACGGCGCCGCGGCCGACCTCGTGGAGCGGCTCCTCGCCGGGGTCGACGACGCGCTGCTCCTCACCCTCCCGGGCCTCACCGAGATCGTGATCGAAACCCCGGACGGCGTACGGGAGTTGCGGCGCACCGTCCAGGGCCCCTACGTCCACGTCCAGGACAGCGTCCACGGCGAGCGGCGCTGGCGTGTCGTCAGCCACGGCGGCGGCCTCGCACCGGCCCTGCTCGCGGACCGGCCCGTCGAGGAGCGCCTGCGGCCCCACTGGGCCGTCACCTGGGCCGTGCCCGTCGACGACGAGGGCGCGCCGGCCCGGCCGCGCACCGCACCCGTGGTGCACGCGCCCACCCCCACCGACGAACCCCTCGGTGTCCCCGCACTGCTGATCGCCACACTTCCGCTGGACACCACGCGCCGCCATCCCGCGCCCGGGCCGCTCACCGACTTCCTCGTGGAGCGCGCCGCGCAGGCCTACGCCGAGCTGCTCGGCGACTGGCAGCCCGTCACGGTCGGCACGATCGACCTGGTGCCGGGCCCGCTCGGCAAGGGCGAACTGGACGGCGCACTGCGGGCCGCGATCCTGCGGCTGCTGCCGCGTACGGCGTTCCTGGAGGCGGCGGCCCCGCGCGACGTTGCCGGGGAGTGGTCCGGACGGGACGACACCGGACTGCCCGTGGGCGAGTCCTCGGCCGGGCTGCGGCCGATCGAGGCCGAGGTCCTGGAGGGCGCCGGCGCGGAGACCGTGCAGGTGCTCGCCGAAGTCCTGCCGAGTCTGCTGCCGGCCGGGCTGGAGCGCCGGGTGGAGCTGCGGACGCTCGGCGTCGCCCGGGTCCCGCTGACCGAGGCGATCGACCGGCTCGCGGGGCTGGAGCGCGAACCGGGCTGGTGGCGGCGGCTCTACGACAGCCTCGCCGGTGTCGACCCCGACCGGCTGACGGGCCTGCCCGTCCCGCTGGCGGACTCCCGGACCACGATCGGGCCGCGGCAGACGCTGCTTCCGCTCGCCGACACCCCGCAGGAGCTGGCCCGCCTCGGCCTGAAGGTCGTCCACCCCGACGCGGCGCACCCGCTGCTGGAGAAGCTGGGGGCGCTGCCCGCGACGCCGCGTGCGGTGCTCACGACGCCGCAGGTGCGGGCCGCGGTCGCCGGGTCGATGGACGCCGGCGAGGTGTGGGACGAGGACGCGCTCGACGCCGACGAGGTCGTGCAGACCGTGCTCACGCTCGTACGGGACGCGGGTCTCGAACCCGGCGACGAGCCCTGGCTGGGCGCCCTCGCGCTGCCCGACGAGGACGGGGAGCTCGCCCCGGCGGGTGAACTGGTGCTGCCGGGCAGCCCGTTCGCGGCCGTGATGCGCGACGACGAGCTGGCGCTCTGCGATGCGGAACTGGCCGAACGGTGGGGCGAGCAGCCGCTCGCCGCCTGCGGGGTGCTGGCGAACTTCGCGCTGGTACGGGCCACGGACGTCGTCCTCGACCCCGACGAACTGGAGCCCCGCGACGGGGACTTCGCCGAACCCGACGACGCGGGCCTGCTGGACGCGGTCGACGTCTGGTGCGAGGACGTGCTCGACCGGCTGCCGGACACACCCGTTCCCCCGGTCGCCACGGAGATCGTCGCGGTGCGCGATCTGGACCTGGTGGACGACGACCGCTGGCCGCAGGCGCTGGCGCTGCTGGCGCAGCCGCCGCTGCGGGACGCGCTCACCCAGGCCGTACGGGTCCTGCTGCCGGACGGCACGACGGAGACCGTGCGGCCCTACACCGCGTGGTGGCTGCGGGACCACCCCGTCCTGGACGGCCGGCGGCCCGCCGGGCTGCGGGCCGCCGGCGGCGATCCGCTGCTCGAAGGGCTGTACGAGGCCGTCGACGCGACCGGCTTCGACGATGCGCAGGTCCTGCGGGCGCTCGGCGTACGGACGTCGGTGGCGTCCCTCCTCGACGAGCCGGGCGGCGCGGCCGAGTTGCTCGGCCGCCTCGCGGACCCCGGCCTGCCGGTGCGGCCGGCCCAACTGCACGCGCTCTACACGGCGCTGGCGGAGCTCGACCCGGAGCAGGTGACCCTGCCGGACGAGCTCCGTGCGGTGGTCGACGGGGAGGTCCGGGTGGTCGACGCGTCCGACGCGGTCGTGGCCGACGCCCCCGACCTCCTCCCGCTCACCGCCGGCATCCCGCTGCTGCCGGTGGCTCCGTCCCGGGCGGCGGAGTTGGCGGAACTGTTCCAGGTCCGCCGGCTGAGCGAGACGGTGGCGGCGGAGGTCACGACCGAGGGCGAGGAGTACGAGGTCCCGGAATCGGTGCACGTCCTGCTGGGCGCGGGCACCCCGGCCACGTACGTCGAGCACGACGAACTGATCGCGGGCGGCACCGAACTGGAGTGGCGCCGCACCCCGGACGGGGTGATCCACGCGTCCACGGTGGAGGGCGTGGCGGCGGGCCTCGCGTGGGCGGCGGCCCAGTGGCCGCGCCGCTTCGAGGTGGCGGCCCTGCTGGAGGACCCGTCGCGTACGGACGAACTGGCGCGGAACCGCTGGTTCGACTGACACGCCGACCGCGCGGAGACGCAGGAAGGGGGCGCCCGGTCAGGGCGCCCCCTTCTCGCGTGTGACGATCTCGTCCGTGTTCCTGGTGCCGCTCCCGGCAAGCTCTGCCCTGTCGCGCCTGCATTCCCGGTAACCCTTCGGGCACGGGAGGTGCCGCCACAGTCCTTGTAGCGGAGCTACCAGGACTTCCGGCCGCCTTGCGACAGCACGCACCGGACGCTCCCCCCACGCCCTGTGGGCGTGGGGGGACCCTCACTCCTCGACGGACGAACCTTGCCGGTCACGGCACTAGCGGACGTCCACGAAGACGACCGGTGACGCGGCGGCCCCCACGCCGGGCGTACGTGGCAGCAGCCACCGCCAGTTGGCGTCGTACGCGGCCTTCGGCGCGGCCTTGACCGTGCCCGTCGTGTCGGCGGTCACATGGGCGGCGATCGTGTAGGCCGAGGTGCCGGGACGGCGGAACTCCAGCTGGACCGCCTTGCCCGGCAGGGCGTTCCAGCGACCTGTCGACCAGTCCGCGATCCCGGCGATGCCGGAGACTGCGAACGCCTTGCCCTTGGTCACCGGGACCGTCGGCGCGGTGATCGTCACCCGGGTCTCGCGCAGGATCTGGGCTGTTGCGAGATCGCTCCGGTCGGTGAAGCTCCGGCCGTCGAGGGAGCGGGCCCAGACGGCCGCCTTCCACTCACCGGCGAGATCGTTCCGGCCGAGCTGGCCGCGGGCATTGAGCTGGAAGGGCGCCTCGCACGTGGACGTGGTGGCGTCCACCGGGGTGCACTCCGGGGTCCAGGTACGGATCACCGCGTCCGGCCGGCCCGGGTCGCTCCGGTGCAGGACGACGCCCGTGTCCGCCACGCCCGCCGGGTCGGTGACGGTGTACCGGACCGTGTACGGCTCCCTGTTGGGGTCGTCGTACATGACCGGCGCGATCACCCTGCCGTTGTTGACGACGACGTTCGTGACCTTGATGGAGCCCACGGTCTCGTCGGCCGCCGGCGCGGGGCCGACGAACGCCCGGATCACCGCTCTGCGGACGGTCGATCCCTCCGAGTCCTTGCCGCTCACGCGCAGCGAGACGTACCGCGCGTTCTGCGGGACGGAGAGTTCGGCCGTCGCCCGGCCGCCCGTGTCCGCGGCGGGCAGAGCGGTCCATGTCGCGCCGTCGTCGGCGGAGTACTCCAGGCCGGTGACGCTCGCGGTCGCCCCCTGCCTGCGGGAGGTGGCGAGCGCCTCCACGGTGACGGGGGAGGCGCCTGCCGCGTTGCGCGCGTCGAGTCCGTCGACACGGACGTCGACGTCCGCGAGCGGCAGGTCGGTGGCGGAGCCGGAGTAGCCGTCGGAGACGAAGGCCCATTCGGTCGTCTGCCGGGTGGAGAGCCGCGTGGGCCGCCCCGTGTGCCGCACCGTCTGGGTCAGTTCATAGGGCGCCTGCGCCCTCGGGACCGCGGCGGACCACACCTTGGGCGTCTCGAGGCCCTTCGTCTCGGCGAGCTTCGTACCGCGCGAGGTCAGCAGGAAGTCCTGGACGGAGTCGTAGTCGCTGCCCGCGTGGCCGAGCGAGTCGGTGAACGCCCACGGCTCGTACACCTCGAGCTTGGTGCCCCGCTGGACGGCGCCGGACGGCGGGAAGGAGCGCAGCGCGAAGGGCGCGGCACCGAACGTCTCGGCCGGGCCTGCGCCCTGGGGGAGGGTGCGGGGCTCGGCGGTGACCGTGGGGCCGCCGTCGTAGGACAGCATGCGGCCGAAGGGCTGGCCGGGCGTGGCGTACTCCGTGACCGTGGAGGGGAACCGGACCGGGGTCGGGAGGTAGACGCCGGACGAGTCGCTGACGGAGGGGTACGACGAGAACCAGCCCGTGGTGTCGTCTCCCGCCGCACGCAGCGTGGTGACCGTCCGTGCCAGGTCGGCCGTGCGCACCTGGGCCCGCGGCGAGGCGGGCACCCCGCCCGGGAAGTTGCGGTAGAGGTCGTAGCGGTACGGGCTGGGCGTGTTGGCCGCCGACCCGTCCTTGACCAGCACCTCGTGGACGCGCAGCGAGGCACCGGGCAGTGAGAAGGGCGTCGCGTAGACCTTGTTGCCCCAACCGCCGAGGAAACCGACGACGTCCCCGTTCGGCATGCGGAGCGACACGGCCGCGGAGGCGCGGCGCGCGGACGGATCGTCCGCCGTGATGGCGGTCTCCTTGGCGAGAGCCGGGTCGAACGTCACCGTCAGGCCCCGGTCCTTCACCGTGAACGTCTTGGTGAGGAGGTGGTCGGGCTGCTGCCAGTTGCTGTACATCCCGACGGTGATGTAGTCGCCGGGCGGCAGCGAGACCTTGCCGGAGTTGCCGAACTGCTCCGCGGCGACCTCGTGGTAGACCCAGGTCTTGCGGTTCCACACCTGGATGATGGGCCCGAAGTGATCGGTGCCGGTGAGCTGGATCTTCACGGAGTACGCGGCGCGCGGAGCGGGAGCGGACCGCGTCGGCGATCCGATGCCGACCGTGGTGGACCTGGCCGGTTGCCGCAGCCCGACGGGCCGCACCTGAAGCTTTCCGTCCAGGACGCTGTAGGCGTACCGGCCCGGCTGTCCGCCCTGGCTCTTCGGCACGACGCGGAAGCCGGGTGCCGACTGCCCACGGCGCGGGACGACTTCCAGCCGCTCACCGGTGGCGAGCGTCGCCCCGGCGGACGGGACGGGCGCCTGCCCGGCGGGGGCGGACGGCCCCCCGGCGGCCTGCCCCCATCCGGGCGCGAGGACGACGGCGCTCGCGGCGAGCGTCCCGATCAGTGCGCCGTACGCGGTTCTTCGACGTTTTCCGGCATGCCGCAGCATCAATGCGGTTCTCCCCACCCCTTGTCGCCCAGGCGTCTCCCACGCCTCAGGCGTCACAGCGAGCGCTGTGGTGGGCACAGCGTAATGCTGTTGGTTGAACGATTGAATATGCCCCCCGTGTTGCGCGGCCGGAGGTCAGTGACCGCCCTTGGGCTCCCTGCAGCCGCCCTCCATGAAGAAGCCGTGCGACTCCACGTCGGGGGGTGTGCCGAGCAGACCCGTGATGCAGGGCCCGGTGTCCGGCACGAGGAAGGTGAAGCCGAGCGAGCCGCCCGTCCCGTAGACCTCCAGGTCCGCGCTGCCGTAGCCGAGCCGCCGCAGTGCGGCACGCAGGGCGGGCTCGTCCCGGACACCCTCCAGCCCGCGCGCGATGCGCTTCGCATGCGCCTCACCACGGCAGGCGGCATCGCCCGACAGGGGTGCCTTCCGCTTGAACGCGTGGTTCTCGGCGTACTTCTGCGCCTCCGGGTCCATCGACCGTGACGCGGTGGCTTCGGGGGACGCGCTCGGCCCACGGTCGGAGCAGATCGCCGCCACGTCCTTGAAGCGGCGGTCGTGCTCGGCCTTCGCGGTCTTCCGCGCGGCCTCGTAGGAGGCGGACGCCGAGGCGGCGGCCCGTTCAGCGGCCGGTTCGGGGGCCTTCTCGGTACCGCACCCCGCCAGCACCGGTACGGCGAGCACGAGCAGGAGACCGGCGGCGGCGGGCGTCAGACGATGCATGCGGCGATTGTGCGCCGGGGCACGGGTGTTGGTCCTGAGTACGCGTACTCAGGCGCCGGCGCGGTCGGATGCGGATCACGTGGGCCAGGCCACCGCACAACAGGAGAGCCCTGGTCACTCCCGGATCCCGGCCGACGCGGCCCCGGCCACCCGCAGTCCCCGCCCGGCCCTCGACCCCGTCGGCCCGGGCCGGTCGCGGCCCAACTCCCCTGCCGCGCACCCCTGTACACCTCACCCCCGCCGCGGCCCCCTGCTCTCGTCCGAGTCCGAGTCCGAGTCCGAGTCCGAGTCCGAGTCCGAGTCCGAGTCTGACTCCGAGTCCGACGGTGGCCACGGCGCGTGCAGGGACAGCGGTGGCACCTTGCCGTGGACCACGAGCCGGTGGCGCACCACCATCACGACGGCCGACGCCAGCAGGATCACCGCTCCGCCGAAGCGCAGAATCGTGTCGTACGCGTCCTCCGCAGGACTCTCCGGAGTCATCGCCGTGATCGTGGTCGCCGCGCCCGCGAGGGCGATCGCGCCCAGAGTGACCAGGAACGTCAGCACCACCCCCGACGCCTCGCCCGCCCTGGCCGGCGGTACGACCTGCTGGGTCGCGACGCTGGCGAAGGTCCAGCCCAGTCCGAGGCCGAGCCCGCACCAGGCGAAGACGGGGATGTAGAGCCACCAGGCTGTCACCTGGCTGAGCGCGATCATCCCCGTTCCGGCGATCAGCCCGGCGAGCGCCATCACCGCGGTGGGCCGCATATGCGTCCCCAGCCGGGCCCCCAGAGGCCCGGCGCATGCCACGAGCAGCGCGGGGGCCAGGAAGACGATGCCGGCCATCAGCGGGGACAGACCGCGTACGCCCTGGAGGTAGAGCGTCGCCACGAAGACGGTGACGCCGTAGCCCATGTTGGCGACCGAGCCCATGCCGGTCACCAGGTCGAAGGAGGTGTTGCGGAACAGACGCAGATCGACCAGCGGGTGCCGGGCCCGGCGTTCGCGCAGCAGGAAGAGTCCGCCCGCTACCACGGCCGCACCGAAGAGGGCGAGGGTGCGGACGCTGTCCCAGCCCCACGCGCTGCCGCGTTCCACGGCCAGCGTGACCGCCGCCAGAGCGCACACGATCGTGAAGCAGCCGGTCAGATCGAGCTGGCGGGGCGCCGAGGGGTCACGGGAGTCGGGGACGGAGCGGACCGCGACGATCAGCGCGAGTGCGCTGAGCGGGGCGAGCAGCCAGAAGATCCAGCGCCATCCCGGGCCTTCGGTGAACCCGCCGCCCACGAAGGGCCCGAGAGCGGTGCCGATGTTGGCGATACCGAACGCGGCGCCCAGCGCACGGCCCTGGTTCTCGCCGGGGAAGGCGTTGCTGATGACGGCGACGGACACCGGGAAGACGAATCCGGCGCCGATGCCCTGGACGACACGGGCGGCCACGAGCAGCGGGAGCCCGGGGGCGAGGGCACACGCCACGGACCCCGCGGCGAACAGCGCGATGCCGGCGAGCAGGGTGCCGCGCCGGCCGAAGACGTTGCCCACCCTGCCGCCCACGATGAAGAAGCAGCCCACGGCGAGCATGTACGCGGACAGGGTCCACTGGGCGGCAGAAGGGGTGACGTCCAGCTCGGCCGCTATCCCGGGGATGGCCAGGTTCAGGGCGAAGAAGTCGACCTGGATGCAGAACAGGGCGACAGCGCAGGCGACGAAGGCGCCCTTCTGCGCGGACGACGACTCTGCGCGCATGGGCACGTCCCTTCAGGCGGACCTGGCCGTGTCCCTCGCCGTCCATTCTCGGTCCGCCCCCGCGGGTCCGCAGCCCGACGCCCGACTGCCCCCGGCCGAGCCCGCCCGTCCACGTAGGAGGAAGTACCCGGCCTGGCGCCCGGCAGGGAGGCAGCAGGCTCAGAACCGTTCGACCTTCTCACCGTCCGGCACCTGGTAGCAGCCGGAGACGACCATCAGGCTCAGCTTCGGTGAGCTTCGCTTGGCGAAGTGGGCGATGTTGACGCTGTGCTTCTTGGCGTCGTTGTCGGCCGTGAGGCTGAGGTTCTGGTTCTTGCTGGTGTCGGGCCCGTGGTCGACGACTTTCCAGCCGTGCTCGGGCAGCTCGCTCTTGAGCCGTTCCATGACCCCGCTGAGCTGGCTCGCCGACGCGGGGGAGAAGCTCCACTTGTGGAAGATCTGGAAGTACTTCTCCGGATCCTTGTCTCCGCATTCCTTGACCCCGGGGCCTGTGTCGGAGGCTTTCCCCTTGATACCGATCAGGTCGTAGATCTCGCTGGAGACCTTCTCCGCTGTATCGGCGGCGTCGCGCGAGGTGCTGGTGCCTGCTGTGGGGATCTCGTCGCTGTTGTTCGCAGCAGACATGCTGCATCCGGTGAGGGGCAGAGCAAGGGAGATCAGAAGTGCCTGTGCGCCGAGTTTGATCTTCAATGCGGGAGCCTCAACCGTCCAAGGCCTGGGAACGAGGTTCAGAAGCGCTGGATCTCCTGACCATCGGGGATCTGGTAGCAGCCGGAGAGAACAGTGATGCCGAGACGCTGCGGGTTCTCCTTGGCGTAGTGGACGATGTTGACGCTGTGCTTCTTGGCGTCGTTGTCGGCCGTGAGGCTGAGGTTCTGGTTCTTGCTGGTGTCGGGCCCGTGGTCGACGACCTTCCAGCCGTGCTTGGGCAGCTCCTTCTTGAGGCGCTCCATTACCCCGGCGAGGTCGGCGGTCGCTGCCGGGACGAGGCTCCATGGATGGAAGATCTGGAAGTACTTGTCCCGGTCCTTGTCCCCGCATTCCTTGACGCCGGCCCCGGGCTTGGACATCTCTCCCTTGATACCGATCAGGTCGTAGATCTCGCTGGAGACCTTCTCCGCTGTATCGGCAGCAGCGAGCGAGGTGGTTGTGCCGGCGGATGGGATGTCGTCGGAGTCACTGGTGTCGTTCATGCTGCATCCGGTGAGAGTGGTGAGAGCGAGGGACAGGAGAAGCGCCGGGGCGCCCGGTTTGATCCTCACCTCGTCGAACCTGGATCGCACTCGTCCCACGCCATCCGTAAAACCCTCCCCGTTTCCCCGTACCCCCGTTCCCGGGCGGCGGCCATGTTCCCCCGATCCGGGGCGTGAAATCAAACAGCTGTCCGCCGCGTGTCCGGGAACGCCGGGGCCGAGGCCGAGAGGAACGGCCGCCCTACGCCGGGCACTTCTTCCCCACGAACCGCCAGGCCAGCTCCAGCAGCACCGCCCCCACGGCCGCAGCCCACCGGCATCGTCATACCGACCAGCTGCAGCACGAAGAAGTGCTGGAGCCAGGGCACGACCAGCACCCGGTGGTCCTTGAAGAGCCGCGTACCCACCGGAAGCCGGTCGGCCCAGGCCCGGCCCGCCTGCGCGGCCCGGGCCTGTCACCTCGTACAGCGGCTCGTCAGACCGCCAGACCCACCGACACGGCTCCGCCGCCGACGGCCACCGCGAAGGCGGCCCACCGCTGCACACGGGTCACGGCTTCGGGGCGGCCTCTGGAGGCAAGCACCATCACCGAGTTCGCGGCGAACGCCGGCAGGAGGACCCCGAACATCGCGATCGTGCCGACCGTGGACAGGCTCATCTCCAGCGGCGCGGCCACCGCGGCGACCGTCACGGCCACGGCTGCGAGCCCGTACAGGATTGCGGGTGCATGCGCGACATCGTCACCGGTACGCGGTTTCGGACCTCGGTTCAGATGGTGCTTCCAGTGCCGCCGCTCGGTACCGAACCGTGCCAGCCCCATCAGCCCCACCTCGACGACGAGCGCGATGACGGCTATGACTTCGATCGACTTCATGGCTGCTGCCTCACTTCTTGCAGGCGCTGGAGATCGCGGTGATGCCGATGAATGCCTTCACAGCCTCGCGCTCAGCGGATCCGACACGCTTTCCGTTGACGAAGCGCCAGATGATGGAGGCGGTCTTCTTCGCCCCGTACCTCTTGAACAGTGCCACGGCGCGAACGACCTTGATGCTGGAGCCGGCCGGCGCGAACGAGATCAGGACAGCGGCCACGGCGGCGCCGCACTTGGCCAGGTACTTGGTCTGGTCCCACCAACTCGGGTCGGCGACGACGGGGAACGCGGTGTCCTCGTCGAAGGCGATGGTCTGGACGAGCGAGCCGTCCTCGACGCGGTACGTCGTGGGGACAGCGGCCCCCTCGGAGTCCTTGGCCCAAGGCGCCGCGAACGTCCCGAGGATCTCGTCGCCCTTGCTGACGGTCACGCTGCCGTCCTCGTGCTGCTCCGTGACGGCGCCATCGGGCAGGTCGAGGTCGAAGCGGTACTCCTTGGCGGCTGCCGCGCTGTTGATGACGATCAGCGAGCGGACACCCTGTGCCGTTGGCTGGACGGCGAGGTCGGCGTCCTTGGCAGCGCCGGTGTAGACGATGGTTCCGCCGTCCGTCTTCGTCCCGCTGACGCTGACGCTGCCGGAGCTCGGCAGCCCGATGCCGATGGAGCCGCCGTCAGGAGCGGTTGACCTCACGGTTCCGTGAGCCGTGGCCGGAGCGGTCACGGTGCGTCGGCCCTCGTCGTCCGCGGTAACGGCCTGGAGGGTTCCACCGGCGGTGGGCGTGCTCTGTACGACGTCGCTGGTTCCGGTGTACTTCTCGATCAGCGCGGCGGCCTGCGCGGCCGGGCCGAGAGGCTTCGCGTCGGCAGCCGGCACGGGTGCGGCGTGCGCCGTGGCGGTGAAGACGGCGGTGGCGGCGATGCCTGCCACAGCAACGGTCACTCGACGTACGGCTGTGCGCGGCGAGTTGCCTATGCGCATGGGATCCCCCTGGTGCTTTGCGTGTTCTCGAGCAGGCCGGATCGCCCCCTGGTCAGGAGGGCAGCGGGTGTGCTCGTCGGTCGTGATCAACTTCAGCACCGGCGACGGACTTCACCTGTGGTGGAGCACACAATTCCGGCTCAGAAGTTGCTCAAACCTCAGGTTCTGCACGGTTGGAGCCGATCGGCCGGCCAGGGATCGGGAACGGCGTTGCGCACCCTGGGGTGTTCGGCCGGAGAGGCAACCCGAGGAACGGCCGCCCTACGCCGGGTACTTCCTCCCCACGAACCGCCAGGCCAGCTCCAGCAGCACCGCCCCCACCGCCGCTATCGCCGCTGCGGCCCACGGCATCGTCATACCGACCAGCTTCAGCGCGAAGAAGTGCTGGAGCCAGGGCACGACCAGCACGATCAGGAAGCATCCGCCCATCGTCGCCACCAGGGCGATGCGCCACCACGTGTACGGGCGGGCGATGATCGCGAGGACCCACATCGAGACCAGGAACAGCGTGAGCGTCGCCGCGCTCGTCTCCGCTTCGAGGGAGCCGGGGCCGCTGTAGTGGGAGCGCGCCAGCAGGTAGGTGCAGAAGGTCGTGACCGCCGCGATCGTGCCCGACGGGATCGCGTACCGCATCACCCGGCGCACGAAGTGCGGCTTCGCGCGCTCCTTGTTCGGCGCGAGCGCCAGGAAGAACGCCGGCACACCGATCGTCAGCGTCGACAGCAGTGTCAGATGCCGGGGCAGGAAGGGGTACTCCACCTGCCAGCAGACCACCAGGATCGCCAGCAGCACCGAGTACACGGTCTTGGTCAGGAAGAGCGTCGCGACGCGGGTGATGTTGCCGATCACCCGCCGTCCCTCCGCCACCACGGACGGGAGGGTCGCGAAGCTGTTGTTCAGCAGCACGATCTGTGCGACGGCCTTGGTCGCCTCGGAGCCGGAGCCCATGGAGACGCCGATGTCCGCGTCCTTGAGGGCGAGGACGTCGTTGACGCCGTCGCCGGTCATGGCGACCGTGTGGCCGTTGGACTGGAGCGCGCCCACCATGTCCCGCTTCTGCTGCGGGCTCACCCGGCCGAAGACCGCGTTGGAGTCGAGCTCGGCCGCCATCTCGGCCCGCTCGGAGGGGAGCCGGCGGGCGTCGACCGTGTTCTCCGCGCCCGGCAGACCGAGCTTTCCGGCCACCGCGCCCACGGAGACCGCGTTGTCACCGGAGATGACCTTCGCGGCGACGTCCTGGTCGGCGAAGTAGCGCAGGGTGTCCGAGGCGTCGGGCCGCAGCCGTTGTTCGAGGACCACGAGCGCGGTGGGGGTCGCCCCGGACGCGACGGCAGGCGCGTCCAGCTCGCCGGCCGCCCGCGCGAGCAGCAGCACCCGCAGACCCTGTTCGTTGAGCTGCTCGATCTCGGCGAGTGTCTTGTCGCCCGCGGGCAGCAGGACGTCGGGCGCGCCCAGCAGCCAGGTGGAGCTGTTGCCGTTGCCCTCGCTGAACGCGGCACCGCTGTACTTGCGCGCCGACGAGAACGGCAGCGACTGCGTGCACCGCCAGTCCTCGCTGTCCGGGTAGGCGTTGATGATCGCCTGGAGCGAGGCGTTCGGCCGCGGGTCGGACTCGCCCATCGCACCCAGGACCTTGCGCACATAGGGCTCGTCCGCGCCGTCCAGCGGCCGCAGCTCGGTGACATCCATGCCGCCCTCGGTCAGGGTGCCCGTCTTGTCGAGACAGACGACGTCCACCCGCGCCAGGCCCTCGATCGCGGGCAGCTCCTGGACGAGGCACTGCTTGCGGCCGAGCCGGATGACGCCGATCGCGAAGGCGACCGAGGTCAGCAGCACCAGGCCCTCGGGGATCATCGGCACGATGCCGCCGACGGTCCTGGCGACGGAGTCCTTGAAGTTGTTGTCCTTGACCACCAGTTGGCTGATGATGAGCCCGGTCGCGGTCGGGATCATCATCCAGGTCACGTACTTGAGGATCGTGCTGATGCCGCTGCGCAGCTCGGAGTGGACCAGCGTGAAGCGGGACGCCTCCTCGGCGAGCTGGGCCGCGTACGCCTCGCGTCCCACCTTCGTCGCCGTGAACGCCCCGCCGCCGGCCACCACGAAGCTGCCCGACATGACCTGGTCGCCCGGCTGCTTGAGAACCGGGTCGGCCTCACCCGTCAGCAGCGACTCGTCGATCTCCAGGCTCTCCGCCTCGGCCACCTCGCCGTCGACCACGACCTTGTCGCCGGGGCCGAGTTCGACCAGATCGCCGAGGACGATCTCGGAGGTGGAGATCTCCGCGGAGGCCCCGTCGCGCCGTACGGACGGTTTGGCCTCACCGATGACGGCGAGCCCGTCGAGGGTCTTCTTGGCGCGCAGTTCCTGGATGATGCCGATGCCGGTGTTGGCGATGATCACGAAGCCGAAGAGGCTGTCCTGGATCGGCGCGACGAAGAGCATGATCACCCACAGCACGCCGATGATCGCGTTGAAGCGGGTGAAGACGTTGGCCCGGACGATGTCGGCGGTGGACCGGGAGGAGCGCACGGGGACGTCGTTGACCTCGCCCCGCGCGATGGCTTCGGCGACCTCGGCCGCCGTGAGCCCGGTGGCCGGCGGCCGGGTCGCGGTGAGCGACTTCGGCGGCTTCATCGGGTGCACGGGATCCAGTTCGGCGCCCGCGTCGATGTGGGGGCCGTCCGGCTCAGGGCCGTTGGTCTCGATCCTCGCCCGCTGCGTCATGGTCTCGACGGTACGACCGGACGGTCCCGTTCACCCGCCGAGTCGCCCGGGATCAGACCGGGGGAGGAGACGAATCGTCCCGGGGAACTACGGGTTCGTCCGAGGGTGACCCCGGCTTGCTCCCGGGAACGGCGGATTCGTCCCCGTGCGCCCCCGGCGCCGGCGCGTCATCGGCGGCCACGGGCGAGGCCGTCGCGCTCTCCGCCGCCTTCGCCCGCTTGATCGCGACGTCCCGGCCCCGTACGTACCAGATACCGATCAGGCCGAGGCCCGCGCCGGCCAGGCAGGTCCACACCCACCACATCAGGTCGCGTTCGTCGAACCAGTTGTAGAAGGGGATCTGCACCAGGAAGAGGACGAACCACAGGATGGTGCCGCCGACGATGGTGCCGACGATCGGCCCCTCAAGGGGCTCAGGTGCCTCGTGCCGTGGGGTCCACTTCGCCATGCGGCCAGCTTAGTGCTGCTCCTGTACGCCCCTCCCGCCGGTCTCCTCAGCTGGTCACACGCTGTCTACGCGCGGAGATAGCGATCACGGCCTCATATGTTCATACTGAAACGGTTTGCCCCTGACCGGTTTTATTCGTATGAACCGCCAAGTTCAGCACCGCTGAGCCGCCGAGTTCAGTCACCGCAATGAGGACCGCATGACCAGCTCGGCCCCCGCCAAGGTCGACCCCCCGCAGACGCCGTCCGGCCCCCTGGACCGCTTCTTCAGCATCTCGCAGCGCGGTTCCACCGTGGCCCGCGAGGTCCGTGGCGGCTTCGCCACCTTCTTCGCGATGGCCTACATCATCGTGCTGAACCCGATCATCCTCGGCAGCGCGAAGGACATGTACGGGCACCAGCTCGACAGCGGCCAGCTGGTCACCGCGACGGTGCTGACCGCGGCCTTCTCCACGCTGCTGATGGGTGTCATCGGCAATGTCCCGATCGCCCTGGCCGCCGGTCTCGGTGTGAACACCGTCGTCGCGCTCCAGCTCGCCCCCCGGATGTCGTGGCCGGACGCGATGGGCATGGTCGTCCTCGCCGGCATCGTCGTGATGCTGCTGGTCGCCACCGGGCTGCGGGAGCGGGTGATGAACGCGGTGCCGCGCAGCCTCCGCAAGGGCATCGCGATCGGTATCGGCCTGTTCATCATGCTGATCGGGCTCGTCGACTCGGGCTTCGTCTCCCGTATCCCGGACGTCGCCAAGACCACCGTGCCGCTCCAGTTGGGCCTCGACGGCCACCTCAACGGCTGGCCGGTATTCGTCTTCGCCGTGGGCGCGCTGCTCACGCTCGCCCTGATCATCCGCAAGGTGCCGGGCGCGATCCTCATCTCCATCGTCGTGATGACGCTGGTCGCCATGGGCATCCACGCGGTGGCGGACGTCCCGAGCTGGGGTCTGACCACGCCCGAGTGGCCGGGCAGCCCGGTCGCGACCCCCGACTTCGGGCTGGTCGGCGAGGTGAGCCTGTTCGGCGGCTTCGAGAAAGTCGGCTATCTGACCGGCGTACTGTTCGTCTTCACCGTGCTGCTGTCCTGCTTCTTCGACGCCATGGGCACCATCCTCGGTGTCGGCGACGAGGCGAAGCTGATGGACGAGGACGGCAACTTCCCCGGGATCAACCGGGTCCTGCTGGTGGACGGTCTGGCGGTCGCCTCGGGCGGCGCGACCTCGTCGTCGGCGACGACCTGCTTCGTGGAGTCCACGGCGGGCGTCGGCGAGGGCGCCAGGACCGGGCTCGCCTCGGTGGTGACCGGCGCGCTGTTCTCGGTGGCGCTGTTCCTCACACCGCTCGCGACCATGGTCCCCTCGCAGGCGGCGACGCCCGCGCTGCTGGCGGTCGGCTTCCTGATCCTCGCCGGTTCGATCCGGGACATCGACTGGAGCGACTACACGCTCGCGGTCCCGGCGTTCCTGGCGATGGTGATGATGCCCTTCACCTACTCGATCACCAACGGCATCGGCATCGGCTTCATCGCTTTCAGCGTGCTGAGGCTGGCCGTCGGGCGGGGCCGTGAGGTGCCCGTCGCGATGTACGTCGTCTCCGCGGTGTTCGTCTTCTACTACGCGATGCCGGCACTCGGCCTCGCCTGATCCCCCCTGCGGACCGACGTGACGCCCACGGCTCACGTCAGCCCGTAGAACTTCTCCGTCTCGTCGACGGCCGCCTTGAAGCGTTCGTCGAAGTCGTCGCGAATGAGCGTCCGGACCACGTAGTCCTGGACGCTCATTCCGCGTATGGCGGCGTGGTGCCTGAGCCGGTCGAGCAGCTCACCGTCTATCCGCAGGCTGAGCACAGTCGATCCCATGCCAGCCAGGGTCGCCGCAGCGTCGTGGCCGGTGCGTCACTTTCCGGATACGTCTCACTCATATGGGTGACCCGGCCCTTTTTCGGGCGCCGCCGGACCGCCCCCGGGGTGCGCCTCCCGCACCGTCTTCGCGCCCCTCTCGAGCCCCCGCCCCCGGCTGGTATTTAGCATGGGTAATGAGTTACGCTAACGAACATGTCGGACCTGTCCTACGGCGACGATGCCGCCGCCGTGAACTCCCTGCGCTCGGCCGTCATGCGGCTGGGCCGGCGCCTGAAGCACCAGCGCGTCGACGAATCGCTGAGCCCCACCGAGATGTCGGTGCTCGGCACCCTGGCGCGCTGCGGCTCGGCCACCCCCGGTGAGCTGGCCCGCAAGGAGTACGTACAGCCGCCGTCCATGACCCGGATCGTGGCCCTCCTGGAAGCCAAGGGGCTCGTCCGTCTCGAACCGCACCCCGACGACCGCCGGCAGAAGGTCGTCAGCCAGACGGAGCAGGCCGAGGCCATGCTCGAGGAGAGCCGCCGCAAGCGGAACGCCTGGCTGGCCGCCCTCGCCGAGGGGCTCGACGATGAGGAATGGGCCAAGCTGCGCGCGGCCGCTCCCGTACTGGAGAAGCTCGCGCACCTGGCGTAAGCACCGACCGCCGAGGAGGCGACGCTGTTGAGTACGGGACCCGGAGCAGACTCCGCACCCGCACCCTCTCCTACGACCATGTTCAGCTCACTGAAGATCCGTAACTACCGGCTCTTCGCCATCGGCCAAGTGGTGTCCAACACGGGCACCTGGATGCAGCGCATCGCCCAGGACTGGCTGGTCCTGACGCTCACCGGATCCGCGTCCGCCGTCGGCATCACCATCGCGCTGCAGTTCCTGCCGATGCTGCTGTTCGGCCTGTACGGCGGGGTGCTCGCCGACCGGCTGCCCAAGCGCGGTCTGCTGCTGGCCACCCAGTCGGCCATGGGCGCGACGGGCGCCGCGCTCGCCGTCCTCACCCTCACCGGGCACGTCGAGGTCTGGCACGTCTACCTCACGGCCTTCCTGCTCGGCATGGTCACCGTCGTCGACAACCCGGCGCGTCAGTCCTTCGTCTCCGAGATGGTCGGCCCCGACCAGCTCGGCAACGCGGTCAGTCTCAACTCCGCCAACTTCCAGTCCGCGCGGCTCGTCGGCCCCGCCGTGGCCGGTGTCCTCATCACGGCCGTCGGCAGCGGCTACGCGTTCCTCTTCAACGGACTGTCCTTCCTCGCGCCCATCGCCGGCCTGCTGCTGATGCGCAACAGCGAGCTGCACAAGGTGGAGCGCGCGCCCCGGGGCAAGGGCCAGCTGCGCGAGGGCCTGCGGTACGTCTCGACGCACCCCGAGCTGATCTGGCCGATCGTCCTGGTCGGGTTCATCGGCACCTTCGGCTTCAACTTCCCGATCTGGCTGTCGGCGTTCGTCGACGACGTGTACCACTCGGGCGCCGGCACCTACGGCCTGCTGAACACGCTGATGGCGGCCGGATCGCTGGCGGGCGCCCTGCTCGCGGCGCGCCGCGGGACCTCACGGCTGCGGTTCCTGGTCGGAGCCGCGGTGATGTTCGGACTGCTGGAGACCGTCGCCGCGTTCGCACCGGGGTTCTGGATCTTCGCGCTGATGATGGTGCCGATCGGGATGACCGGCCTCACCGTCAACGTCACGGCCAACTCCAGCGTCCAGATGGCGACGGAACCGGCGATGCGCGGGCGCGTGATGAGCCTGTTCATGATGGTCTTCGTCGGCGGTACGCCCCTGGGCGCGCCCGTCTTCGGCTGGATCACCGACACCTACGGACCGCGGATCGGCTTCGCGGCGGGCGGTGTCATCTCGCTGCTGGCGGCGCTCGGCATCGGTGGGATGCTCGCCCGCGCCGGCGGGCTGCGCCTGAAGGTCGACCTGCGGCCGGGCCACAAGCACCTGGAGTTCGTGCCCCGGGAGAGGCTCGCGACCGCCGCGTGAGACGAGGGCCGGCCGAGGGGTGGGACCGGAGCCGGCCACGCTGTGGGACGGAGGTCCGGCGCCCCGTGGGACGGCGCAGGGAAGGGCTCCCGGCACCTGTGTGAACCGGGCCGGCTGGGCCAGACTCGGATCATGAGACTCTTTGCCGCCGTACTGCCGCCCGGCCAGGCCGTCGACGAACTCGGCCTCGCCGTGGACCGGTTGAGAACCCTGCCCGGCGCGGACCGCCTGCGCTGGACCGGCCGGGCGGGCTGGCACTTCACCCTCGCCTTCATGGGCGAGGTCGACGAGAAGATCCTGCCCGAGCTGCACGAACGGCTCGGCCGGGCCGCACGCCGTACCGACCCCTTCCCGCTGCGCATCCACGCCGGCGGGCACTTCGGCAAGCGTGCGCTGTGGGCCGGGGCCTCCGGCGGGCTGGCGGAGATGCGCCTGCTCGCCGAGCGCGCGGACGCGGCCGCCCGCAGGTCCGGGATCGGCATGGAGGAACACCGCCGCTACACGGCCCACCTCACCGTCGCCCGCAGCCGCGTGGACATGTCGCTGATCCCGTTCGTCGACGCGCTGGCCGACTTCGACAGCACCCCCTGGGAGGTGTCCGAACTCCATCTCGTCCGCAGCAACCTGCCGGTGAGCGGGGTGAAGGGGGAGGAACCGCGCTACGAGACGGTGGGCACCTGGCCGCTCGGCAAGGACGCGGGCGCTCTGCCGGAACCGGGCGCGGAGGCGGCCATGGAGCCGGGGCCGGCCACCGATCCGGGTCCGGGCGCCCCGACGGTCCCCGGTACGGAGCCGGCCCCCGGCACGGAACGGGGTGCGGAACCGGAGCCGGGTTCGGGGCCCCTCGAACAGCCGCGTTAACCTCGTTGCGTGAAGACCAAGACCAGAAACCAGATCATGGCCGGCGTCCTTGTGCTGATGTTCGGCATCATCGCCGTGGCGGCCGTGGCCGGCCGGTAGCGGCGTCCGGTATCCGTCCGCTGCCGGCCGGCCCACGGCCGTCCGTCGGTCACTGCCGGTGACCTACCAGGCGAAGGCCTCCGGAGAGGGCCCCGGCCCCGGGAAGATCTCGTCGAGACCGGCCAGCACCTCGTCGCTCAGTTCGAGCTCGACGGCGCGCAGCGCGGACTCCAGCTGGTCCGCCGTACGCGGACCGACGATCGGTCCCGTGACGCCCGGACGGGAGAGCAGCCAGGCCAGCGCGGCCTCGCCCGGCTCCAGACCGTGCTTGTCGAGCAGGTCCTCGTACGCCTGGATCTGCGCGCGGGAGTCGGCGTCGGCCAGAGTGTCGGCGGCACGGCCGGTCGCGCGGCGTCCGCCCTGGGCCTCCTTCTTGAGCACCCCACCGAGCAGTCCGCCGTGCAGCGGCGACCAGGGGATGACGCCCAGGCCGTACTCCTGCGCGGCCGGGATCACCTCCATCTCGGCGCGGCGTTCGGCGAGGTTGTAGAGGCACTGCTCGCTGACCAGCCCGTACGAACCCCGGCGCGCGGCGGCCTCGTTGGCCTGGGCGATCTTCCAGCCCGGGAAGTTGGACGACCCCACGTACAGGATCTTGCCCTGCTGGACGAGTGTGTCGATGGCCTGCCAGATCTCCTCGACCGGGGTGCTGCGGTCGATGTGGTGGAACTGGTAGAGGTCGATGTAGTCCGTCTTCAGCCGCTTGAGGCTGGCGTCGACGGCGCGCCGGATGTTGAGCGCGGAGAGCTTGTCGTGGTTGGGCCAGGCCTCGCCGTCGGCGCCCATGTTCCCGTAGACCTTGGTGGCGAGGACCACCTTGTCGCGGCGGTCGCCGCCCTTGGCGAACCAGCTGCCGACGATCTCCTCTGTGCGGCCCTTGTTCTCGCCCCAGCCGTAGACGTTGGCCGTGTCGAAGAAGTTGATGCCCGCGCCGAGTGCGGCGTCCATGATCGTGTGGCTGTCGGCCTCGTCGGTGAGAGGCCCGAAGTTCATCGTCCCGAGGACGAGTCGGCTGACTTTGAGTCCCGTGCGTCCGAGCTGCGTGTACTCCATGGGCCCCAAGCCAACTCCTTGGAGCGCGCTCGAAGCAAGGGCCGGCCTCGCGGCACGCTCAAGCCCCGCTGAACCAGCCCGCCGCGTCGAGGCGGAAGGCGTCGGCGGGGACGACGGAGCGCAGTGCCTGCTCGATGTCGCCGACCCGGTCCGCACCGAGCTTCCGTGCCCAGTCGGCGCGCAGTTCGTCGAAGATCGCGGCCGAGCGGGACAGTGCGTCCAGGCCGTGCGGGGTGAGCCGGACGAGTTTGCGGCGGGCGTCGGCCGGGTCGTCGGCGCGGACCGCGTAGCCCAGCGCCACGAGCCGGTCGACGGTCTTGCCGGCGGCCTGCTTGGAGACGCCGAGGCGGCGGCCGACCTCGCTCGCGGTCGCGCCGTCGATACCGATCGCCTGCATCGCGAAGCCGTGTGCGGGGCGGACGTCGGGGTGGCCCTGGCGGGCCAGCTCGACGTGGAGCCGGTCGATGAGGGAGCGGAATCCGGCGAAGAGGAGCAGGGGGAGCTCGTAGCCCCTGCCGGGAACCCCCTTGCCGTTATCGACAACCTGGTTTACCTTTTTATCGTCAACCATGTTGTCCATCTTAGAGGGGTCACCGTGCTCACCGATCACGCCGTCGCCGATCGCGCCTTTCCCGACCACAGCCCGGAGTCCGCACCGCCCGCGTCCCGTCGTTCGATGGAGGCGGTCCGGCGCAATCTGGGGCATCTGCCGCCCGCGGTCGCCAGACTCGCCGCCTCGCCGCACACGCTGGACGGATTCCTTCAGCTCAGCGCCCTCTTCGAGCGCACGACGCTGGACCCGGTGGCGCGCGAGGTCGTCATCATGACGGTCGCGGCGCGCAACGAGTGCCATGTCTGCGTCGTGATGCACACCGGCAAACTCCGGGCGCTGGGGGCGGATGAGGAAACCGTGGCGGCGCTGGTCGCGCAGCGCCCGCTCGACGACGAACGCCTCGAAGCCGTACGGAGGTTCACGCTCGACGTGATCGCCGCGTCCGGCGCGGCCGGGGACGAGTCGCTGGCGGCGTTTTTCGGCCAGGGCTTCACTCCGCAGAACGCGCTGGAGGTGGTCATGGGGATCGGGACCTACACGCTCTCCGCCTTCGCCAACCGTCTGACGCGCGCCCCGCTGGAGCCGACAGCCTGATTTGGCCGTTACATGTCAACATTCGGTGGCTCTCCTTGTTTTCCCGGGAGGCCCGTGCAGCAATGGGAGCGTCGCTGACGACCCATCAGCCGCACCGTGCTCGCAGGTGATCCAGCTTCCCGGGCTCCCCAACGCCCCAGGATTGCGTGCGCACGCCCGATGGCAGCCGCCGGCGCCGGCCCGTGACCCCACACACGAAGGCGGGACCTCCCATGAAGCACGGCACGTTTGGCATCGGCACATTCCTCGGCGTCGGCCTGCTGGCCGCCGGCACGCTCGCGATGGCGCCCGCGGCCCAGGCGGTGACGCCGGAGAAGGCGACGCTGTCCTTCGACTGCGGCTCGTTCGGCTCGGGCACGGCGAACCTCACGGCCACGCAGGACGGCACAGCCGCGACCATCAGCCTGGCCACGGACGCCATCACCTCACCCCTGCCCATCTCGGCGAACTCGGTGAAGTCCACGCTCACGCTGGCGAAGAACGGCACGGACACCACGACGTTCACCGGCAACGCCAACCCCGCGATCCCGGCGGGCGGCGCCGTCTCCACCGGACCGCTGGACGGCACCGTGGCGGTGGGCGACAGCCTGGAAGCCACGTCCCTGACCGTGGTGGTGTTCGGGATCACCGCCACCTGCACGGCGACCTCCCCGCAGAACCCCGGGCCGTTCGTCTTCTGACGGCCTCGGCCGGGGCGGTACGCGGCAGGATCAGGCCGCGGCCTCGTAACGGGCGCCCAGCCCCCACGCCTGGTGCATCGCCTGCGCGTACGCCGCCGCGAGCTTGTGCTCGCCCGACGCGCTCGGGTGGGTGCCGTCGTAGGTGTCCGTGTCGAGGTCGTACCGCTCGGGACGGGACGCCAGGAGGATCGGGGACGCCGCGGTGTCCAGGTCGGCGACCGCTTTGGCGAGCAGTTCGTTGAAGCGGTCGCACTCCGCCGCGAACGGCGCGTCCGCACGGGCGCGCACGTTCGGTATGACGGGGAGCAGCACCATCCGGACGTGCGGGTTGGCCGCACGGGACTCGGCGATGAACCGGCGGACGTTCAGGGCGGTTTGGCCGCTGTCCGTGTAGAAGCCGAGGTCTATCAGGCCGAGCGAGACCAGCAGGACGTCCGGGCGCTGGTCGGTCACCGTCTCGCGGATCACCGGCGCCATGTGGAGCCAGCCCTCGCCCCAGCCCGCGAGATGGCGCCGGGCGTCCGCGGGGAACGGCGCCGCGTAGGCGTACGAGCGCGGGGCGTCCACCTCGGTGTCGTACAGCCAGGTCCGCGGGCCGACGATCTCGTACGGGCTGCCGAAGGATGCGCCGAGGTGCTGCCACATCCGGTAGCGCCAGGTGTAGTCGCCGGCGCGTCCGATGGTCATGGAGTCGCCGACGAACATGAAACGCATGGGGCACATCATGGCGGACGGGACGGCTGGGCCGCGATGTGAGACCGGCCACGGGGGTGGTGCCTGTGCCTGTGCCTGTGCCTGTGCGGGCGCGGGTGCGGGCGCGGTCGCCGGGAGGCGGTTCCGGGGGCGCGGGCCGGAACCCGGGCGGGATGGCAGGCTTGGGGCATGCGTTCGCTTCCGTACGTCACCGCCGCTGCCGCCGCGTTCGTCCTGCTCGCCGCCGTGCCGGCCGCTTCCGCAACGTCGGAGGACCCCGGCTTCACGATCACGGACCCGCGGGTCACGGAGTCCAGCGGCCTCGCCGCCAGCCGGGCGCACTCGGGGGTGTACTGGACGCACAACGACCAGGACGAGCCGCGGGTGTTCGCCGTCGACTCCCGGACCGGGAAGACGGTCGCGACGATCACCCTGCGCGGGGTGGGCACTCCGCGGGACATGGAGGCGATCTCGGTCGGCCCGGACGGCAAGGTCTACGTCGGCGACATCGGGGACAACCTCAACGGCAGCTGGGACCACGTGTGGATCTACACGTTCCCCGAGCCGAAGGCGCTCAAGGACATGACCGTGAACGCCACGCAGTACACGGTCACGTACGCCGACGGAGCCCGCAACGCCGAGGCGATGATGGTCCATCCGAAGACCGGGCGGGTCTACATCGCGTCGAAGAACGAGGACGGCGGCGGTCTGTACGAGGGCCCGGCCGAACTCACCCGGTCCGGTACGAACACCTTCCGCCGGGTCGGGGAGGTGCCGTGGGTGACCGACGGCGCGTTCTCGCCGGACGGGAAGGAGCTGGTGCTGCGTTCGTACTTCAGCGCCCGCGGCTACGAGTGGACGAACGGCCGCCTCGGCGCGGACCACCGGGTGAAGGCGCCGATCCAGGGCCAGGCGGAGTCGGTCACGTACACGACGGACGGCAAGGCGCTGATGTTCGGGACGGAGGGGGAGCAGAGCGAGGTGGAGCGGGTGCCGCTCGGCAAGGACGAGGCGTCGGGCGGGACGTCGCCGTCGGGGAAGGACGGTGCGGCGGGCGGCGGCGGGGGCGAGGGTGCCGACGACGACCAGAACAGTTTCACCTACGCGGTGATCGGTCTGGCGGCGGCGACGGCGCTGGTGCTGGGCCTGAAGCGGATGCTGCGGCGCGGCTGAGTGTGCGGGCAGGTTCAGCCGGTTGGCGGGGCGCTGCCCCGGACCCCGCGCCTCAATCGCCGGCGGGGCTGAATTGTGCGGCCTGTTGTCCCGGCAGGCGTGCCCGGCAGTGATGGTGCGGGCGGTTCGCGGGGCGCTGCCCCGGGCCCCGCGCCTCAATCGCCGGCGGGGCTTGATGTGTGGCCTGCTGTCCCGGCGGGGCTTGGTGTGCGGGGCAGGTTCAGCCCGTCCGGCGTTTGAGGACACGGCCGTAGGGCGTGCCCGGTAGTGATGGTGCGGCCGGTTCGCGGGGCGCTGCCCCGGACCCCGCGCCTCAATCGCCGGCGGGGCTTGATGTGCGGCCCGTTGTCCCGGCGGGGCTGGATGCGCGGCCCGTAGTCCCGGCGGGGCTGGATGCGCGGCCTGTTGTCCCGGCAGGGCTCGATGCGCGGTCGCGGACCAGGGCCTCCAGGCCGGCCACCAGCCTCCCCAGCCCGAACTCGAAATGGTCGAAGTCCCTGCTGAACGTGTCCTCCGCCAGCGCCGCCATCCGCGGGTACTCCCCGCTCAGCATCGCCCGTTCCAGGAACGGCCGTTGGCCCTCCCAGAAGTCCTCGTCGCTCCGGCCCGTCGCCTTCGCCGCCTCGATCGTCTCGATCTCCATCCGGGCGATGCCCATCACGAAGCTCTGCGTCGCGATGATCACGGAGATCAGTTCGGGGTCCGTGAGGCCCATGTCCTGAAGGCCCGTCAGCGCGTACTCCAGTCCCCGTAGCGCGCTCGGGCCGAGGACCGTTCTGGCCTGGTTGACCTTGAGGAGCCAGGGGTGCTCCCGGTAGAGCGTGAGGTAGCCGCGCGCCAGGGCGTCGATCGCGGCGCGCCAGTCCGCCTCGGGCTCCTTCGTGGCCGGGGGCTGGCCGCCGACCCGGTCCAGCATCAGGTCGAGCAGCTCGGCCTTGCCGGGGACGTACCGGTAGAGCGTCATCGTGCCGGCGCCCAGTTCCGTGGACAGGCGCCGCATCGAGACGGCCGCCAGCCCCTCCGCGTCGGCGATCTCGACGGCCGCCGTCACGATCCGGTCGAGGGTCAGGCCGGGCTTCGGGCCCCGGCTCGGACGCTCGCCCGTGCCCCACAGGAGCTCCAGGGTGCGGGAGATGTCTCCGCTGCCGCTCGTTTCGGTCGTCATGGCTTCAGCCTAATGCGCTGGACAAGAACTGGGTACGCTGTACTCTCTTGTGAGTACACCGTACCCAGTTGTCTGTCATCCGTCCTGCCGGGAGGGCTCGTGAACGAACACGCCGTACTCGCCGAAGCGATCGAGAAGAGATACGGGGACAAGCGCGCACTCGACGGCTTCGACCTGGCCGTGCGCCGGGGCACCGTGCACGGTCTGCTCGGGCCGAACGGCGCCGGCAAGACCACCGCCGTGCGCGTCCTCAGTACGCTGCTGCGGTTCGACCGCGGACGGGCGCGGGTCGCCGGCGTCGACGTCACACGTGACCCCCGCCGGGTCCGCGGCAGGATCGGGCTCGCCGGTCAGTACGCCGCCGTCGACGAGATCCTCACCGGCCGCCAGAACCTGGAGATGTTCGGGCGGCTCTTCCATCTGGGCGGCAGGCGGGCCGCGCTGCGCGCCGGTGAACTGCTGGAGCAGTTCGACCTGGTGGAGGCGGCGGACAAGGGCGTCGGACAGTACAGCGGAGGCATGCGCAGACGCCTCGACCTCGCCGCCTCGATGATCCTCGCGCCCGAGGTGCTGTTCCTGGACGAGCCGACGACGGGCCTCGACCCGCGCGGGCGCGGCGAAGTGTGGAAGGCCGTAAGAGAGTTGGTGGCGGGCGGGACGACCGTGCTGCTGACGACGCAGTACCTCGACGAGGCCGACAAGCTGGCCTCGCACATCACCGTCATCGACCAGGGCAGGGCCATCGCCGACGACACCCCCGACGGGCTGAAGAACCGCGTGGGCGGCGACC
Source organism: Streptomyces sp. NBC_00306 (assembly GCF_036169555.1). Lineage (GTDB taxonomy): Bacteria > Actinomycetota > Actinomycetes > Streptomycetales > Streptomycetaceae > Streptomyces > Streptomyces achmelvichensis. The sequence goes on along the minus strand of NZ_CP108032.1, from coordinate 3,649,678 downwards.
GTATCGAGGTCGTGGTCGGTGATCCCGCGGACCTGCCGGCGGCCGCTGCCGTGGTCGCGCGCGTCGCGCAGGGCCGGCCGGAGACCAGCGAGCAGGAGCGCCGGGTGCACGCGACGGTGACCGACCGGGTGGCGGCGCTGACCGAGGTGGCGCGCACCCTCCAGGACGCGGGCGTCGCGGTCGAGGACATCGGCCTGCGCCGGCCCAGCCTGGACGACGTGTTCCTGCGCCTGACCGGCCACCGTACCGAGACACCCGACGCGACCGAGAAGACCGACTCGACCGAGAAGACCGACTCGACCGGGACGACCGAGAAGACCGAGGTGAGCGCGGCATGAGCGACGTCATGGACCGCAGCGGACCGGCGCCCACCGGTGTCGCCGCCGTCGATCTGCGGGTCGAGACCGAGGGGGAGCGCCGGCTGTACTGGGCGGTGCTGGACTGCTGGAACGTCGTACGCCGCGGGCTGACCCACTACCGGCGCCAACCCTCTTACATCGCCTGGCAGCTGGGCTTCCCCATCGTCTCCGTGCTGCTGTACGGCTATGTCTTCGGCGGCGCGATGAAGCCGCCGGGCGGGGGCGACTACCGCGACTTCCTGATGCCGGGCATGTTCGTGATGACCATGGCCTTCGGCTTCATGAACACGGCCATCTCGGTCGTCACCGACTCCTCGAAGGGGGTCATCGACCGTTTCCGTTCGATGCCGATGGCACCGTCCGCGGTCGTCGCCGGCCGCGGGGTCAACGATCTGATCGTGGCCTGCGCCGAGCTGACGATCCTCGCGGCCACGGCCCTGGTGATGGGCTGGCGCTCGGACGGCGGACTCCTGGGCACGGCGGCCGCGTTCGCGCTGCTCGTCCTGCTGCGGTTCAGTCTGATCTGGGTCGGGATCTGGCTGGGCCTGCTGGTGCCGAGCCCGGAGGCGGCGGGCGGTCTCTACGCGGTGGTGTTCCCGCTCACGATGATCTCCAGCGTCTTCGTCCCGCCGTCGTCGATGCCCGACTGGCTGGGCACGGTCGCGGCATGGAACCCGATCTCGTCGACGGCCGCGGCGACCCGGGAGCTGTTCGGCAACCCGGTGGCGGGGGACGGGAGCTGGATCCAGGAGCACGGGGTGCTGATGGCGGTGGTGTGGCCGCTGGCCGTGACGGCGGTGTTCCTGCCGCTGGCGGTCCGCCGCTTCCAGCGTCTGAGCCGCTGACGTCGCGCGCCGGGACCTGAGCGCGGGTCGCTCGCAGGTGGGGCCGGAACGGGGGGATGGCCCCACCCGCGTGGCGCGCGCGTCTACCGGCGCAGCAGCTCGCAGACGAAGTCCTCCTGGACGTCCCGCAGTTGCTCCAGCAGCTCCGGCTTGTTCAGCCGGTTCACCTGGGTCGTGATCGAGAACGTCAGCGACCTCCTGCCGTCGGCCGTCGCCGCGATCAGCTGCGTGTAGCCGGGGAAGTTGCCGGTGTGGCCGTACACCACCCCGCACCGTGTCGCGTAGCGGAAGATCGCGAGACCGGCCTTGTTCGCGCCCGGCCCCGCCGGCTCCGACGCGCCCGCGACCCAGCGCCGCTGTTCGCGCAGCGTCCGCGCCGAGATCAGCCGGCCGCCCGCGTAGCCGCGGACGAACGCCGTCATGTCCCGCGGTGTCGAGACGATGCCGCCGGACGCCCAGATGCCGGACGCGCTGAGCACCTCGGAGACGTCCTCCGGCGGGTCCGGCGGGGTGACGTCGTAGCCGTGCAGGTACGGCTCGGGCAGCTCGTAGCCCTGCGGAAGGCTGGTGTCGCGCAGACCGAGCGGGCGGTACACAAGACGGGCGAGCAGGTCCTCGTAGCGCCGGCCCGTGACCGCCTCCGCCATCAGGGCCACGGCGATGTTGTCGGAGTTGGAGTACCGGTACCGCGAGCCCGGCCGGAACCGGAGCGGCTCGCCGGCGACGAAGTCGAGCAGCCGGCGGGAGTCGAAGCGCCGCCGCGGGTCCGCGGCCAGGAGCTCCAGGAACTCACGGTCCTCGGAGTAGTCCGGGAGGCCGCTCGTGTGGTTGAGCAACTGCCGCAGCGTGACCCGGTGCCAGGCGCGCGGCAGCCGGGGCAGCACCCTGCCGATGGTGGAGTCCAGGCGCAGCTTCCCGCGGTCGACGAGGCGGAGGGAGACCGCTCCGCTGAACGCCTTGGCCGTACTGGCGATCCGCATGTGGTCGCTCACCCGGACCGGCCGGTCCGTGCCGATCTCGGCGACACCGGCGCGGTGGACCTCCGAGCGGCCGTCGCGCCGGAGGACGGCGATGATGCCGGGCGGCCCGCCCGGGGCGGCGATCAGTTGCCGCAACTGCCGTTGCAGCGCGCGGTCGTGGTCGGAGCCGGCGGGGTCGGCGGCGCGGGCGGGCGCGGACATCAGCCCGGCGAGAGCGGCGGCGGTCAGCAGGGCGGCGGCGGACAGACGAAGCGGCGAGCGTCGGGGCAGCGGCACGGTGGTTCTCCCGGTGGGCGAGCACGATGGGCACGCTCAGCATCGGGCGGCCGCCCCGCCCCTGCCCGCGCCGCTGCTCCATCCGGCCGAGCCCGCGCCCATCGGGACGACGAGGGGCCCGGCCGCCTCGGCCGCCGGGCCCCTCATTCGTACGACGTGGGTGTCAGAGGTTCTCGATCACGTAGTCGACGCACGCGGTGAGCGCCTCGACGTCCGCCGGGTCGATCGCCGGGAACATCGCCACGCGCAGCTGGTTGCGGCCCAGCTTGCGGTACGGCTCGGTGTCGACGATGCCGTTGGCGCGCAGCACCTTGGCGACCGCGGACGCGTCGATGTCGTCGGAGAAGTCGATGGTGCCGATGACCTGCGAGCGCTTGGCCGGGTCGACGACGAACGGGGTGGCGTACTTCGACGCCTCCGCCCAGCCGTACAGGGTCCGCGAGGAGGTCGCCGTGCGGCGCACCGACCAGTCGAGACCGCCCTGGCCGTTGATCCACTTCAGCTGCTCGTTCAGCAGGAAGAGGGTCGCCAGCGCGGGGGTGTTGTACGTCTGGTTCTTCAGGGAGTTGTCGATCGCCGTCGGGAGGCTGAAGAACTCCGGGACGTGCCGGCCGGAGCCGTGGATGCGCGCGGCGCGCTCCAGGGCGGCGGGGGAGAAGACACCGATCCACAGGCCGCCGTCGGAGGCGAAGGACTTCTGCGGGGCGAAGTAGTAGACGTCGGTCTCGGCGATGTCGACGGGCAGGCCGCCGGCGCCCGAGGTGGCGTCCACCAGGACCAGCGCGCCCTCGTCGGCGCCGTTCACGCGCTTGAGGGGGGCGGCGACACCGGTCGAGGTCTCGTTGTGCGTGAAGCCGTACACGTCGACGCCCGCCTCGGCCTCGGGCTCGGGGTGCGTGCCCGGCTCGGAGGTGATGACGGTGGGCTCGGCCAGCCAGGGTGCGAGCTTGGCGGCCTTGGCGAACTTGGAGGAGAACTCGCCGAACGACAGGTGCTGGGACTTGTTGTCGATCAGGCCGTGCGTCGCGACGTCCCAGAAGGCGGTGGAGCCGCCGTTGCCGAGGATGACCTCGTAGCCCTCGGGGAGCTGGAACAGGTCACGTACGCCGTCGCGCACCGCGCCGACCAGGTTCTTCACCGGGGCCTGGCGGTGGGACGTGCCCATCAGGGACGTGCCGGTGGCGGACAGGGCGTCGAGCGCCTCCGTCCGCACCTTGGAGGGGCCCGCGCCGAAACGGCCGTCGGCGGGCTTGATGTCAGCGGGAATCCGGATCTCAGCCACGTTCCGGAGCGTAGTCGGTCACGGGGCGTCGCGCGGACGCGGTCCGGCGGATGAGACAGCTGCCCATATGACGGTCGTACCGGTGGCCGGCGTCACCGGCGGGCTCAGCCCTTGTGGCGGACCGCCAGGGCGTGCAGATGCTCGACCAGCGCGATCAGGACGAATTTGCTGGACGAGTGGTCGCGGGCGTCGAACTCCACCATCGGCACGTCGGGGCCGAGCGCGAGCGCCTCGCGGATGTGCTCGTCGCTGTGCAGCGGTCCGCCGAAGTCGTTCACCGCGACGATGTACGGCATGCCGTGGTGTTCGAGGCGGTCCAGGGCGTACCAGGCCTCGTCGAGGCAACGGGTGTCGACGAGGACGACCGCACCCATCGTGCCGGCCAGCAGCCGTTCCCACAGGAACCAGAAGCGCTTCTGGCCGGGGGCGCCGAAGAGGTAGAGGACGCTGCGGTCGGCGACGGTGATCCGGCCGAAGTCGAACGCGACGGTGGTGGCGTTCTTGCCGCTGACCCTGCTGGTGTCCTCCAGGCTGCGGCCGGCGCGGCTCATCACCTCCTCCGTGTGCAGCGGGCGTATCTCGCTGACGGAGCGGACCATCGTGGTCTTGCCGACGCCGAAGCCGCCGACGACGACGATCTTCAGTGTGTTCTCGGTCGTCCCGACAGGCGTGGGGTGTGGCCCGGCCGGGGGACCGCCCGCGTACCGCGGGTCATCGCTTCTGAGCGGTGCCGGTCATCGAGTGTTGCCTTCCGAGGGGTGGCGGGGGCAGAACTGGAGCCGCGTGTTCCCGATCAAGTGCTCGTCACTATAGGAGAGTTGGCGATCACTTTGGGCTCTTCCCCCCCGGCTTTGCCAAGGCCTGGCAGAGAGCGGCCGCCGGACCGGCCCGTTTCGCGGCGGTGTGACGGGAGTGACGGGGGCATGCTGAGAGACATGGCGGAACAGCGACAGACGGGGCCGGACCGGCAGCCGGACGGCAGCTCTGCCCGGGTGCGGGAGGCGCACTCCGGGTCCGCGGACACCCGCACGACGGCCGGCGCGACGGGCGAGCTGGCGCGGGCCCTCGGGCGGGACATGCGCGGCGAGGTGGACTTCTCCGCCGCCGGCAGAGCCCTGATGACCATGGACGCCTCCAATTACCGGCGGGTACCGGTCGGCGTCGTCGCACCCCGGGACGCCGACGACGTGGCCGCCGCACTCGCGGTCTGCCGGCAGTACGAGGTGCCCGTCGTGCCGCGCGGCGCGGGTACGTCGATTGCCGGGCAGGCCACCGGCATCGGCGTCGTGCTCGACTTCACCCGCCACATGCGGGCCGTGCTCGACGTGGACGCCGAGGCCCGCACGGCGGTCGTCCAGCCCGGCGTCGTGCTGGACACCCTCCGCGACGCCGTACGCCCCCTCGGCCTCACCTTCGGCCCCGACCCCTCCACCCACGCCCGCTGCACGATCGGCGGGATGATCGGCAACAACTCCTGCGGCGCGCACTCGGTGGCCTGGGGCACGACCGCCGACAACGTGCACGGCCTCTCCGTGACCACCTACGACGGCGCCGCACTGCGCCTCGGCCGTGGCTGGGACTCCGGCGCCCCCGCCGGCCTGCGCGAACTCGTCGACGGCCATCTCGCCCTGCTGCGCACCGGGTTCACGGACGGGCTGCCCCGCCGGATCTCCGGCTACGCGCTGGACGCGCTGCTGCCCGAGAAGGGCGTCGACCTGACCCGCGCGTTCTGCGGCAGCGAGGGCACGCTCGGCGTGCTGACGGAGGCGACCGTACGGCTCGTCGACGCGCCCCGGGCCCGGGCCCTCGCGGTGCTCGGCTACCCCGACGAGAGCGCGGCGGCCGAGGCGGCCTCCGGGCTCCTTCCGCTCCGCCCGCTGACCGTCGAGGGCATGGCCGAGGACCTGGTGCCCCCCGGCCACGGGCTGCCGCGCGGCGGCGCGTGGCTGTTCGTGGAGACCGGCGGGGACACCGCGGCCGAGGCACGGGCCGGCGCCGAGGCCGTGCTCCGCGCGGCCGACGCGTTGGACGGCACGGTGGTCGACGACCCGGCCGGCATGCGCGCCCTGTGGCGGGTGCGCGAGGACGCGGCCGGCACGGCGACCCGCACCCCCGACGGCACGGAGGCCTGGCCCGGCTGGGAGGACTGCGCGGTGCCGCCCGCCCGGCTGGGCGCCTATCTGCGCGACTTCCGGGCGCTGCTGGCGGCGCACGGCCTGCGCGGCACGCCGTACGGGCACTTCGGCGACGGCTGCATCCACGTCCGTATCGACTTCGACCTGCTGAGCGAGCCGGGTGTGCGGGCCTTCCGCCGATTCTCCGAGGAGGTCGCCGAACTCGTCGTCGCCCACGGCGGCTCGCTGTCGGGCGAACACGGCGACGGCCAGGCGCGCGCGGAGCTGCTGCCGAAGATGTACGGGGACGAACTGGTCGGCCTCTTCGGCCGGTTCAAGGACCTGTGGGACCCGGCCGGCGGCATGAACCCCGGCATGCTGGCCCGCCCCGACCGCCTCGACGCCAACCTCCGCTTCGCCGTGCTCCCCCGGGAGAGGATCGACGTGGCCTTCGGCTACCCGCACGACGGCGGCGACTTCGCCGGCGCGGTGCGGCGGTGCGTGGGCGTCGCCAAGTGCCGTACGACATCGGCCGCTTCGGGCGGCGGAGTGATGTGCCCGTCCTTCCGCGCCACCGGCGAGGAGGCGCACTCCACCCGCGGCCGGGCCCGGCTGCTGCACGAGATGCTGGCGGGCGAGATCGTGCGGGACGGCTGGCGTTCCCCCGAGGTGCGGGACGCGCTCGACCTGTGCCTGTCGTGCAAGGGGTGCCGCAGCGACTGCCCGGTGGGCGTCGACATGGCCACGTACAAGGCGGAGTTCCTGCATCACCACTACGCGGGGCGCCGCCGGCCCGCGTCCCACTACGCCATGGGCCGGCTGCCCGAGTGGCTGCGTGCGGCGGCCCCCTTCGCCCGGCTCGTCAACGCTGCGGCCCGGGTCCGGCCGCTGGCGTCCGTCGCCAAGCGGCTGGGCGGCATCGCGCCCGAACGGGACATCCCGCGGCTGGCCCCGGAGACGTTCCGCACCTGGCTGGCCGGGCATCTGCGAGGCCGTACGGAGGTTCTCGCGACAAGCCGTACGGCCGTGCTGTGGCCGGACACGTTCACCGACCACCTCTCCCCGGAGGTCGGCCGGGCC